>NZ_JBQERA010000001.1:0-890637 GCF_053813445.1 Actinokineospora lacus
GCCTGCGCCCGGCTCGGGCTGGTCCACAGCGTGGTCTTCGGCGGGTTCTCCCCCACCGCCCTGCGCTCCCGCATCGACGACGCCCAAGCCCGGGTGCTGATCACCTCCGACGGCCAATACCGGCGGGGTGAGGCCGTGGCGATGAAAGACAACACCGACGAGGCCACCACCCACACCCCCAGCATCGAACACGTGGTGGTGGTGCGCCGCACCGGCACCGACATCAACTGGGTCCAGGGCCGGGACGTGTGGTGGCACGACCTGATCGACCACCAGCCCGACACCCACACCGCGCAGGCGTTCGACGCCGAGCACCCACTGTTCATCCTCTACACCAGCGGCACCACCGGCAAACCCAAAGGCATCCTCCACACCAGCGGCGGCTACCTCACCCAAACCGCCTACACCCACCACGCCGTCTTCGACCTCAAACCCGCGACCGACATCTACTGGTGCACCGCCGACATCGGCTGGGTCACCGGCCACTCCTACATCGTCTACGGGCCCCTCGCCAACGGCGCCACCCAAGTCCTCTACGAAGGCACCCCCAACACCCCCCACCACGGCCGCCACTTCGAGATCATCGCCAAATACGGCGTCACCATCTACTACACCGCCCCGACGTTGATCCGCACCTTCATGAAATGGGGAACGGAGAACCCGGCGGCCCACGACCTGTCCTCCCTGCGGGTCCTCGGGTCGGTCGGTGAGCCGATCAACCCCGAGGCGTGGATCTGGTACCGCACCCACATCGGCGGCGAACGCTGCCCCATCGTCGACACCTGGTGGCAAACCGAAACCGGCGCCATCATGATCAGCCCCCTCCCCGGCGTCACCAACACCAAACCCGGCTCCGCCCAAACCCCGCTGCCCGGGATCAGCGCCCAAGTCGTCGACGACACCGGCACCGAGGTCGCCCACGGCTCCGGCGGCTACCTGGTGCTCACCGAACCCTGGCCCTCCATGCTGCGCGGCATCTGGGGCGACCCCGACCGCTACCGCGACACCTACTGGACCCGCTACCACGAACAGGGCTACTACTTCGCCGGCGACGGCGCCAAATACGACACCGACGGCCACATCTGGCTCCTCGGCCGCGTCGACGACGTCATGAACATCAGCGGCCACCGCATCTCCACCACCGAAGTCGAATCCGCCCTCGTCTCCCACCCCACCGTCGCCGAAGCCGCCGTCGTCGGCGCCACCGACCCCACCACCGGACAAGGCATCGTCGCCTTCGTCATCACCCGCGGCACCACCCAACACGACCGCGACCAGCACATCACCACCCTGCGCAACCACGTCGCCAACGAAATCGGGGCCATCGCCAAACCCCGCCACATCCTCATCGTCGACGAACTCCCCAAAACCCGCAGCGGCAAAATCATGCGCCGACTCCTCCGCGACATCGCCGAAAACCGCGAAATCGGCGACACCACCACCCTCGCCGACAACACCGTCATGAGCCTGATCACCGAAGGCCTGAGCAACCAGAAGTCGGCGGAGGACTGATCCCCCGTGACAAGGGCCCCGCCATGTGGCGGGGCCCTTTCGCGTCAGCCGAGCGGTGGCTGTTTCCCGCGCAGGTCCGCGAGCAGGTCGGTGATCGCGTGCATGATCCGCTTGGTGGCCTCGTCCAGCGTCTCCCGGTCGATCCCGGTCAGGTCGGAGAGGTCCACCGGCGGACCGGCCACGATGTGCACCGTGCGTCGCGGGATCAGCCGGGGGAACCGCGCGGTGGCGGGCAGCAGCTCGTGGGTGCCCCAGTTCACCACCGGGATCACCGGCGCGCCGGTCTCCAGCGCGACCCGCGACACCCCGTTCTTCACCCGCGCGGACGGCCAGTGGTCGGTGTTGTCGGAGAAACCGGCCTCCGGGAAGAACACCACGCACTCACCGCGCTGCACCGCGTCCACCGCGCCCGTGTACGCACTGCGCGCGTGGACGGAGTTGCGCTGCACGGGGATGTGGCCGCCCGCGTTGAGCACCTGTTTGATGCCCGGGACCTTCCACAGGCTCGCCTTGGCCAGATAGCGCGGGATGCGCCCGGCGGCGAGGGTGAAGGCGGTGACCGTCACCGGGTCGGCGAACGAGAGGTGGTTGGAGGCCAGCACCACCCCGCCGGTCCTGGGCAGCTCGCCGCGGAACCGCAGCCGGGCGCCGAGCGCCAGCAGCGGCCAGATGATGTCGATCGCCAGGCTGTACCAGAAGCCGCGGCCCCGCCGGGGCACGCGGAATATCAGGGTCAGCGCACGCCAGGTGCTCATGGGTCTGTCGGTTCGCACACCTCATCTTCGCCGCACGAGAACGACAGGATGCGTCGACCCGGTCAGAATTGCCGGGTGAGAACCGACAGTGAGCAGTCGAGCACCCACCCGGACGAGCCGCACCACACTCCCCTGGGCAGCAAGCTGAACTGGCTGCGCGCGGGCGTGCTCGGCGCCAACGACGGGCTCATCTCCACCGCGGGCCTGGTCGTCGGCGTCGCGGGCGCCACGACCGACCGCACCGCGATCCTCGCCGCGGGCGTGGCCGGGCTGGTCGCGGGCGCCCTATCGATGGCGGGCGGTGAGTACGCCTCGGTGAGCACGCAGCGCGACACCGAGCTGGCCGCGCTGCGCAAGGAGGCCCGCGAGCTGCGGGAGATGCCCGAGGCCGAGGAGCGCGAGCTGGCGGGCATCTACGAGGGCAAGGGCCTGTCCCCCGAGCTGGCCGCCCAGGTCGCCCGCGAGCTGTCCGAGCAGGACGCCCTCGCCGCGCACGCCGACGCGGAGCTGCAGATCGACCCGGAGAACCTGACCAGCCCGGGGCAGGCCGCCTGGGCGTCGCTGGTGGCCTTCGCGGTGGGCGCGCTGCTGCCGCTGGTGGCGATCGCGCTGCCGCCGGTGGAGCTGCGGGTGTGGACGTGCGTGGCGGCGGTGCTCGTCGGGCTCGTGCTCACCGGCACCATCAGCGCCCGGCTGGGGAGCGCGCGCGTCGGCAGGGCGGTCGGGCGCAACCTGCTCGTGGGGACGCTCGCCATGACTGTGACGTACTACGTCGGCGTTCTGTTCGGCGTCACGGTCGGTTGACGTTAAGCTTCGACACAGGTGTGCCGGGAAGTCTGGTCGGCGTATGGGACAACTGTATGCCGAGCCGGGAGTAGCCCTTGTCACAGCGACGCCGTTCCAGCACCCCCAAGGCCGCCACCGATTTCGCTCGCTACCTGCGCACCGAGACCGTCGGCGGCATGGTCCTGCTGGCCGCCACGGCCATCGCCCTGATCTGGGCGAACTCCCCGATCGGCGATTCCTACAAGGCCGTTCGCGACACCGAGTTCGGCCCGCATTTCCTGCACCTGAACCTGACCGTCGGCGACTGGGCCAAGGACGGGCTGCTCGCGCTGTTCTTCTTCGTCGTCGGCCTGGAGCTCAAGCGCGAGCTGGTCATCGGTGAGCTGTCCCGGTTCAAGGCCGCGCTGCTGCCGGCCGTCGCCGCGCTCGGCGGCATGGTCGTGCCCGCCGCGCTCGCCTTCGGGATCGCCTGGGGCGAGCCGTACGCCGGGCAGGTGTGGCCGATCCCGGTGGCCACCGACATCGCGTTCGCCCTCGGCGTGCTCGCCCTCACGGCGCGGCACATGCCCAGCAGCGCCCGGGTGTTCCTGCTCAGCCTCGCCGTGGTCGACGACCTGGGCGCCATCGCGCTGATCGCCACGCTGTTCACCACCGGCTTCGACATCCTGGCCTTCGGCATCGCCGTGGCCCTGATCGCGCTGTACTGGTTCCTGCAGCGCAAGCGGGTCACCGCGGCATGGCTCTACGTCCCGCTGGCGGTCGCGGTGTGGGTCGCGGTGCACTCCAGCGGCATCCACGCCACCGTCGCCGGGGTCGCGCTCGGCCTGCTCACCCGCGTCCGCAAGGACCCCTACGAGCGCGAGGCCCCCGCCCTGCGCCTGGAGCACCGGCTGCAGCCGTGGTCGGCGGGCGTGGCCGTGCCGGTGTTCGCCCTGTTCGCCGCGGGTGTCCCGATCGGCGCCAACGCCCTGGGCGCGGTGTTCACCGAGCGCCTCGGGCTCGCGGTGGTGATCGGGCTGGTCGTGGGCAAGCTCGTGGGCATCATCGGGTTCTCGCTGGTGGCGGTGCGGCTCAAGTGGGCGACGATGCCCGCGGGGCTGAGCTGGCGGGACATGGGCGCGGTGGCGATGCTCGGCGGCGTCGGGTTCACCGTCAGCCTGCTGATAGCCGAGCTGTCGCTGCCCACGGCCGAGGCCGAGGCGGCCAAGGCCGCCGTGCTGATCGCCTCGGCGGTGGCGTCGCTGCTGGCCGCCGCGATGCTCGCCAAGCGCAGCAAGGCGCACCAGGATTCCTGACCTGCGGGTCGTCCGGTGAGGTCGACCGGCCTCGGTGATTCGGGCATGGCACGATGACGCAGGTGACCAGCGCGCAAGGAAACGGACACCGCGACGGCCTGCCCCCCGTGCCGTCCATCCCACTGGCCGACGACCTGACCGCCGCCGCGGGTGATCACTCCATCGGCGCGCTGGTCAAAGACGCCACCGCCCACCTGTCGACCCTGGTCAGGGCCGAGGTGGAGCTGGCCAAGGCCGAGGTCGCCCGCGAGGTCAAGAAGGCGCTGATCAGCGGCGTCTTCTTCATCATCGCGCTGACCGTCTCCCTCTACGCCACGTTCTTCTTCTTCTTCTTCGCCGCGGAGGGCCTCGCCGACCTCGGCATGAAGCGCTCCTGGTCGTTCCTGAGCGTCTTCGGGTTCATGGCCGTGGTGATCGTGGTGACCGGCGTGCTCGGCTACCGCAAGATCCGCAAGATCCGCGCCCCGCAGCGCACGATCGACTCGGTCAGGGAGACCGCGGCCGTCCTGCGGCACCGCGGGTCCGACGAGCAACAGGCCTGAGGCGCTGAGCCGCACCCCGGACCCGACCGCGGTTCGCATCGACGGACCGTGGACGCATCGCGACGTCTACGCCAACGGCATCCGGCTGCACACGGCCGAGACCGGCGACGGCCCGCTGGTCGTGCTGCTGCACGGCTTCGCCGAGTTCTGGTGGACCTGGCGCCACCAGCTCACCGCGCTGGGCGACGCGGGCTTCCGCGCGGTCGCGGTCGACCTGCGCGGCTACGGCGACTCCGACAAGCCCCCGCGCGGCTACGACGCCTGGACCCTGGCCGGTGACGTCGCCGGCCTGGTCAAGTCCCTCGGCGCGCCCCGCGCCCACCTGGTCGGGCACGGCTGGGGCGGCCTGCTGGCCTGGACCGTGGCCGCCCTGCACCCCCGCCTGGTCGACTCGGTGTCCGCGGTGTCGGCCCCGCACCCCCTGGCCCTCCGAAGCGAGGCCAGGCGCACCGCCCTGCGCGGACGCGGCAGCAACCAGGCACGGGCGTTGAGCCACATCCTGCGGGCCCAGCTGCCGTTCGTCCCTGAGCACTGGCTGCGGAAGGAGGACACGCTCACCGACCTGTTCGGAGCGTGGTCAGGGGAACGTTGGCGCAACGGCCCAGCCTTCACCGAGACGATCGCGCAGTACCGCCAGGCGCTACTCGTGCCGGGCGTGGCGCACTCCGCCCTGGAGTACTACCGCTGGGCGGTGCGCTCACAGCTGCGCAGCGAGGGCAGGCGCTTCACCGAGGAGCTGCAGCGCCGCATCCGCACCCCCGTCCTCCAGCTCTACGGCGCCGACGACCCCTGCGTCCTCCCCCACACCCGCACAGCCTCGACCCCCTGGCTCCGCGGCCCCGCCGAACACCACGAACTTCCCGGCGTCGGCCACCTCCCCACCGAGGAAAACCCAGCCGCCACCAGCGCCGCCATCGCGGGCTTCCTCAAGAGCCAGTAACCAGCGATCAGGTCAGGGCCACAGCTCTGATCAGCCGGAGCAGCGGCCGGTGGAGACTGGTTTGGTGAGGCCGGGGGCGGCGGCGACCTCGGCGCGGACTTCGGCGGCGGAGAGGGCGAAGCCGGTTTCGGAGTCGTCCACGGCCGCGCCGAAGATGACGCCGAGGACGGCGCCGGTGGTGTCGACCAGGGGGCCGCCGGAGTTTCCGCTGAGCACCTTGGCGCGCAGGGTGAACACGTCGCGGTCGACGGGGGTGGGGGAGTCGTAGATGTCCGGGCCGCGCAGGGGGACGCGGTCGCGGATGCGGGCGGACTCGGCGGTGTACGGGCCGTCGAGGGGGTAGCCGAGGACGATGCCGTCCTGGCCGCTCTCGCCGTCCTCCGCGGCGAAGGGCAGGGGGTCGACGGACAGGCCGGGCACGCGCAGCACGGCGAGGTCGGTGCGGGGGTCGTAGAGGACGACCTCGGCGCGCAGGGTCTCATCGCCGGACTCGACGCTGACCTCCTCCGCGCCCGCGACGACGTGCGCGTTGGTCATGACCCGCTGCGGGGAGATGACGAACCCGCTGCCCTCAAGAGCCCGCTCGCACGCCAGGGCGCGCGCGTTGATCTTCAGCACGCTCGGCCTGACCCGCTGGACGACCGCGCTGGCCTGCAGCGCGGGGTTCGGCGGGGCCACCTCGCGCGCGGGTGTGCGGTTGAACGGGTCGACAGCGGCCGGGAAGCCGGAGACGTCGAGCAGCTTGCGCAGTTCCTCGGGCAGCCCGCGCGCCGCCTGCGGCATCACGTCGTTGACGCCGCCGAGCACCACCGACTTGTTGATCGCCGAGGCCAGCCCCGGCAGCCCGCCGACGGTCGTCAGCGGCAGCGCGATCAGCCACGACACCAGGAACACGACAGCGCCCTGCACCACCGCGCCCAGCGCGCTGTCCACGCCTGCCAGGCGCGGGGAGGAGATGCGCTGGCGGATCGTGCGCCCCACCCACACCCCCAGCGTCTCGCCGAGGGCCACCAGCAGCACGAAGATCGCGACCGCGAACGCCACCCTGGTCGGCGTCGCGGAGATGCCCGCGACCACCAGCGGCGCGACCTTCACCCCCACGACCGCGCCCAGCAGCACGCCGAGGAAGGCGGGCAGCGCGGTCACCACGCCCTGCCGGGCGCCGGAGACGGCCGCGAGCACGGCCAGCGCGAGCACCAGCACGTCGACCCAGTTCACGCACTGACCTCCGGACCCTGTGGACGGACGGAGCGCCACGCTACGTCAAGGTCCCGCACGTCGCTGTGATCCCACCCGCGATCCCACCCACCCGAGGCCAGCACCATGCTGAGCAGACCGGCGGTGAAACCCCAAACCAGCATCCCGGGAGCGGCGAACGCCGGTCCTATGTAGCCGGAGGGGTGCTTGACGCGAAACCGGTTCGCCGGGTCCGCCAGGTGCGCGATGGGCACGCGGGCCACCGCCTGGGTCTCGCGCTCGGACACCGCCCACACCCGGCTGGGCTTCTCCCAGTACGCCAGCACGGGCGTGACGTCGAAGCCGGAGACCGGGATGTGCAGGCCGGGCAGCAGCGCGACCGGGCGGACCCCGGTGGGGTCGACGCCGGTCTCCTCGACGGCCTCGCGCAGCGCGGTGGCCACGGGGTCGTCGTCCTCGGGCTCGGCGGAGCCGCCGGGGAAGCTGACCTGGTCGGAGTGGGCGTCCCCGGACGCGGCGCGCAGCTGCAGCAGCACGTCGGGGCCGTGGTGCCCGTCCTCGCCGAACAGCACGAGCACCGACGCCGCGCGGGCGCCGTCGCCCACGGCGGCGAAGCGGGTCCACGCGGCGACATCGATCTCGCCCGCCGCGACCACCAGCGGTCGCAGCCAGTCCGGCACCGACTCCGGGTCCACCAGCGGTCCGTGCGTCATCGCGTCCCCACCGCGGCGCGCACGTCCCCGACATCGCGGAACAGCCGCGGCTCGGTCACCTGCGCCACCGTGCCGTCGGCGCCGACCAGGTACGACGCGGGCAGCGCGGCGGGCAGCCGCAGGGCGCGGCTGAGCGCGCCGGACTCGTCGTGCAGGGTCGGCAGGCGCACGCCGAGGCCGCGCAGCAGGACGAGGGCGTCGCCGGGGTTGCTCTGCACGGCCACGGTGACGACGTCGACCGACTCCGGGTCCGCCGCGTACTCGGCCAGGACCGGCAGCTCGTCGCGGCACGGCAGGCACCAGGTGGCCCAGACGTTGACCAGGACCTTCCGACCGCCGAGCACATCCGCTACGTCCACCGGGTCACCAGAGCCCAGACAGACACTGACGACACCACGCAGCTGCTCGGGCCCGGGTCCGTCGCCCGCGCACGGCTCCAGGGCGGCCTCAGCGCGCGCCTGGGCGACGTCCGGACCAGGCGGCGGGGTGTGCGGGGCCGGGGCCTCGTCGCGGGGCCAGAGGGCGACGGTCGCGGCGACCAGCAGGATCACCGCGACCAGCACCCAGCGCACCCGTGGGATCATGCCCGTCCCGGGCGGTAGCCCTCGCGGACGCGCTCGGCGAGGGCCAGCAGGTGCTCGGCCTCCTCGCCCTTGACCAGCTTGTCCGAGGTCTCGGGGTCGATCGGTCCCGTCCCGTACGACGGGCACTCTTTCGCCAGGAAGCACGAGCCGCACGCGGGCTTGCGGGCGTGGCACACGCGCCTGCCGTGGAAGATCACCCAGTGCGAGAGCATCGTCCAGTCCTTGCGCGGGACCAGGGCGCCGATCGCGTGCTCGACCTTGACCGGGTCCTCCAGCCCGGTCCAGCCGAAGCGGCGCACGAGCCTGCCGAAATGCGTGTCGACGGTGATGCCGGGCACACCGAAGGCGTTGCCGAGGATGACGTTGGCGGTCTTGCGGCCGATGCCGGGCAGGGTCACCAGGTCGTCGAGGTTGCCGGGCAGCTCACCGCCGAAGCGCTCCACCAGCTCGGCGCCCAAGCCCATCAGCGAGGCGGCCTTGTTGCGGTAGAAGCCGGTGGAGCGGATCAGCTCCTCCACCTCGGCGCGGTCGGCCGCGGCGTAGTCGGCGGCCGTGCGGTACCTGGCGAACAGCGCGGGCGTGGTCAGGTTCACCCGCACGTCGGTGGACTGCGCGGACAGGATCGTGGCGACGGCCAGTTCCAGCGGGGTGGTGAAGTCCAGCTCGCAGTGCGCGTTCGGGAAACCCTCGGCGAGCGCCCTGGTCATCCGGCGGACACGCCGGGTCAGGGAGAGACTGGACTCACCCTCCATCGCGGCGGCTGCCAGGGGCGGACGTCGGGTGGTGGGAGGCACGCCGATAGCCTACGGCCCGACACGCAACCCGATATGTGCCCTCAACGTCGTAGAAGAGCAAGACCATCTAAGCCGGGACCGGGCGGGTCCGGCTGGGAGCGAGGATCGACGACACATGGCTGTCTGGTTCGTTTTCGCGGTACCGCTGGTGATCATGTTCTTCGCCCTCTTCATGGAGCGGGTGGAGACCCGGATTCGACACGTCGCGGTCCAGGAGACCGACGTCGAGGAGTTCCTCGAGTCGGCCCGGCCCGATGAGGTTCGCGCGCTTTACGGCCACGGCATCGGTCGCGCGCTGGAGTTGTTCCGGCTGCGCAGGCTGGGCGGCCGGGCCGTCAAGCTGCGTGGTCGCAGGGGCCGTGACTAGGCGTTAGGGTCTTCCGCTGGGCCTGGTTGACGATTCCACAACGGACCGTGACGGCGCGCCGCAAAGGCGTCGGCGGGGCAGGCCCTACACTGAATGCGGTGATCGGCGGCACAGCGCCTGTGCCGGCCGGGTGGAAACGGAGGACCGAGGTGGATGAGACCCTAGCCCGCGCGGGCATTTTCCAAGGGGTCGAGCCGGCCGCGGCGGAAGCGCTCGCGCAGACGCTCGAGTCGCAGGAGTTTCCGCGGGGGCACGTGATCTTCGCGGAAGGGGAGCCGGGCGACCGGCTGTACATCATCCTCTCCGGCAAGGTGAAGCTCGGCCGCAAGTCGCCCGACGGGCGGGAGAACCTGCTGGGGATCTTCGGACCCTCCGACATGTTCGGCGAGCTGTCGATCTTCGACCCGGGCCCGCGCACGTCCACCGCCACCACGGTCACCGAGGTCCGCGCGGTCACGATGGACCGGCCCGCGCTGCGCCAGTGGATCAACAACCGACCCGAGATCGCCGAGCAGCTGCTGCGGGTCATCGCGCGCAGACTGCGCCGGACGAACGGCATGCTGGCCGACCTGATCTTCACCGACGTGCCCGGCCGGGTGGCCAAGGCGCTGCTGCAGCTCGCGCAGCGCTTCGGCAGCCAGGAGGCGGGCCTGCTGCGGGTCACCCACGACCTCACGCAGGAGGAGATCGCCCAGTACGTCGGCGCCTCCCGCGAGACGGTCAACAAGGCCCTCGCCGACTTCGCCCACCGCGGCTGGCTGCGGCTGGAGGGCAAGAGCGTGCTGATCCTGGACCCCGAGCGACTGGCCCGCCGAGCTCGCTAAGACCTCACCCGCAGAGGCCCGGTCTCCCGACCGGGCCTTTCGCGCGCAAAACGAAAGGCCGGGCGCCGCCCCCGACGCGGCGCACCGGCCTCTCGCCTGCGCGGACCATCCCCCGACGATCCGCGCTCCCCGCCCTCCAACCGCAGGCCCCGACCCGTTCGGCGGAGGGAGTCAGTGTCAAGTTCGTTGCCGAACACCCGGGTGTCAGGGCAACCAAGAGAACCATCGCACGGAACCCCACCTGGAACTCAAGCGTATTCACCCTCAAGGACTCCCGGGGGCCGCGTTCGTTGCGTGGTTTCACCCCGCAGCCGGCCATCTGTTACGCGACTGAGACTTACCACCAGGACGACGTGGCTCAAACCACCGAATAAATACTGGTACGACCGTACCAGTTCGGGCACACTGGTACACATGTCCCACTCTGCCCGCCTCACCGACTACCGCGCTGCGCTCACCACCCCGGGAGCGCGCGGTCCGGTGCTGGCTTCTCTCGTGGGCAGGCTGCCGATCGCCATGGTGGGCCTGTCCCTGCTGCTGTACGTCCAGGCCAAGACGGGATCCTTCGCCATCGCGGGCCTGGTCTCGGCGGGCACGCTCGTCGGCGTGGCCATGGGGTCGGTCGCCCAGGGTCGGCTGATGGACCGCGTCGGACCGACCCGGCCGCTGCTGGTCACGGTCGTGCTGTTCGCGGCGTTCGTCTCCCTCGGCGTGCTGCTGGTGGAGGCCGCGGCGCCGACCATGGTGCTGGTGGCGGTCGGGTTCGGCATCGGGTCGACCGAGCCGATGATCGGCTCGGCGTCGCGGGCGATGTGGACGCGGCTGGTGCCGCCCGGTCCCGCGCGCACGGCGGCGTTCACGTACGAGGCGATCAGCATGGAGGTGTTCTTCATCGTCGGCCCGGCGCTGTCGGGTGTGCTGGTCGCGGCGCCGTGGGCGGGGACCGGCGTGGTGGCCGGGGCGGCGTGCATGATCGTCGGCGGGGTCGCGTTCGCGCTGATGCCGACGATCCGGCGGTACCGCCCGCCCGCCACGACCGGCAGGCGCAGCATGTTGGGCGCGCTGACCTCGCCCGGCATGAAGACCGTGGCGATCGCCGCGGCGGGCTTCGGCGTGACCATCGGGTTCGTCGAGGTGGCCGTGCCCGCTGCGGCGACCCAGGCGGGCAACGCGCCCGCGGGCGGGCTGCTGCTGGGCCTGTGGTCGGTCAGCTCGGTGATCTTCGGGGTGTACTACGGGACGCGGCCGTGGCCCCGGCCCCTGCACCTGCGGCTTCCCGTGCTGCTGGCCGGGTTCTCGCTGCTGCTGGTGCTGTTGGTGATCCCGACGTCGCTGATCGGGCTGGGCGTGGCGCTGCTGGCCGTGGGCACGCTGGTCACGCCGCAGGCGACGGCGCACTCGGCCGCGCTGGAGCTGGTGGCCCCGCCGGGGACGATCACCGAGGCGTTCGGCTGGGTGATCACGTCGGTCACGCTGGGGCTGGCGCTGGGGCAGTCGGTCAGCGGGCAGCTGGTGGAGCACGTCGGGGTGTGGGCGTCCTACCTGGCCGCCGCCGGGGCCGGGCTGCTGATCGCGCTGGTGGTGTGGCTGCGCAGGCACACGGTGGTCGACCGGTTGGCGCCCGCGCCTGTACCCGCGCTGGTCTGAGGTCCGCAAGGAGTTATCCCCAGGAGTGTGGACAACTCCCATACCTGTGGACAACTCCGCCGCGATGTCGCCGGGTGCGGTTAGCGTCGCAGGCATGGACCTCACCGCCACCACCACCGCCTTGGCCGCCGCCGCGGCCGACGTCGTCCGGCTCGTCCCCACCCGCTACACCGACCCGCTGCTCAGCGGCCTGCTCCTGACCGCGGGGCCCGACGGCGTCGTCCTGGCAGCCAGCGACCGCGAGCGCTCCGCCCGCGTGTCGTGCGGGGCGCTGGTGCACACCGAGGGCGCCGTGCTGGTCCCGGCGAAGCCCTTCGCGGAGACGCTGCGCGCTCTGGAGGTCGACCAGGTGCGGCTCGTGGTGGAGGGCAGCAGGCTCGCCATCCGGGCCGACGGCGCCCGCTTCGCCCTCCCCCTGCTGGACGTCTCGCTGCACCCCGGCGTGCCCGCGCCGCCGCGGACGTGCGGCAGCGTCGCGGGGGACCTGCTGTCCCCCGCCCTGTCGACCGTCGCGGCCACCGCCTCCCGCGACGACGCCCTCCCCGTCTTCTCCGGCGTGCGCCTGCGCGCCGAGGAGGGCGCCCTGGTCCTGCGCGCCACCGACCGCTACCGCATGGCCATCGCCACCGTGCCCGCTGACGGCCTGTCCGCCGACCTGGACGTCCTGGTGCCCGCGGCCCTGCTGTCGGAGGTGGCCAAGCAGGCCGCAGGCGAGGTCACCATGTCCGTGGACACCAACCGCTTCGCCCTGTCGTGGGGCGACACCACCGTCACCACAGGAGTCCTGGACGCGGTGTTCCTCTCCGAGTCCAACCTCGTCCTGAACACCGTCGACACCACCGTCGACCTCGACGCCGACGCGTTGGCGGGCGCCACCCGGCGCGTCTCCCTGTACACCGACCCCCGCCGCGTGGTCCAGGTGGAGGTCGGCGACCACGAGGTCCGCCTGCGCGGCACCGACCCCCAGTCGGGCGAGGCGGAGGAGACCGTCAAGGCCACAGTGGACGGCGGTCGCACCGGCCCGGCCGTCCAGTCCCGCTACCTGCTCGACGCCCTGCGCCCCTACGCGGGCAAACGCATCCGCCTCTCCATCCAACCCGGCATGCGCGCCACCGTGATCACCTCACTCGACCCGGAGGAGGTGGAGATCAAGTACCTGATGATGCCCATGCTTCCGCCGAAGCAATGACAGCCACCACAACCGGACTGGGGCGGGGTGTGGGGATCGCGTGGGTGCCGGGGGGTGGGGCGTCCGCGTAGGGTCTGGTTGTGCGTGAGCTGCCTGCGGAGATGGTCCTGCCCTCGGGGTTCGTGCCGCCTGTGCCGCCGGACCCGCCCGCCGTCCCCCGGGACGCGGCGACGGTGATGTTGGTGCGGGACACGGCCGTGGGGGTCGAGGTGTTCCTGCAGCGGCGGGTGGTGGGGATGGCCTTCGCCGGGGGGATGACGGTGTTCCCCGGTGGGGGCGTCGACCAGCGGGACGTGGATGCCACGGTGGCGTGGCACGGGCCGGAACCGCGGTGGTGGGGTGAGCGGTTCGGGTGTGGTCCGGCGCTTGCCCGGGCGTTGGTGTGCGCGGCGGTTCGGGAGACCTTCGAGGAGTCGGGGGTGTTGTTGGCGGGACCGGACGGGGGCGGTGTTGTCGCCGACGCGCGGCCCTATCACGACGCGCGGGCGGCGTTGGTGGGGCGGGAGCTGTCGTTCGCGCGGTTCCTCGCCGACACCGGGCTGGTGCTGCGGGCGGACCTGCTGCGGCCGTGGGCGAACTGGGTCACCCCGGTCGAGGAGCCGCGCCGCTACGACACGCGGTTCTTCCTCGCGGCGCTGCCCGAGGGCCAGCGGGCCGACGGGGCGACGAGCGAGGCGGACCGGGCGCACTGGCAGCGTCCGGCGGAGGCGATCGACGACTGGCGGCGGGGTGAGTGCGCGCTGATGCCGCCGACCTGGGTGGCCCTGTCCGACCTGGCCGAACACCCCACGGTCGCCGACGCCATGGCGGCCGACCGGTCGCTGGGCAAGATCATCCCCAAGGTCATCCGCGACGGCGACGTCGTGCGGGTCGTCCTGCCGGGCGGGGAGCAGCGGTGACCCATCCCGCCTACGGCGTCGTGCGCCCGGTGACGCCGTTCGCCTCGGTGCTGCTGGAGGACAACCCCGGCACGATGACCCTCGACGGCACCAACACCTGGCTGCTGCGCGCGCCCGGCGCCGAGGACTGCGTGGTCGTCGACCCCGGCTACGAGGACGAGCCGCACCTGCGCCGCGTCATCGAGGTCGCCGGGCGGGTGGCCGCCATCCTCATCACCCACCACCACGCCGACCACGTGCAAGGCGCGCCGTGGCTCTCCCGCGCCACCGGCGCCCCCGTCCGCGCCTTCGACCCGGCCCTGTCGACCGACGCCCCCCTGCGCGACGGCGAGGTGCTGAGCCTGGCGGGGCTGGACCTGGAGGTCCGGCACACCCCGGGGCACACGGCGGACTCCATCTGCCTGGCCATCACCCACGGCGGCCAGAGCGCGGTGCTCACCGGCGACACGGTGCTGGGGCGGGGCACCACCGTCATCGCCCCGCCCGACGGGCGCCTCGGGCAGTACCTGGACTCCCTGCGCCTGCTCGCGGGCAGCCCACCGGGCACCGCCGTGCTCCCCGGCCACGGGCCCGACCTGCCGGACCTGCCCACCACCGCCGCGAGGTACCTCGCCCACCGCGAGCAGCGCCTCGACCAGATCCGCGCCGCCCTGGCCCACCTGGGCCCGGACGCCACCGCCCGCCAGGTGGTCGAGGTCGTCTACGCCGACGTCGACCGGTCCCTCTGGCCCGCCGCCGAGTGGTCCGTCCACGCCCAGCTCGACTACCTGCGCGAGCCCCCCGCTTGAATGGACCCATGAGCGACGCGGTGGTGCGGTTCGGGTTGGTCGGGGCGGGTCCGTGGGCGCGGCGGGTCCATGCTCCTGGGCTTCGGAGCCACCCCGGCGTCGAGCTGGCCGGGATCTGGGCCCGCACCCCGAGGGAGGGCGCGACCACCGACTACGACGCGCTGCTGTCCGAAGTGGACGCCGTCGCGTTCGCGGTCCCGCCCGCCGTGCAGGCGGAGATGGCGCTGGAGGCGGTCAGAAGGGGCAAGCACGTGCTGCTGGAGAAGCCCGTCGCCCATGACGTCGCCGGGGCCGAGCGGCTGGCAGGCGCCATCGCGGACGCGGGCGTGGTGTCGCTGGTCAACCTCATGCGCCGCTTCGCCAAGGAGACCGTGGACTGGCTCGGCGAGGTGCGCGCCGTGGGCGGCTGGGCGGGTGGCAGCGTCCGCTGGCTCTCCGGGGCGCTGCTCGGCGGGGACTACGCCGGGTCGGCCTGGCGCCAGGACGGCGGCGCGCTCGCCGACATCGGGCCGCACGTGCTCGACCTGCTCGACGCCGCGCTGGGACCGATCGAGAAGGTCCTGTCCGCCCACAAGGGCGAGCCGGACCTCTGGCACCTCACCCTGGGCCACGCCTGCGGCGCGACGAGCACGGCGTCGCTGTCCATGCGGCTGCCGATGCGGCCCACCGTGACCGAGGTGTCGGTCTACGGCGAGGCCGGGTACCGCGAGGTCGTCGGCCGCGCCACCGATCCCGCCGACGCCTACGCCGCCGCGCTGGATCTGTTCACCGGGCTGGTGCGCCAGGGCCTGCCCGAGCACGACCTCGACGTCCGGCGCGGCCTGCACCTGCAGAAGCTGGTGGAGATGGCGCGCGCGGCGATCTAGGTCGTGTCGCAGGTGTGGTGTGCGGGAGAGCCATGATCAGTCCGCCCGCCAGCGGTGCGGACGGATCGTCCTCATACCGGTGTTGTGTTCGGGCGCATCCGGCCCGGGCGGACTGGCGCGGCTATGCAAACACGGCCTAGGGACGCTGGTCCGGCGGCTGCAGCGGCATGCCGTTGACCATGGTGTTGGCCTCGTGCCAGTCGAAGGGGTGGTTGCCGCCGGGGAGGTCGCCCTGCCAGGAGGACTGGGGCGTGCCGCCGTCGGCCTGCTCGCGGCGGGCCAGCTCCTCCTGCAGCTGGCGCAGCAGGTCCAGCTCCTGGTCGTTGAGGGAGTCCGCGGGCGGCTCCTCCATCCACGACGGTCCCAGGGGCTCACCCAAGGAAGCGGGAGCGGGCTGGGGCGAGCTGGGCACAGCGGGGGCCGGGGCGTCAGCGCCGTGGTCGGCGAGGACCTCGGTCGCGTACCGCACGGCGGTGTGGTGGTAGTCACTCTGCTCGACGCCCTCGCGCAGCACCTCGACCGACGCGGTCAGGCCCGCCCTGCGCAGGGCGTGCTGCACCCGGTACGCCGTCACGGGCGCGGACCCGGCGGGCCCGATGCCGACCACGACGATCCGCTGCGGCACCGGCCCGGAGACCGCGCCCGCGGGCGTGGTCCGCCAGACCGCCCACACCGCGCGGATGTCGGGGAGCACGTCGAGGACCCGGCTGGCCGCCTCGGCCACGCCCTCCTCGGGCGCGACCCCGTCGACCCGCCCGGCCACGAACCGGTGCCGGGTGGTCAGCGAGGGCTCGACGACCACGACGCGCTCGGCGACGGTCGGGTCGCAGTGCGTGGCGACGAGCAGGTCGCGCAGTTCGGCCTGCTCGGCGGAGGACAGTCCGATCGGGCCGGAGACCAGGCAGCCCACGACGAACTCCAGGGCGCGGTCGACCTCGGTGGCCGCGACCAGCTCCCTGGCCTCGGCCAGGGCGTCGTCGTCGAGCCTGCCCGCCAGCGCGAGCAGCAGGTCGTGCGCCCTGACCGGCAGCGCGATCTCCGGGCGGGCCGGACCCGGCCCCGCGGTGACCTGTGTCACGATCGTCCTCCCTCGTCGGGACTAGCTGTGGACCAGGTGTCCGTCGGCGACCAGCGGCTCGGACGCGGCGAGCGCGTCTCGGTGGTAGCGGGGCAGGTCGCGGCCGCGGACCAACACCTCGACCGCGGGCTCGTCGGTGCCCAGCGCCCGCAGCACGCGCTGCAGCTCCCCGGTCAGCCGCACGGCGCCCTCGGTCACGGTGACCAGCACGATCCGGGCGACCGGGTCGGTGGACCGCCCGCGCCGCCAGCTGGACCGGGCCTCGACGACCTCGGGCCGACCACGCAGCAGCGCGCCGAGCACGACTCCCACGGAGTCACCCCTGGTCACCCATTCAGGTGACTCCGCGGTGAAGGTGTAGCCGAGTTCGGGGATTTCGTCCACCCACGGAACAGCGTTGAGCCGCTCCGCGTCCGCCCCGGCGGGCACCAGCACGACGCCCAGCGCGCGGGACTCCTCGGGAGTGATGCCCACCCGCTCGCGCAGCAGCATCAGCGGCAGGGCGCGGGCCACGGCGTCAACCCCGCCCGCGGCGACCCAGTCGCGCAGCCGCCACAGCTCGCGATCGCCGATGCGCCCGGCGAAGCGCAGCAATAACTCGTGGCATTCCTCTGCGGTGCTCATGCGACCTCGACAATCAGCTCGACCTCGACCGGCACGCCCAGCGGCAGCTCGGCGACGCCCACGGCGGAGCGGGCGTGCCTGCCCGCGTCGCCGAAGACCTCGGCGAGCAGGTCGGACGCGCCGTTGAGCACGGCGGGCTGGCCGGTGAACCCCTCGGCGGAGGCGACGAACCCGACGACCTTGACCACCCGGACCACGCTGTCGATGCCCACCAGGGCGTCAATGGCGGCCAAGGCGTTCAGCGCGCAGATCCTGGCCAGCCCGGCGGCGTCCTCGGGGGTGACCTCGGCGCCGACCTTGCCCGTCGCCGCGACCTTGCCCTCGACCAGCGGGATCTGGCCCGCGGTGTAGACGAGGCCGCCGGTGCGCACCGCGGGCACGTACGACCCGGCGGGCGCGGCAACCCCGGGCAGCGTGATCCCCAGCTCGTCCAAGCGCGCGGACGCGGTCATCTCAGGCGGCCTTGGCGCGCTTGAGGTAGGCCACGTGCTGCTCGCCGGTGGGGTTGGCCAGCACGGTGACCAGCTCCCAGCCGTCCTCGCCCCACTGGTCGAGGATCTGCTTCGTCGCGTGGATCAGCAGCGGCACGGTCGCGTACTCCCAACGGGTCATGCCCCGCAGCCTAAAGCAGGGCAGATCACCCAGTCGGTACGGTGGCGCTATGGAGGGCTGGCGCATCCTCGCCACCGCACTGCTGGGCGCGGGCGGGCTGCTGCTCGTGCTGGTCACGATGGCGAAAGTGCGGGACCGCGCCCCGGCGCACGGCCCGGTCGCGATGGCGGGGGCAGTGTCGTTCACCATCCTCGCCCTGCTGTGCCTGCTGACCGCCACGGTGCTCACACCACCCGTGGCCTGGGGCGCGGTGGTCCTCGTGGGCACAGTCGCCGCGGTGCTGACGCTCGTTGGGTGAGCGTCACAGGGCGGACGGCCTAATCCGGCATTTACCCTGGACAGGTGAGCTCCCCCGTCGTCGGCTGGACCGACGAGATCGCCCGTGCCCGGCTGCACGTGGTCACCGGCAAGGGCGGGACCGGCAAGACCACCGTGGCCGCGGCGCTCGCCCTCGCGCTGGCCCACGGCGGGCGCAAGGTGCTGCTCGTCGAGGTGGAGGGCCGCCAGGGCATCGCCCAGGTCTTCGACACCCAGCCGCTGCCCTACAGCGAGGAGAAGGTCGCGCTGGCGCCCGGCGGGGGCGAGGTGCGCGCGCTGCACATCGACGTCGAGGCCGCGCTGCTGGAGTACCTGTCGATGTTCTACAACCTGGGTTTCGCGGGCCGCACGCTGCGCCGCATGGGCGCCATCGAGTTCGCCACGACCCTGGCGCCGGGCCTGCGCGACGTGCTGCTCACCGGCAAGGTCAAGGAGTGCGTCACGCGCACCGACGAGCGCGGCAGGCACGTCTACGACGCGGTGGTGGTCGACGCCCCGCCGACCGGGCGGATCGTGAAGTTCCTCGACGTCACCAAGGCGATGGCCGACCTGGCCAAGGTCGGCCCGATCCGCGGGCAGAGCGACGGCGTGGTGCGGCTGCTGCACTCCGGGGACACCGCGGTGCACCTGGTCACGCTGCTGGAGGAGATGCCGGTGCGCGAAACCGTCGAGGCCGTCGAGGAGCTCGACGGCGCTGACCTGCGCCCCGGCGCGATCATGCTCAACCGGGTCCGCCCGCCGCGCCTGCCCGCCCGCTCGGTGACCGCGGCCGCCGACGGCCGGGTGGACGCCGGGCGCGTGCGCGAGGGCCTCAGGAGCGCGGGCCTCGCCCTGGCCGACGACATCCTGGAAGGGCTCGTCGGCGAGACGGTCGAGCACGCCGTGCGCGTGCAGGCCGAGCAGCGGGCCAGGGCCCGGCTGGCCGAGGTGGACCTGCCCGCCGTCGAGCTGCCCGACCTGGTCGACGGCGTCGACACCGCCGCGCTCTACGAGCTGGCCGAGTCCCTGATCGAGCAGGGGGTCCGGTGATGACGGCGCTGCACGTCGACAAGCTGATCGACGACCCGGCGACGCGGGTCGTGGTGTGCTGCGGCTCCGGCGGGGTCGGCAAGACGACCACCGCGGCGGCCATCGCGGTGCGCGCGGCCGAGCGCGGGCGCAAGACGGTCGTGCTGACCATCGATCCGGCGCGCAGGCTGGCGCAGTCGCTGGGTCTGCGGGAGCTGGACAACACCCCGCGCCAGGTGGAGGTCGAGGGGTTCGCCCCGGCGGGCGGGCTGGCCGCGATGATGCTGGACATGCGCCGCACCTTCGACGACATGGTGCACGCGCACGCCGGGCCGGAGCGCGCCAGGGAGGTGCTGGCCAACCCGTTCTACAAGACGATCTCCACCTCGTTCTCCGGCACGCAGGAGTACATGGCGATGGAGAAGCTGGGCCAGCTCGCCGCCGAGGGCGCCTACGACCTGATCGTGGTCGACACCCCGCCCTCGCGCTCGGCGCTGGACTTCCTCGACGCGCCGCAGCGGCTGTCCACCGCGCTGGACGGGCGCATGATCAAGCTGCTGATGGGACCGGCGCGCGCGGGCGGGCGCGGGCTGCGCAAGGTGGTCAGCACCGGGTTCGGGATGTTCGCGAAGGCGGTGTCGACCGTGGTCGGCGGGCAGCTGCTGACCGACGCCTCGGCGTTCGTGCAGGCGTTCGACTCGATGTTCGGCGGCTTCCGCGAGCGCGCCCGGCTCACCGCGGAGCTGCTGCGCTCCTCGGGCACGGCGTTCCTGGTGGTCGCCGCGCCGGAGCCGGACGCGCTGCGGGAGGCGAGCTACTTCGTCGAGCGGCTGGCCGCCGAGGAGATGCCGCTGGCCGGTCTCGTGATCAACCGGACCCACCCGGTGCTGGCCAAGCTCCCCGCGGCCAAGGCGCTCAGCGCCGCCGAGGCGCTGGAGTCGGCGGGCAGCGCGCCGCTGGCCGCGGCCGTGTTGCGCCTGCACGCCGACCGGGTCGCCCTCGACCAGCGCGAGCGCAGGCTCGTGACCCGGTTCACCAAGGCGCACCCCGGTGTCGCGCTGGCGCACGTGCCCGCCATGCCAGCCGACGTGCACGACCTCGACGGGCTGCGGCTGATCGGCGAGCAGCTGGCGCGTTAGGTCGTGTTTCAGGTGTGGAGCACGACCTAACCGACCTGGAGCTGGCGGCGCGCGTCGTCGAGCAGCTCACGCCAGGAGTCGACCTCTGGTCGCCGCCTCAGCAGGGCCCGGCGCTCGCGCTCGGTCATACCGCCCCAGACACCGAACTCGATCCGGTTGTCCAGGGCCTCGGCCAGGCACTCCGTGCGCACCGGGCACGCCACGCAGACCATCTTGGCCTTGCGCTGCTCGGCGCCGCGCACAAAGAGCCCGTCCGGGTCCTCGTCTCGGCACGTCGCGCGAACCCGCCAGTCGACCTGTGCTTCGAGATACATGTATCCCCCACCCCTGTCGTCGTCGCGACCCATCAACCCGATACCCCCCGGTATCAGGTGCTTCTCCACCACCCGCAGATACACGGCCGGGGAAGAAGCTCTGTCGTGAGACGTTGACGGACTCTAGTGGTCCTCGGTTCCATCGAGAAGGGCCGGGCGCACAGCTGTTACGCAAAGTCAATATCGTCCGAGTAGTCGTCGGTGATCCAACCGGGTGACGCGTACGCTGGTGCCCGTGCGTGTTGGAGACAGCCTGCTGAAGCTACTCGGCCTTTGCCTGCTCGCCGGTGTTCTCGTCGCCGGCATGCTCTTCCCCTTGGTGGGGGCGTTGGGGGTGATGTCCAATCGAGCCAGCGACACCATCGACAGCGTGTCGGCCGACCTCGTCGCCACCGACCCGCCGCTGATCACCACGGTCACCGACGCGGCGGGCAAACCGATCGCCTCGATCTACGACCAGTACCGCCTGCCGGTGACCGCCGCGCAGATCTCCCCGACGATGACCGCCGCCCTGGTCGCCATCGAGGACCGGCGCTTCTACGAGCACAACGGCGTGGACTGGAAGGGCACCATCCGCGCCGCCATCTCCAACCAGACCGGCGGCGACGTGCAGGGCGCGTCCACGCTGACGCAGCAGTACGTCAAGAACTACCTGATCAACGTGGTCAACCGGGACAACAAGGCCGAGCAGGCCAAGGCCCAGGAGCAGACCATCGCCCGCAAGCTGCGCGAGGCCCGCATCGCCATCCAGCTCGAGCAGAAGATGTCGAAGGACGACATCCTCACCGGCTACCTCAACGTCGTCGAGTTCGCCTACGAGGTCTACGGCATCGGCGCGGCCTCCAGCGCGTACTTCGGGACGACCCCGGCCAAGCTGACCGTGGCCCAGTCGGCACTGCTGGCGGGCGCGGTGAACAACCCGGTGCTCTACAACCCGTGGCGCAACCCCGCGGGCACGCTGGCCCGGCGCGACCTGGTCATCGACGTGATGGTCGAGACGCAGAAGCTGTCGCCGGAAGCGGCGGCCGCGGCGAAGAAGGAGCCGCTGGGCATCCTGCCCAACCCCAAGAAGCCCCCGGCCAACTGCGTCGGCGCGGGCCCGGAGTACGGCTTCTTCTGCCAGTACGTGTGGGTGTACCTGCAGGAGATCGGCTTCACCCCGGACCAGATCACCACCGGCGGCTACACGATCAAGACGACCCTCGACCGGCGCGCGACGCAGCTGGCCAAGGACGCCGCCGAGGCGCAGGTGCCCAAGACGATCGACGGCATCGCCAACACCATGGCGATCGTGCGCCCGGGCAAGAAGAAGCACGAGGTCGTCGCCCTGGTGGCCAACCGCGACTACGGGCTCAACGGCGCCAAGGGCCAGACGACGATCCCGTACCCCTACGGCGTGGAGAACAAGTTCGGCGCCGGTTCCATCTTCAAGGTCTTCACGGCCGCGGCGTACCTGGAGAAGGGCGGCGGCATCAACAACGTCATCCAGACACCGGGCAAGTACGTCTCGAACAAGTTCACCGGCGGCAACGAGAAGAACTGCCCCCGCACGCCCAGGGCGGACGACGGGAACACCCGCTGGTACTGCCTGTCCAACGAGAACGACCGGTACCCGCCGCAGATGACCCTCCAGCAGGCGCTGGCGACCTCCCCGAACACGGGCTTCGTCATCCTGGAGGAGCGCGTCGGCATGGACGCCGTCGTCGACATGGCCTCCCGCCTCGGCCTGCGCAAGACGATGACGACCAACACCGCGGGCCGGACCCCGAACCCCAAGGCCAACGTCCCCGAGCTGCGGGTCAGCCAGGCCGAGCACTTCAAGCCCTCGGAGAACAACCCGTTCGGCAACGCGTCCTTCACCCTGAGCCCGTCGGCGGTCAGCACGCTGGAGCTGGCCAACGTCGCCGCGACGATCATGAGCGGCGGCGTCTGGTGCGCCCCGACCCCGCTCGTCGAGGTGCGCGACCGCAACGGGAAGAAGCTGGCCTACCCCGAGGCCCCGTGCGAGCAGGTGGTGGCCGAGCCGCTGGCCAACACCCTGGCGCACGGCATGAGCAAGGACGACGAGGGCAGCGGCACCGCGGCCCGCGCCGCCCGGCAGTTCGGCTGGAACCGCCACACCATCGGCAAGACCGGCACCACCCAGCAGTTCAAGTCCGCGGGCTTCGTCGGCGGGACCCCGCAACTCACCGGCGCCGTCCTGGTGTCCAACGACAGCCCACGCCCCCAGGGCATCTGTGATCCCCCGATCAGGGTGTGCGGCGAGAACGGCAACATCTACGGCGGCAAGGCCCCGGCGCGCACGTTCTTCCAGGCGATGAGCAAGATCCTCGAGGGCAAGCCGAACGCGCCGCTGCCGCCCGCGGACAAGCGCTACCTCGACGGCGGCCCGGAGGTCAAGGTCCCGAACGTGATCGGCAAGCCGAAGGACGAGGCCACCTCGATCCTGGAGAAGGCCGGCTACAAGGTGGTCGCCAACGACCGCAACGACGCCCGCAAGCGCGGCACCGTCGTCGGCCAGTCCCCACGCGGCGCCGCGCTGCCGGGGGAGACCATCACCATCCAGGTCAGCACCGGCTACGTCCCCCCGCCCCGCACCACAGAGCCGGCCGACACACCGAAGCCCCCGAGCCCTCCCCCCGGCTCCGGCAGCCCCGGCAGGCCACCGGGAGAGGGCAACCCCGGCAACCCGACTCCCCCCGGTGGACCACCGGATGAGGACGGCCCGCCCATCACGATCGGCCCGATCAACCCGTAGCGCGAAAGGGGCCCCGCCAGCAGGCGGGCCCCTTCTCGTCAACGTCGCAAGCGCGCATACCTGGCCCCACTGGGTGACGTGGTTGCCCGCGCCTTCCCGACGCGTGCCCGTTGGGGCATGTCCTTCTCGGAGAAGTCGGGAACGGCCGGTCTGGGTCAGGTCAGGCGCGCCTTGACGGCGGCGGCGACCCGGCCGCCCTCGGCGCGGCCCGCGACCCTGGTGTTGGCGGCCTTCATGACCTGGCCCATCTGGCGCTGGCCCGGGGCCTCGCCCAGGGCGGTGGTGACCTCGGCGATGGCCTCGTCGACCAGGGTGGTGAGTTCGGCGTCGTCGAGCTGCTTGGGCAGGTAGTCGGTGAGGACGGCGGCCTCGGCGAGCTCCAGGTCGGCCTGCTCGGCGCGGCCCGCGCCGCGGAAGGCCTCGGCGGCCTCCTTGCGCTTCTTCACCTCGCGGGTCAGGACGCGCTCGACTTCGGGGTCGGACAGCTCGCGGGCGGTGTCCCCGGCGACCTCCTCGGTCGTCACGGCGGCGAGTGCCATGCGCAGGGTGGCCGTCTTGGTCTTGTCCCGGCTTTTCATCGCGGTGGTCAGGTCGGACTGCAACCGCTCCTTGAGCTGTGCCATGCCATCAACGGTACTGCCCGCGCGCACGTGGTTTTCGTTGGCGGCGGACCGCCCGTACCCTCGACGGTGTGAGCCACCACGTCCGTTCCCTCGCCCTCGGCGCCGTCACGCTCGGCGCGGCCGCGTTCGCCTACGCGGCCGGGTACGAGCGCACCCGCTGGACGCTGCGCGAGGCGACCATCCCGGTCCTGGCCGAAGGCGCCCGCCCGCTGCGCGTGCTGCACATCAGCGACCTGCACATGCTGCCCGGCCAGAAGTCCAAGCAGCGCTGGGTCGCCGAACTGGACCGGCTCGACCCGGACCTGGTGGTCAACACCGGCGACAACCTCGCCCACCAGCAGGCCGTGCCTGCCGTGGTGCGCGCGCTGGGCCCGCTGCTCAACCGCCCCGGCGTGTTCGTCTTCGGCAGCAACGACTACTACGCCCCCAAGCCGAAGAACCCGGCCCGCTACCTGTTCCCCAGCGACAAGCGCGTCCACGGCACCGCGCTGCCCTGGCGCGACCTGCGCGCCGCCTTCATCGAGCGCGGCTGGCACGACCTGACGCACAACCGCACCCTGCTCACCGTCGACGGCCGCCAGATCGCCTTCGCGGGCGTCGACGACCCCCACCTGCACCGCGACAGCTACTCCGACATCGCGGGCAAGCCCGACCGCAAGGCCACCCTGCGCATGGGCGTCACCCACTCCCCCGAGCCCCGCGTCCTGGACTCCTTCGCCGCCGACGGCTACGACCTCGTCCTCGCCGGGCACACCCACGGCGGCCAGCTCCGCCTCCCCGGCTACGGCGCCCTGGTCACCAACTGCGAACTCGACCGCAGCCGCGCCCGCGGCACCTCCCGCTGGGGCGCCCACATGTGGCTGCACGTCTCCGCGGGCCTGGGCACCTCCCCCTACGCCCCGGTCCGCTTCGCCTGCCCCCCGGAAGCCAGCCTCCTGACCCTGGTCCCCCGCACCACCAGCCCCTCCCACGGCGAAGCGGGAACCCGATTCGGAGCCCGCGCCCGCGTCCGCTAGACTTCCCCACGTTCCACCGGGGTGTGGCGCAGCTTGGTAGCGCGCTTCGTTCGGGACGAAGAGGTCGCAGGTTCAAATCCTGTCACCCCGACGGACGATGGGCGGCGTGTTCCTGCGGAAATCGCAGGCCGCGTCGCCCGTTTCCATTTCGGTGTTCGGACCCCGGAGCCGCCACGGTGCGGCACCCCCGCGACCCGATGTGGTCGCTGATCGTCCACAGCTGACAGTGGTGTGAAGCCGAGTCCGACTCTGTCCGCGTGGACAGAGTCGGACTTCGTTCTACGGGGTTGTGGCCTGGTGGTTCATGTAGGCCGTGGCCTGGGAGGCCAGCCAGGCGTCGAGTTTGGGGAGGTTGGTGTTGGCCGGGATGCGGAAGGTTCGGGCTCGGCGGGTGTCGATGACCACCGGGGTGGCGTTGGGGAGCAGGTCGGGCATGCAGACCTGCATCAGGCGGGCGGCGGCGACTGCGGTGTCTCGGGTCAGTTCGGCTTCCTTGAGGTGGAATAGGGCCACCTCCAGGCCCGACCGGGTGCGGTAGGCCAGGTGGGGGGTCGCGTCGATGCGGAGGCCGCCGGTTTCCAGGGCTGAGGAGCCCGCGGGCACCACGACGCCGCGGGTGCGGCGCCACCAGGCGAGCAGGCCCGCGGTGGCCTCGGCGTAGGCGCGTTCCTGGCCGGAGAGTTCCAGGCCCTGCGCCGCCACCGTCAGTGCCGCGGGCGGGTCTTGGGACGCCAGGGCGACCGGGATGGCGGCGAGCAGGGGGGCGTAGAACTGCGTCCCCGGGTACTCCTCCGGTGGGACCCGCCGCGTGGTGATGATCTCGGTGCGGCGGGTGCGGGTGCCTGTGGCGTACTCGGCGAAGGTCAGCGCGCTTAGGGTCAAAGGCATGCCGTTCCCCCTTCAAATTGCGGTTCCACCAGGGGAAACGCTACCGGAGGGGTACGACAAAACCAGCTAGGCGAGTAGGTCCTTGCCGTCCTCGGTGACCAGGATCGCCAGGGCGGGGCAGGACTCCGCGGCGTCGAGGACGTTCTCGTCGGGCTCGATCTCCGTCGCGGTCGGCACCGCGGCGGCGCCTTCCAGGACAAAGCGGTCAGGGGCGGTGGCGACGCACAGGCCCGAGGCCATGCAGCGGTCGGCGCTCACTTCGATCTTCCAGGTCACACCGCACACCGTAGGCGGCAACGGCGGCGGCGTCATCCTCTGACCGGCTTTTCCCCAACCCTGGCAGGATCAGGGGGTGACCACTCATCCTGTCGCCGACGTCCCCGACCGGCTCTTCGCCGACGACGCCGCCGAGGCGCGCTGGCGGGCCCGGTTCCACGCCGCCCGGGTGACGCTGCCGGACTGGGCGCGGGAGGCCCCGGCCCGCACGGTGTACGTCTCCAACGCCAGTGGCGTGTGGGAGGTCTACGCCTGGGACCGCTCCACCGACTCCCACCGCCGGGTCACCGACCGCCCCAACGGCACCCTGCACGCGACGGTCTCCCCCGACGGCGAGCACGTGTGGTGGTTCGACGACACCGACGGCGACGAATTCGGCCTGTGGCGGCGCGAGCTGTTCGCCGGGCGCCCGTCGGGCGCCGCGCCCGAGACCGCCGTGGCCGGGGTGCCCGCGGGCTACCCGGCCGGGCTGTCGCTGGGTGCGCGGGTGTGCGCGGTCGGCGTGTCCGACGACGACGGCACCACGGTGTACCTCTCCCGCGGCCACCGGCCCGCCGAGGTCATCTACCGCGACAAGCACGACGGCGGGGTGGCCGCGCTCTCCGAGGACGAGACGCTGCTGGCCATCGCGCACTCCGAGCACGGCGACAACCGCCACCCCGCGCTGCGGGTGCTGTCGGTCGCCGACGGCTCGACCGTCGCCGAGAAGTGGGACGGCAAGGGCAAGGGCCTCGACGGCATCGCGTTCAGCCCGGTGGCGGGCGACCAGCGGCTGCTGGTGGCCCACGAGCGCCGCGGCCGCGAGGAGCTGCTGGTCTGGGACGTCGCCGCCGACAGCGAGACCGAGATCCGGCTCGACCTGCCCGGCGAGGTCACGGCCGACTGGTACCTCGACGGGGCGGCGCTGCTCATCGCGCACACCCACCAGGCCCGCAACACCCTGCACCGCTACGACATCGGCACCGGCGCGCTGTCCAACCTGGACACCCCGCCGGGCACGATCGGCTCCGCGCACACCCGCCCGGACGACACCGTGGAGTACAGCTGGTCCAGCGGGGCCGAGCCCAGCGTGGTGCGCGCGCTGTTCACCGACAGCACCGACCGGGTGCTGCTGGCCGCGCCCGGCGAGCGCGCCCCCCGCTCGCTCCCCCTGTCCGACGCCTTCGTCGACACCCCCAACGGCCCGGTGCACGCCCTGATCGCGCGCCCGGAGGGCGAGGGCCCGATGCCGACGGTGTTCAGCCTGCACGGCGGCCCGCACGCCGCCGACGAGGACCGGTTCTCGGCGTACCGGGCGCTGTGGCTCGACGCCGGGTTCGCCGTGGTGCACGTCAACTACCGCGGCTCCACCGGCTACGGCTCGGCCTGGCGCGACGCCATCGAGGGCAGGCCGGGGCTGACCGAGCTGGCCGACGTCGCCGCCGTGCACGACTGGGCCGTGGCCGACGGCCTGGCCGACCCGGCCCGCTGCGTGGTCAACGGCGCCTCCTGGGGCGGCTACCTGGCCCTGCTGGCGCTGGGCACCCAGCCGCAGCGGTGGGCGGCGGGCGTCGCCGGGGTGCCGGTGGCCGACTACCTGGCCGCCTACGAGGACGAGATGGAGCCCCTGCGCGCCTTCGACCGCGCGCTGTTCGGCGGCTCCCCGGAGGACATGCGCGAGCGCTACGTCGAGTGCTCGCCGATCACCTACGTCGACCAGGTGCGCGCGCCGGTGCTGGTGCTGGCCGGGGAGAACGACCCGCGCTGCCCGATCCGCCAGATCGACAACTACCTGGAGCGCCTCGCCGCGCGCGGGGTGCCGTACGAGACCTACCGATACGACGCCGGGCACGGGTCGCTCGTGGTCGCGGAGACGATCAAGCAGTCGGCTATTGAGGTGTATTTCGCGCTGCGAGCCCTGAAGATGCGCTGAGCGCGAACTCGGCGACCTGCAGGCCGATCGTGCGCAGGGTGCTCGCGACCTGTGGCTGCGAGCACCCGCCCACGGCGTCGAAGGCGACCTCGTTGCTGTTGACCGACGCGCCGAGGGGCGTCGGCCAGCCGCGCAGGGCGTGCACGATCGAGCGCAGGGCGGTCAGCGTGGTGACGCTGGCCTGCCAGCCCGAGGCGGTGGCCACGCAGCCCACCGCGCGGCCGTCGAGGTAGGGGCGCTCGTCGTCGCGCAGGTCCTCGATGTAGTCCAGCGCGTTCTTGAGCAGGCCGGAGACCGTGCCGTGGTAGCCGGGGGAGACGAGGATGACGCCGTCGGCCTCGCGCAGCTCCCCGACCAGCCTGCGGGCGGTGTCGGAGCGGTCGGGGACCGCCGGGTCGTAGAAGGGCAGGACGAGGTCGGCGCCGGAGAGCACGGTCGTCTTCGCCCCCGCCTCCGCCGCGCCGGACAGCGCGAGCCGCAACGCGCGCTCGGACTGCGAGTCCGCCCGCAGGGACCCGCCGATACCCACCACCGAGACCGTCACGTCGGCCATCCTTTCACCGCTTCCCGCACGGTACGACCTCCATCGTGGTGGAGGTCCAGGGCTGTGAGCGTGGTTACCGGCAGGTAGCGTCCCAAGGCGGAGCCCGAGGAGGCCGGATGCCGGAGTTGATGAGCCGTGTCCCCATCGGCGCGCAGGCGGTCCTCGCCCGTGCCGTGTTCGCCGCGCCGAAGCCGATCAGGCGGCTGATCGCGGGCGCGCCGATCCGCGTTGACGGGCAGGAGCTGGCGCTGGACGCCCAGCTGCTGCTCGCCCTCGACCGCATCGGCGGGCACGAGCTGGCGCACGGCACGCCGGAGGAGGCGCGGGCGCGCATGGCCAGGGCGGTCCCGCTGGTCTCCGGCCCGCCGATCGAGCCGGTCGCGGTGCGCGGGCTGAGCCTGGACGGCATCCCGGCGCGGCTCTACACACCCGTCGAGGACACCTCGGCGATGCTGGTCTACTACCACGGCGGCGGCTGGGTGATCGGCACGCTGGACAGCCACGACAACACCTGCCGCTACCTCGCGCGCGAGGCGGGCGTGAAGGTGCTGTCGGTGGACTACCGGCTCGCGCCCGAGCACCCGTTCCCGGCGGCCGTCGAGGACGCGGTGGCCGCCTTCCGGCACGCGCACGCCAAGGCCGCCGACTTCGGCGTCGAGCCCGGCCGCATCGCCGTCGGCGGGGACAGCGCGGGCGGCAACCTGGCCGCGGTGGCGTCCCTGCTGACCACCCGCGACGGCGGGTCCGCGCCCGCGTTCCAGCTGCTGTTCTACCCCGGCGCGGACTCCACCGTCCGCCGCCCCTCCCGCGACCTGTTCGCCGACGGGTTCTTCCTGACCAGCGACAACATCGACTGGTTCAGCGACCACTACTGCCCGGAGCTCGACCTGCGCACCGACCCCCGCTTCTCGGTGCTGCTGGCCGCGGACCTCTCCGGCCTCCCCCCGGCCTACCTGGCCACCGCCGGTTTCGACCCCCTGCGCGACGAGGGCGAGGCGTTCGGCGCCAAGCTGGCCGAGGCGGGCGTGCCGGTGACCGTCCGCCGCCACCGCGACCTGATCCACGGCTACGCCACGTTCCTCGGCATCGGCACCCGCTTCCGCGAGGCCGTCGCCGAGGCCGCGGGCGCGCTGCGCACCGGCCTGGCGCTGGCCCGCAGATAGGCAGGCAGATAAATCAGCGGGTAGGTCAGCTCAGGGCGTCGACGGCGATCCGGGTCGCGTCGGCGACAAGGGCGTCGGCGGGCTCGGCGTCCTCGGTGTCCTTGCCGGTCAGCACGGCGATGACGATGGGCGCGCCGTCCGGCGGCCAGAGGACGGCGATGTCGTTGCGCGTGCCGTATCCGCCGCCACCGGTCTTGTCGCCGACTCGCCAGCCCGCGGGCACTCCAGCGCGGATCAACTTGCCGCCGGTGGTGTTGCGCAGCAGCCAGTCGACGAGCACGCCGCGGTCCTCGGCGGCCAGGGCGTCACCGAGGACGAACGTCCGCAAGTCCTCGGCGAGGGCGCGCGGGGTGCTGGTGTCGCGGGTGTCCCCGGGGACCGCGGAGTTCAGCTCGGGCTCGACGCGGTCGACGGAGGTGACGTCGTCGCCGATCGCGGTGAGCGCTGCGTCCAGGGCCGCGGGGCCGCCAAGGTGGCGCAGCAGGAGGTTGGCGGCGGTGTTGTCGCTGTGGCGGACGGCGGCGTCGCACAGCTCGCGCAGGGTCATGCCGGTGGCCACGTGCCGCCCGGTCACCGGGGAGTGCGCGACCAGGTCGGCCTCGGTGTAGCGGACCCGCCCGTCGAGTTCGGGCGTGGTGGTCTCGTCCAGCACCACCGCGGCGGCCAGCGCCTTGAAGGTGGAGGCGTGGGCGAAGCGCTCGTCGGCGCGGAAGGCGACCGTCCGGCCGGTGCCGGTGTCGACGGCGTGGACGCCGAGGCGGGCGTCGTACCGCGCCTGCAACCGGGCGAACGCCCGCTCGACGCCGGGGTCGGCGGCGGTGCCCGTCACCGCGGGTGGGACCGGCGCGGGCTGGATCGGCGCGGACTGGACCGGTGCTGGCGGGATCGGTGCTGCCTGGGGCTGGGCAGGCTCGGCGGGCGCGCACGCGACGAGCGCGCCGATCGACGCCGCCGCGAGCCAGGCGCGCTGTCTGCCTGCCATCGGTGATCCTCCGTCGTTCGGGTGTCCCAGCCTGCCGCGAACAGACCCACCCTGCCCGAAATGAGCGTGGTGCTCCATTCAGGCCGGCCTCATCCTGGAACCAGTCAAGAAAACGGTAATGTGGTTGCACCACTCGCCATCGATCGGGTCTCATCGCAGGTATGCGGCAGTACCGGCGGATGCTCGCCCTCCCCGGCGTTCGCAACCTGATGATCGTCATGTTCTTCGCCCGGGTCCCGGTGACCGCGGCGCCGATGGTGCTCACCCTGGCCGTGGTCGAAGGGCTCGGCCGCGGCTACGGCGCCGCGGGCCTGGTCGGCGCGGCGGCGACGGTCGGCATCGCCGCGGGCGCCCCGCTGCTGGGCCGCGTCGTCGACCGGCACGGGCTGCGCCGGATGCTGGTGCTGGTCACCGTCGGGGAGACGCTGTTCTGGGCGGGCGCGCGGTTCCTGCCCTACCCGGCGCTGCTGGCGGCCGCGTTCGCAGGCGGTCTCGTCGTGGTGCCGGTCATGTCGATCGGCCGCCAGGCGATCGCCGCACTCGTCCCCGACGACATGCGGCGCGCGGCGTACTCGCTGGACTCCGTCTCGGTCGAGCTGACGTTCATGATCGGCCCGGCGGCCGCGGTCGCGGCCGTCACCCAGGTGTCCACGGGATCGGCGATGACCGCCATGGCGGTGACGGTGTTCCTGGTCGGGATCGTCCTCTATGTACTCAACCCGATGGTGCGCTCCGCGGCGGAGGCCGACGAGCCCTCGGTGCCGCGCCGGGTCTGGCTGACCCCGCGCATGATCGGCGTGCTGGCCATCGGCGCGGGCGCGATCTTCGTGCTGGCGGGCACCGAGGTCACCGCGCTGGCGATGCTGCGCGAGTCCGGGCAGCTCACGTGGACCGGCGCGGTGTTCGCCATCATCTGCGCGGCCTCGGCGATCGGCGGGCTGGTGCACGGCGCGGTCCGGCGCTCGCTGCCGCAGCTGACGCTGATGGTGGTGCTCAGCGCCCTGGTGATCCCGGCGGGCCTGCTCGGCGCGAGCTGGTGGGTGCTGGCGCTGGCCCTGGTGCCCACGAGCCTGGTCTGCGCCCCGACCATCGCCGCGACCGGTGAGGAGGTCGGCAAGCTGGCCCCGCCGGGCAGCCGCGGGGAGGCGATGGGCCTGCAGAGCACGGCGTTCACCCTGGGCGCGGCGGCGGGCGCGCCGGTGGCCGGGTTCGTCGTGGACACCACCGCGCCCGCGATGGGTTTCGCGGTCGCCGGGCTCGGCGGCCTGCTGATCGCCGGGACGGCGTTCGCGCTGTTCCGCACCCGCCCCGCCCCGGTGCCCGCGACCGTCTGACGGGCGCCCCCGAACCTCGGGAGCGCCCGTCAGGGGCGGTCAGCCGACCAGGGCCTCGGCGATCTCGTAGGTGTTGAGCGCCGCGCCCTTGCGGAGGTTGTCCCCGCAGACGAAGAAGTCCAGCGTGTTCGGGAAGTCCAGCGCCTGGCGGACCCGGCCGACGTAGGTCGGGTCGCCGCCCACCACGTCGGCGGGGGTCGGGAACCGGCCGTTGGCCGGGTCGTCGACCAGGACGACCGACGGCTGGGCGTCGAAGATCTTGTGCGCCTGCGCCACGGTGACCGGCCGCTCGAAGGTGGCGTGGACGGCCAGCGAGTGCGTGGTCACCACGGGCACGCGCACGCAGGTCGCCGAGACCTTCAGCTCCGGGATGCCCAGGATCTTGCGGGCCTCGTTGCGGACCTTCAGCTCCTCGCTCGACCAGCCGTCGTCCTTGACCGAGCCCGCCCACGGCACCACGTTGAACACCAGCGGAGCCGGGAACGGGGACTCGGCGGGCAGCTCCGAGAGCGCCTCGCGCACGTCACCGGCCCGCGAGCCGACCGCCTTGCCGGCCACCGCGGCGGCCTCGGCGTAGAGGCGGTCGACACCGTCCTGCCCCGCGCCCGAGGCGGCCTGGTAGGAGGCCACGACCAGCTCGCGCAGGCCGAACTCGTGGTGCAGCGCGCCCAGCGCCGCCATCATCGACAGCGTGGTGCAGTTGGGGTTGGAGATGATCCCGCGCGGCCGCTGCGCGATCTGCTCGCGGTTGACCTCGGGCACCACCAGCGGCACGTCGGCGTCCATCCGGAACGCGCCGGAGTTGTCCACGGCGATGGCGCCACGGGCCGCGGCGACCGGCGCCCACTGCGCGGACACGGCGTCGGGGACGTCGAACATCGCCACGTCGACGCCGTCGAAGACCTCCGGCGACAGGGCGAGCACCGTCAGCTCCTCGCCCCGCACGGTGATCTTCTTGCCCGCCGAGCGCGGGGAGGCGATCAGCCGCACCTCGCCCCACGGCCAGGTCGGGCGGCCGTTGAGGATGTCGACCATCACGGTGCCCACGGCGCCGGTCGCGCCCACCAGGGCCAGCACGGGAGCCATCAGCGACCACTCCCCGCGTACACCACGGCCTGCTCGTCGCCGCCGAGCTCGAATGCCTCGTGGATGGCCTTGACCGCGTCGTCGAGCTGGGTGTCGCGGATGAGCACCGAAATGCGGATCTCCGAGGTGTTGATGATCTCGATGTTCACCCCCGCCTTGGACAGCGCCTCGCAGAAGGTCGCCGTGACCCCCGGGTGCGAGCGCATGCCCGCGCCGACCAGCGAGACCTTGCCGATGTGGTCGTCGTAGAGCACGGCGCCGAAGCCCAGCTCGACGCGGATCTTCTCCAGCGCCTCGACCGCGGTGGGGCCGTTGCTCTTGGACAGGGTGAAGGTGATGTCGGTCTTGCCCGACTCGGTGCTGGACACGTTCTGCAGCACCATGTCGATGTCGATCTCCGCGTCGGCGACGGCGCGGAAGATCCGCGCCGCCACCCCGGCGTGATCGGGCACGCCGGTGACGGTGACCTTCGCCTCCGACCGGTCGTGCGCGACGCCGGTGATCATCGCCTGTTCCACGTTCAAGTCCTCCACTGAGCCGGACACGATGGTCCCTGGCTTGGTGCTGTACGACGAGCGGACGTGGATGCGCACGCCGTAGCGGCGCCCGTACTCCACGCAGCGCAGCATGAGCACCTTGGCCCCGCTGGCCGCCATCTCCAGCATCTCCTCGTAAGTGACCGTGTCGAGCTTGCGCGCGTCGGGGACGATCCGCGGATCGGCCGTGTACACGCCGTCGACGTCGGTGTAGATCTCGCACACGTCGGCGTTGAGCGCGGCGGCCAGCGCCACCGCGGTGGTGTCCGAGCCGCCCCGGCCGAGCGTGGTGATGTCCTTGGTGTCCTGGCTGACGCCCTGGAACCCGGCGACGAGCACGATCTTGCCCTCGTCCAGCGCGGCCTGCACCCGGCTCGGGGTCACGTCGATGATGCGCGCCTTGCCGTGCGCGGAGGTCGTGATCACCCCGGCCTGCGAGCCGGAGAACGAGCGGGCCTCGGCGCCGAGGGCGCTGATGGCCATGGCGACCAGCGAGTTGGAGATGCGCTCCCCCGCGGTCAGGAGCATGTCCATCTCCCGCTCCGGCGGGACCGGGTTCACCTGCTTGGCGAGGTCGAGCAGCTCGTCGGTGCTGTCGCCCATCGCCGAGCAGACGACCACCACCTCGTGGCCCGCCTTGCGGGTCGCCACGATGCGCTCGGCCACCCGTTTGATCCGGTCGGCGTTCTCCAGCGAGGAACCACCGTACTTCTGGACGACGAGCGCCACGGGCTGCAACCTCCTCTAGCGAGCGAGCGGGAGGCAGCACGTCCGAGCACATGGGACGGCCGCCGTCCCTATCGCGAGGAGCGTACCCGCCGCCGCTTTTCACCTCGGGCTGATCTGTGGTGTCCGCCACTGTGTGAACTGCGATGATTTCGGCCTGCCAGTGGTGCGGCGACCGAACATTAGGCTTAATGGGGTACCCGAGAGAGAGGTCGACGGTGACAGCGACTGAGGTGGCGCCCGCGCCCGTCGTCGCCCCGGCGCCACCCGGGCCGAGCCGGTGGCGGCGGGTCGCGCGGGTGCTCGCCCCCGCCGCGGTGTTCCTCGGCGTGCGCGAGGTCGGGCTGCTCGTGCTGGGCATGATGGCCGCGGCCAACAACACCAGCACCGGCGCGGCCCTGCGCTCCTGGGACGGGCAGTGGTTCCTGGCCATCGCCGCGGGCGGGTACGACGGGGTGCCCCCCGGGCTGGTCGACGCCTTCGGCAGGCGCACCGCGGAGACACCGCTGGCCTTCTTCCCCGGCTACCCCACCATCGTGGGCTGGCTCTACGACCTGGGTTTCCCGCTGGTCGGCTCCGCCCTGGCGGTCACCATCGGCTCGGGGGTGGTGTGCGCGTACGGCCTGGTCCGGCTGGGCACGCTGGTGCGCGGCGGGTCGCGGCGCACCGGGCTGGTCCTGGTGGCGCTGTTCGCCGCGGCGCCGATGTCGGTCGTGCTGTCGATGGCGTACTCCGAGGCGATGTTCTGCGCGGCGGCGGTGTGGGCGCTGGTGTTCGTGCTGGAGCGCAACTGGGTCGGCGCGGGCGTGGTCACGGCGGTGGCCGGGCTGATCCGGCCGACCGCGGCGGCGCTGGTGCTCGCCGTCGGGCTGGCCGCGCTGGTGGCGATCGCGCGGCGGCGCGACGGCTGGCGCCCGTGGGTCGCCGCGGCGCTGGCCCCGGTCGGGCTGTTCGGGTACCTGGCGTGGGTGGGGTGGCGGACCGGGGCGTGGGACGGCTGGTTCGTGCTGCAGAGCCGGGGCTGGGACTCGGAGTTCGACGGCGGGATCGCCACCGTGCGGTTCAGCCTCCAAGTGCTCGGCGACGCCCGGTCGGTGCTGGAGGTGACCACCGTCGGGTTCATCGTCGGCGCGCTGGTCCTGCTGGTCCTCTGCTGGCGGCAGCGGGTGCAGTGGCCGCTCCTGGTCTACGCCGCGGGGGTGCTGGCGATGGACCTGTGCTCAAACGGGCTGATGAACTCCAAGGCCAGGCTGATGGTCCCGGCGATGACGCTGCTGGTGCCGGTGGCCGTGGCGCTGGCCAAGCGCAGGACGTCGACGATGGTGCTCACGCTGTGCGGGATCGCGCTGTTCGGGTCTTGGTTCGGGGCGTACTCGATCACGGCGTGGGGCTATGCCATCTGAGCCAACTGGGCCATCCCAACCACCCGGGCCATTCGAACCACCGGGGCCGTCTGAACCACGGGAGCCATTCGAACTGCCGGGGCCATTCGAACCGCACCCGCTGATCGCGGCCCGGTGGAGCCCGCGGGCGCTGGACCCGGCGGCGGTGGTGCCGGGCGAGGCGCTGCGCCGCATGCTGGAGGCCGCGCGCTGGGCGCCGTCGTACGGCAACACCCAGCCCGCGCGCTACCTGGTGGGTCCACGTGGGACGTCGACCTTCGACCGGGTCTTGGCCCTGCTCAACGCAGGCAACCGGGAGTGGGCGGGGCGCGCGGGCGCGCTGCTGGTGGCGTGCGCCGAGACGGCCAACGTCAAGGGCGCGGTTCCGTTCGCGGAGTACGGGGTGGCCCTGGCCACGGAGAACCTGGTGCTGCAGGCGGTCGCGGAAGGTCTGGTCGCCCATCAGATGGCGGGCTTCGACGCGGCCGGGGTGCGCGTGGAGTTCGGGCTGCCGCGGAGCGTGCGCCCGCTGGTGGCGGTCGCGGTCGGGACGCTGGGGCCGGTGGAGCTGCTGCCGCTGGACAAGCGCGAGCGGGAGAACAGGCCGCGGCGCCGGATGCCGCTGTCGGAACTGTCCTTCACCGACGCCTGGGGGACGCCCTACCTCAAGCCAGGCGCCGGATGAGGCGCGTGGCGACGGAGGACACGACCAGCCAGAACACCGTGGCGATGCTGTAGTTGATCAGCAGGCCCAGCTTGGCGTCCTCAGGGGTGAACAGGCTCTTGAACGCCAGGGACAGCGGTACGGCCAGGTCGGCGACGACGCCGGTGATCGGGTTGTCCGGGTTGGCGTTGCCCATCACCAGGACCACGTGGACGACCAGGACCAACGCGATGAGCAGCCCGACCCAGCGCACGACTCCGGCCAGGACGCCGACCACGCGCGCGCGGTCGACGCCCCGGTCGGAGTCGGTGTGCTCGGCCATACCGGGCAGTAAAGCACAGGGCTCAGCGGACCAGCCTGGCGAGCAGGCCGGTCACGACCAGCCAGAACACCGCGGCGAGACCGTAGTTGACCAGGACGCTGATGCTGTCGTTGGCGATGGGGAAAAGGCCGGGGAAGAACAGCGCCAATGGCTTGGCTATCGAGGCGATGAATTGGACGAAGGCGTTGCCGGAGTTCGCGCCGAGGATCACCAGCAGGATGTAGATGACCTCGATGAGCGCGAACAGCGCTCCGATCCCGGTGATGATCCGGGCGGCGGACCCACGGTTGCGTGAGCGAGTGACCATGCCAGGAACGTGCCCCCCACCAGCGACGCCGTAACTGCTCCAAACGGCGCAACTCGGACACGCCCAGCATGTGGACGCGCGGTTACCGGTTCCGGCCGGATCGCCGCTAGCCTGGCCGCGTGGCTCGTAGCCTCCTGCTTCGCTGCCGCGACGGGGCCTGATCTGACCGGCCCCCCGTCGCGGAGTTCGGCGTTGCCGCCGGTCGCCTCTGTCGATCCGCTGGGAGCCCACACCATGTCCGAGACCTTCCCCTCCGCCGCGAGCCGCGTCCGCACGCCCGCCCGTGACGTCCCCGGTGAGCAGCCCCGGTGGAACCGGCAGCGCGGCAGCGCGATGCCGTACCACCGGTACAAGCCCTTCCACGAGCTGGTCGAGCCGGTCACCCTGGCCGACCGCACCTGGCCGTCCAAGCGCATCGAGCGGGCGCCGCTGTGGTGCGCGGTCGACCTGCGCGACGGCAACCAGGCGCTGATCGACCCGATGTCCCCGGCCCGCAAGCGCCGCATGTTCGACCTGCTGGTGCGCATGGGCTACAAGGAGATCGAGGTCGGCTTCCCGGCGGCGAGCCAGACCGACTTCGACTTCGTGCGGGAGATCATCGCCGAGGACGCGGTCCCCGCCGACGTGCGCATCCAGGTGCTGACCCAGGCGCGCCCCGAGCTGATCGAGCGCACGTTCGAGGCGGTCGAGGGCGCGCACAGCGCGATCGTGCACCTGTACAACTCGACGTCGATCCTGCAGCGGCGCGTGGTGTTCCGCCAGGACCGGGCCGGGATCAAGAAGATCGCCACCGACGGCGCCGAGACCGTGCTGGCCTTCGCGGAGAAGCACGGCGAGACCGACTTCCGCTTCGAGTACTCCCCGGAGTCCTACACCGGCACCGAGCTGTCCTACGCCGCGGAGGTCTGCAACGCCGTCTCCGCGGTCTGGCACGCGTCGGCGGACCGGCCGGTGATCATCAACCTGCCCGCGACGGTGGAGATGGCCACCCCGAACGTGTACGCCGACTCGATCGAGTGGATGAGCCGCAACCTGGACAACCGGGAGGCGGTCATCCTGTCGCTGCACCCGCACAACGACCGCGGCACCGGCGTCGCGGCGGCCGAGCTGGGCTACCAGGCGGGCGCCGACCGCATCGAGGGCTGCCTGTTCGGCAACGGCGAGCGCACCGGCAACGTCGACCTGGTCACCCTGGGCATGAACCTGTTCAGCCAGGGCGTCGACCCGCAGATCGACTTCTCCGACATCGACGAGATCCGCCGCACGGTCGAGTACTGCAACCAGCTGCCGGTCGCCGAGCGCCACCCGTGGGGCGGCGACCTGGTGTTCACCGCGTTCTCCGGCAGCCACCAGGACGCCATCAACAAGGGCTTCGACGCGCTGGCCGCGGCCGCCGCCGCCGAGGGCGTGCCGGTGGAGCAGATGCCGTGGGAGGTCCCGTACCTGCCGATCGACCCGAAGGACGTCGGCCGGTCCTATGAGGCGGTCATCCGGGTCAACTCGCAGTCCGGCAAGGGCGGCGTGGCCTACGTGATGAAGACCGAGCACCACCTCAACCTGCCGCGCAGGCTGCAGATCGAGTTCTCCCAGGTCGTGCAGGCGGTGACCGACAGCGAGGGCGGCGAGGTCAGCCCCAAGGAGATGTGGGACATCTTCGCCGGGGAGTTCCTGGACCGGGTGTCCCCGCTGCGCCTGCGCCGCAACCGGGTCACCGACGACGGCGACGGCCGCGACGAGATCACCGCGGTGGTCGAGGTCGAGGGCGATGAGCACGAGGTCAGCGGGGTCGGCAACGGCCCGATCGCGGCGTTCGTCGACGGGCTGGCCAGCGTCGGGTACGACGTGCGGGTGCTGGACTACTCCGAGCACGCGCTCACCTCCGGCGACGACGCGCGGGCGGCGGCCTACGTCGAGTGCGCCATCGGCGGCTCGGTGCTGTGGGGCGTCGGCGTCGACAGCTCCATCGTGACCGCGTCGCTGCGGGCGGTCGTCTCGGCGGTCAACCGGGCGCACAAGTAGCCCGTCCACTTCGGACTCACCACACCGGCGCGGGCTTCTGGGATGCTGTCCGGGTGACGCCCAGGGTCGTGTTCCTCAGCCACACGTCGGAGCTGCGCAGGCTGCCCGCGGAGGGGTCCTTCGTCGCCGCGGCGGAGTCGGCGGTGACCCGGGCGGGGGACGCGGTGGCGGACATGGCGTACTTCACCGCGGCGGACACCCCGACCGGGCAGGCGTCGCGGGAGGCCGTGGGCAAAGCCGACGTGTACGTGCTGATCGCAGGCTTCCGCTACGGCACCCCGGTGCGCGACCAGCCGGAGGTCTCGCACTGCGAACTGGAGTTCGAGGCTGCGGGCGAGGCCGGGCTGCCGCGGCTGGTGTTCATCGTCGGCCAGAACACCACGGGGACCGCGGAGCTGTTCGTGGACACCGAGTTCGGCGCGCGGCAGGCCGGGTTCCGGGCCCGGCTGTCCGACAGCGGGGTCACCGCCGCGATCGTGGACTCCCCCGCCGCGCTGACCACCGCGCTGTACCAGGCGCTGGTGGAGCTGCCCCGGGCCCGCACCAGCAAGCGGGTCTGGGGCGTCCCGGCCCGCTCGGCGCGGTTCACCGGGCGGGAGGACCTGCTCGCCGCGCTGCGGGCGCCGTTCACGGAGAAGGGCGTCGTGCAGGCGGTGCACGGCGCCGCGGGCGTCGGCAAGACCTCGACCGTCATCGAGCACGCCCACCGCCACGGCGACGAGTACGACGTGGCGTGGTGGGTCCCCGCCGAGGTCCCCGAGCTGATCCCGGTGCACCTGGCCGGGCTGGCCCGCGCGCTCGGCATCGACGCCGACGAGCACAGCGTGGCCCGGCTCATCGGCGAGCTGCGCGGCCGGGACCGGTGGCTGCTGGTCTTCGACAACGCCGAGTCCCCCGCGGCGCTCTCGCCGTTCCTGCCCGGCGGCTCGGGGCACGTGATCATCACCTCGCGCAACCCCGACTGGGGCGCCGTGGCGCGCCCGCTCGGCGTCGGGGAGTTCACCCGGGCGGAGTCCACCCAGGTGCTGCGCGAGCGCGCGGTCCACCTGTCCGACGCCGACACCGACACGGTGGCGGGCGCGCTCGGCGACCTCCCGCTGGCCGTCGACCAGGCGGCGGCGCTGCTGGCCGAGACCGGCTGGTCCGCCACGACGTTCCTGACGTTGCTCGCCGAGCGCACCGAGGACCTGCTCAGCAGCGGCGCGGCGTCGTGGGCGCTGGCCTTCGACCGGCTCGCGGGCGACGGCCCGGCGGCCCTGCAACTGCTGTCCATCGCCGCGTGGCTGGCCCCCGAGCCGGTCCCCACCACGCTGCTCACCGAGCACCCCGAGCACCTTCCCGAGCCGCTGGCGGCGGTGGCCGCCGACCCGCTGGCCTTCGCCGCGACCACGGCCACCCTGCGCCGCCGCGCGATGGCCGCGGTCACCCCCGACAGCCTGCTGCTGCACCGCGTCCCGGCGGCCCTGCTGCGCAGCCGCCCCGGCGACTGGGCCACGACGTGCGTGCGGCTGCTGCGCGCCACCGTCCCGCCGAACCCGTGGGACAACCCGGCCGTCTGGCCGACCTGGCGCCGCTACCTGCCGCACGTCCTCGCCGCCACCGCCCACGACGTCCCCCACGCCGTCGAGGAGTGGGCCTGGCTCCTCGACCGCGCCGCCAGCTACCTCCACACCCGCGGCGAGCCCGGCCTGGCAATCCCCCACCTGGAGCGCGTCCACGCCAGCACCCAGGCCCGCCACGGCGACGACGACAGCCGCACCCTGATCGCCGCCAACAACCTCGCCCTGGCCCTGGACAGCGCCAAGCACCACGCCCGCGCCAGCGCGCTGCACCAGGACACCTTCGACCGCCGCAGGCGCCTGCTCGGCGACGACGACCCGCGCACCCTCACCTCAGCGGGCAACCTCGCCCTGACCCTGCGCGCCCTCGGCAAGAACGAGGAAGCCCTTGCCCTGCACCAGGACACCCTCGATCGACGAAGGCGCCTGCTGGGCGACGACCACCAGCGCACCCTGACCTCGGCGAACAACCTCGCCTACACCCTGCGCACCCTGGACCGCCTGGACGAGGCCCGCGCCCTCTACGAGGACACCCTGGAACGCCGCCGCCGACTCCTCGGCGACGACCACCCCCGCACCCTGGTCTCGGTCAGCAACCTGGCCTTCATCCTCCGCCGCCAGGGCCACCTGACCCAGGCCAGGGACCTCCACGCCGACACCCTCACCCGCCGCCGGGCCGTCCTGGGCGACGACCACCCGGACACCAAGTCCTCCGCCCGCAGCCTCAAAGCCGTGGAGGACGAGATCGCACGGCGAGACACCACCCCGTGACCCCGCGCAGCGTCTTCCTCAGCCACACCGCCGAACTGCGCGACCACGGGTTCGTCGGCGCCGCTGAGAGCGCTGTGACACGAGCGGGCGACGCGATCGCCGACATGGCCTACTTCACCGCCCTGCCCACCCCCACCGGCGAGGCGTCCAGAGCCGCCGTCGAGCGCGCCGACGTGTACGTCCTGATCGTGGGCTTCCGCTACGGCACGCCGGTGCGGGAACGCCCGGAGCTGTCACACACGGAGTTGGAGTTCCAGGCCGCGGTCGAGTCCGGCCTGCCCCGTCTGGTCTTCCTGCTGGGCGAAGAATGCTCCGGCCCACCCGCGCTGTTCCGCGACACGCGGTTCGGCCAACGCCAACAGGAGTTCCGTGATCACCTGACCGCCAGCGGCAGCACTCTTCACACGGTCAACTCGCCCGCCGAACTGGAGACAAGGCTTTTCCAGGCCCTGATCGAGCTCCCGCGACCGGACATCACGAAGCGCGTGTGGAGCATTCCGGCCCGCCTCGCGAGTTTCGTCGGCCGCGAGAGGCTGCTCGCCGACCTGGAGTCCATATTGGACTTCCGTGGTGAAGCCGTCGTCCACGCCGTGCACGGGATGCCGGGTGTGGGCAAGACGATCACCGCCATCGAATACGCCCACCGCCGAGGTGGCCACTATGACGTGGCCTGGCTGGTCAACGCGGAGAACGCCGAGCTGATCCCCGCCCAGCTGGTCGAACTCGCCAAGGCCAGGGGGATCGTGGCCGACACGACCAAGGCGACGATCGTCCAGCTCATGGCCGAACTGCGGGTCCTCGACCGCTGGCTGCTGATCTACGACAACGCGAACTCACCCGACGACCTGAATCCCTACCTGCCTGGCGGTCGCGGCCATGTCCTGATCACCTCCCGCAACCCGTGGTGGGAAGCCGTGGCGGCCTCGGTGGACGTGCCCGAGTTCAGCCGGGCCGAGTCGGTGCAGGTGCTGCTGAGCCGGGTGCCGGACCTCGCCGAGCCGGAACGCGTGGCCGAGGCCCTCGGCGACCTCCCCCTGGCCATCGACCACGCCGCCGCCCTGCTGGCCATCACCGGCTGGTCCGCCGACACCTACCTCGACCTGCTCCGCAGCAGACCCGGCGACTTGATGGACACCTCGTGGTCACTGAGCTTCGACCGCTTGGCCGAGGCCAGCCCGGCCGCCTACCAACTCCTGTGCCTGATCGCCCGGCTGGCCCACGAGCCGGTCCCCCTCACGATGATCACCGACTACCCGATGCTGCTGCCCCAACCACTCGCCTCGGCGGTGACTGACCTAGTGGCGCTGGCCGAGATCCAGTCGGCGCTATGGCACCACGGCCTCGCGAGGGTCACCCCGGGAACGGTCCACCTGCACCGAGTTCCGGCTGCCCTCCTGCGCGCTTGGACCGGGGACCATGACTGGGGCGGTGTCGCCGTGCGGCTCCTGCGCAATGCCGCCCCGGTTGAGCCACCGCACGACCCGGCGTCGTGGCCGGTCTGGGAGCGGCTCGTTCCGCATATTTTCACGGCGACCGAGCAGGCCGCCGACACCGAGGCGACCGACGTCATCGCCTGGCTGCTCGACCGCGCCGCCGCCTACCTCCGCAGCCGTGGCCGACCGCGCCAAGTCGTTTCCCTGCTGGAACCCGCCTACGACCTCAGCCGGAGGGTGCACGGCCCGGACCACGCCCACACCTTGACAGCGGCGGACAACCTCGCCGTCGCGCTGCACGTGGCCGGTGAGCTGGATCGGGCAACAGAACTACACGAGGACACCCTTGACCGACTGGGCCGAACCCAAGGGACGGGCCACCCGAGCACGCTGGCCTCGGCCACCAACTTCCTCGACACCCTGCGCGCGAAGAAGGACTACAAGCGCGCTCGCGACCTCCACCAGGAAGTCCTCGCGGGCCTGCGGCGAACCTATGGCCCCGACGATCCCCGCACTCTCATCTCCGCCAACAACTTTGCCGCCACACTGCAGGTATGCGGCGACTTGCGGCAGGCACGGGCACTCCACGAGGACACGCTTTCCCGCTACCGCGCCACGTTGGGGGACAGCCATCCGCGCACGGTGAACTCGGCCATCAACCTGGCTGTCACCCTCCGCGCCCTGGGGAGCGCCGAGCAGGCAGACGCGCTTGAGGCCAAGTTCGGCCCCGGGCCCGCTCCCCGGGCCGAACAGGGAGGACGGGTCTAGCCTGCCGCGTGAGCGCTTCCGGTGGGGTCGAGGGTGATCTTGTCGGTGTTCTCCGGGAAGTGGCAGGCCGCGCGGTGGCCGGGGGCCAGTTCGGCGAGGGGTGGTTCCTGGGTCTTGCAGATGTCCTGGGCCTTCCAGCAGCGGGTGTGGAAGCGGCAGCCGGTGGGGGGGTTGATCGGGGAGGGGACGTCGCCCTGCAGGCGGATTCGCTCGCGGCGGTTCCTGCGGGTGGTGTCCGGGATCGGGACCGCGGAGAGCAGGGCGACGGTGTACGGGTGCATGGGGCGCTCGTACAGGGCGTTGCGGTCGGCGATCTCCATGATCTTGCCCAGGTACATCACCGCGACGCGGTCGGAGACGTGCCGGACGACGGAGAGGTCGTGGGCGATCATGACGTAGGTCAGGTCCAGCTCGTTCTGCAGGTCCTCCAGCAGGTTGATCACCTGCGCCTGGATGGAGACGTCCAAGGCGGACACCGGCTCGTCGGCCACGATCAGCTTGGGCTTGAGGGCCAGGGTGCGGGCGATGCCGATGCGCTGGCGCTGGCCGCCGGAGAACTCGTGCGGGTAGCGGTTGTAGTGCTCGGGGTTCAGGCCCACCAGTTCCAGCAGGTCCTGCACCGCGCGCTTCACCCCGTTCGGGGTCTCCACCTTCTGCAGGCGGAACGGCGCGCCCACGATGGTGCCCACGGTGTGGCGCGGGTTCAGCGAGGAGTACGGGTCCTGGAAGATCATCTGGACGTCGCGGCGCAGGGGGCGGATGGTGGCGTTGGACATGTGGGTGATGTCGCGGCCCTCGAAGACGATGCGCCCGTCGGTGGGCTCCAGCAGCCGGGTCAGCAGGCGGCCGGTGGTCGTCTTGCCGCAGCCGGACTCGCCGACCAGCGACAGGGTCTCCCCGCGGGTCACCGAGAACGACAGGCCGTCCACCGCCTGCACCGCGCCCGACTGGCGCTGCAGCAGACCCCTGCGGATCGGGAAGTACTTCCGCAGGTCGGTGACGGTCAGCAGTTCCTCGCCCATCCTGGGCTCGATCACGTCAGTCACAGCTTCGGCCTGATCTCTTCCGACCAGATCTTGTTCCGGTCCTCAGTGGACAAATGGCAGGCGATGTGGTGGCCGCCGCCGACGTCGCGGAACTCCGGGCGCTGCACGAAGCTCAGGTCGCCGTTGCGCCCCGCGAACGCGCAGCGGGGGTTGAACGGGCACCCGTCGGGGACGTTGATCAGGCTCGGCGGCGTGCCCTTGATGGGCAGCAGCCGCTCGGAGCGCGCGCGGTCCAGCCGCGGCATCGAGCCGAGCAGGCCCCAGGTGTAGGGGTGCTGCGGCGCGTTGAAGATGGCCTCGGCGCTGGCGTACTCCACCGCGCGACCGGCGTACATGACCATGATGTCGTCGGCCAGCTCGGCGACCACCCCCAGGTCGTGGGTGATGATGACGACCGCGGAGTTGAACTCCTGCTGCAGGTCCCGGATCAGGTCCAGGATCTGGGCCTGCACGGTGACGTCCAGCGCCGTGGTCGGCTCGTCGGCGATCAGCAGCTCCGGGTCGCACGACAGGGCCATGGCGATCATGGCCCGCTGGCGCATGCCGCCGGAGAACTGGTGCGGGTAGTCGTCCACGCGCGACTTCGGGTTGGGGATGCCCACCCGGTCCAGCATGTCCACCGCGTGCTTGCGCGCGACCTGCTTGCTCACCGGGTTGTGCACCCGGTACGCCTCCACGATCTGGTGGCCCACCGTGTAATACGGGTGCATCGCCGAGAGCGGGTCCTGGAAGATCATCGCCATCCGCTTGCCGCGCAGCTTGCGCACGTGCTCGGGGTCGGCGAGGACGAGGTCGTCGCCGTCGAGGCGGATCTCGCCGCTGATCGCGGCCGTGCCGCGCTTGTGCAGTCCCATGACCGACAGGCTGGTGACGCTCTTGCCCGACCCGGACTCGCCGACGATGCCGAGGGTCCTGCCCCGGTCGACGGCGAAGCTCAGGTCGTCGACGGACTTCACCACGCCGTCGTCGGTCGGGAAGTGCACCCGCAGGTTGCGCACTGTCAGGAAGGCTTCGGGCATCACTTCAGGCGCACCCTCGGGTCGACGACGGCGTACAGCAGGTCCACCACCAGGTTGGCGATGACCACGAAGAAGGCGGCCACCAGAACCACGCCCATCACCTTGGGCAGGTCGTAGTTCTTGATGCCGTCGATGGCGAACTCGCCCAGCCCCTTGAGGGAGAACGCGCTCTCGGTGAGCACCGCGCCGCCGAGCAGCAGGCCGACGTCCAGGCCGAAGATGGTCAGGATCGGGGTGAGCGCGCCGCGCAGGCCGTGCTTGACGACGACGGTGCGCTCCGGCAGGCCCTTGGCCCGCGCGGTGCGGATGAAGTCCTCGTTCATCGTCTCCAGCATTCCCGCGCGGGTGTGGCGGGCGTACTGGGCGGAGAACAGGAAGGCCAGGGTGATCCACGGCAGCAGCAGCGAGTACGCCCACTCCGCCGGATTCTCGGTGAACGGCACGAACCGTCCACCTGGGACTGTCCAGCCCAGTTGATAGCTGAAGATCGCCAGCGACAGCAGGCCGGTGAAGAAGATCGGCAGGGACACACCCGCCAGGGCCATCGACATCGCGGCCCGGTCGAAGATGCTTCCCTTGCGCAGCGCGGAGAGCGTGCCGACGAAGACGCCGCCGACCAGCCACAGGAACGCCGCGCCGACGGCCAGCGACAGGGTGACCGGGATGCGGGTCAGCAGTTCGGGCCAGACCGGCTGCAGGGTGCGGAAGGAGTACCCGAGGCAGGGCGCGGGGCACTCGGCGATGCGGGCGCCGGTGTCGTACTGCGACCCGACGAAGATGCCCTTCACCCAGTTGAAGTACTGGACCACGATCGGGTCGTTGAAGCCGAGGCGCTCGGCGGTGAGCTTGACCGTCTCAGCGGTGGCGGTGCGCCCGACGTAGCGCGCCGCGAGGGTCTCCGATGTCGCCCCGAGCAGCTTGGGGAACAGGAAGAAGATCCCGAACGTCACCGCGCTCACGATGAACAACAGCAAGACTGCCGCGAGCAGCCGCCGGATGATGTATGTGATCACAGTAGCCGGCATCCGGCGGCGGGCCGGGGGGTCGCCCCGGCCCGCCGCCGTAGTGCCTTCACCTGCCTATCGTGGTGGGAACGATCAGGACTGGACGCCCATGGCCAGGTAGTCGTACATGCCGAACGCGTCGGAGACGAACACGTTGGTCACGCTCTTGCCGCGCAGCAGCAAGCTCTTGGAGTAGACACCCGGAAGGATGACCGCCTCGTCCATGACCTTCTTGTCGATCTCGGTCCAGATCTTCTCGCGGGCGGTCACGTCGGTCTCGGCCAGTGCCTTGTCCAGCAGGGCGTCGACCTCGGGGATGCGCACGGAGGTGTTCGACGAGCCACCGGTCTCCCGGATGACGCGGCTGTCGACGATCTGGGACAGGAAGCCGAAGCCGTCGTTCCAGTCAGCACCCCAGCCGTTGACGGCCATGCCGAGCTTGTTCTGCACGACGTAGGGCGGGTTGCCCGCGAACTGGGAGAAGTAGTCGCCCTGCGGGAACGCCTTGAGGGTGACCTTGATGCCCACCCGGGCCAGCGCCTGCTGCAGCGACTCGGCGACCGCCTTCTCCTTGGGCCGCTCGGCGCGGTAGGCGATGTTGGTCTCGAAGCCGTTGGGCTGACCGCACGCGGTCAGGGCCTCCTTGGCCTTCGCCACGTCGCCCTTGTTGTCCTGGCCCGCCGGGTAGAGGTCGAACTTCTCGTAGCCGGGGATGGCCGGGGGCAGCACGGTCGAGGCGACCTCGCCGCCCGCGAAGGCGCCGCCCATCGCGGTCTGGTAGCCGGTCTTGTCGGTGGCGTAGTGGATGGCCCTGCGGCACTCGACGTTGTCCAGCGGCGCGACCGTCGGGTTCACCGAGGTGTACCAGAGGCGGGCGATGGTCGGGTTGTCCGCCTGGTCCTTCAGCGCCGGGTCGCCCAGGATGCGGGCCAGCGAGTTCGGCTGCACGCCGGTGCCCGCGATGTCCACGTGGAGGTCACCGGAGATGAGCTGGCTGTCGATGTCGTCGGCGTTGACGTTCATCGTGACTTCGTAGGAGTCCGGCAGCGCCTTGCGGTTCGGGTCGGTCGCCGGGTCCCACTGGTCGTTGCGGACCATGGTGAAGCTCTTGTCCGCCTGCAGGTTCTGGAACTTGTACGGGCCGGTGGAGAGCACCGAGTTGCGGTACTCCGCGCCGGTGTCCTTGGCCTCGGGGACCGGCACCGTCTGCGGGAGCTGGGCCATGTAGTCGAAGCCGCCGAAGGGCTGCTTCAGCTTGAAGACGATGGTCTTGTCGTCCGGGGTCTCGATCGCCTGATCGGTGTTGACGCCCTTGGACTTGTACGGGCCCTTGTAGCCCTCGGGCAGGTCGAGGAACTGCTCGAAGTACGCCGGGCCGTTGGGGAAGGTCGCCTTGTCGGTCGAGCGCAGCACCGCGTGCTTGACGTCCTTGGACGTCACCGGGGTGCCGTCCTCGTACTTGACGCCGTCGCGCAGCTTGTAGGTCCAGACCTTGCCGCCCTCGCTGGGCACGCCCAGCGCCTCGGCCAGGTCGGGCACCAGCTCGTTGCTCGCCGCGCCGGGGGCGGGCTTGAACATCACGAGCGAGCGGCCGTAGAGGCGCAGGAAGTTCCAGGAGTACCCGTAGTAGGTCTCACCGGGGTCGAGGGAGTCCCACGTGCCGCTGTTCGCGATCTTGAGGGTCCCCCCCTTCTTGTCAGACGGGTTGAAGACGTCAGTGAGGCCCGCGTTGAACGCAGGCGTCGAGCCTCCGCCGCCGCCACCGTCCCCGTCAGTGGCTGTGCCGCCACACGCAGAGAGCGCCAACACGGCAGCCGCACCGGCGGCGACCATGGACACCAAGCGCTTGCTTTTCATCTTGCTGTGCACCCTTTCTTTCCAGGACCAGATGGGACGGAAGCCGCCGCCGGGTTACCGGGATCGCGGATCGAGCGCGTCCCGCAGTCCGTCGCCGAACAGGTTGAAGGCCAGCACGGCGATGAAGATCGCCAGGCCGGGCCAGAGCATGAAATGCGGCTGGTGGTAGAGGCGCGAGGCCTCCGACAACATGCCGCCCCATGTGGCCGTGGGCGCGTTGACACCGACACCCAGGAAGGACAAGGCGGACTCGAACAGGATGTTCGTCGGGATCAGCAGCGTGGAGTACACCAGGATCGGCGCCACCAGGTTCGGCAGGATCTCCTTGAACAGGATGTACGGGTTGCGCGCGCCCATGCTGCGGGCGGCGTCGACGAACTCGCGCTCCCGCAGCGAGAGCGTCTGCCCGCGCACGATCCGGCCGATGTAGGGCCAGTTGAAGAAGCCGATGATGAAGATCAGCATCCCGATCCGGGTGGCCTCGCTGGAGAGCCCGAACGCGGAGTCGGGGATGACGCCGACCAGGGACATCGCGAACACCAGCAGCGGGAACGCCAGGAAGACGTCCATCGCGCGGCTGATCAGCGTGTCGACCCAGCCGCCTGCGAACCCGGCGACGATGCCCAGCACGGTGCCGATGACGACCGACAGCACGGTGGCCAGGAAGGCGATCAGCAGCGAGATCCAGGCGCCCGCGAAGATGCGCGAGAGCAGGTCGCGGCCGTTGATCGGCTCGATGCCCAGCGGGTGCTCCCAGCTCATGCCGCCGAAGAACCCCTTGGGGGTCAGGGTGCCGAACTCGGTGTCGATGAGGTCCTGGTTGAAGTCGTTGGGGCCCACGACGTTGAAAAACCGGTCGAGGACGAGCCCGGCGAGTGCGAAGATGACGAGCGCGACCACCACGACGCCGCCCGCGACGGCGACCTTGTCGCGCTTGAGCCTGGTCCAGGCGATCCGGCCCAGCGAGCGGCCCTCGATGGCCTTGCGCGGGGCACCGTGGACCACGGCCTCCGGAGTCGGCTCGGACCCGGTGACCTGAGGTGGAGCGGTCATGCCGCGAACCACCCGGAGTAGGGCGCCCGCACGCCCCGTCGAACCGCGCCGGGTGGGGCGTTTCGACAAGGCGGCACGGATCGCTGGTGAGCCATCACGTACTCCTCGCTGCATCCGGGGATCACACCGTGTGGTCGCCGACCATAGCCGCTTCCCTCGCCTCCACTGAATGGCGTGAGGTCACGATCCGGCCAACTGACATACACGGAATTAGCGTTGCGCGACGACGCTACAACGGTCGGTGAGAATCCGACGAGAAGTGTCCGCATGTCGAACGTCGATCACTCGATCGGTGGCCGATGCGTTGCGCGGGACCGGGTCTGGTCGACGGCGAACCAGCCCGCCTCGAAGCGCTGCCAGGCCGTGAGCGGCGCCCGGCATGACTCCCCGTCGCGGGCGACGGCCCGCTCCAGGCGGGCGGCGGGGTCCGGTAGCTCGATCCACACCAAAGCGGACATTACGGATCGTAACGATCGGCGGCCCGCGGAGACGCCCTCCAGGAGCAGCACCCCCGGCGGGTCGACGGCGAGCCAGGCGCCGGGACGCGGGCGGCCGTCGGACCACTCGGTGCGCTGGTAACCGCCTTGGCGGCCCGCCGCCAGCGGCACGAGCACGCCCTCGCGCAGCCGCGGCCACCAGGCGACCGGGTCGTCCCACGTGGCGAAGTGGTCGGTCGGGATGACCGCGGCGCCGAGGGCGTCGGCCAGCGCGGCGGCGTAGGTGGACTTGCCGGAGCCGGACGGGCCGTCGACGGCGACCAAGCGGACGCCGCCCAGGCGGGGCGGGCCCGCGAGGACGGCGTCGGCGACCCGGTCGATCACATCGTGCGGCGGCCGGAGAGGGCCCGGCCCAGGGTCAGCTCGTCGGCGAACTCCAGGTCGCCGCCCATCGGCAGGCCCGAGGCCAGCCGGGTGACGGTGAGGCCGGGGAAGTCGCGCAGCATCCGCACCAGGTAGGTGGCGGTCGCCTCGCCCTCGGTGTTGGGGTCCATGGCCAGGATGACCTCGGTGATCTCCGCGCCGCCGATGCGGGCCAGCAGCTGCCGGATGCGCAGCTGGTCGGGCCCGACGCCGGAGAGCGGGTCGAGCGCGCCGCCGAGCACGTGGTAGCGGCCGCGGAACTCGCGGGTGCGCTCCACGGCCAAGACGTCCTTGGGCTCCTCGACCACGCACACCACCGACAGGTCGCGGCGGGCGTCGCGGCAGATGCGGCAGGTCTCCTCGGCGGAGACGTTGCCGCAGACGTTGCAGAAGACCACGCCCTCCTTGACCTTCTGCAGGGCGTCCTGCAGCCGCGACACGTCCGCGGGCTCGGCGGCCAGCAGGTGGAAGGCGATGCGCTGGGCGCTCTTGGGCCCGACCCCGGGCAGCCGCCCCAGCTCATCGATCAGGTCCTGGACCGGTCCCTCGTACACGGGCTACATCCCGGGCAGGCCGAACCCGCCGCCCAGCCCGCCCGCCAGCGGGCCCATGGTGTTCTCGGCCAGCTTCTGGGCGTTGGCCCCCGCGTCGCGGACCGCCGCGACCACCAGGTCGGAGAGGGTCTCGACGTCGTCGGGGTCGACGACCTTCGGATCGATCACCAGCGCCTTGAGCTCACCGGAGCCGGACACGGTCGCGGTGACCAGCCCGCCGCCCGCCGACCCGGTCACCTCGGCCTCGGCGAGTTCCTGCTGGGCGGCGATCAGCTGCTCCTGCATCTTCTGCGCCTGCTCGAGGATCGCCTGCATGTCGGGTGTGCCGCCACCAGGGAACACTGCGGCCCCTTCCAGGTCGGGAAGTGTCATCGGTGACCAGCTTAGACGTGGTGGGAGGCGGTATCGCGGGCATCCTCGGATTCCTCCGCGGGCAGCGCTGTGCCAGGCTCTAGATCATGGCCGGGAACCGGGTACTCGACGTCGACGACCGCATCCTGATCAGCGCGGACGACCGCCTGGTCGAGGTCGACGCCGCGGGCAAGGCCACGGTGCTGGCCCCGTCGGCCGCCGCGGCGCGGTACCTGCCGGGAACGCGCGATGTCGTGTACCAGCAGGGCTCGCCCGCCCGGCTGATGCTGCGCGGCAAGCCCCTGGTCTCCGCCGCCCACTCCGTGGAGCTGCTCGGCGTCCTGCCCGGCCGGGTCGTGTACCGGGCCAACCCCCGCCACCGCCTGCTGTACGACGTGGTGATCCGCAACGTGCTGGTGGGCGAGGAGCAGGCGGTGTACGACCGCGGCGGCCAGGTGCTGGCCGCGGCCGTCAGCCCGAACAGCCGCTACATCGCCATCCGCCTGCCCCGCAAGCTCATCCTCGTCGACACGATGCCGGTCACCGAGGACGACCACGTCCGCCTCATCTGCCCGGAACCCGCCGACGGCGGCCACCACCACCTGACCTGGCTGCCGGACTCCACCCGCCTGATCGCCACGGCCGACGGCGTCGTGTCGCGCTACGACGTCGAGCGCGCCACCTGGGAGCCCCTGGTGACCGCGGGCCCCGCCGCGATCGGCACCGCCGCCCCCGACGGCCGCCGTCTGGCCATTGTGGACTGCGGGCGGGTGGCGTTCCACCACGCGGGCACCGGGGATTTCCTGCGCGCCACCGAGATCGACGCCGTCGGCGCTCCTGTGTGGACGCCGGACTCCAGCACGGTGGCCGTGGCCACGGGCGACGGGGTGGCCACTGTGGTCGCCCAGTCGGCCTTCGTGCGCCCCGTGCCCGTCCCGGCAGGCTGACAGGTCGGATCGTGCCCGCACCGGCACGGTCTTCCCTGCTCTTGAGGCCGAAGTCCCGGCTCGTGGCACAGCGTTCACAGTCAGCGCCGGACCCACACGGACGCGGTGGTGTCCCACGACCCGATGCGCACGCGCATCAATCCGCTTCCGAGCCAATCGAGCGCGACCTCAAGCTCGGCAGGGGTCTTTGACAGCGTGCGGCCGGTCAGTCGACCGGCTTGGCGCCCAGTTTCTCGGCCAGGAGTTGGAGCATGGCCTCCTCCGGGTCGGCGCGGGGGGTGCCGTCGGACTCCGGGCTGGGGTTGCGGGCCGCCTCGGCGAGGAGTTCCTCCTCGTCCTCGGGTTCCGGGGGGAGGTCCGGCTCGGGCGGGGGCTCCGGGGGGAGGTCGGCGGCCGGGACGTAGCGGCGTTGCGGTGAGTCGGCCGGGCGCGAGGAGGTCGTGGACTGCCGGGTGGGCGGCTGGCTCTGGCGGGCGGTGGCGGCGGCCGAGGCGCCCGGGGCGGCGTGGACGCAGCGGACCTGCCAGGCGCCGCCGACGACGGAGGTGATCGCCTGGGCGATGGCCTCGGCGTTGCGGGGCTCGGAGAGGCGGGCGGCGAGGGGGGCCGCGGGGTGGCCGATGACGACCGTGGAGCCCTCGACCGCGTGCACCGCGGCGGGGAGGAGCATCGCGTGGGTGCTGCGGCTGGTGGCCGTGGCGCGGACCGCGGAGAGCACCTCGGGCCAGATCCGGCGGAAGGCGGCGGCGTCCATCGTGCCGAGGGCGGACGGGTCCGCGGCGGTTTCCGGCTCGGGTGAGCCCGGGTGCCCAGCCGCAGGCGCCGCGGGGCTCTCGGACTGGCGGGGCTCGGCGGCCTGCGGGTCGGTGGGGCGGTTGGCGGGTCGGCCGTCGGCCGGGCGGGCCGAGGGGCGGGTGTACTGCTGGCGCGCGGGAGCCGGGTCGGGTTCGCGGCGGGCGGGCGCTTCCCTGGCGGGCGGGGTGGCCGCCTGGGCATCTCGCTCCGGCGGGGGCCCGGCGGTCGGGTGAGCGTCCCGGGCCTGGGCGTCTCTCTGCGGCGGGGTCGCGGCGGCAGGCCGGGTTTCCCGGGACGGCGCGGCCTGCGCTTCCCGGGACGGCGGGGTCGCGCCTGCCGGGCGGGCAGGCTGGCCGGGGGCGGCGGTCACCCGGGCTTCGAGCTGCTCAAGGCGCTGCAGCACCGCGGAGTCGGCGGCGGCGTCAGTCGGCACGGCGCCGGGCAGGAGCATGCGGGCGCACAGCAGTTCCAGCAGCAGGCGGGGGGCGGTGGCGCCGCGCATGTCGACGAGGCCGGTGTGGACGATCTCGGCGTAGCGGGTCAGGGCGGCCGGGCCGAGGCGCTGGGCCTGGCTGACCATCTTGTCGAGCTGGTCGCCGGGGGCGCTGACCAGGCCGCGGGTGGCGGCGTCGGGGACGGCGCGCAGCAGGACCAGGTCGCGGAGGCGGTCGAGCAGGTCGGCGGCGAAGCGGCGCGGGTCGTGGCCCGCCTCCACCAGCGCGTCGACCGTGCCGTACACGGCGGCGGCGTCGGCGGCGGCCAGGGCCTCGACCATGTCATCGATCAGCGCCGCGTCGGTGACGCCGAGCAGGGAGACGGCGCGCTCGTAGGTCACGCCCTCGGGCCCGGCGCCGGCCAAGAGCTGGTCGAGCACGGACTGGGTGTCCCGAGCCGACCCCCCGCCCGCGCGGATGACCAGGGGGAACACCGCCTGCTCGATGACGGCGCCCTCGGCGGCGCAGTTGCGCTCCAGCAGGTCGCGCATCGCGCCGGGCGGGATCAGGCGGAACGGGTAGTGGTGGGTGCGCGACCGGATGGTCGGCAGCACCTTCTCCGGCTCGGTCGTGGCGAAGATGAAGACCAGGTGCTCCGGCGGCTCTTCCACGATCTTCAGCAGGGCGTTGAACCCCTGCGTGGTGACCATGTGCGCCTCGTCGACGATGAAGACGCGGTAGCGCGACTGGGCGGGCGCGTAGAACGCCCGGTCCCGCAGCTCGCGGGCGTCGTCCACACCACCGTGGCTGGCCGCGTCCAGCTCCACGACATCGACGTTGCCCGGCCCGTTGGGGGCGAGCGAGACGCAGGAGTCACAGGTGCCGCAGGGCTCGTCGGTAGGCCCCTGCGAGCAGTTGAGCGACCGCGCGAGAATCCGCGCACTGGACGTCTTGCCACACCCACGCGGCCCGGAGAACAGATAGGCGTGGTTGACCCGCTTGGCGGCCAACGCCGTGCGAAGCGGGACAGTGACGTGTTCCTGCCCAACGACCTCGGCGAAGGTCGCCGGCCGGTACTTGCGGTAAAGGGCGAGCGCCACACCACGACCCTACTCGTCCCCACCGACGATCCAACGCCCCCCGCCACTCCCCCCGAACCGCGACTCCCACCCCTCTCGAACCGCTCCCACATACCCCACGCGTCATCAACCCACCGACCAAAGACGCCACCGTCACCCCACCGAATGACCAACCGCCCACCACCGACAAGCCCGCCCAGACCCACCAGAAATTTCGCGGCCAGCCGCAAACGCCCTCCGGACATCCCCCGCCACTCCCAGGGGGGCAGCCCCGCTCCAGTCTATCGGCGGTGGACCGCGCGGCAGCGGGGTTACCGGCGGGTTGTGGACAACTCGCCGGTCTGTGGATGGTGGTTGACGGGGTTTGAGGACAGGCCCTAGCGCAGGGTGTCCAGGGCGAAGGCGGCGTAGGCGGTGACGCCGTGGGGGAAGGCGGACTCGTCGAACACGACGCGGTTGGAGTGGTTGGGGGCGGCGTCGGCTGGGGTGGTGCCAGGGGTGCAGGCGCCGAGGAAGGCCATGGCGCCCGGGACGCGCTCCAGTACGTAGGACCAGTCCTCGGCGCCCATCAGGGGGTTGGGCATGGGGGAGGAGTAGTGGGGGCCCAGGACGGCTGCGGCCAAGTCCAGGACGCGGTCGGCCACGGTGTCGTCGTTGACCGAGACGGGGTAGCCGGGTGGGAAGTCGAAGGTGACCGTGCAGCCGTGGGCGGCGGCGATGTGCTCGCAGACGCGCGGGATTTCAGTGAGCATCGTCTTGCGGGTCTGCTCTGACAGCGTCCGCAGGGTGCCTTCCAGTTCGGCGGTCTCGGGGATGATGTTCGACGTGGTCCCCGCCGTGATCCGGGCGATGGTGAGGACGGCGGGCTCGAAGACGCTGATCCGCCGGGTGAGCACGGTCTGCATCGCGCCCACCATCGCCGCCGCCGCGGGGATCGGGTCCACCGCGTCGGAGGGCATGGAGGCGTGGCCGCCCCGGCCGGTGACCCGGATGGTGAACATGTTGGCGCTGGCCATCAGCGGGCCGCGCCTGCACCGCAGGATGCCGGACTCCTCCTTGGACGTGATGTGCAGCGCGAACGCCCGGGTGACCGGGGAGTCCGCCGCATCGAGCACGCCCTCTTCCAACATGTGCCGCGCGCCGTGGTGGCCTTCCTCGCCGGGCTGGAACATGAACACCACCTGGCCCGCCAAATCCGCGCGGCGCTCGTGCAGGAGGCGGGCGGCGGAGGCCAGCATCGCGGTGTGGGAGTCGTGCCCGCACGCGTGCATGGAACCGTCCACTTCGGAGGCGAACGGCAGGCCGGTGTCCTCCTGAAGGGGGAGCGCGTCCATGTCGCCGCGCAGCAGGACCGCGGGACCGGGCCTGGCGCCATCGAGGACCGCGACGACCGAGCCCACCGCCGTGCCCGTGGTCACGCGCAGGTCGAGGCCGCTGAGGGCGTCGAGGACGGCCCGCTGGGTGCGCGGGAGGGCGAGCCCCTGCTCGGGGTGGCGGTGCAGCTGCCTGCGCAGCGCCACGGTCCGCGGCTGGAGGGCGTGGGCGGCTTTTCGCAGGCCGGTGAACCTGGGATCATCCGTCAGCGGTGTCGTCATTCCTCGATACTGGCACCGAATCCCCTGGCGGAATACCGTGTGCACATGGCCGAGCAGGTGTCGGGGTTCGGGGTGGCCGTGGTCCGCGAGGACGGGCGGTGGCGCTGCGCGGCGATGGACGCCTCCGCGCTGACCGAACTGGACTCGGCGATCACGGAGTTGCGCCGGATCAGGTCCACCGGGGCGGTCTTCGGGCTGCTCGCCGTGGACGACGAGTTCTTCATCGTGCTGCGCCCCAGCCCCGGCGGCATCGCGCTGCTGCTCTCCGACTCCGCCGCCGCCCTGGACTACGACATCGCCGCCGACACCCTGGACGTGCTGCGCGTCGACCCGCCCGAGGACGTCGACGAGGTGTGGCCGGAGGGCTCCCTCGACGTCCTCGCCGACCTGGGCCTGCCCGCCGCCGAGCTGCGGGTGATCGTCGGCGAGGTGGACCTCTACCCGGACGAGCAGCTGCAGATGATCGCCCAGCGGCTCGGTTTCGCCGACGAGTACGCCAAGCACCTGGACACCATCCTCCAGTGACGCCCGAGGACATGATCCGCCTGGCGCTGGGGGCCGCCCGGCGCGCACCGGCCACCGGCGACGTGCCGATCGGGGCCGTCGTGCTCGCCCCGGACGGCCGCGTGCTGGCCGAGGCGTGCAACGCCCGGGAGGCGACCGGGGACCCGACCGCGCACGCCGAGGTGCTGGCGCTGCGGGCGGCGGCGTCGGCGTACGGGGACGGGTGGCGGCTGGCGGGCTGCACGCTGGCGGTCACGGTCGAGCCGTGCACGATGTGCGCGGGCGCGCTGGTGCTGGCCCGGGTGTCGCGGGTGGTCTTCGGGGCGTGGGAGCCCAAGACGGGCGCGGTCGGCTCGCTGTGGGACGTGGTGCGCGACCGGCGGCTCACGCACCGACCGCAGGTCACAGGGGGTGTGCTCGCTCCGGAGTGCGCGGCGCTGCTGGTCGACTTCTTCGCATCCATGTGACCCTTGTCACAGAAATGTTGGGTGTAGGCCATCCGCTGGACACCCCTTCGGCGAGGGGAACAACCCTTAGCGGGAGGAGCGTCACATGAGCATGATGGACAAGGCCAAGGACAAGGCCGAGCAGGCTCTCGGCCAGGCCAAGGAGAAGATGGGCAAGGCCACCGACAACGAGGACATGGAAGCCTCCGGCAAGGCCGACCAGACTCGCGGCGAGGTCAAGGAGACGGGCCACGACCTGCGTGACCGCGCCCAGGGCTCCGTCCAGGACATCAAGGACAAGTTCGACAAGCGCTGACCCGCCCACATCCACGGACACGCCGCTCTGTACCCTCATCGGCGGTGGCGTGTCCGAGCGGCCGAAGGAGCGCGCCTCGAAAGCGCGTGACGGGCAACCCCCGTCCGTGGGTTCAAATCCCACCGCCACCGCCATGAACTGCCAGAACGCCGGTTGCCTGATGATCAGGCAACCGGCGTTCTGTCGTCGGTCCAGCCAAGGTGGTCCTGTACGGGCGATGTCACCGGATCATTTGGTCGGCAGTCCCTGAGCCCCCTCGATTACTGCCCCGGTCAGGTCCGCCCTGCCCAGGTCCGCCCCGGTCAGGTCCGCCCAGCGCAGGTCCGCCCCGAACAGGTTCGCCCGGCTCAGGTTCGCCTCGAACAGGTTCGTCTCACGCAGGTCGATGCGGGTGTTGTTGTCTTGGTCGGGGTTGCGGCGGCCGAGGACGGTGAGTGCGGCTTGGGTGTCGTCGGTGATGGGGCGTGGCTTGTCGGGGTTGGTGTTGGGGCTGGTGGTGCGGATGAAGGCGGCGAGGACTTCGATGATGGTGGGTTGGTCGCGGGGGGAGTCGCGGGCGAGGCGTTCGAGGGCGTAGATGCCGCCGAAGCGGGCCTGGAGGTATTCGGGGCCGGTGTGGTCGAGTAGTTCGACGGCCTTGGTGAACCGGTCGGTGTACTGGCCTTGCTCGGTGAGCTGGTGTTGTTGCTGTGCCACCGCGTTCTGTTGTTGGGCGACGGTGACTTGGTCGCGGGTGGCGCTGAGGGACAGGCCGGTGAACATGGTGGCGCCCGCGACGGCCAGGGCGGTGAGGATGGCGGCCACGGCCGTCCAGTCGGTTTTCCTGCCCGCGCGGGCGCGTGCACGCGAGGCTGCGCGGAGCCCAGGTCGGGCGTGGCGTGACCCGGCCACGGGTGAGCGCACGACGACGGCGGCGGGGGCGATCCTTCGACGGTTACCGGTCACTTTCCCAAGATCGTCAGGGCGTCCGGATCGTGTCAACAGATCCGGCAGGCGTGGGCTCCCAAGATCCCGCGCCTGTGGTGGGGGTCTTTTGTGCGGACCCAACGGCACACCCTTCTACAGTGCGGGGGTGTCCCGACCAGGTGAGGAGTGGGTATGAGCGACCGCCCAGCTCGACGTGATCCGTCGAATTTGGTGGCAGCGCCGGGGTTTCGCGACTTCGTGCGGGACGACTGGGGGCCTGCCGACCGGCGGGTGCGGGTCGTCGAGGGGGCGGCGGAGGCCGCGGCGGCGCACCGGGAGCGGCTGTCGCGGGCGTTTCCCGGCAAGCGGATCGCGGTGGCGGCCGGGCGGGCGCCGGTGCGGGCCAACGACACCGACTACGCCTTCCGCGCCGACAGTGACTTCGCCTGGCTGACCGGGTGCTACGCCGAGGGCGCCGTCCTGGTCATGCACCCGGTGGGTGACGGGCACGACGCGGTGCTGCACCTGCGGGAGCCCGCGGGACCGGACGAGGCGGACTTCTTCGCCAACGCCCGCGACGGGGAGCTGTGGATCGGCGCGGCGCCGGGGCTGGCCGAGTGGTCGGCGGCGCTGGGGCTGGTGTGCCTGCCGCTGGAGGGGTTGGCGCGGTCGCTGCGCGGTCGACTGCCCGAGGTGCTGGCCGCCAAGGGCGTCGAACCCGTCCTGGACTCGCTCGTGGACGGCCACAGCGCCGAGCTGCGGACCACGCTGGCCGAGCTGCGCCGGATCAAGGACGACTGGGAGGTCGGCCAGCTGCGCGCCGCGGTCGACGCGACCGTGCTCGGGTTCGCCGACGTCGCGCGCGAGCTCGACACCGCGGTGCGCGGCGGCGGGGAGCGGTGGCTGCAGGGCACCTTCGACCGGCGGGCGCGCACCGCGGGCAACGGCCCGGGCTACGCCTCGATCGTCGCCGCCGGGCCGCACGCGCCGGTGCTGCACTGGACCCGCTGCGACGGGCCGGTGCCCGAGGACGGCCTGCTGCTGCTGGACGCGGGCGTTGAGCTGGACACTCTCTACACCGCTGACGTCACCCGGACCTTCCCGGTGGGCGGGGAGTTCAGCCCGGCCCAGCGCCAGGTGTACGAGCTGGTCCACGACGCCCACGTCAAGGCGATGGCCGAGGTCCGGCCGGGCGCGGACTACCGCGCCTTCCACCACACCGCCATGCGCGTGCTCGCCGAGGGCCTGCACGACTGGGGCCTGCTGCCCGCCTCCGTGGAGAAGTCCCTGGACCCTGACGGACAGCACCACCGCCGCTACATCGTCTGCGGCGTCGGCCACTTCCTCGGCCTGGACGTGCACGACTGCGCGGCCTCGCGCGCAGAGGCCTACCACGAGGCGAAGCTGGAGCCGGGAATGGCGCTGACCGTCGAGCCCGGCCTGTACTTCCACCCCAACGACCTCACCGTGCCGCCGGAGCTGCGCGGCATCGGCGTGCGCATTGAGGACGACCTGATCGTCACCGCAGGCGGGCACGAGGTCATCTCCGATGCGTTGCCCATCACTGTCGACGGAATCACCGAGTTTGTGCGGGGCCACCGCGGGTAGCCTCCGCCTGACCGGACTCGGGGGAGGCCGGCTGGAGTGTGGAGGACGACGTGTCGAACGACGACCGGCCGGGCAAGCACCGTGCCCCGGAGGGCGCCGAGGTGCACCCCCTGATCGACCTGGCCCGCGACCCGAACCCGGGCAAGCCGGACCACGCCGCCGACGAGGACTGATCGCGGCTCTCGACGACGCCCGCCGCCCCTGACCGGGGCGGCGGGCGTTTTTCATCGAACGGGTGGTCGATAAATGTCGGTCGCCCCGGGCATGATGTCGCCATGCGAACACATGATCGAGCGGACCGGGTCTCCGCGGCGCTGTTGGCCGCCCGCCTCGGCGCGGCCGCCCTGGCCAGGGCCCGCGGCGGCCCGGTCCATGTGCGCGACGTGGCCGACCACGGCCCGGCCGCCGTCGGGGCGGCGGTGGCCGCGGCGTTGACCAGGGCGCTGGGCGAGCTGTGGGACCGCGGCTGGACGCCCGCCGACGTCGCCGCCGCGGTGCCCCGCCACGTCGCCGACCTCGCGTTGGACGCCGTCGCCGCCGACACCGCCCGCCACCCCGCGGCGCACCTGCACCCGCGCTGGCTGGCCGAGTCCCGCGAGCTGGCGTCGGTGTGGTGGCGCCGGGGGGAGCCGCACCTGCCGCAGTGGGCCGCGCGCGCCCGGGTGCCGCTGGCCGAGGCGGTGGACCGGGTGGTCGACGTGCTCGCGGTGTTCGCGGGCCTGCCCGCGCTGCCCGCCCTGCTGCCGCCGCCGGGCCGTCCCGGGCCGTCGGAGATCGCGGGCGTGGAACCCCGCGTGCTGGCGCGGGTCCGGGCGCTGCTGGCCAAGGCCGAGTCGACGGCGTACCCGCAGGAGGCGGAGGCGCTCTCGGGCAAGGCGCAGGAGCTGATGGCCCGGCACGCCTTCGCCGAGGCCGCCCTGGACGAGCGCCCGCAGCGCGCCGCCGCGAGCCGGATCTGGCTGGAGCAGCCGTACCTCTCGGCCAAGGCGCAATTGGTCGACGCCGTGGCCTGCGCCAACCGCTGCCGCGCGGTGTTCTACCCCAAGCTGGGCTGCGTCGTGCTGGTCGGGCACGAGACCGACCTGGAGATCGTCGCCGTCCTGTCGGCGTCGCTGACCGTCCAGGCCACCCGCGCGCTCGCCGCCGCCCCCGGCCGCACCCGCGCCTACCGCAACGCCTTCCTGACCGGCTACGCCCACCGCATCCGCACCCGCCTCGACCTGGCGACCGCGACTGTCACCGACGCCCGCGCGCTGCCGGTCCTGGCCCGCCGCCACCACGTCGTGGAGGAGACCTACGCCGCCCTGTTCCCGGGCATCCGCACCAGGCGCGGCACCGTCAGCAGCCCCAGCGGCTGGGGCGCGGGCCAGGCCGCCGCCGACCACGCCGACCTGCTCCCCGACCGCCGCCGCGTCGCGGGCTGAGAAAAGACAAGACGCCGGTCGGGCCCGACCGGCGTCTTGGTGGCGGAGGATGCGGGATTTGAACCCGCGAGGGCTTTTACACCCAACACGATTTCCAATCGTGCGCACTAGGCCACTATGCGAATCCTCCGCCGGAGAGGGTACCCGACGGCGGGACGGCGGCTCAGCACGGGGGCCCGAAGCGCGGCCCTGAGCCCTGCCCGGCGCCCCCGGGAAACGAGACCGGGAATACATCCGGTCTTCACGCCCGGATTGTCCAAACCCCTGGTAAACCCGGGCGTCGTCTTGCAGACTGTCCCCGACTCCGCGGCCGACGCATCGGGGGCCTTCCGGCCGCGAGCCATTCGATCTGGGGAAAGGAACCAACACACACATGCTCATCAGAGGATCCCGCGCGCTCGGCGCTGCCCTGCTGACCGCCGTCCTGGCGTGTGGCGCGTTCACCGCCACCACGACCGTCGCGGCCGCCGAGGCCCCGAAGACCTTCACCGCGGCGCAGGCCGACGAGCTCAGCGACCTGGTCAAGGCCGCCCGCCTCCACAGCGAGAAGCCGGGCCAGCGCAGGCTGGCGCGGCAGTCGATGGCCGTCCCGCCGCAGGACTGCCTCTACAGCCGGGAGAACGCCGACGTCACCGCGTTCCGGTACGCGGGCGGGAACCGTTACGAGACCGCGGTTTGCGCCTCCTACTGGTCTTGGGGCGCGCACAACAACAACGCGGGCCTGGCGAAGGCGAACGCCGTCGTCCTGGCCCGCGGCGACGCCTTCCCCGACGCGCTCGCCGGTGGTCCGCTCGCCACGCACGTCAACGGCCCCCTGCTGCTGACCAGCCCGACGGCCCTGCTGCCGAACGTCAAGGCCGAGATCCAGCGCGTGCTGGCCCCCGGCGGGACCGTCCACCTGCTCGGCGGCACCGGCTCCCTGTCCGCGGGCGTCAACACCGCGCTCACCTCGGCGGGCTTCAAGACCACCCGCATCGCGGGCGCCAACCGCTTCGAGACGGCGATCAAGGTCGCCCAGGCGCTGCCCGCGACGAGCAACTTCTTCGTCACCACGGGCATGGGCTTCCCCGACGCGCTGGCCGCAGGCGGTGCCGCCGCGACCCTGACGCTGGGGGCGCGGGTGGACAACGACCCGGCGACCCTGCCGTACGTGCTGCTGTTCACCAACAACACGACGATGCCCGCGATCACGGAGAACTTCGTCTACGACCGGGCCGCGCAGCTCGGCGGCGCGGTCGTGTTCACCGCGGGCGGCGCGGCCGACCAGGCGGCGGCCAACGCCTTCGGCGCCGACAACCTCGCGCTGCGCTTCGCCGGGGCCAACCGGTTCGAGACGGCCCGGATGATCGCCCAGGAGATCTACACCGACGAGATCGGCCTCGTCGGCGCGGGCGCGGGCCTGGCCAACGGGATGGACTTCCCCGACGCGCTGGCCGGGACCGCCATGCTCGCCCGCTTCGCCCAGCCGCTGCTGCTCACGCAGGCCACCGTCCTGAGCGCGCCCACCCGCCAGTTCCTGCAGGCCCACGCGGGCACGGTCACCGACGCCGAGGGCAACCCCGCCATGGCCTACCTCGACATCCTCGGTGGCACCGGAGTGATCTCCACCCCGGTCGCGGACGCCGCCTTCACGGCCTTCACGCCGGTTTCGTAAGTTCTCGCGAGAGCGCCGGGCGGGGTCGGAACCGGGCCCCGCCCGGCGCTTTGTCTTCCGTACCAAGGATTGAGAGGCACCATGCTCAGCCGACGTCGCCCCCGTGGCCGGGCAGGCGCCACCGTGCTGGCCGCGGTCATCGCCGTCGGCGGCCTGGCGGTCGGCGCGCCGACCGCGTCGGCCGACACCCCGGCGACCTGCCGGGGCGCGGACAAGGGCGCCGTGGTCCAGGCACTGCGGTACGCGGGCGCGAACCGGTACGACACCGCCGTGTGCGCGTCGCTGAGCACGTGGGCGAGCGCGGGCGACCCCGACGTGAAGCCGGAGTTCCTCGCGGGCGCGGTCGTGCTGGCCCGCGGTGACGCCTTCCCCGACGCGCTCGCGGGCGGGCCGTTCGCCACGCACGTCAACGCGCCGCTGCTGCTGACCTCCCCGACCGTCCTGCTGCCGAGCGTGCAGGCGGAGATCGAGCGGGTACTGGCCAAGGGCGCGACGGTCTACCTGCTCGGCGGGACGGGTTCGCTGTCCGCGGGCGTCGAGACCAGGCTCAGGTCGCTGGGCTACGCGCCCCAGCGCCTCGCCGGGGCGAACCGCTTCGAGACGGCCATCAGGATCGCCGAGGCGATGCCCGCCACGAGCGACTTCTTCGTCACCACCGGGATGGACTTCCCCGACGCCCTCGCCGCGGGCAGCACCGCCGCCTACCTCAACCGCGGGACGGGCACGTCGGTCCTGCTGTTCACCAACAACACCACCATGCCCGCGGTCACCCGGGACTTCGCCGTCGCGCGCCGCGCGCAGTTCGGGCGGTGGAACCTGGTCACCGCGGGCGGCGCCGCCGACCGCGCGGCCGTCACGGCCTTCGGCGCCACCAGCCTGGCCGAGCGCTTCGTCGGCCGGAACCGGTTCGAGACCGCGACGCTGCTCGCGCGGAGGTACTACGTCGAGGGCGGCTCGCTGGTCGGCGCGGGCGCCGCGATCGCCAACGGGATGGACTTCCCCGACGCCCTGGCCGCCACCAGCACCCTCGCCATCTACGGCGAGCCGCTGCTGCTGGCCCAGAGCGCCACGCTGAGCGCGGAGACCCGCCAGTTCCTCGACGACCACGCGGGCACGACCGCCACCGCGCCCGCGGTCCTCGACCTGTTCGGCGGAACCGGCGTGCTTTCCGACGTAGTCAAGAACGCGGCCGTGGCGGCGTTCACCCCGTAGCAAGGGCGCGGCTGTCGGCCTGCGCTAGGCCGCCTCGGCGTGGGCCTTCACCGCGGCGAGGGTGTGCTCGATGGACTCGGTGTTGAACCCCGGCCGGTCGGCGCGGCCGGTCACCCGGGGACCCATGAACCGGCGGATGAACCAGCTGCCGACGCGGAACCAGTGCTCGGTCAGCACGCAGCCGGTGTCGGTCGGGGTGATCTCGTAGGACCAGCGCGACACCCGCACCCCGAACGGCGTGCGCACGTCGAAGGTGAAGCGGCGGGTCGGCTCGCACTCCACGACCAGCACCCTGGTCCACCACTCCCGCGCGCCGTTGCGGTTGGTGCCGCGGAAGCGGGCGCCCACCGCGGGCCCGGTGGCGCCGTCGACCCACTGCCCGCCGACGTTCTCCGGGCTGAATCGGGCCATCCCGGGCAGGTCGGTGACCAGCGACCAGACCAGGTCGGCGTCGGCTGCCACGGCGGTGCTGCGCGAGATCGTCGGCTCCACCCGCCAACCGTGCATGGAACGGGTTCACCTGGGCAACACATGCAAAGGAATCCGGCACTGTGGGAGAACGGCTGTCGGAGTGGTCCAATAGAGTTCGCACAGTCACTGCTCGACGCGAAGGATGAAAACGTGGCAACTGGAACGGTCAAGTGGTTCAACTCCGAAAAGGGCTTCGGGTTCATCCAACAGGACGACGGTCCGGACGTGTTCGCGCACTTCTCCGCCATCGAGGCGACCGGGTACCGCTCCCTTGAGGAGAACCAGCGCGTCGAGTTCGACGTCGTGCAGGGCCCCAAGGGCCCGCAGGCGGACAAGATCCGCGTCATCGCCAGCTAGGCGGTCGCGCCGCACGACCCAGGTCACATTGCGGGGCGACGGCGCGTGGTGGACAGTTCGGGCACTTGCCGACACCGTCAGTGGAGTGCCTGTGGCCGAACTGGTCTACCCGCCCGTCGTCCTCGCCGCGAAGACGGCGTTCCGCCTGCTGGATGTGCGACTCGACATCCGGGGAGCCGAGCACATCCCGGCCACCGGCGGCGCGGTGATCGCCTGCAACCACGTCAGCTACCTGGACTTCCTCTTCTGCGGGATGGGCGCCCAGCCCGCCAGGCGCCTCGTGCGCTTCATGGCGAAACGGCAGATCTTCGCCAACCGCGTCGCCGGGCCGCTGATGCGCGGGATGCACCACATCTCCGTCGACCGCGGCGCGGGCGCGCAGTCCTACCAGGCAGCGCTCGACGCCCTGCGCTCCGGTGAGGTCGTCGGGGTGTTCCCCGAGGCCACGATCAGCCGCTCGTTCACCGTCAAGGACATTAAGACCGGCGCCGTGCGGATGGCCGCCGAGGCGGGCGTCCCGCTCGTGCCGATGGCGCTGTGGGGGACGCAGCGCCTGTGGACCAAGGGCCGCAAGCGCGAGCTGACGAAGCGGCACGTGCCCGTCACCATCCTTGCGGGCGAGCCGACGCGCCCCACGGTGGACGACGACCACGACATGCTCACGAAAGACTTGCGGACCAGGATGTCCGCCCTCCTGGACACCGTCCAGCGCGCCTACCCGGACGAGCCCGCGGGCGATGGCGACCGCTGGTGGCTGCCCGCCCACCTGGGTGGGACGGCGCCGACGCCGGAGGAAGCCACCGAGCTGGACAAGCGTAAGCCCGAGTAGTTCCGGAAGCGCTCCCAATTGGTTATCATGACCCAGGTTTCGACAATTGGTGGAAGTTATCGAAACTGTGGGATGGGACCAGCCGGCCAGGGCGATGGGCGGCTCCACGCTCCGCTGACAATGTCGTTCGTGCGGAACAGGAGAAACCCGTGTCTTTCCGGAAGTTATTCACCCGGCGCTGGGCAGCCGCCACTGCTGCGTCCAGCGTCGCGGCCACGACCGCCGCCCTGCTGGCCCTGGCCGCGCCGGGAACGAGTGCCGCAGCCACCGGCCTCGGCGGCATCGCCGAGGCCAAGGGCAGGTATGTCGGAACCGCCGTGGACCCCAATAGGGTCAGCGATGGCAGTTACGGCACGATCCTCGACACCGAATTCAATTCGGTGACGGCCGAGAATGCGATGAAGTGGGAAGCCCTGCAGCCCACGCGCGGGCAGTACAACTGGGCGGCCGCCGACGCGGTGATGCGGCGCGCCGAGGCGAACGGCCAAATGGTGCGCGGCCACACCCTGGTCTGGCACAGCCAGACGCCGACGTGGGTGCAGAACCTCTCGGCCACCGAACTGCGCCAGGTCATGATCGACCACATCACCACGGTGATGACCCGCTACAAGGGCCGCATCGCGCACTGGGACGTGGTGAACGAGGCGTTCGAGGACAACGGCAGCCGCCGCCAGTCGTTCTGGCAGCTGAAGCTCGGCGACGGCTACATCGCCGACGCCTTCCGCGCGGCCCGCGCCGCGGACCCCTCGGCCAAGCTGTACATCAACGACTACAGCACCGACGCGGTCAACAGCAAGAGCACCGCGATCTTCAACCTGGTGCAGCAGTTCAAGCAGCAGGGCGTGCCGATCGACGGGGTCGGCTTCCAGGCTCACCTGATCATCAACCAGGTGCCGGGCACCTTCCAGCAGAACCTGGAGCGCTTCGCCAACCTCGGGGTGGACGTCGCGATCACCGAGCTGGACATCCGGATGCAGACCCCGTCCGACGCGGCGAAGCTGGCCACCCAGCGCGCCGACTACCAGAAGGTGTTCGCCGCCTGCTTCGCCGTGACCCGGTGCGTCGGCGTGACGATCTGGGGCATCACCGACAAGTTCTCCTGGATTCCGGACGTGTTCCCCGGCCAGGGGGCCGCCCTGGTGTGGAACGAGAGCTACCAGCGCAAGCCCGCCTACGACGGCAGCGTCGCGGGGATGGGCGGCACGGTGCCGACATCCACGACGACGACCACCACCACTACGACCACCGGTCCGCCGCCGCCCGGCGGCTGCACGGCCGACTACCGGGTCATCAACCAGTGGTCCGGCGGGTTCCAGGTCGAGGTGCGGGTGACCGCGGGCGCCAGCGCCATCAGCCGGTGGACCGTCGCCTGGACCTTCGGCGGCGGCGAGCGCATCTCCCAGTCGTGGAACGCCGCGGTGACCACCAGCGGCAGCCAGGTCACCGCCAGGAACCTGACCTACAACGGCGCCCTGGGCGCGGGCGCGTCGACCACGTTCGGCTTCACCGGCACGGGCACGCCGGGCACGCCGACCGCCTCGTGCGGCGTCGCCTGATCCCATCGGTACACTGACATCGGACCCCGCGCGGTGCGCATCCCATGAACCTCCCCAGGGCCGGAAGGCAGCAAGGATAAGTGGGCTCTGGCAGGTGCGCGGGGTCCCCTTTATGCCCTGGTCACCAGGGACTCCGCGGTTTTCTTGATCCGCGCGACGTGCTCATAGCTGCGGACGCGGTCGCCGTGGTCGTAGACGTTGGTCGTGATCATCAGCTCGTCGGCGGCGGTCGCGCGCAGGAGGTCGGCGATGCCCGCCTCGACGGTCTCGGGCCCGCCGACGATCTGGGTGGACATGCGGTCCTCGATGAAGATCCGGTCGACGTCGGTGTAGGGGTAGGCGTCGGTCTCGGCGGGCGAGGGCATCCGGCCGGGAGTTCCCTTGCGCAGCTGCAGGAACTGCAGCGCGGCGGGCCGGGCCAGCTCGTGGGCGGTGGCGTCGTCGTCGGCGCAGATGACCGAGGCGGCGACCATGGCGTATGGCTCCCGCAGGACGGCGGAGGGGCGGAACCGCTCGCGGTAGAGCCGCAGCGCGGGCAGGGTGTTCTCGGCGCTGAAGTGGTGGGCGAAGGCGAAGGGCAGCCCGAGCATCCCGGCGACCTGGGCGCTGTAGCCGCTGGAGCCGAGCAGCCAGATCGCGGGCTGGTTGCCCAGCGCGGGGACGGCGGTGACGCCCCGGTCGTCGCGGCCGGTGAAGTAGTTGGCCAGCTCGGCGAGCTGCTCGGGGAAGTCGTCGGCCGACAGCGGCCCGGTGGTCCGCCGCAGCGCCCGCGCCGTCACCGGGTCGGTGCCCGGCGCCCGCCCGATCCCCAGGTCGACCCGCCCGGGGTGCAGCGCCTCCAGCATCCCGAACTGCTCGGCGACGATCAACGGCGGATGGTTCGGCAACATCACCCCGCCACTGCCCACCCGCAACGTCGTGGTCGCCATCGCGATGTGCGCGAGCAGCACCGCGGGCGCCGAACTGGCGATCCCGGGCATGTTGTGGTGCTCGGCCACCCAGTACCGGTGGAAGCCCAGCCGCTCGGTCACCCGGGCGAGGTCGAGGCTGTTGCGCAGAGCGGCGGTCTCACTGGACCCGCTGGCGACGGGCGCGAGATCGAGAACGGACAGCGGCACGGAAATTCCAGACACACCAGAGCCAACACCTCAGCACCCGCGGTCGTTCCCGCGGTGAGAGGATTCGGGGTCATGCGGGCGGTGTGCGTGATCGGACTGGGCCTCATCGGCGGATCGGTGCTGCGGGCGGTCGCCGCCACCGGGAGGCGGGCCTGGGGGGCCACGGCCTCGGAGGCCGACAGCAGCGCCGCCGTCGCCGACGGCTTCACCGTCACCGACGTCGACATGGCCCTGCGCCGCGCGGCGGAGGAGGACGCGCTGATCGTCCTGGCCGTCCCCCTTCCCGCCCTGGACGAGGTCCTGCGCCGGGTGGTCGCCCTGGCCCCGGCCTGCCCCCTCACCGACGTGACCAGCGTCAAGGGACCGGTGGCCGCCGCGGTGGCCCGCCTGGCCCCGGACTCCCCCTTCGTCGGCGGCCACCCGATGGCGGGCAAGTCGGTCTCCGGCTGGTCGGCGGGCTCGGCCGAGCTGTTCGCCAACGCCGCCTGGGTGGTGACCGTCGACGACGACACCGACCTGGCCCTGTGGCGCGAGGTCGCCGAACTGGCCCTGTCCTGCGGCGCCCACGTCGTCCCCACCACCTCCGCCGCCCACGACGACGCGGTGGGCCGCATCTCCCACCTCCCCCACGTGCTGGCCTCGATCCTGGCCGCCTGCGGCAACGACGGCGGCCCACTCGCCCTGGCTCTGGCCGCGGGCAGCTTCACCGACGGCACCCGCGTGGCGGGCACCCGCCCGGAGCTGGTCCTGGCCATGTGCGAGGGCAACCGCCACGCCCTCCTCGACGCCGTCGACGACGCCCTGGGCCGCCTGGGCGCCGCCCGGGGCGCCCTGGCCTCGACCGGCTCGCTGCGCGCCACCATCATGGCGGGCAACAGCTCCCGAGCCGCCCTGGACAGCCACCGCACGTCCCCCACCTGCCCGGTCACCATCTCCCTCACCGCCCCCGACGCGGTGGAAGACCTCCGCGACCTGGGCACCGCGGGCGGCCGCATCACCGCCCTGGAAGCCGACACCGCCCAAGGCGAACTCCCGGACCCCTGACCCGCAGACCCCGACCAGCAACCGCGCGATCAAGACCGCATCGGCCCTGCTTCCTGCTCACGGTCGACAGCGGCGCTGTTCACGGTCGACCAGTGGCCGCCAGGCAGGCGTTGGGCAGCACGGCATTCTTGGCTCCCGGCGCGGGCGAGGTCGTCGGCGAGCAGCCGGCCGCGCAGGCCCCTCGGCGAGCGCCCCGCTGGTCCTCAGGCCCCCGGGCGGGCCGAAAACCCCAGCTCACACCCACGTCGGCGCAGGTCTCGGCTCGGCAACACCATTGTGACCCACACCGCACTGCATTTACCGTGGCCCGGTGGATCACCCCCCCGCCCCGCCCCCCACCCCCCGGCCCCGTCGCTTAGCCGTCGCGGGCGCCTCCGTGGTGGTGATCGGCGCGGCCGTGGTCCTGCTCCGCACGCCCGCGGACACCAGCACCAGCCCCGCACCGGTCCCCGCCCCCCAGACCACGGTCGCCGACTACGCCCGCGAAGGCGTGGTCGTCCCCGGCCCGGACCGCGCGCCGACGCAGCCCGACAGCCTCACCGTCACCCCTGGGCCGAGCAGGCTCAACCTCACCTGGGGCACGGTCTCCGACGCCGCGGGCTACGAGGTCCGCTGGAACGACCAGGTCCGGCTCGTCGCCCTGCCCACGACCCAGCTCGACGGCCTGGAGAACGGCAGGCAGTACGCCGTGGAAGTCCGCAGCGTCGGCAAGTACGGCCAGCGCTCCCTGGCCACCGTCAACCAGGGCACCCCCGAACCGCGCCCGGCCGACGACTGGACCTTCGCCGACGAGTTCGACGACAACGCCCCCCACCCGACCCGCTGGCGCTTCACCAGCACGTCCAGGTGTGGCACCGCCTCTCCCGGCACCGGCGCGGACGCCCGGCGCCTGGTCGTCACCGCCCAGTGCGGCAGTGAACCGGTCTCTTTGTCAGCACGCACTCCTCTCAAGCTCACCAACGGCCCCGGCGAACTGGGCCGCTTCGTCATCGACACCGACCAGCCCGGCCTCGCGGGCGAACTGCTGATCGACCTCGTCCCCGGCCAGGTCGACCAGGTCGGCGGCTCGGCAGCCACCGCCAAGACGGGCACCCCGGGCAAAGCCCAGGATGACCAGTCCCTGCCCCCCGGCACGATCCGCGTCCGGATCGCCACCCACGCGGGCGCGGAGCCGACCACGGTCCAGGTCCTCGTCGGCCCGCGCACCCCGCGCAGGGGCACGCCGGTGCGGATCGCGCCGGCGCCCTCCGCCGGGATCGGCGTCACCGTGCGCTGGGAGGTCGTGCTGCACACCGACGGCGTCCGGGTGCTGCGCGAGGGGTCCGTCGTCGGCGCGGGCGACGTCGTGCCCGCCTGGCGGGAGGCGACCGCGGTCGTCGGCATGACCGCGGGCCGCGCGGAGGTGCGCGCCGCCGTCGACTTCGTCGGCTACCAGGGCGCGCCCACGGCCACTCCTCCCCTGATGCCCGCACCCGCCCTGGACCCCGGCCAGGTCGTCGCCCCCAGCCATACCGCGCACACGCCCTCCGGCGGGGCCAGGGTGGCCGACGTGACCGGCGCCCGCCTGCTGCTGACCCTCGTCCCGCAGAACCGCCCCGACGACCCCGCCGACGACGTCTACTCCGTGGAGATCGGCGGCAGACAGTACCCCACCGTCCCCGCGGTCGCGGGCCAGCGGCTCGCCCGCGGCGTGCGCTACCCCCTGGTCGCGGAGCTGCCCGCGGACGCCCTCGTCCTGCGCGCCGACGGGCGCACCCTGCCCCTGCGCGTGCGCGGGCCCCAGCACCCGGGGCGCGCGCCGACCCGGGTGCTGGCCGCGACCCTGGAGCTGGTCCCCCGCCCAGGCGCGGCCCTGCCCGCGCCGCCACGGCAGGACAGCCCGCAAGACCGCACCCGACCGGCGCTGGCCCGCCCGAGCGCGGTGCTGCTGGACGCCGCGGGCAGAGCGCTCACCGAGGGGACCCGGGTCCCGCGCGGACGGCTGGTGTTGGAGGTGACCCTCGACGGCATGGGCGGCCAGCTGCTGGGCGGCGAACTCGCGGGGGTGGCCGGGGTGGAGGTGTGGTTGGACCGCAACCGGCTGGCGGGCATCCCGACAGTGGCCGACGGGCCGGGCGTGGGCGGGACGTGGCGGATCGCGGTGGACACCACCGAGCTGCCCCCGGGCAGGCACAGTGTCGAGGTGCGGGCGGTCGGGGTGGACCCGCGCTCGGCGTTCGCGGTGTCGTACACGCCGTTCGAGGTCGGGTGAATCCCGCGGTGCGCATCGTCGCCTCCCGGCAATCGGAGTCTTCGTTCCGATTTTGACGATACTCGAACGCGCGTTCGATGGCCGCTGGATTTTCGGGGGTTCACTCAGGGCGAAACCGATCGCCGCCAAACAGGGAAAAGCCGGCCCGGCGCAGGAGGACCCGCGCCGGGCCGGCACTTCCCGAATCGAGCCGGACTAGCCGAAGTTCACGTCACTGCACCACATGTAGGCCTGGTCCAGGTGCGACGCCTGCCAAATCGTGAACACCACGTGGTGGCCCCGGTAGGAGCCATTGGTCTGGATGTTGAACGAGATGTTCTGCGCCGGGGCGTACCGGCCGGTCTGCGTGATGAAGTCGAGGTTGCCCCAACCAAGGCGCTGGGTGGCGGGGTTGAACCCGTTCTTGCTGACGTAGACCCGGAAATAGTCGGCACCGTGGCTGGCCTGGTCGAACAGCCGCATCGTGAAGTTGCTGCCGACGTTGGTCATCCGCCACTGGCCGGGGGTGTTCAGGGCGTTGTTGCGCGAGAGGTTGTTGCTGCACAGCGTTCCGTCGGGGGTGGCCCCCTGGAAGTTGCCGCGAAGCCCGTCCCGCAGCGCGCTCATCCAGTTCCACATGGTGTCGGAGTTGGACTGCCACGCCTGCCAGCACATGGGGTCTTGCTGCTGCATGATGGGGTTCATGTGCTGGCTGCCCCAAGCCTGGTGGCACTGGTAGGCGCGGGTGGCGGGACTGACGATGGTCCCGTGCGCCGAGGCCGTGGGGGTCCAGAGGAACATGCTGGCCAGCAGGGTGAGGACCAGGGCGGTGATGCCCCGCCTGGTGGCCGACCTGGAGGTACTGCGCATACGCATGGAGGGGTTCCGTTCTCCCGATGATTGAGCGGTGGTGATCAACAGGGAGCGCTCCCAGAGCAACCATCAGACTATACGTCACCCTCCGAAACTTCAACGAAACAGCGCGTACTCGTCAGAGTCGCCGGGCGACACCCGGGTAGTCGACCACGATGCCGTCGTTGTCGATGCGGATCTCCGTGGTCGCGCCGCCGCGGGTGAGGGCGATCGTGGCGCCGTCGTCATCGAGGGCCACCGTGCGGTAGAGGTGCCGCACGACGGTCACGGACAGGTCAGGCAGCGACACCGACACCACCGGGATCTCGAACTCCCCCGCCGAGCGGTGCAGGCCGAGGTGGCGCACCGGCAGCGTGGCGAAGGTGACCGCGCCGAGGACGTCCACGGTGACCGCGCCGTCGAAATCCGCGCGCTGGGAGCTGTTGCCCTGGTCGAGGAGCCAGAGGCCGTCCTCGCTGCGGCTGAGCGACATCTGCCGCTCGTGCTCGGCGGTCGTGGTGCGCAGCAGCACCCGTCCGGCGGCGTCGCCCTTGTCGACCGACGCCTCGAACGAGGCGCTGTAGGCCTCCGCCCCGATCTGCGGGTCCGCGGCCGCGACGAGCCTGCCGTAGGCGCGCAGCCGCGCACCGCCGATGAGCACGCGCACCGACTCCAGCCGCGGCGGGTCGGCGCCCTGCCAGGTGTGCACGACAGCGGAGCGGGCAGCCTCGACCGCCCGCTCCGGCGTGATCGGTTCCGAACTCACGCCTGGTTACCTGGCTTGTCCGGGATCATGTCCTGGATCTTGTCCACCACCTGGTCGACCTTCTCGTCGTGGCCGAACTTGCCCTTGGCGAACTCCCCGGCCTTCTCCACGCCCTGCTCGATCTTGTCGCCGTGCTCCTCGACGAGCCCCTCGGCCTTCTTCTTCAGCTCGTTGAAGTCAATGCCCATCGTCAAACTCCTCCGCACTCCGGCGAGCCCTTGGGCAGGGTACCCAACCGCGCTCGCGCAGCCCATGCCGCGCGGCCCAACCTACTCATTCCCCAGGAACGCGCGAGTCGGCGAGCCCGGGCCCGCGCAGCACGGCCCGCACCGCGGAGATCTCGGCGGAAACCCTGGTCAGCGGCGGTTCAGCGGGTAATTCACCCTCTAGGGGCTTGCGCTGCGCGCGCACCGACGCGGCGGTGTCGCGGACCGCGGCGGCCAGGGCCGCGACGGCGGCGGGATCGGCCCGCCCATCGCGGGCCGCGGCCAGCACCGCCCCGGTGACCGCGTCGGTCAGCCGCTCCATCGTCATGATCACCGGCCACCACGCCGCCGCCTGGCGGCCCGCGCGGAAGGGCTCGACGAGCGACTGCTGGAACACCGTGCGCAGGTCGGCCAGCGCCCGGTAGCAGGCCCGGCGCAGCGTCGAGCGCTCCCGCGGCTCGGGCCCCAGGGCGTCGCCGAGGTAGTCGGCGAGCAGGTCGAGGGCGTCGGCGAGGTCCGCGCCGACCCGGGGCCTGCGCGCGCCCGGCCACAGCAGGTAGCCGAAGACCAGCACGATCACGCAGCCCAGCGCGGTGTCCAGCAGCCGGGCGCCGACCAGGCCCCACTCGCCCGCGTTGGCCAGGTCGAGCTGCACGATCACCAGCGGGGTGACGAACGTGCTGAACATGCCGTAGTTGCGCACCTGCCCGATCGGCAGCCCGATGGCCACCACGGCGACGATGAGGACCAGCAGCCACGGGCTCGGATCGATGGCCAGCACCGCGGCGCCCAGCAGCACCCCCGCGACCGTGCCCAGCCCGCGCAGCACCGCCCGCCCGAACACCGACCCGAAGTCCGGCTTGAGCACGATCGCCACGGTCAGCGGCACCCAGAACGAGTGCTCCAGCGGCAACAGCTCCCCCGCCAGCACAGCCAGCCCGACGCAGAGCGCCAGGCGCAGCACCAAAGACCACGTGACCGCGCCCAGCGCGACGGTGTCCCACCACTGTCGGACCCGCTCGCCCAGCGGACGGGCGTCGGCGCGGTGGTCGGTGTCGTCGTCGCCGCGGCGGAACTCCGCGACCGCGCGCAGGCCCGCGTGCAGTTGGCGCACGGCGGGACCGGCGTCCGCCGGGGCCTCGGGCGGCTCGGCCAGCGGCTCGCGGACCCGGATGCGCAGGGCGGCGTCGAACAGGTACGAGGCGACCGCGGGCGGCGCGGGGCGGCTCGCGTTGACCAGGGCGACGGCGGCCTCGATGGCCGGCGTGGTCTCGGTCAGCAGGACGAACAGCCGCCGGTACGAGCGGTCGCGGCCCGCCAGCCGGGAACGGGCCTCCAGCAGGGCGTCGTAGGCGCGGTCGAGGGCGCTGGTGAGGCCGCGGCGGGCCTCGCGGGCCTGCTCGGTGCCACTGGCGGCGAGCATCGCGGCCAGCTCCTCGTAGACCGCGGCGACGGCGTCGCGTTCCACCGCGGCTCCGCTCACCGGCCACGCCGCCAGGGCGAGCGCGGCGGCCAGCAGGGCGCCCGCGGCGAAGCAGCCGGTGGCCAACCAGGGGTCGGCGGCCTGCCCGGTCCCGACGACGGCGAACACGAGCAGTTGCAGCCCCGCCATGGACGCGGTGCTGCCCGCCGCGCTGATGAACGCCGAGACCGCCGCGATCACGACCAGCAGCAGCCACGCGGGCTCGACGAGCGTGCCCAGCAGGTAGCCGAGCGTGCCCAGCAGCGCGGCGGCGCCTATGCGCTGCGCTCGGTAGCCGTAGGGCCCATCGGCGTCGGCGAAGGTCACGCACAGCGCGCCGATGGAGACGAGCACGCCGATCTGCCCGTGTCCCAGCGCCAGCCCGACCGCGATCGGCCCGGCAAGCGCTATCGCGGCGCGGATGGCGCGCTTCCAGGGAATGGGGACCGGGTTCTGCGTCAGCAGTTCGCGGAGCCAGTGCGGGGCGGCCACATCGGTCACGGTCCGACCGTAAACGCCCGAGTCCCCGCCCGGATGACCGGACGGGGACTCGGGGACGCGATTGGCTACGCGGCGGACTTGCGGCGGCGCTGGTAGATCAGCGCGCCCGCACCCGCGCCCAGCAGGCCGAGGCCCACCAGGATCGGCACCAGGATGCTGGCGCCGGTGTTGGGCAGCTCGTCACTCGGGACCGGCGCCGGGGCCACCGAGGTGGTCGTCGGCGGCGCGGTGGTGACCGGCGCGGTGGTCGTCGTCGGCACGGTGGTGGCCGTGGTGGTGGTCGGCGGCACGGTCCGCGCGACGGACCAGACGCCCTTGGCCATGGCCTCGACCTTGGTCTCGGCGGACTGGGCGACGATCAGCGACTGCGCGGGGTGCTTGGCGTAGTCCTCGCCGACGAACAGGCGTCCGACGTCCACCTTGGACAGCGTGGTCAGCCCGAAGGTGCCGTTGCCCGCCTCGGCGTCAGCCGGGATCTTGAGGAACAGCTTGGTGCCGTCGTCGATGTCGGTGACCTTGACCTCGTTGCCGTCGGCGTCGGTCAGCTGGACACCCTCGGGCAGCTCGCCCAGGATCTTGGTGATCTGGCCGTTGGTGGTGACGGTGAACGGGCCCACCAGCTCACCGGTCTCGCCCTCGACGGTCTCGGGGTTGATCTCCAGCACCGGGGTCGGCTGCATGCCCTGGTCGACGGCCTCGGTGGTCAGGTACTCGTAGAGCGCCCAGATGTCCTGGTTGGCGTCGTCGCGATCGGACGGGTCGTCCTTGTCCAGCTCGACGCCGTCGCTGAAGTGCCAGATCGCGGCCTGGGTGGCGGAGACTGCCTCGTGCTGCTCAAGGCCGTCCTGGCTCCACCCGAGGTCCAGCTTGTTCAGCTCCGCGATGTTCTTGACCGGGAAGCCGTGGTGCAGCACCCAGTTGAGCTTGCCGCGGTTGACGTGGAACGGGGAGTTGGCGTTGGGGTAGCCGTCCCACGGGACCTCGACCATGTCCTGCTGGTCGGTCGCGCCCACGTTGATCTCTACACAGTAGACCTTCAGGTGGCCGCCACCGTGCATGTCCAAATGGAGCAGCGATGCCTGGTAGGCGCCATCGCGCCCGACGATGTTCAGGCCGACGCCCTCGACCTTGTTGTCCTTGTCCAGGCGCCCCTTGGCGGCCTCGGCCACCGCGGGCAGCGCGGCCGTCCCCACCAGCAGCGCGGTCGCCGCGAGCGCGGCCCCCACACGACCCAGCTTGCCCATCGACTGTCCTCTCAAGTCACTTGGCCATCAATTGATCAGCTCACCCTGTGATCAACTCTGTGATCAACTCTCTGCGGGGAATGATCAATCGTTCCGGCGAGGCGCACTCTACTGAGCGGACAATTAGTCACTTCTCCGGGGTCTGCTTCATCGGAATTGAAACAGGACGCTCACTCGAATGGACCACGCGACACCATGGGGCATCGGCGGGAAGTGTCCCCGCGACCTGCGCTCGGCGGCTAAGGTCGCCTCGTGCAGGGGTGGCAGGAGGAACCGATCTGGCACGGCGAGGAGAGCCCGCCGGATCGAGACCCAACCGTGACGGATACCCCCTCGACGCTGCCCGCGATCATCGGCATCACGGCGATCATCGCAATTGTCGGCGCGGTCATCGCAATAGTGGTTCTCCACGGCGGCGGCGAGTCCGGTGTCGCCGTTCCCGCACCTCAGCAGACGACCGCGCCTCCGGGCGCCATCGACATCGACAACCAGGCCGCGCGTCTGTCCTACCGAGTCCCGCAGTCCTGGACGCCGATGCCCGACGCCGCTCCCGAGGTCCTGGGCGTGGAGTTCACCGGGGCGGCGAGCTTCGGGCTCTACCCGTGCGGCGGCGCGGAATACAGTCGTGCTTTCGCTGTCAGCGCGGCCGTGCAGAGCAGCGGTAATGCCGAACTGTCCCCGCGCGCCACCGCGGAGCGCTTCGCCGCCGAATTCGCCGCCACCTATTTCACCGGGGCCCGCCCCGGGACCGTTGAGGCCGGGACCGCCGAGATCGACGGCCACGCGGCCGTCCTGGTCACCCTGCCGCTGGAGATCGACGCCGAGGACCCGCTGTGCCAGGCGACCGGTGGACTCATCTCCGTGGTGGCCGTCGACCTGGACAACGCCGCCTCGGCCGACAAGCCCGGGGTGGCCATGCTGGTGATCGTCAGCGACAGCGAGGGCGGGCCCGACGAGCCCGCCCCGCTGCCCGAGGACGACATCCGCTCGGTCATCGCGAGCGTGCGGGTTCGTTAGGACCAGGCGCTGACCACGTCATCGAGCACCGACAGCGGGAGCATCCCGTTGCACAGGACGACGTCGTGGAAGGCGCGGATGTCGAAGTCCGCGCCCAACCGCGCCTCGGCGGCGCGCCGGATGCGCTGGATCTCCAAGCGGCCCACCATGTACGACAGCGCCTGGCCCGGGTACGCGATGTAGCGGTCGACCTCGGAGTTGATGTCCAGCGCCGCGAGCGGGGTGTTCTCCCGCAGGTAGGCGACAGCGCGCGAGCGGCTCCAGCCCTTGGCGTGCAGTCCGGTGTCCACGACCAGCCTGCCCGCGCGCATCGAGTCCATGGCGAGCATGCCGATGCGGGCCAGGTCGTCGGAGTACAGGCCCATCTCGTCGGCGAGGCGCTCGGTGTAGAGGCCCCAGCCCTCGGAGTAGGCGTTGACGTCGGCGATGCGCCTCAGCAGCGGCAGGTCGGTCAGCTCAAGGGCCAGAGTGAGCTGGAAGTGGTGACCGGGCACGGCCTCGTGGAACGCGGTCACCTCCGACAGGAAGCGGTCACGCTCCTCGGCGCGGTCGGTGTTGGCGTAGTAGACGCCCGGGCGCAGCCCGTCCAGCGACGGGGCCATGTAGTACGCGGCGGGCGCTCCCGCGGCCTCGGTCGCGGGCACCGGCTCGACCTGGCAGCGCTGGCTGGGCAGCCTGCCGAACCACTTCGGCGCCTCGCCCTCGGCGCGCTTGATGGCGGCGCGGGCGTCGTCGAGCAGCTCGTCGCCGTCGCGCCAGCGCAGCGCGGGGTCCTCGATCAGGCGCTGGAAGATCGCGGCCTGGTCGCGGGTGCCGAACAGGCGCTCGCCCAGCTCGGCGTACTCCTCGCGCAGCGCGGCGATGAGGTCGAGGCCGGTCTGGTGCAGCTCCTCGGGGGTGCGGTCCGTGGTGGTGTGCACGCGGGAGAGCGCGGCGTAGGCGGCCTCGCCGTCGGGCAGCGCGCACAGGCCGGGGCGGTCCTCGGGCCTGCCGTGCGGGGCGATCTCCTCGACCAGGGCCTGGCGGTAGCGGGCGAAGGCGGGGCGCACGACCTCGGCGACCACGCGCTCGCGCTCGGCGGCGAAGCCCTTGTCCTCGCCGGTGAGGGCCTGGGACAGCAGCGGGTCCGGGGCGCCCGCGGCGAGGTAGCGGTCGACGTGCGCGGCGGCGTTGTCGACCAGCCGCCGCACGGGCACGCGGCCCGCCGTGATGCCCTCGCGGTGGCGCGCGGCGACGGCGTCGAGGTAGGCGGGGATGGCGCGCAGCCGGGCCAGGTAGGACGCGGCGCGGTCGGCGTCGGGGAGGGCGACCATCGGCAGGAACGACAGCAACCCGGAGGCGGGCCCGACGAACAGGTCGGTGACGGTGTACTCGGTCATCCTCGAGTCGATCCGGTCGATCACCGACCCGGCCTGCTGGGCGACGACCTTGGCGGTGATCGCGGACTGCCCGCTGAGGCCGGTGAGGGCCGCGGCCCGCGCGGCGATGTCGACGGCCAGCGCGCGTGCCCTGGCCTCGGCTTCGGCGGAGGGGTCGCCGAGGCGGTCGTCGTAGCCGGGCACGCCGATCAGGGTCGCGTTGAGCGGCTCGGTGTCGAAGACCAGCGCGGTCAGCTCGTCAGCCAGGGCCGTGGCCGGGTCATCCGCAGATGTCATGCGGCGACATTACGTAGTTGGTCGTCACACGGCGACAAAGGGCCCTACGAACGCGCCTCCTCTTGGGCGCGCCAGCGATCCATCACCTGGCCCAGTTCCTTCTGGATGAAGATGAAGAACCGGCGGGTCGTGGCCAGCCGCTCGGCGGCCGGACCGCTCTCGCCGAGCGCGTCGATGCCCTCGCTCAAGGCGGCCGACCAGTTCTCCAGGAGCTTGTCGCGGTTGGTGAAGGCCTCCATCCAGGTGTGGTCGCTGACCATGTAGTGATCGCGGCGCTCGCCGGGCTCGCGGCCCCTGGCCACCAGACCGACCTGCTCCAGGTAGCGCACGGCCCCGGAGACCGCCGCCGGGCTCACTGTCAGGGCCGCGCTCAACTCCGTCGCGGTCATCCGGCCGGAGTCGGTGGCCATCAGGCAGGCGAAGACGCGGGCGGGCATGCGGGCCATCCCGCCGTCAGCGAGCAGCAGGGCGAAGCGTTCCACGAAGCGCGCGATCGCCTGCGGGTCCTTCTCGGTCACAGCCACCTCCGCCGACGATATTAACGCTTTCCTAACGTTCACAACTTTGTGAACGCAGAGTAAGTTCTGAACATGACCACCGCAATCTCGGTGTCCGGCCTCGTCAAGACGTTCGGCCCGACCCGCGCGCTCGACGGTCTGGACCTGACCGTGCGAACCGGTGAGGTCCACGGCTTCCTCGGCCCGAACGGCTCCGGGAAGTCCACCGCCATCCGGGTCCTCCTCGGCCTGCTGCGCGCCGACTCCGGGCAGGCGAGCCTGCTCGGTGGCGACCCGTGGCGCGACGCCACCGCCCTGCACAGCAGGCTGGCCTACGTCCCGGGCGACGTCTCGCTCTGGCCCACCCTCTCCGGCGGCGAGGTGATCGACCTGCTCGGCCGCCTGCGCGGCGGCCTGGACAACCGCAGGCGCGACGAGCTGCTGGAGCGCTTCGACCTCGACCCCCGCAAGAAGGGCCGCACCTACTCCAAGGGCAACCGGCAGAAGGTCGCCTTGGTCGCCGCGCTCGCCTCCGACGTCGAGCTGCTGATCATGGACGAGCCCACCTCCGGACTCGACCCGCTGATGGAGTCGGTCTTCCAGGAGTGCGTGCTGGAGGAGCGCGACCGCGGGCGGACCGTCCTGCTGTCCAGCCACATCCTCGCCGAGGTGGAATCGCTGTGTGACCGGGTGAGCATCATCCGCCTCGGCCGCACGGTCGAGACCGGCACGCTGTCCGAGCTGCGCCACCTCACCCGCACGACCATCAGCGCCGAGCTGGCCGGGCCGCCGAACGGGCTGGCGGGACTGGCGGGCGTCCACGACCTGGAGGTCCGGGGCAACCACGTGTCCTTCGACGTGGAGACCGCCGCGCTCGACGACGCCCTGCGCGCCTTGTCCGAATCCGGCGTGCGGGCCCTCACCAGCCAGCCGCCGACCCTGGAGGAGCTGTTCCTCAGGCACTACCAGGACGTGCGGTCATGAAAGGCACCCTCGCGCTCGTCCGCCTCGCCCTGCGGCGCGACCGGGTCATCCTGCCCATCTGGATCGCGCTGCTGGGCCTCGTGCCCGCCTCGACCATCGCCGCCTACGACCAGCTCTACCCCGACGCCGCCTCCCGCGCGGCGCTGGACATGAGCGCGGGCAGCAACCCGTCCATCGCCGTGCTGTACGGCAAGGCGTACGACCTGAGCACCGCGGGCGGCTTCACCGCGTGGCGGTACGGGCTGTTCCTGGCCCTGTTCACCGCGCTCATGGCGATCTTCACCGTCACCCGGCACACCCGCGCCGAGGAGGACAGCGGGCGCCTGGAGCTGCTCGGCTCCGCGGTCGTGGGCCGCTACGCCGCGCTGAGCGCGGGCTTCGGGGTCGCGGCCGGGGCCAGCCTGGTCATCGGCGTGCTCATGGCCGCGGGCCTGACCAGGGCGGGGCTGCCCGGCGGGCCGTCGTTCCTGCTCGGCCTCGGGGTGGCGGGCACGGGCACGGTCTTCGCGGCGGTGTCGGCGACGACCGCGCAGCTCACCGAGTACGCCCGCTCGGCCAACGGGCTGGCCACGACCGCGCTCGGCGTGGCGTTCCTGCTGCGCGGGGTCGGCGACTCCACCGTGTCCCTCGGATGGCTGTCCTGGCTGTCCCCGCTGGGCTGGCCGCAGCTGGCCCAGCCGTACGTCGAGGACCGCTGGTGGGTGCTGGTGCTGCCGGTGGGCGCGACGCTGGTCTTCGGCGCGCTGGCGTACTCGCTGGTCGTGCGGCGGGACCTGGGCGCGGGCCTGCTGCCGCAGCGGCCGGGTCCGGCGCGGGCCCCGGCGTCGCTCAACGGGCCGCTCGGGCTGGCCTGGCGCCTGCAGCGCGGCGGCCTGCTCGGCTGGACCGTGGGGATGGCGCTGGTGGGCGCGGTCTTCGGGTCGATCGCCAGCGGGGTCACCGACCTGGTGGGCACCAGCGAGCAGGTGCGCGAGATCTTCACCAGGATGGGCGGCTCGCAGGCCCTCGTCGACACCTTCCTCGCCGCGATGGCGAGCGTGTTCGGGGTGCTGGCCGCGGTGTACGGCGTGCAGGCCGTGCTGCGGATGCGCGCCGAGGAGGTCGCCGTGCGGGCCGAGCCGGTGCTGGCCGCGGGCGCGGGACGGCTGTCCTGGCTGGGCTCGCACCTGGTGTTCGCCCTGGGCGGGCCCGCCGTGCTCCTGGCCGTGTCCGGTCTGGCGATGGGGCTCGGGCACGGGCTGCGCGCCGGTGATGTCCCGCTGCAGGTCGGCCATGCCTTGCAGGGCACGCTGGCGCAGGTGGCCGCGGTGTGGATCGTCGTCGGGGTGGCCGCGCTGCTGTTCGGCGTGCTGCCGAGGGTGTCGGTGCCCGCCGCGTGGGCGGTGCTCGCCGCCGTGGTCCTGCTGACGCTGTTCGGGCCCGCGTTGCGGCTCGACCAGTGGGTGATGGACGTCTCCCCGTTCACCCACGTGCCGAAGATCCCCGGCGCCGAGCTGACCGTGGCGCCGCTTCTGTGGCTGGCCGCGGTGGCCACGGCGCTGCTGGCCGCGGCGCTGACGGCGTTCCGGCGGCGCGACATCGGCTGAGCGCGCGGAGAACCGCGGAGTCCTGGGGGCTCCGCGGTTCTCCCCTGTGCGGGAATGCGCGGTCCGGCTTCTCAGTTGACCCGAACGGGTGGCGACGGCCTATAGTTTGCCTAGCTAACAATCCTTGGGGGGTCCTTCGGGTGAGCGCGGTGTCCACGGTGTCCAAACCACCCACGCTTCCCCACGAGGTGTGGGTGATCATCGCCGCGAACTTCGTGATCGCGGTCGGGTTCGGCCTCGTCGCCCCGGCGCTGCCCACCTTCGCCCGCGGTTTCGACGTCAGCGTCACGGCCGCGTCCATCGTGATCAGCGCGTTCGCCGTGGCCCGTCTGGTGTTCGCGCCGGCGGCGGGTCGGCTGGTGACGGTGCTCGGCGAGCGCTGGGTGTACATCGTCGGCCTGCTCGTCGTCGCGGTCACCACGGGGGCGTGCGCGTTCGCCACGGAGTACTGGCACCTGCTCGCCCTCCGCACGCTGGCGGGCACCGGGTCGACGATGTTCACCGTCTCCGGCATCGCGCTGATGATCCGGCTGACCCCGGCGCCGCTGCGCGGGCGGGCCTCCGGGCTCTGGGGCACGAGCTTCCTGCTGGGCAACGTCGCGGGTCCCATGGTCGGCGGCGGGCTCATCGCCATCTCCCTGCGCGCGCCGTTCCTGGTCTACGCGGCGTCGTTGCTGCTCGCGGTGCTCATCGTGTGGTTCTCGCTGCGCAAGTCGACCCTCATGGCGCCCGCGGGCGATGACGCCGTACCCGCCATGTCGCTGCGCGCGGCCCTGCGGGACAGCGGGTACCGAGCGTCGCTGATGTCCAGCTTCGCCAACGGGTGGGCGGTGTTCGGCGTCCGCACCGCGCTCATTCCGCTGTTCATCACCGAAGTGTTGCGGCGCGAGGACTCCTTCGCGGGCACGGCGCTGGCGCTGTTCGCGGCGGGCAACGTCGCGATGCTGCTGGTGTCCGGGCGGCTCTCGGACCGGATCGGGCGCAAGCCCCTGCTCATCGTCGGGCTACTGGTGGCCGGGGCCTCGACGGTGTGGGTCGGGTTCACCGACTCGACGCTGGAGTTCATCCTGGCCACGATCGTCGCCGGGTTGGGGACGGGGGTGTACGCGCCGTCGCAGCAGGCCGCGGTGGCCGACGTCCTGGGCAAGGCGCGCGGCGGCCAGGTGCTCGCGGTGTTCCAGATGAGCGCCGACGTGGGCGCCATCCTCGGTCCGATCATCACCGGACTGCTCGCCGACAAACTCTCCTTCACCGCCGCGTTCGGTGTCACCGGCGCAATGCTGCTGGTCGCGGCACTGGTGTGGTTGCCTGCCAGAGAGACCATGCCGCGGCCGTCGGATCATCCGCACCCGACGCCGGAAGAGGCGGTCGGAGTGGAAATGCCTGCCAAGCCCGCGGAGTAAACCGCCGAACGTTTCCATCGCCGGTGTGGATCACTACTCCATTGGTGCGCATTCACCGCGCTCTGCCAGGATTGGTCTGCGGAGCGGGGAATGCGGTGAGACCCTTGGGGGTACCTGCTGGGCACACGGGCAGGTAGGCGGGTGACCTCTATGGCGACCACGATGCTCTGGATCGCGGCGGGCGTGCTCATCGTCCTGTTCGCGGCATGGCGGCTGCGCCGCGCGAACCACGCAGTGGAGACAATCCTGCGCGAGGAACGCGAGCGCGCCGACCTGGAGCCCGCCGCGGTTCCCGACCCCGAGCCCCAGCGGGCGGGCAGGAACCGCAAGTACCGCTGAGCGATTTGTGGACAACTCCACCCCCTGTGGACAACTTCTCCGGCGGTCCGGCGATCCGCCCTAGCGTGGCGGCATGGCATTCACCTTGGAACACACCGCGACCCACCGGACCACGACCTACACCCTGACCGTCACGGCGCACGACGACGGCCACGTCTCCCTCGACCTGCTCGGCCTGACCGACGCGGACGGCATCGTCGCCAAGGGCGATCTGAGCCTGCCGCCCGGCGGCGCCGCGCAGGCGTCGAAGCTGCTCACCAGGGCGTTGACCGCGATCAGCGCCCTGGAGGGCAGGCGCCGCGTCGGCTCGGCCCCGAACGCCCACGCCCCGTGGGACCACGACCAGGACGCCGCCCTGCGCGGCGCCTGGCAGAGCTACCCGGAGACGACCCCGGCCACGTCGGCGATCCGGGAACTGGCCACCGCGCGACAACGCTCCCCCGGCGGCATCCGCGCCCGCCTGTCCCGCCTCGGCTGCGATCCGGACGTGCCCGGCCGGATGCTCAGTCCCGAATCGGCGAGCCTGCTCGGCCGGACCACCACCTGAATGGAGTACATCCATCCCCAGGCGATCCACAGCTTTCTGTGGATCGTCTGGGATTCCCCTCCGCCGGACCGCTGGGAGCCTCCACAACGCCAATAAAAGTTCACCCGAGCACCCTCGACACCGCGGTGGCCGAGATCAGCGCCGCCGCCTCGCGGTTAATCAGTGGCTGACGGTTGCAACCCTCCGCTATCGTCAGCCCCATGACCGCAGTCGAGTTCCCCATCCTCGGCACCGAGCCGCTCCCGGTGGAGTTCGCCAACACCCTCTACGGCAGCGGCGACACCCTGACCGACTTCCTGCGCACCCCCGAGTGGACGTCCCTCTGGTTCGCCGAGGCCACCCCCGACCCGCCCCCCGTCAGCGACGCCCGCGCCCGAGCCCTGCGCGACTGCGTCCACCGCCTGCTCACCGCCAAAGCCGACGCCCACCCGCTGAACCCAGCCACGGTCGCGACGTTGAACACCTTCGCCGCGGCAGCCCCCACCACCCTCGCCCTGCACCAAGACGGCGCAGGCGATTGGAGCCCCACCTGGACCGACACCGTCACCGGTGAGCCCGCCCTCCTGGGCCGGATCGCCACCTGCGCCATCGAACTGCTGACCGGCGCCGACGCCACCAACCTGCGCCGCTGCCCGGCCCCCGACTGCGGCCTGCTGTTCGTCAAGAACCACTCCCGCCGCCGCTTCTGCCACCCCTCCTGCGGCCACCGCGACCGCCAAGCCCGCTATTACCGCCGACACTCCCGGGACAACCGATGATCACCTGGCGCACACTCACCCCCGCCGACTTCCCCATGCTCGCCCAATGGCTGGCCGCCCCCCACGTCCACCGCTGGTGGCACCACGAATTCACCCCGGAAGCCGTGGAACGCGACTTCGGCCCCACCTACCGCGGCGAAGACCCCTGCGAGGACCTGGTGGTCCACCTCGACAACACCCCGGTCGGCCTACTCCAACGCTCCCGAATCGCCGACTACCCCGAGGACTTCGCCGAACTCTCCACCGCCGTCCCCGTGCCCCCCGACGCCATGTCCATCGACTACTTCATCGCCGACCCCGCCCTCACCGGCAAGGGCCTGGGCACCCAGATCATCCGCACAGCCGTAGAACACACCTGGCAAGACCACCCCAGAACCCCAGCCATCATCGTCCCCGTAGTAGCCGCCAACCCAGCCTCCTGGCGAGCCCTGGAAAAAGCAGGCGCCACCAGAATCGCCACCGCCAACCTGGCACCCGACAACCCCATCGACGACCCCAAACACCACATCTACCAATTCGACCGGCCGTCATAGCGTGGCCAGCATCGTCATGGGAGACGACCTTGCCTTAACAAGAATAAACCGCAGTCAGACCGAGGTCCGACTGCGGTATCCGTATGGCGCGCCCGAAGGGATTCGAACCCCTAACCTTCTGATCCGTAGTTCCGGTTACCTGGTGCTGGCCAGTCCGCGCCAGTCCCGCCAATCCGGATAAGTCCAGGTCAGAGGCAATGAGAGTCCGCGCCAGTCCAATCCGTACCGGCTGGTTCCGGAACGTTCGGGCACCCTTCGGGCACCCACAGAGAGACCTCTCAGTCCGAAAAGGACATCCGATCAACCAGCACACCGGCCCGGTCGAGCGCCACTCCCGGGTCGGGCATCGGACTTCTGAGAGGTACCCAAGTTGACCGACCGCCCACCTACCCTGGACGTGCACGCGGCGCTGGACAGCGCCGACGAGACGCAGCTCCGCGCCGTGATCGACGCCCACGGCGACCGAGCCATGTGGGAACGTGAAGCCCGCATCGCCACCAACCCGCAGAGCGCCGCGGTCGCCAAGGCGGCTCTGGCAGAGGTCCCCGCCGTGACCGCCATGGAGGCGCTGGCCGCGACCACCCGCCTACTGACCCTGATGACCGGCCGCCGGTGGATCACGATCCTGCACGCCCGCGAAGACGGAGCCACCTGGGCCGAAGTCGGCGAAGCAATGGGCACCGACGCCGAAACAGCACGTTCCTGGAACGCCGACAACATTGCGGCCCAGCGACGACACCTGCCCGACTGGCACGACTCGTCGCGAGCGGAGGCCGTCCTGTGAGCCCCGGAACGTTTAGCGGCACACCCCTGGCCCGCGGCCCGATGGGCGGCGACAGCTACACCCAGGTCCACCGAGGCGTCTTCCGCGACCCGCGCCTGTCCGCCAAGGCCAAGGGCATCTTCGGCCTCCTATCAACCCACACCGACGGCTGGCAGGTCTCCATCGAAACCCTGGCCGCCGACATGCGCGACGGCCGCGACGCCATCCGCACCGCCCTCCGCGAGCTGGAGACCCACCACTACCTGATCCGCGCCCAGGAGCGCCGCGAAGGCGGTGCCTTCGGCGGCGGCGCCTGGTTCTACACCGACCTACCCGCCCAGATCCGTGCCCTGGGCATCACCGACGACGCACTGATCGCCGAAAAGGTCACGGAGGCGTTCACCGAGTGGCAAAACACCAGATCACGGCCGACGACGAATAACCCGTCATCGGTTCTGACCAGCGAAAACCTCAACTTGCCCACAGGCTCTGTGGACAAGCGGCCCGTTCGATCACGTTGGCCCAGGTCGGGACCGACGACGGGTTTCCCGCCGACGGACAACCCGCCAGCGGTTCAGCCGCCAGCGGCAAATCCGCCCTATAAGAAGAGAATTGATCAGAAGACCATCAGCAGGCAGTCAGACGCCTCCGCCGAACACACCGCCGCTGTCTGCCTGCCTGACGAACCTCCGGCCGGACAGACCCCACCAGACACCCCCGGCTCACGCGTCCTGCGGACCTTGCGGCTAGCACGCCCGGTCACGACACAGATCGTCCGGCAGCACCATGCCGCAGTGACGGCACTCCTGGAGACCTCGCCCGAAGCCGAGCTGATCGCCCACCTGGAGCGCGAGACCACCGGAGACCAAGTAACCAACCCACTCGGCTTGCTCGTCGCGGTGATCCGCAGCACCGGCCCCTACCTTCGCAACGACCGTCCCGGCACGGACGCCCACCGTCCGCCGCTGCCCCCGCCATGCGGGCGATGCGATGCTCGCCCAACCGACCACCCCGCCGCCCGCATGATCACCACCCAGTCGCGGCCACCACGTCCATGCCCTCGCTGTCACCCATCGACCTTCAAGGCGGCCCACCGTGGCTGACGCAACCATGACCAACGGAACTCTGGTCGACGCAGTCCGCACCCGAGTAGCCGACGACCTGGCCCGCACCGGCGTTCGCCCCGGCCGCCGCCGACTCGCCCGCGACCTCGGCGTCACCGAGCACGCAGTCCGCCAAGCCCTCGACGCACTCGCCGCCGAGCAGAAGTCCCGGCACCAGCCTTCCGACGTTCTCCGCTCGGGCGCCACCCCATCCGACGCCCCAGCAGGCGAGGACACACCCGCCCACCTGACGCCCAACCCGCCCGGGCGGCCGACGGGCGAACCCGAGCCGTCCCACGCCCACCCGCCGGTTGTTGTTGATCACACACCGGGCGAGCCGATCACGGAGACCGCAGCCGCCCGCGCCCGTCCGGGCGGCCGAGTGCACCCGGCACGGCGCTGGCCGCTCTTGCTGATCGCCCTCCCGGCATTCGTAGCGATTTGGGGCGGTTGGGTCGGTCTCGGCCGGATGGCTGGCTTCGGCCCAGTCGAGCCGCTGCCTGGCATCGCCACCTTCACGATCGACCTGGCGATCACGCTTCCGATTAGTGTCGAGGTGTACTCGGCCTTCGCACTCTCGGTGTGGCTCAGCGGTCGAGCCCACGGCCAGGCCGCCCGCCAGTTCGCCTCCTGGTCGGCGCTGTCGTCCCTACTGGTTGGTGCCGCCGGTCAAGTGGCGTACCACCTGATGGAGGCCGCCGGGACCACCGTGGCTCCGTGGTGGGTAACCGCTGTGGTCGCAACCCTGCCGGTCGGCACTCTCGGCATGGCCGCAGCTCTGCATCACTTGATCGCCGAGGGCTCCCGCATCGACGAGGCTGGTCAATAGCGGTCCGATGGCGGTGCTCTGGACGACGGACCGGGGCACCGCTACGGCGATCGCGGTGAGCGCGTCTCGACCGGTCCGTTTGTCACTTCACCTGGGACTTGGGGTGGCTAACTGGCCGCTGTCTTGGACCAGCGAATACATCGGATGCCGTGGTGATCAGTCCTCCACCCGTCTGCCGAACACGCATACGGTGTCGGCCTCCGTCAACGCGGTTCGACCACATTTGCTTGCGCTTGAGACTGTGCTCGCAACTCCTCCGCCCAGGCCCATGCCTTGCTGGGGTTGCGTAGGTAGAACCGGTGCCGGGAATCGCCATGGGGGATCGGTGTCAACAAGCCGAGGGTGACGAGAGCACGGAGCGATCCCTGGAGGTTGCTGATGGTGACGTCGAGGCGGTTTGCAAGATCGGTGAGGGAGACGAAGCCGTCGTCGGTGTCGAGCACCGCAAGCATGACCTCAAGGCGGTAGCGCTGCCCGAAGGCGGCCTGCGACATCTCCCGCAGATGGACCCGATCTAGTGAAGCCATGCGATCGAGCTTACGACATTTTCTTACGAGCTTCTCGTAAGATCAGCCTGCAGGCAGACTGTGGCGCTGAACAGGAGTGTGTGATGGCTGGTCGTTCGACGATCGAGTGGACCGAGGTCACCTGGAACCCAACGACGGGCTGCGATCGGATCTCTGCGGGTTGCGACAACTGCTACGCGTTGGCGCTGGCAAAGCGCCTTAAGGCGATGGGGACCGAGAAGTACCAAACGGACGGCGATCCAAGAACGTCAGGGCCTGGTTTCGGAGTCGCGCTGCATCCGGACACACTCGACCAGCCCTACCACTGGCGGAGTCCGCGGGTGGTCTTCGTTAACTCGATGAGCGACTTGTTCCACGCCAAGGTGCCGTTGACCTTCGTCCGGCAGGTGTTCCAGGTGATGGCGAACACTCCGCAGCACACCTACCAAGTTCTGACCAAGCGATCAGCCCGCCTTCGCAAGCTCGCCGGTAAACTGGACTGGCCGCCGAACGTGTGGATGGGCGTCAGCGTGGAGGACTCGACCAAGGTAAGCCGCGTCGACGATCTCAGGGAAGTACCGGCAGCAGTACGCTTCCTGTCGTGCGAGCCGCTCTTGGGCCCGTTGCCGAACCTCAACCTGAACGGCATCGCGTGGGTCATCACCGGTGGCGAATCTGGGCCCAACGCTCGTCCGGTTGATTCGGCCTGGGTACGAGAGATTCGGGACGCGTGCTTGAATTCTGAAGTCGCCTTCTTCCACAAACAATGGGGCGGACGCACACCGAAGGCAGGCGGCAGGGAACTCGACGGCCGAGTGTGGGACGAGATGCCCCAATTGGTGGAAGCTGGCCGAACCTCTGGATGACCGGGCCCAATGTCACGCCCGCCAAATGGACTGCTTCTCGATCACGACCTTGGTGTCCCGCGGCCTCACAAGTCCGTGCTTCGAAAGCCGTTCCCAAGCCTTCTTGAGGTGCTTGCCCTCGGCGAGACCTAGGGTGGCCCCGAAGATCAATGCCATGTCATCACACACGTTTACGTGGCCACGAGTTCGAACGAGCTGTTCAAGGTTGGCTTCGATCTGGCCGGTCCATTCCTCGTGCCGCTGCCGCTCAATCCGCTCGTACTCGCCCTGGGTGATCTCCGGTATCAGCGCTCCACCGAAGAGGTCCCCCTGATCGCCTTGCGCTTCCAGTGCCAAGCGCTTGCTCAGTGCGATTTGGTGGTTGTTCTCACGCCAAGTCGCGTTGGCCTTGGCCGCAGCTTCGGCTATACACCACCTCCCGTGCGGATGGAAGGTGAAGTGCACCAACCAGTACACCGGTATGTCTTGCTCTGGAGTGTTCCTTACCGGAATCAATGTAGCCTGACACTTTCCCTTAGAAACTGCGCGTATCCGTTCGTTGACCACAGCACAAAGTCGTTGTGCGTACCCGTTGACGAGCTCTTCCACAGCTCGCCCTCCGGAGGAGTGCTTCAAGTAAACCTGACGCCACCAAGGACCACCTAAGACCGCGTCTAGCCGATCGAGGGTGGTTTGCTGCTGTCCGGTGGGCGACTCTGTATTTAGGAAACCTCCTGCCCGGGAGAACGCCATCGAGATAAAGTTCAGCAGGATCTCGGTCTTGCTGCCCCATCCCTTACGGGGACGGGTAAGAACTCTTACAACTTCGTCAAAGCTGGGACCCAAGCCATAAGGGTCGATGAACATGAACAGCGGATCGTCACCTGCGAACTTCAACGCTTCGCCCAAGTGGGCACTTGCCTTGCCCCGTTGAGCTCGCCACTCCGCTCCCTCCGGCATGTTGGCTCGTAGCACAGCTTCAAGTCGCAAGTGGCTGTCAGGTCGCGCCTCAACGAACACGGACGCAATATTCCTGTGCGCAGCACCAGAGGCACCGAGCATCCCCGATACGTTCCGAGCGATCAGGAGTGGACTGCCTGGCGTCCCATCCTCGTACAGGCCCGGACCCGCATGGGTGTCGACATAGACGAGACGCTTGCTGGTTTCCGTCGAGGCAGTCTTCCCAGCGAACTTCGGAAAGTAGTTCTTTAGCAGCGCATGCTTAAACACTGCGGCCGACTTCTTGGAAACGAAGAACGGGTCCCCTACCGCTTCGTTCGCTGAACCGGTCTCGCCACCGAGTTCGTAGTCGACCAACTCCTCGACGGTCAGACCGTCCGTCGAGGCACCGTCCCCTATCTCAGCTCCACGCTCGTCCGCGCCCATCTAGCCCACCCTTCACAGGGTTCGTGACCGACGTATGACTCTCCGCACCCGCCACGCTACGCACATGTGTTCCCGATTCGCCAGAATGGAACGCACTCCGTGCGCAGTCAGCGGCCTATCGAGTGACAGGCGTCGGCCCTATTGCCTACTTCTGCGTCTCGCGCTGCCGACGACCAGCAGCTCGTGCGGCAAGACTCGACCATGGTGGCTGCTACGCGTAACAGGAACCTAGATAAGCCGGGTTATCAGTAGCAAGCACCTGCAATCTAGTCTGCGTCCTCGTACTCTCCGGGTGGACGGAAGACTGACCGTGGAGGTGTGCTGTGGAGAACGCGGCGCCTACGTTGACGTTGCAGGACGTCGCGGATCTTGCTCGTGTCCGTCGTCCGGTCGTGAGCATGTGGCGCAACCGGCCGCGCGTCCGCGGTCTGCATGTGCCCTTCCCCGAACCTGTCGAGGTCTCGGGTGGGACAGAGCGGTTCCGTCGCGAAGACATCGTCGAGTGGCTGGAGCGCACAGGCCGGGGTAACAACCCCGAGGCGAATCTCGACGCACCAGCGTTAAGCGTGCCCGATGACGTGCCCCTGGATGAACTCGTCACGTGGCTCTGCCTCGCAGTATTGACGGGGGAGGAACTGGCGGAGACGACAGCGGAGAACCGCATCACCCTGGCGCGCGGTGTCGATCCCGACGACCGAGTGCTGTTCCGCGAGGTGGAGGCTTCCGTGCCGGCCGTCTGCACGCTGCGGTTCATCAACGACCTGGTTGAGGCGTCGTACGGCCCGCGCGAGGCACTCGACCGGCTGGACCAAGGAAGGGCCGCGCGGACGCTGGGCACTCGTGATCTCACCTCCGACGCAGTCGACCTCATCCACGCCGTCGCCGAAGCCTGTGCCCTCCACCTCGGCTCCGAGGGCGTGCCGCTCGTGCACGTCGGCCCGGCGTCGAGCGTGACGCTCGCGCTTGCCGACACCTTCACCCATCTCGTGGTGCCCGGCGGCACTCCGGAGTTGCGGGACATCAGACGTAGGGCGGCGATTCGCGAGATCGAGACCGTCGACGACGCGGCAGGCCCTGGCGTCCGAGTGCTGTCGGCTATCGGCAGGCCCGTTGACGAGGTGCTCGACCTGGTCGACAACCTCGTGCTCGATCTCGGCGAGGGTGAACTCGCGGTCGTCGTCGGCCCGGCTGGCGTTCTGTGTGACGAGCTACAGGGAGAGCAGGAGCGGCACCGAGCGCAGACTCTCCGCTCGGAGAGCCTCGCCGTCGCGCTGCGCCTTCCTCGGGGCATGTGGCGTGAGGCGCACCGGCAGGCGCTAGGCCTGTGGGTCTGCGCGACTGGAGGGGCAATGCAACGGCCGTTGGTCGCCGACTTGGCCGCGTTCACCCGAGAGGAGCTGGACCTCGGCGACCTCGCCTCCGACGTGACCGGCGTGCTGGCTTCCGCGCGAGGTCGTGCCTTCCGCTATCTTCGCCCGCACGACCTCCCGCCGATCCTGAGTGCCCGCACTGTCGTCGTGCCCCGTGGGGTGCGAGCACTGCGGCTCGCGACGACGGAGATCGAGCGGCACCTCGCCGTCATTAACACGGCCACCCTGGTGACGAGCGAGCCGATCCAGCCTTTCGACGTGCTGGCCGAACGCGCCTCCGGCGCGATGCTGCTGCGCAGGCGGTCACTGGGCGAACTGAAATACCTGGGACACGTGCGGGTGCTCCGCGGCAGCCGGATCGACCACGGTCACGACAATCCTGCTGGTTCCGTCGCGGTCCTGTCCGCGACCGAGCCACATGGCACTGCGCGCCTCGACCCGTTCGATGCGGCGCGGCTGTACCCGCGTGCCGTCCGAACAGATCCAGGGGACGTGGTGTTCGCGGAACGGCCACGCCCCATCGCGAGGGTCGACGACCACGGCGGATCGCTGGTGGCCTCTCCGTCGAAGATCCTCCGGATCGATTCGCAAGCTGGGATCGGCCCCCACGCGGTGGCGGCGATCATCAACCGGCTGCCGAACGAGCCCACAGAGTGGCAGACCTGGAGCGTGCCGATCCTCGACACCTCCGAGGTGGAGCAGTTAGAAGAGGCGCTTCTCGCCGCGGCGAACCACGAGACCACCCTCCGGCGGCACCTGGACGCGACGCGGGATCTCGTCACGGCCATGATCGGCGGAGTCGCCGCAGGCGCAGTGACTCTCACGACGCGAACAACACAGTAGGAAGGACGGGCAGCATGCCCCCCCGCACGAAGAAGGAACCGTCGGCACCGTCGACCTTGAAGGAGCTGAAGGACACCCTCTGGAAGGCTGCCGACCGGCTCCGCGGCTCGCTGTCCGCGAACCAGTACAAGGACGTCATCCTCGGCTTGGTGTTCCTCAAGTACGTCTCGGATTCCTATGACGAACGCCGCGAGGCCATCCGCGCGGACCTGGCGGCCGAGGGCTACGACGAGGAGCAGATCGCCGACCTGATCGACGACCCTGAGGAGTACCAGGGATACGGGGTGTTCGTCGTACCGGAGGCCGCACGCTGGTCCTATCTGGCCGAACACGCCAAGGGCCTGCCCGCTTCCGGCGCCGAGCAGGCCAGGACGATCGGCTGGCTCATCGACAACGCGATGGACATCGTCATGCGCGCGAACCCGACGCTGCAAGGGACGCTGCCCCGCCTGTACAACAAGGACAACATCGACCAGCGACGCCTCGGCGAGCTGATCGACCTGTTCAACAGCACCAGGTTCAGCCGCCAGGGCGAGCACCGCGCCCGTGACCTTATGGGCGAGGTCTACGAGTACTTCCTCGGCAACTTCGCCCGCTCGGAAGGCAAGCGCGGTGGCGAGTTCTTCACCCCGCCCAGCGTCGTCCGGGTGATCGTTGAGGTGCTGGAGCCTTCGCGGGGCCGTGTGTACGACCCGTGCTGCGGCTCGGGCGGAATGTTCGTGCAGACGGAGAAGTTCATCTACGAACACAATGGCGACCCGAAGGACATCGCCATCTACGGCCAGGAGAGCCTGGAGGAGACTTGGCGGATGGCGAAGATGAACCTCGCCATCCACGGCATCGACAACAAGGGCCTCGGGGCCCGGTGGGGCGACACGTTCGCCCGTGACCAGCACGCGGACGTCCAGATGGACTACGTGATGGCCAACCCGCCGTTCAACATCAAGCACTGGTCACGCAACACCGAAGACCCACGCTGGAAGTTCGGCGTCCCACCCACCAACAACGCCAACTACGCCTGGATTCAGCACATCCTGTACAAGCTCGCCCCAGGCGGCAGCGCTGGCGTGGTTATGGCCAACGGCTCGATGTCGTCGAACTCCAACGGCGAAGGCACCATCCGCGCCCAGATCGTCGAGGCCGACCTCGTCTCATGCATGGTCGCGTTGCCGACACAACTTTTCCGTAGCACCGGCATCCCGGTCTGCGTCTGGTTCTTCACCAAGGACAAGGGCGCCGGCAAGCATGGCGCGGTTGACCGATCCGGTCAGGTGCTGTTCATCGACGCCCGCGAACTCGGCTACATGGTCGACCGCGCCGAACGCGCCCTGTCTAACGAGGACATCGCCAAGATCGCTGGCACCTACCACGCCTGGCGCGGTACCCGCTCCGCCGCGCAGAAGAACCTGATCTACGAGGACATCCCTGGCTTCTGTAAGTCGGTGGGCATCCCCGACATCAAGGCCGCCGACTATGCGCTTACTCCGGGCCGCTACGTCGGTGCCGCTGAGATCGAGGACGACGGCGAGGCCATCGACGATAAGATCCAACGCCTCACTAAGGAACTGCTGGGTGCCTTTGATGAGGCGGCCCACACGGAGAAGACCGCCCGTCGGCAGTTGGAGCGTCTGTCGTGACACAAAAGAAGGTTAGCGATTTGGTCGCCCAGCGAGTACTGCTCGTGGAAGACGGAAACCACGGCGAATACCGGCCCCGCCCGGACGAATTCGTCGAAATCGGGGTGCCCTTCATTCGGGCCGCCGACATGTCGAGTGGCACTATCGACTTCGTCGGTGCTGGCAAAATCAACGCAGTCGCCCGGATGCGAATCCGCAAGGGTATCGGGAAGCCGGGAGACGTAATTCTCTCCCACAAGGGAACCGTTGGGCGCGTCGCAGTGGCGCCCATGAATTCACCTGGCTTCGTGTGTTCACCGCAGACCACGTTCTGGCGTTCGCTCGACCCCACGGCGCTCGATCAGCACTATCTCCGGTACGCCATGCAGTCCCCGAGCTTTGCACGCCAACTTGAGGTGCTGAAAGGTCAGACTGACATGGCACCCTACGTGAGTCTCACCGATCAGCGGTCCATCAACCTCGAATTGCCGTCGATCAGGGAGCAACGGGCCGTCGGAGAGGTCTTGGGAGCACTCGACGACAAGATCGCAGCCAACGACCGGGTTCTACACCTATGCGTGGAGCTCTGTGATGCCAAGTTCGCACACGCGGTCAACGGTATTCTACCTAGCGATAAGACCTTTGACGAAATAGCTAGCGTAAGCGGAGGCGGAACACCAAAGACCGCGGTCGAGGATTACTGGAATGGTGACATCTTGTGGGCAACCCCGACTGATGTGACCAGCCTCCCCGGCCCTTACCTATTTTCTACAGGCCGGATGATCACTCAGGCGGGGCTAGACTCGTGCGCCTCGACCCTATACCCCCGAGGTTCAATCTTGATGACGTCGCGAGCGACTATTGGCGCTTTCGCCATCGCGCAGTCACCGATCGCAGTAAATCAGGGCTTCATCGTCGTCAATGCCAAAGATTCCAGGTACCAACTTTGGCTCTTTCATGAGATGCGCGCACGCGTCGCCGAGTTTGTCAGTCACGCCAACGGTGCAACTTTCCTCGAACTCAGCAGGGGCAGGTTCAAGCAGTTCCGGGTTCGGACCCCTGATGTGGGGATTGCGCTTAGCTTCTCGCAAGAAGTTGAACCACTTCATGCGCACGCCTCGCAGATTATTAGGGAGTCGAAGAAGATTGCGAATGTGCGCGATGAGCTACTACCCCTACTGATGTCTGGAAAAGTCCGTGTACAGGACGCAGAGAAAGTCGTGAAGGGGGTCGTGTGATGGAGGGGCGATCGGGGTTCAGTGAGGCGGACTGGGAAGGCATTGCGCTGGAGGCGCTAGCTGAGCAGGAGTGGCGGTCGCTCCCTGGGACCTCCATCGCGCCGGGCGCTGAGAACGGTCGGGCGTCATGGGACGACATCGTGCTTCCTGGGCGGATGCTGGCCAAGATGCGGGAGTTGAACCCGCAGGTGCCGGCGGAATACCTGGAGCAGGCGATGGCGGAGATCGTCCAGCCGACCTCACAGGACGCGATCGCCGAGAACGACCGGCTGCACCAGATCTGTACCCAGGGCTACCGCGGGATCAGCTACATCGACGCCGACGGCGTCGAGCAGAATCCGACCATCCGGCTGGTCAGTCACCAGGTCGGTGACAACGAGTTGCTCGCGGTCAACCAGGTCACCGTCCGCACGGCGGAGGTCGAGCGCCGCTTCGATGTCGTGCTCTATCTCAACGGCATGCCGGTCGCGATCTTCGAGCTGAAGCAGGCGGGCGCGGCCAAGGCTGACCTGGACGCGGCGCATGCCCAGTTGGCAACGTACCTGCGTGAGTTCTCAATGGCGTTCCGGTTCGCTGTGGCGACCGTGATCAGCGACGGGATCACCGCTCGCTACGGCACGCCGTTCACACCCCTGAACCACTACTCGCCGTGGAACGTCGATGATGACGGCAAGCAGGTGAAGCTCGGCGAACCGCTCGATGACGTGCACCTCGGCACCGAGTTGGAATTCCTGATTGAGGGCGTGTTCAATCCGGAGCGGTTCCTCCAGTTACAACGGAACTTCACCGCATTCGACGGCGGGGCAGAGGGGTACGCGAAGCGGATCGCCAAGCCTCACCAGTACTTCGCGGTCACCAAAGCGGTGGGCTCGACCGTCGCCGCCGTGGAGAGCAACGGCAAGGCCGGGGTCGTGTGGCACACCCAGGGGTCGGGCAAGTCGATGGAGATGGAGCTGTACGCCCACCTTGTGGCCGCACAGCCCAAGCTCAAGAACCCGACCATCATCGTGGTGACCGACCGCAAGGAGTTGGACGGGCAACTGTTCGAAACCTTCAACCGGTCCTGCCTGCTGAGCGAGTCCCCGATCAAGGTGACGACCCGCGCGCAACTACGCGACGAGCTGGCCAACCGGGCGACGGGCGGCATCTACTTCACCACGCTCCAGAAGTTCGGTCTCAGCAAGGCCGAGAAGGACGCCGGGCTGGATCATCCGCTGCTGTCGGACCGCCGCAACATCATTGTCATCGCCGACGAAGCCCACCGCAGCCACTACGACGACCTTGACGGCTACGCCCGCCACCTCAAGGACGCCCTGCCCAACGCCGCGCTGATCGCGTTCACCGGAACGCCGATCTCCTTCGACGACCGCAACACCCGAGAGGTGTTCGGCGACTACATCGACATCTACGACCTCACCCGTGCGGTCGACGACGGCGCCACCGTCCCGGTCTACTTCGAGCCACGCCTGATCAAGGTCGGGTTGACCAAGGACGTCAGCGAAGAGGATCTCGACCGGGCCGCGGATGAGGCCACTCTCGGGCTTGACGAGGTGGAACGCGCCAAGATCGAGAAGTCCGTTGCCGTGATCAACGCCGTGTACGGGGCACCCGCACGGCTGGAGGCATTGGCCGCCGACATCGTCCAGCACTGGGAGACCCGCTCGGAGCAGATGCGCAAGTTCATCGGCTCCCCCGGCAAGGCGTTCATCGTCGGCGCGACCCGGGAGATCTGCGCCCACCTCTACGACGAGATCATCAAGCTCAAGCCGGACTGGCACCACGATGCCGTCGATAAGGGCGTGATCAAGGTCGTCTACTCCGGCTCGGCTCAGGACGTCATGCCGGTGGCCAAGCACATCCGACGTGATGGGCAGAACAAGGTCATCCAGAAGCGGCTCCGCGACGCTGACGACGAGCTCCAGATCGTCATCGTCAAGGACATGATGCTCACCGGCTTCGACGCGCCACCGCTGCACACGCTGTACCTCGACCGCCCTCTCAAGGGCGCGCTGCTGATGCAGACCCTGGCCCGGGTGAACCGCACCTTCCGCGGCAAGCCGGACGGCCTGCTCGTCGCCTACGCGCCGCTGGCGGACAACTTGAGCAGGGCACTCTCCGAGTACACCGATACCGACAGGGCCAAGAAACCAATCGGCAAGCACGTCGACGAGGCCGTCGACCTCACCACTACGCTCATCGCCTCCCTCGACGGGCTGTGCGCCGGCTACCCGTGGCGGGAGAAGCTGGATGGAGGCCCGAAGAGCTGGGTCAAGGCCGCCTACGGGCTCACCAACTACCTGCGCTCACCCACCACCCCCGGCAACCAAGTGCCAGAAGGCGAGGAGACGCTCGGCGACCGCTTCCGCAAGCTGGCCAACCAACTGGCTCGTGCGTGGGCGCTGTGTTCGGGCAACCAGACCCTCGAACACCTCCGGGTCACGGCAAGGTTCTACGAAGAAGTCCGCGTGTGGATGGGCAAGTTCGACGCCCAACAGCGGCAGGCCGAGGGCAAGCCTGTGCCGGAGGAGATCCAGCGGATGCTCTCCGCGCTGGTGGCCACCTCGACCGCTTCTGGTGAGATCATCGACATCTACAGCGCCGCCGGCTTGCCGAAGCCGTCGCTGTCCGACCTGGGCCCGGAGTTTCAGCTCAAGGCCCAATCGGCGTCGAACCCGCACCTCGCCATCGAGGCGTTGCGCGCCCTGCTGGTTGAGGAGTCGGATCACGTCACGCGGCACAACCTCGTGCGTCAGCGGGCGTTCTCCGAGCGAATCGCCGAGCTGATGCGCAAGTACACCAACCAGCAGCTCACCTCAGCTGAGGTGATCGCCGAGCTCATCGAACTGGCCAAGGAAGTCGCCGCGGAGGGCAACCGCGGCCAGCACTTCGATCCGCCCCTGTCCCACGACGAGCTGGCGTTCTACGACGCGGTCAGCACCAACGAGTCCGCCGTTGAACTCCAGGGCGACGACGTGCTTGCCCAGATCGCACGCGAACTGGTGGCGGTCATGCAACGCGACGTCAAGACCGACTGGACGGTGCGAGACGACGTCCGGGCCAAGCTCCGATCGTCGATCAAACGGCTGCTCGTGAAGTATAAGTACCCGCCGGACAAGCAGCCTGAAGCCATCAGGCTCGTGATCGAGCAGATGGAGGCAATGGCGCCCCGCTATGTCTCGAAGGGCAACGGAACCCGAGCCAACGCGTCCTCAGACTGAGAACGTGCGCACGATGGCGGACACGGTTGGCAACAGCGCGGCGTCGAGTAATCAGATTGCTTCCAGCCGTACGCTCGAGGGAGTGACAGCACGGTCCAAGATGACGGTGACAGTGGGACAACGTGCGCCACGGGCTTTGATCGACGACCTCGGCCGATCGGTATCGATCAACGGATCAAGTCAGGGCAGGCGCCTTACTGAACCGCGCCCGGCGGCGGTGACGAGGACACCGAGGCCTTGGTGAAGGGGCTCTGTACCGGGAGCTGGCGGAGAAACTGGCTGCGAAGGCCACGGATGCGTCTCAGGTGTTCCTATTCATTTCGCCGTCTGACGGTGGGGCCGCTGTGCAGCACTTCTTTGTGGCTCCGCTGGCCAACTTGGACGAGTCGCCCCGGAGCGGCCCGGAGCTCAGCGACCCGTCGCGCGGCGGGTATGACCTGGACCGAGCCGACTCCGGGAGACGATCTCCGTCGATTGACCGATGTGATGTGACGCCGCCAGTGCCAAGCCCGATATTGGTCGAACCGGGTTCCGAACGGTTCTGTGAGATTCAGGGCGACAGCACGAGGCAGCTATCCTGCTTATCAATGAACATTCCGGTGTGCGGCGCGGTAACCAGGGCGCCAGCGGAGTAGGCGTCGATGCGTGGCTGGTGAAAGCGGTCGCGATCCCACACGGTGATCTGACTGCTGAACCGCTCGGCAAGGTGCTGAGCGGCGGGACCGTGGCCGATCGCGCCGAGTTCGGAAAGCCGTTCGGGCCCATCGAGACGGCGGTGGGTCATGTAGGCGATGCTGGTGCCGTCGGTGATTGCGGGGGTGCGGATGGGGATCACCGGGGTGCATAGGCCGCTCGTGACGGCTTCCTTGTCGGCGGCGATGCGGCAGGTTCCGGGGTCGATCGCGGTGAGGTTGAGCCACAGACCGTCGAACGGGTCCTGAGGGCCGACGGTGACACCGGACCACACGGTTGTCTTGGGCTGCTCCAGCACACCGCGCAGGGCGGCGGGGTCGATGTCCTGGTCGACGTCGAAGTAGAGGCTGACCAGCCCGTCGGTGTCGATGGTGCCACTGTGTTCGCCTTCCTGGCCGATCATGGGGACGAACCCGCAGAGGTCGATGCGGTCGGAGATGAGGCGGTCGCCGTCGCGGACGAACGCGACGCTGCGGGTCTGTCCGCGCCAGCGCAGGGGCACGACCAGGCGCCCGCCGGGGACGAGCTGTTCGCACCACGCAGCGGGCAGGTCCCAGGCGCCGACAGTGATGATGATCCGGTCGTAGAGGCCGTTCTCGGGTGCGCCGAGCGCGCCGTCGCGGGTGATGACCTGGACGTGGTGGTTGCCGGTGGCGTCGAGGCCGCGGCGGGCTCCGGCGGTGACCTCGTCGTCGATGTCGACGGTGGTGACGCGGCCGTTCGGGCCGGTGAGCTCGGCGAGGAGGGCAGCGTTGTAGCCGGTGCCCGCACCGATCTCAAGGATGTTGTGGCCGGGGTGGACGTCGAGTTGGTCGAGCATCATCGCGACCACCGTGGGCACCGAGGCGCAGCTGAGGGCCGAGCCGTCGGCAGCGCGTTTGGTTATGACCGCGATGTCGGCGTAGGCGTCAGCGACGGTGGCCTCGGGCACGAACTCGTGGCGGGGCACGGTGCGCATCACGGCTTCGACCGCACGACTGCGGGCGTATCCGGCCTGCTTGATGTTGTCGACCATGGCATCCCGCAGCGTCTCCGGTGCGCTGTCGGTGGTGGTGTTCATCAGGCCCTTCCGGTTGGTTGGTGTGATTGTGCAGGTTTGGGGGGTGCTCATCCGGGCAGCAGCAGGCATAGGTCCCATCGGGTGGTGTCGGACCGGCTGGTGTCGAGGGTGTGTTGGACCAGCCGCATCCCGGCTTCGCCTTCCAGCAGTCCACCGCTGCGGGGTGGGCCGTCGTGGTGCAGGCGCCGGTCGAATTGAGCACGCAGGGGTGGCAGTTCGGTGGCGAGGCCGCTGCCGGGGACAGCGTCGGCGGCGGCCCTCCACGTGGTGAGGATGAATCCGGCGAAGCCGTGGCAGAGCGTGTTGTCGTGCAGGAGTACGAGTTGCTGGTTGTCGGTGACGCACCCGACCAACGCCTCCTCCACTTGGTGTTGTCGTTGATGGTCGCCGAGGGCAAGTGCGGCGAGTTGCTGGGCGCGGGCCTGCCCTGGTGTGCCGTAGCACCAGGACGGGCGCTGCGGGCCGTGCTGGGTAATGGCTCCGGTTCGCTGCTCGTGCAGGGTGATCCTGCCCGGCCACCAAGCGGTACGCCCGGTGCCGACCCGGCAGCGGTCGAACCAGTCCCTGATCGTGGTCATTGCCGCCTCCTGGCCGGGCACGGTGATGCCGTGGCGCATGGCGGTGGCCAGCAGGGCGAGCGGCCCGGCCGCGCCGTGCGCGAGTCCCAGGTTGCCGTGCCCGCCCAACCAGGCGTCCGCAGGTCGATCGTTGGGAGGTTCGGCGGACCACCAGCCGGGCAGAGTGTCACCGTCGACGCAGATCGGTTCCGTCAGCCTGACGAGGTAGGCGAGCACGTCGCAGAGCAGGTCGGGGTGTCGGTCGCGGTGCAGCAGGTAGGTGCCGAGTCCGGTCAGGCCGCTGATCAGGTCGAACTCTCGGATCGCGGGCAAGCCACCAGTGTCGATGCGATCATGCGCGGTTTGAAGGCGTTGGCGGGTGAGCGCAACGGTGTGATCGTCGAGGGATTCGAGTGCTCGGGTGTAGGCGGGTTGACGGGCTGTGTGCAGGGCGAACGCGACCGCCGGTGTGCCCCGATACAGGCTGGCGACGTCGGGGTGCGCGCTCACGGTCGTGCGGGTCATCCGCTTCGCCCACTGGTGTGCGACCGCTGGAGAGGTGGTTCCGGCGAGTGCCTGCGCGAAAGGAAGCAGCGCCATCCCAGCCGCGCCGTCTCCGAGTGAGTCCGGGTGAACGGTGTTCATCAGCCGGTCCTGTGTCGGGCAGTCCAGGCCAGCGCAGCGTGGCGGGCCAGTCGCCTGCACCGGTCCTCCCGGTCGCGGTCGAGGCCGATCAAGCGGTTGTGGTGCATGTGCAGCAGCGCCTCCACCGCGACATCGACCGCCTCGCCGACGGCCAGGTGGGGACGGTATGCGTTGAGTGCGGCCGTCCTGGACTGCCAGGTTGCGGTGAGTTCGCCATCCCATCCCGCGGGCGACTCGGCTGCGTCCTCACCCAGCAGGGTGGTGGCCTGGGCCACGACAGCCCTGTCGATCGCCGGGCCGGGTGGGGCAGGGCGTCCGGTCAACCACCGCATCGCGGCCGCAGTGTCGCCGAGCAGCCCTGCGACGGTCGCGGTCATGTTGAGCGCCGCGAGTGCGTCGTGGGACAGCGTCTTGTCGGGCAGGTGCCGCAGTTGGGCGGCGACAGCGCGGGAATCGGCAACGAACACCGCCTCGGCCGCGGCCAGCGCTGGGCCGTGACCGTAGCGGCCGATCTCTGGGTAGTACGTGTCGATCACCATCCGCCCGATGACCTTGTCGGCCCGGAGCTGGTGCGCCCAAGCCCCGAGCGCGGGCAGCACAGCCGCATAGGTCTGCGGTTCGGAGGTGCTTAGCCGAAGCCGTAGGTGGTCGGTCTCGGCTGGGCTGCGGTAGCGGATGAACCACCACTCTGGGCTGTCCAGCTCGGCGAGGAGACGGGGCAGGTGCTCGGTGATGAGCTCGTCGATCCGGTGCGGGTGGGTGTGGAGCTTCGCGTTGAGCCAGGTCGTGCCCGGCGCTGCCGGGAACTGGCCGTGCCCGGTCAGCGGAGGCCGCGAGACGGCCGCCGGTGCGGGCGCGGGCGGCTGGGTGGTGGCCAGTGGGATCACGATCTCGTGAGCGTGACCGTCGCTCCACCCGTAGTCGGCCGGGCCGGTGGCGGTCTCTGTGAGGGACGCGTCGTCGTGGCGGGAGAGATGGGCGCGCAGGATCGCCGCGTGCGCGGCAACGGCGAGATCCAGCCGCAGGGCCCGGTCGTCGTCGGCGAGTTCGACCAAAGCCGGACACCGCCATCGTTGGCGCCACTTCTCCAGCGCGGTTGTGAACTCGTCGAGGTCCGCTCCGATGGGCAGGTCGGTGACGGTGAGCCGCCATCGGGCCGGGGCAAGGATGGCCCGGCCGAACCGCACTCGGGGCAGGTAGGGCAGCCGATACGCGGCTGGTCCCCAGTCGAACCGGTGCCACGACGCGCCCAGGCCGCGTGCGAGGTGGATAAGGAACCGGGCCAACGGGGGTGGTTGCCTGGCCAACGCAAGCCCGTGGAACACCTGCGGTTCCACGACGCGCTGCCGGGACATGCTGACCAGGTGCAGACCGTCCCGCGTGGCGGTGACCGCCAGGTCCTGCACTCCGATCAACTGCTCCTCGGGACGGCGGTGCTCGCCGAGAGACAGCACATGCGGCAGGTAGGCGGGGACGCGGCAGATGTTCTCCGCGTGCGCGTAAGCGGGTGGGAACGACAGCTGAACCGGCAGTGCCCCATCCACGCCGGTCGGCGTGGCGGCGAACACCTCGCGCAGCCGCGAACCGGCGGTGATTGCGGCGAAGCGGGAAGTGAAGGTGCCGAATCCGCGAGCCGGTCCCACGGTGAGCAGATAATCGCCCTGGTCGATTGCCTCCGCGCTGGTGGCGTGGATGCGCGCGGCGATCTCCACGTGAGGCGCGAAACGCGGCTCGCGAAGCGCGGGATCACCTACGGTCAGTGAGGCGATCGCATCGTCGTCGAGAACGACTTCACTGCTGCCATCGGCCAGCGTGGTCCATGCCAGTGCCAGAAGCGCATAGTCACGAGGGGAACCGGTGGCAGTGCGGGCAGGGAAGACGCTGCCGGGGTACCCGGCCGGGTAGCCGAGCCCGCTGTCCGGGTCGACGACCTCGGCAAGCGGTACCAGCGTTCCTGTTCCGTACCGGTCGCAGAACGCGGTGTGGTAGTCGCGCCACGCGGGCTCCCCGGTCGGTTGCGTGCTGAGCCGGGCCAGCGCGCTGGCAGCGGCCTCCATCTCCCGGACAAGGTGGTCAGGGACGCGCACATCGCAATCCAGTTGTAGATCCACTGCCAGCGGGGTGCGCCCGCCGCTGGCCAGCGCTCGCATCCGGGTAGCGAGTTCGGCCCTGATCCTGGGCCGATCATCTGCGGCGGTGGTGGAGTGGTTGTGGCGGAACAGGGCCGTCTCGATCGCTCGTAGCTCTGCGATGGTTGGAGCAACCGCGGGCAGGTCCTCCGCGCCCGCTTCGTGAAGCCGGTCCAGCAGGTACTCCAGCGGGTCTGGGCAGGTCAGAGGTGCCCTCAGGCTGCTGATCAGGAATCCCTGGCGAACCAGCTCAGCGAGCAACATGACCGTCGCCGCCTGCGTAGCGGCCGGGAACATCTCGGCCAGCCTGCTCATCAACCCGCTGAACCCGATCGGGGCGGCGGCTGCCTCGCGGACGGCGGCGACCGCCCGGGTGTGCCGAATGCTGACTGTGCCAGCCCCTGCCGGTGCTTCCAGGCGGGAGCCCCGCCGATGCGCGAGGTCGGAGAACACGACGTCCACCCGCTCCAGCAGCTCGGTGTCTACCGAGAGCTGGTCGATCACCTCAGCTAGCCACTGTGCGTCCACGCGGGCGACAGGCCGGTGCACAGCCCTCCAGCGGGCCGAGGCAGTACCACCGATGGTTGCCGGGGCAACCCCGGCGAACAGTCCGAACGGCGTGTGCCTGCTCCCGGCCCGCAGCAGGTAGCGCACCACCGATGTGGTGGCCCGCCGGATCTGTCTCGCGGACAAGGTATCCAGGGAGTCCAGCCGAGCGGCCAACCCGACGCTGGCGACCCGGACGGCCTCGGCGAACTCCGGCCGTCCCCACACACGGTCCAGCCAGTCCCGGCACGAACGCGTGTCGGGCAGGTCAGGCCAGTCATCGGCGGGACCGTCCAGTGGAAAGGCGGCGGCCCGCAGCAACGCCGCGCCACTGTGCCGGTAGAGCCGCGAACGTCCGGTGTGCACAGGGTCCTCCCGTCTTGCCAGTGAGAGTTGAGTTGCCGCCGGGCCGAGCTAGCTCGGCAGCACAAGTCAGGTCAGACCGTGCTGGTGCACGCCGATGCGCACGTGCTGCCGCAACCGTCGTCGGTGGCGCACGGCGCGTCCGGGTTGCCGGGGACCAGGTCGGTGGCGATGGTGACGTCGAGGTCGAAGTCGTCCAGCGTGGTGCTCATGAAGGGTCCTTTTCGTCGGTTCTCGTCGATCTGTTCCCACCGGCCCGCGCAGCGCGCGAGCCGGAAGTCGTATCGGACGCACCGCGCCGCCCCGGGCGTCTCGTCGGTCTGGTTCCTGGCAGGGAAGGAAACGGTCAGCTCGGTCGCTCGGAAACCCAGGTGCCTGGAGGCCCTGCGATCGGCTGTTGCGGTATCGGTGAGGCGGGGAACAGCGCGCAGAAGGTCGCGACGCAGCAGTCCGGGCAGAGCAGTTCGGGCACCAGCGGCCGGTGCAGCCACACCTCGCCGATCGGCAGTCCGCACATCGCCAGTGGCGGCCCGACCGGCCACACGGCGTGGACGCGGCCCGCGTAGAAGGTCCCGCCGGGCCGGTTGGTGCCCCACAGCAGCGCCGGAGTGCTCGACATGCTCGCTCCACTCGTCAGGTACGAGACACCGGACTCGCGATCGCTGCCTGGCCTGGCCAGGCCCCATGCGGTTCGCGGCCGTGGACCTGCCGGAACCGGGTGAGCATCTGCATACCGGCCACGGTCAGCCGGGCTGGGCAGTCCCTCACCACGACGGGGTTCCCCGTTCGGGGAAGCTGGACTTCGATGTAGCCCGCCCTGCACAGGCGCAGCAGCGCCGCGAACACGCCAGGCGTGAGGTCGGCACCGTCGGCACGGCGCGGGACCGTGTCAGCTGAGACGATCTGATCAGAGTTGACCAGGTGCAGGGCGGTGTGCCGATCGGCGCTGTAGCTGGCGGTACCCGCAGCAAGTCGTGGCATCCTCTTTCCGTCCTCTCGTCGACGTTCGGCCCGGCCCGGCGCTGGGATCACCCCCGGTCGTGCTGGCAGGCGCACGATGGCTGTTGACCTGGCGTAATGACCTCTACGAGTTCACCAGTCGGCTGGGGTGGAAAGCGACCACAGCAGGTATCCACTGTTGGGTCAGACCAGGGACATTGGAGGGACATCTCTGATCTGCCGCTGCAATAGGCCCTACCGTGGTCCTGTGGCACCCGACGAGCCTCGTGTACAGAACTCCGTGCTGATTGCCTTGCGCGAGCGGGCCGGGCTGTCCCAGCAGGATCTGACCGACGAACTGACCAGCCTCGCCGCCACCCGGTACGGCAAGCACCCGCAGATCACCCGCAAGACGATCGGCCGATGGGAACGCGGCGAGGTCGCCTGGCCACAACCCTTCTACCGCCGGCTACTGGCCGAGTTCTTCAGCTGCGCGGGAGACGAACTCGGCTTCCGCAGGCCGCGCCCAGTACGACCCGAGCACGACCCGGCCGAAGCGATCGTCGCGCCGCCGACATTCGCCACCGCGCCCATGGACGCGGAGCCGCATGTAACGCGTAACCAGGACGAATGGCGACAGGTTCGCGCGGCCTTAGGCAGGCACCGCCGCAACCTCGCCGTGCTCGCCGAGTCGCTCTACCAAGACCACCGCATCCCAGGGATGAAGAACACCGGTGTCATCAGCTCACCTGCCTGGATACCCGACACCCCTGTGCCACTGGATGAAATCACCCTGACGTTGGACTCCCTCGTGGCAGATCCAACGATCAGCGGGGATGAACCGGAAAGTGCCTCGGTGCGCCCGCTGGCCCATGCTGACGCCCGGTATCGGCGATACCACCGAGCCATCCGCGACCTCGCCCCGCCACGCCTGTTCGAGAACCGGCTGTGCTTTCGACTGGTCGGACTCGACTGGGCCTATCCCGAACCCCGGATGAGCTTCGGCGAGATGTGCTTCTTCGACGCGGTCGACACCAACGAGGCCTTGGCCCATGAGTTCGCCGCCCACCACCTCGCGCTCGACGGCGACAGCGAAGCCGTCATGTCCCGCGCCTCCATACGCCGTCTGCCCTTCCGCAAGCTGATCGCAGACCCCTTCGACCTGAGCCGCCGTCCGCTCATGGGAGCCATCGGCACCCTGACCATCCGAGGCGGCGAAAGCCCGAGCGTCGTACTCCACCAACGGGACTCCGTCAGCGTCGCGGGCGGCGGCGGGATGGCACACCTGCTGCCCGCAGGCATCTTCCAGCCCTCCTCCGTCATCCCCGCCGCCATCGCGGCCGACTTCTCGATCTGGCGCAACATCCAGCGCGAGTACGCCGAAGAACTGCTCGGCCACGACGAGTACGACGGCTGCGGGAAGCCGATCCGGTACGACAAGCTGGAACCGTTCACCACGATGGACCAGGCCCTGCGAGACGGTCGTATCCGCGTGTTCTGCCTCGGCGTCACGCTCGACGCGCTCACTCTCGCTGGAGACATCCTCACCGTCGCGGTCATCGCCCCGGACACCTACGACGAACTGTTCGCCAACGCTGTCGCAACCAACTCGGAAGGGTCGATGCCCACACGAGCCTTCCCCTTCGAGGAGAACACGCTGACATGGCTCACGGAGTCCAAGCGGCTGTCTCCCGGTGCGGCAGCGGCACTACACCTCGCTTGGACCCACCGGAAGCATCTGCTCGATTAGCCGCGGCTCTGCAGAGCGCACCGGCTCCCGTGCGCCGTTGGCCTGCCGCTTCAGCCCAGGCAGCAAGCTAGAGAACAGGCCGCCTGATGGCCGCCGAGCCGACACCGCGGCTGCGGCACCGACATGGCCGCCGTGCACCTCATGGGTCGTCGCTGACAGCCAGCGACTCACCCTGGCGAAGGGGATGGCTATCGACCCCGGCGGGGCGGAGCGGCGGGGCTGGTCGGGGGCCGCCAAGTCCGCGTCCCATCGGGCGCCCTTCGCGGTGGTCTCATCGCAGGTTGATGGGAAGGCTGCGGCTCGGGTTCATGGGCAGGTGAGGTTCGTGCGGGGTGGTGTTCGAGCAGGTACGCGGCAGTGTTGATCTGTTCGCAGGCAGCAGCGCGGATGTTGCGTCGGTCGGCGGAGTCGCGCAGCGCGGTGACGACTAGGAGCACGACGGCGATGCCGAGCGCGAGCATCGCCGCACCGGAGTGTTCGGTGCGTGCGGCGGCTCGTGCGAAGTTCGTGAGCGCGCGGACCGCTTGGAGGTGACGGGTTTCGGCGAGCGGAGGGCGGCGTGCTGGCAGTTGCGCGGCGCGCGCGAGGTAGGTGTGGGTCTCGACGAGAACGACTGTGGTGTCGTGCGGTGCAAAGGCGAGAGCGATGTCGGCGGCACGCTCGGCGATTCGGTGCCAGGTGTGCGCGTCCGCGTCGTCGAGGGTTGCGGTCACCTTGCGGATGGCGGTCTGGCCCAGTTTGGTGAGCGTCCTGAGGTCATCGGCAGGTTCAACCGTCAGAGAGACATAGCGGTGTTCGCGCCACACCATGTGCTGTAGGCCAGTCAGCAGGTCGCTGTTCCAGCGCTCACGCAGCCGTGGCAACGACAGGTCGCGACGCAACGTACTGCCGCCGAACCACACCGGCTCCTGCTCATCGACCGCAGGGACGAGCGCGACCTTGTAGCCGGTGACGGCAGAGGCGCTGTCGAGTGGGTGCGCGGCCAGCAGTACGCCACGGCCGCGCAGCGACTGCACGAACTCGATCTCCGACCGCGTCGTCGCCGCTGCGGCGGCGACAAGTTCGCGCAGCTGCTCACGCTCGGTGGGTATGCCGGTGTCGGTGGCGCGAGCGAGTTCGCGGCGGCTGGTGGCGCTGATCGCCCCCTGCCCAGCGGGAGCGGTCGCGGTCCAGTCGTGTTGGTCTTCGACAATGCGGCACCAGTCTCGCCAGCGGAGGAAGTCGCGATGGAGGTTCGCGGTGTCGCCGTTTGCGCGAACGATGTTGACTACCAAGTGGACGTGATCATTGCCGTTGGCGGACGGTCCGTGGTGCACGGCGACCCATCGGCATCCGTTTCGGCCGTGGTCGTCGGCGGCCAGTCCCAGGGCGGCGATGCCGGATTCGGCCAGGTCTCGCCACTGCTCATCTGGCAGGCGCGAGCGTTCACCCGTGGCGGGGTCGACAGGTAGATCGGCGGGTGGCAGGGACAACACGACGTGGTAGACGTGGCCATTGTCGACGTTGACGCCATGACCGGTCATCAAGCCGTCGAGCTGCGAAGCCAAACGGGAGCGTCCTGTCGGTGTGCTGGCAGAGTCAGCCAGGTCTCCGCCCAGCGGATGGTCACGCACCCACTCCGGCGCCCAGGCGGCCACGACGTGCGGGTCTGTGTGCTCGTTGGCACGTCCGGGGCCGAACAGGTAGCGCAGCAAACCCTTGGTGTCACTGCCACGACGGCCGCGCCTGGTCACCTCCGCGATCACGGTGATCCAGTCGGATCAGCGGGACGTCAGCAGGGCAGCGCGCAGAAGGGTCGCGGTCTCCTGCACGTAGGCCAGTGCCGCGGTCAGCTGAGGATCGGTCGGTGGGCGGCCGGAGTGCATTCCGGCCGCGAGCTGGTTAAGCAAACCGCCGACTCGACCCAACCGGGCCTGGGCCGTCTCCGCGTGCTCCAGCCATAGCCGCCGGTCATGCAGTGAACCACCATCCTGGTGGCGCAAGCCGCACTCCACCAGGTACCGCGGCACCGACAGTCCTACCAACTTGGCCCGCCACACCAACTCTTGGTGCACCTGCGTGGTCACCCGCACGTACACCCTTTGCGGAGCACCCCCTGGCACCCGTCGTTGTCTACGCGGCCCGTCCTTCTTTCCCATCTGCGGTCCCCCCGAACCGGCACGCGGACGAGAAGCTGAAAGCAGGAAGCACGCGGCGGCGATGTCGCTGCCGTGATGAGAACAGAAAGGATCTGGGCGCGGCGTGTCCAAAGCTGTCCCAGCGCTCACATGGCGCTTGGCAGCTCCGTCAGGAACTCGCGCCAACACCCGAAGGTCGACGACGCACCTTTCGGCGGCCCGGCTACGCCACGCAGGCTGCCGCGCAGGCCGACCTCGACAAGGTCCGAGCTCTACTGGCCCTGGGTGAGGACGAGGACGACGCCGAAGCTGTCTCGGCGATGTTGGACGAACTCGCCAAGGACGAGGCGCCGCCAGACGTGGATACCGTTCGCCGGAAGCTGCGGGCAGGCCAAGCCCTCGCCGAGCGGATGACGGTCGGCGAATGGCTCGACCGGTGGACGGCGCAAGAGGCGGGCACGCACCGCAAAGCCACCGACATCTCCTACGAGTCGCACATCCGCCTCTACCTCAAGCCCAAGATCGGCGATGTGCGGATCGACCGCCTGACCGTCGGCCAAGTCAAAGAGATGTTCAACAAGATCTGCGACGACAACGACGCGATCGAGGCGAACAACGCCGACCGGCGCGCGCTGCTCGCCCACGCGAAGCAGGCGAGCGGCCGGGCGGAGAAGCGGCGGCTACGCGCCGCCGTGGCTGAGCTGCCGCCATTCAGGCGGGCGGTCAGCCCGTCCAGTCGAAAGCGCATCCAGGCCACCCTGCGTGCCGCGCTCAACGACGCGATCACCCAGCAGGTGATCACCTTCAACCCAGCCGAGCACGTCCACATCCCGTCGAAGACACCCAAGCGCTGCCGTGGACCGCCGAACGGGTGGCCGAGTGGCGGCGCACCGGTCAGCGGCCTGGCCCGGTGATGGTGTGGACCCCGACTCAGACCGGCGCGTTCCTCGACCACGTCGCCCAGCACGACCCGGAGTTCGAGGCGCTGTGGCACGTGGCCGTGACGCGCGGCCCGCGCCGAGGCGAACTGGCGGGCCTGGCCTGGACCGAAGTCGACCTCGATGCGGCCACCGTGCAGATCAGCACGCAGCTCACCGAGGTCGCCTACGAGGTGGCCAAGGGCGACCCGAAGTCGGCGGCTGGGGAGCGCACGATCCCGCTCGACGGCGAGGCGGTGCGGCTGCTGCGGGCACACCACGCGAGGCAGAACGAGGCACGACTACGCATTGGCTCAGCCTGGGCAGGCTCCGGACGAGTGTGGACCCGCCTGGACGGCGCGGATCTGCGACCGAGCTGGCTTGGCGACCGGTTCGCCGCGCACATCGTCGCGTCAGGACTGCCGCCGATCCGCTTCCATGACCTGCGTCACGTGGCCGCGACGATGATGCTCGCCGCCAGGGTCGACCTGAAGGTCATCCAGGAGACGCTCGGCCACGAACGCCTCCAGACGACCAGCGACCTCTACACGTCGGTCCTACCCGAGCTGGCCCGCGACGCCGCCGAAGCGACCGTCGCGCTCATCCCGCGGGCACCCAGGCAAACGCTCGGGCACCCTTCGGGCACCCAAGGAGTCCGACAGTCAGAGCAATTGGAGGCAACATGACCCAGGAATAGACAAAACCGCAGCTAGACGAGGTCTCTCTGCAGTTTCGTGTGGCGCGCCCGAAGGGATTCGAACCCCTAACCTTCTGATCCGTAGTCAGATGCTCTATCCGTTGAGCTACGGGCGCTTGTTCAGTTGTCACCCGGCGGACCGAGTGTCAGCGGAGGCTCCGGGATTTGAACCCGGGAGGGGCGATGAACCCCAACCGCATTAGCAGTGCGGCGCCATAGACCAGACTAGGCGAAGCCTCCCGGGGCCCCAGGCCGCTTGGCGGTAAGACTACACAGGAGGTCTCCTGGCAGGCAAAACACCCCCCTGTCCAGAGCGACGCCGCAGGTCAGGCGGGGGTGGGAGGGGCACACCGGCCATCGCGAGGATATGGGGAGCGCGGACACACCGCACCCGCTGTGGCCGCCGCTAGAGTCGCGACTGCCACACCCAGAAGGAGGGGCAACAAGATGGACAAAGTCGTCCGCAGCGCTGCCGAGGCGGTCGCCGACATCGCGGACAGCGCGAGCCTGGCGGTGGGCGGGTTCGGGTTGTGCGGGATACCGACTGTGCTGATCAAGGCGCTGCTCGACAAGGGCGTCACCGGGTTGGACGTGACGTCCAACAACTGCGGTGTCGACGAGTGGGGGCTGGGGCTGCTGCTCCGGGAACGCCGGATCGTGCGGATGACCAGTTCGTATGTGGGGGAGAACAAGGAGTTCGCCCGGCAGTACCTCTCCGGGGAGCTGGAGGTCGAGCTGACCCCGCAGGGCACGCTCGCGGAGCGGTTGCGGGCCGGGGGCACCGGAATTCCGGCCTTCTTCACCCGCACGGGCGTGGGCACGCAGGTGGCCGAGGGCAGGGTGCCGTGGCGCTACGACAGCGAGGGCAACGTCGCCATCGCCTCCCCGCCCAAGGAGGTGCGGGAGTTCGGCGGGCTGGAGTACGTGATGGAGCACGCGATCGTGTGCGACTTCGGGCTCGTGCGCGCGTGGAAGGGCGACCGGCACGGGAACCTGGTGTTCCGGGAGTCCGCGCGCAACTTCAATCCGCTGTGCGCGATGTCCGGGCGGGTCAGCATCGCCGAGGTCGAGGAGCTGGTGGAGCCGGGCGAGATCGGGCCGGACGAGGTGCACCTGCCCGGGATCTTCGTTCAGCGGGTGGTCCCGCTGACCCCGGAACAAGCCGCCGACAAGCGCATCGAGCGCCGGACCGTCCGCCAGAAGGGGGCATGAGCCATGGCGCTCACGCGTGAGCAGATGGCGGCCCGCGCCGCCGCGGAGCTGACCGATGGCTCCTACGTCAACCTGGGCATCGGCCTGCCCACCCTGGTCCCCAACTACGTGCCCGACGACGTCGAGATCGTCCTGCAGAGCGAGAACGGCATCCTCGGCGTCGGCGCCTACCCGTACGAGGGTGAGGAGAGGGCCGACCTCATCAACGCGGGCAAGGAGACCGTCACGGTCCGCAGGGGCGCGGCCTTCTTCGACTCCGCCCTGTCCTTCGCGATGATCCGCGGCGGCAAGGTGGACGCGGCGATCCTCGGCGCGATGCAGGTCTCCAAGGTCGGGGACATCGCCAACTGGATGATCCCGGGCAAGATGGTCAAGGGCATGGGCGGCGCGATGGACCTCGTGCACGGCGCCAAGCACGTCGTGGTGCTCATGGAGCACGTCGCCAAGGACGGCTCGTACAAGATCGTCAACGAGTGCTCGCTGCCCTACACCGGCAAGCGGGTCGCGCAGCGGATCATCACCGACCTGGCGGTGATCGACATCACCGAGGCCGGGCTGGTGCTGCGGGAGCTGGCCCCTGGGGTCACGGTGGACGAGGTGCGCGCCAAGACCGAGCCCGAGCTGATCATCGAGGGCGACATCCCCGGCATGGCCGAGGACAGGTCCTAGGGCTCGACGACCGCGCGCAGCCGCCTGGCCAGTTCGGCGGAGTCGGCGGGCGCGAGCGTGAGCTGGTCGACGCCGTCGTGGCGGGTCACCGCGGTCAGGTACCGGCCCGCGGCGGTGTCGAACCAGGTCAGCGCCGGGGTGCGGCGGCCGTGCGCGGTGGCGGCCAGGCGGCCGCTGCCGCAGCGCGGGCTGGAGACCAGGGCGGCCAGGTCGCGGCGGGCGTCCCGATCGACGCCGCCGCCGCGCAGCACCCGGGTCAAGGCGGGCTCGCCCGCGTCGGCGAAGGCGTTGACGGCCTCGTGGAACAGCGCCTTGGGCACGGTGACCGCCGACCCGGGGCCGGGTCCGGTGTCCGGCAGCAGGGCGATGACCTCGGCGACGAGCCGGTCGCGGCGCACCGGGCCCACCCGGATGCGCGGGCCGGTCTGCACCGCGATCGCCCCGCCCGCCGTGCAGGCCGCGCACAGCACGCGCAGGTCGCGGCTGTCGGAGAGCAGGCCGTCGACGCTGACGTCGGGCCGGGCGAGCAGGGCCAGTTGGGCGGCGAGGTCAGGATCGACGTGGCCGCCGCCGTCGACGGTGGGGAACTCGATCGGGTAGGGGCGGCCGACCAGGCCGAGGCGGTGCCACGCCTGGGCGAACTCCACCTCAGTGATGATCACCGCAGGTGCGCGTCGAACCAGTTCAGGGCCCGCTGCCACGCCTCGGGGGCGCCGGCCTCGAACGGGAAGCGCACGACGTCGGTGGCCACCTGGGCGGCCGCGGCGGCGTCCCGCAGCTTCTCGACCTCCTCGACGCTGGGGCCCTCGGTGTTGTAGAGGCCCAGCCACGGCACGCGCAGCTCGCCTGCGATCTCCACCAGCGCGGGCAGTCCCGCGGAGAGCGGTTCCAGGATGCCGTCACCGGCGACGGTGACCGCGGCGCCGATGTCGCGGCGGGCGGCCACCACCAGGGCCACCGCCCCGCCGAGCTCGAAGCCGATGACACCGATGCGGTCGGGGTCGACCTCGCGGCGCGCCAGCCAGGCGAACCCGATGTCGGTGGCGGCCAGCACCGAGTCCCCGGACAGCGCCCTGACCTTGTCGCGCGCCTCGTCGGCGTCGATCTCGGCCGAGCCCGCGGCGCCGGGGTACAGGTGCGGGACCACGACCAGCCAGCCCTCGGCGGCGAGCCCGGCGACCAGGCCGAGCGTGGTGTCGGTGATGCCCCTGGCCTCGTGGAGCACGACCAGTCCCCCGCGCACGACCCCGTCCGGTTCGGCGTACGTCAGCCGCAGCGCGCGGCCGTCGTCGAGCCGGAAGTCCGCTGTGTGGGTCTGAGCCATGACACACCCAACCATGCTGGGGTGAACAGCAGTCAACGTGATCACCCGCTCACCGGTTGTGGCGTATTAGGTTCGAGGACAAGCGCCACCCTCACGACTAGGAGTCTCGAATGAGCGTGCGAACCCGCGCTGATTTGGCCGCCCTGCCCGGCTACGTACCCGGTCGCAGCGTTCCCGGCGCGGTCAAACTGGCCAGCAACGAGGTCTCGCTCGGGCCGCTGCCCAGCGTGGTGGCCGCGGTGGCCGAGGCGGCGGGCCGGATCAACCGCTACCCCGACAGCGCCGCGTCAGAGCTGGTGGCGCGGCTGGCGGCGAAGCTGGGGGTGGCCGAGGACCAGGTGTCGGTGGGCTGCGGCTCGGTGACCTTGTGCCAGCAGCTGATGCAGGCGACCTGCACCGCCGAGGACGAGGTGCTGTTCCCGTGGCGCTCTTTCGAGGCGTACCCGATCCTCACGCAGGTCGTGGGCGCGGGCCAGACCCGCGTGCCGCTGACGGCGGGGCACGCGCTGGACGTCGACGCCATGGCCGCGGCGGTGACCGGCAAGACGCGGGTGGTGTTCGTCTGCACCCCGAACAACCCGACCGGGACCGCGCTGACCAGGCCGGAGCTGGACCGGCTCTTCGACTCGGTGTCCGATGACGTCCTGGTGGTCATCGATGAGGCGTACCGGGAGTTCGTCGACGACCCCTCGGTGCCCGACGGCGTCGAGGTGGCCAAGGAGCAGTGGGCGCGCGGGCGCGACAACGTCGCGGTGCTGCGGACGTTCTCCAAGGCGTACGGCCTCGCGGGGCTGCGGGTGGGCTATCTGGTCGCGCCCGCGCCGGTGACCGCGGCGGTGCGCAAGACGTTCGTGCCCTTCGGGGTGAACGCGCTGGCCCAGGTGGCGGCGCTGGCGTCGCTGGACGCCGAGGACGAGCTGCTGGCCCGCTGCCGCGACATCGTGGCCGAGCGCGGCCGGGTGCGCGGGGAGCTGCTGGCGGCCGGGTTCGACGTGCCGGAGTCGCAGGCGAACTTCGTGTGGCTGCCGCTGGGCGGGCGAACGGCGGAGTTCAACGACCACTGCCTGGCGAACAAGATCGTGGTGCGGGCGTTCGCCGGTGACGGCGCGCGGGTCACGATCGGCACGCCCGAGGAGAACGACATGTTCCTCACGGCGGCGAAATCCTTCTGAAGCCAGGAAACCGGGTGCGTCCACTGTGGACGTACCCGGTTCCTAGGTGAGCAACTGGGCGATCGCGGCGAGTCCGACCACGACGATCACCCCGCGCAGCACGACCGGCGAGAGCTTGCGACCCACCTTCGCGCCGATGAGCCCGCCGATGACCGCGCCGACGGCGATCAGCCCGACCGCGTCCCAGGCGACCTCGGCGACGAAGATGAACAGGATTCCCGAGGCCAGGTTGACGATCGCGGCGAGCACGTTCTTGACCGCGTTGATCCGCTGCAGGGACTCCTCCATCAGGATTCCCATGATGGCCAGCAGCAGAACCCCTTGCGCGGCACCGAAATAGCCGCCGTACACGCCGGTGGCGAACACCGCGGCGAGCAGGCCGACGCCGCCGTGCACGTGCATCTCGGCCTGCCGCTCGCTGAGCTTGCGGGCCAGCCACGGCTGGGCGATCACGAGCACCAGCGCCAGCACGATGAGCGCGGGCACGATCGCCTCGAACGCCGCGGGCGGGAGCACGAGCAGCAGCACCGCGCCACCGAGCCCGCCGAGCAGCGACGCCGTGCCCAGGCGCAGCAGCCTCGGGCCTTGGCCCACCAGCTCGCGCCGGTAGCCGATGGCGCCGGTCACCGAGCCGGGGACCAGCCCGAGGGAGTTCGACACGTTGGCGACGACGGGCGGGTAGCCCACGGCCAGCAGCACCGGGAAGGTGACCAGGGTGCCGGAGCCGACGACGGTGTTGATGCCGCCCGCGAACACGCCCGCCAGGATGATGCCCAGCGCCTCCCAGACCGTCACCGCGCTCGTCCCATCATCGGTTGACCTTATCGCCGCCTTGGCCGGGCGCCGGAGTGAACCGTGGCACAGGGCTAGCTCGGGGTGGCCCGGAACGCGGTGAGCATCTCTTTCTCGGCGTCGTCCAGGTAGGCGCGCAGCTGCTCGGCGGCGCCTGCGCGGTCGCCGGCGCGCAGGGCCTCGACGATGGCGCGGTTGCGGCGCAGGTAGCTCTGGTGGAAGGCGCGGGGGTCGCCCATCTCGTGGAAGCCCAAGCGCAGCTCGGCGGCGACCTGGCGCATCAGCTCATCGATGCGGGGGCTGTCGGCCAGGGTGACGATCGCCTGGTGGAAGCGGATGTTGGCGGTGCCGACGTCCACCCAGCGGCCCGCGCGGGCGGCGCGCTCGCCCATGGCGACGGTCTCGGCCATGACCTCGATGCCCGCCTGGTCGGCCCGGCCGAGGGCGTTGCACTCGATGACGCGGCGGACGCGGTAGAGGTCGGCGATGTCGGCGGCGTCGAGGGAGCGGACGAACACGCCGCGGTTGAGGCGGTGCACCAGCAGCTTCTCGTGGGTGAGCAGCCGGAACGCCTCGCGGAGGGTGTTGCGGGAGACGGCGAGGGGCTCCAGGAACGCCTCCTCGGAGAGCTGGGTCCCCGGCGCGAGGGCGCCTTCCATGATCAGGTCCCGGAGCGCGCTCGCGGCCGTCTCCGCGGCGCTCGCGCGCGCGTGGCGCTTGTCGCGGACGAGTTCGGACAGCCGACCGCCAACGTCCGACACGGCACGCCTCCCTGGATTGTTCAACTGTTCACAAGTCTAATCATCCAATTGGTGGCTTGTCATATTGTTGAACAATCCTAAGACTGAACGAACCGTGGCCCGCACCTGGCGGGCCGCCGGCCGAGTGAGGTGAGTGATGAGCACAACCTCCACCGACAACCGGTTCGCCTGGTTCCGCGAGCTGCCGATCAAGGGGCGGCGCGCCTTCGTGGGCGCGTTCGGCGGCTATGGCCTGGACTCCTACGACTACTGGGTCCTGCCGCTGAGCCTCGGCGCGGTCGCCATGACGTTCGGGCTGACCAAGGGCGAGACCGGCCTGCTGTCCACGACCACGCTCGTCGCCTCCGCGGTCGGCGGCGTGGTCGCGGGAGTGCTGGCCGACCGGATCGGCCGGGTTCGCACGCTGATGCTGACGGTCCTGGTCTACGCCGTCTTCACCGCCCTGTGCGGGCTGGCGCCCAACTACGAGACGCTGCTGGTCTTCCGCGGCATCCAGGGCCTGGGCTTCGGCGGCGAGTGGGCGACCGGCGCGATCCTGGTCGCCGAGTACACCGCCGCGCGGCACCGCGGCCGGGTCATCGCGGTCATCCAGAGCTCGTGGGCGGTCGGGATGGCCCTGGCCGTGGTGGTCTACGGCGTGGTCTTCAGCCTGGTCGACCAGGAGTGGGCATGGCGCGTGCTGTTCCTCACCGGCGCCCTGCCCGCGCTGCTGGTGATCTACCTGCGCCGCCACATCGAGGACGCCCCGGTGTACACCGAGCTGGCCGAGAAGCCGCGCAACTCCCTCGCCGCGATCTTCAAGCCGGACCTGCTGCGCACCACGGTCTTCGCCGCGCTGCTCGCCACCGGCTGCCAGGGCGGCTACTACACGCTGGCGACGTGGCTGCCGTCCTACCTCAAGGAGGACCGCGGGCTCACCGTCGTCGGCACCGCGGGCTACCTGGCGGTGTTCGCCGCGGGCGCGTTCGCCGGGTACCTCACCGCGGGCCACTTCAGCGACCGGCTCGGCCGCAAGCACACCTTCCGCCTGTTCGCTGTGCTCAGCGCCGCGCTGATCCTGCTGTACACGCTGGTCCCGGCCGGGGCGGGCGGCTGGGTGCTGTGGCTGACCTTCCCGCTGGGCTTCTGCTCGTCGGCGATCTTCAGCGGTTTCGGCGCGTTCCTCTCGGAGCTGTACCCGACCAGGGTGCGCGGCGCGGGTCCGGGCTTCACCTACAACTTCGGGCGTGGCGTCGGCGCGCTCTTCCCCGCCGCGATCGGGTTCCTGGCGCAGAACTACGGGCTCGGCGGGGCGATGGCCTTCGGCGCGGCGGCCTACGGGCTGGCGTTCCTCGCCCTGTTCGGCTTGCCGGAGACCCGCGACGTCGACCTGTCCGCAAAGGACTGAGACCGTGCGCACCAGCACTCTCGCGCTGCTCGTCCTCATCGGCTGCCTGGCGGCGATGTGGCCGCTGAGCAAGGTCAAGCTGATCGGGCCGATGGCGGTGGTGGGCTTCGTCCTCGGCGTCGCCTCGACGGCCTCGGTGGTCGCGCTCGTCGGCTGAGCCCGACACGCCGGTTAATTTTCCGACATCAATTACTGATCGCCGGTAGGGTCTGCGCATGAGCGAGCGCGAGCAGGTCGTCACCGCACTGGGCCGGGCCGGGATCGTCGACGCCGTCACGTGGGCGTGGTCGTCCACGATGCGGCGGACCGCGCAGGACTACGACCCCGACACTGGGCACGACCAGGTGTGGCTCGGCCTCACCGCGCACAAGCTGTTCTGCGACCGGCTCGACCGCGTCTTCCACTGCCGCAAGTACGCCGTCGAGCCGGGCGGGGCAGGCGTCGGGCTCGACGTGCTGGGGTTGGGCCTGGCCTCCGGGGAGCTGGACGCCATGCCCGCGTCGGCGCCGGGCGCGGTGGTCCGCGCCGACGTGACCGGCTCGCCCGGCTGGCGGCACGAGCGCTGGCACTGGCTGATCTCGTCGTTCTCCTTCGGCGGCGTGCGCAAGGTGTCGTGGTCGGCGAAGACGCCCGCCAAGCAGCGGCACGCGCGGTCGACGGCGTCGGAGGAGAACACCCTGTTCACAGTGTCCGAACTGGACATCCGCGAGGCGGGCGTCACCCCGCTGGTGATCGCGCACGCGGTCAACTCCGACGTCACCGAGAGCGAGTTGCACCTCGGCAGGCCGCGCCTGGACGCGGGCTCGCCGTGGGCCTGGCTCACCCGGTTGGACGGCAAGCCCCGCGACGGCGGCGCTAAGATCACCCCGTCCGTACCCGCTTTCGGCACGGACGCGCAGGTCCAGCTCAGGACCCACCGCCGCTCAGGAACCGGGGAATGAACCTCACCGACATCGCCGCCGCGTTCGACGGGTCGCGCCTGACCCTGGGGCGGCGCCTGGCGGGCCTGCGCAAGAACGCGCTCGCGACCGCCATCGACAAAACCCCGGCCGCGGTGAGCTTCTACGAGTCGGGCACGAAGAAGCCATCCCCCGCGACGGTCGCGCGACTGGCGCTGGCCCTGCGGGTGGACCCGGTGTTCTTCCTGCCCGGCCACGTCGCCGCGTCGGCGAACCCGCACTTCCGTTCGCTGCGCTCGACCACGCAACTGGCGCGCGACCAGGCCGAGGCGTACGCGCTGATGGTCACCGAGGTCGGCGGCATCTTGTCCGGGCACGTCGACTTCCCCGCAGTGTCGGTGCCGTCCGTCCCGGTTGGACTGGACTGCGCGGACTCGGCGCCCGAGGACGCCGCCGACTACGTCCGGTCCTGTTGGGGCGTACCGGAAGGCCCGATCGCGCACACGATCCGGGCGGTGGAGGACCACGGGGTACTGACGGTGTTCACCCCGGTCCAGGCCGCGTCGGTGGACGCGTACTCGGTGACCCTGGCGGGCCGCCCCCTCATCCTGCTGAACCCCGTCAAGGACGACTACCACCGCCAGCGCTTCGACGTGGCCCACGAGCTGGGGCACCTGGTGATGCACGGGGACGAGGAGCCGGGCAACCGGATCGTGGAGAACCAGGCCCACCGCTTCGCCGCCGAGTTCCTGATGCCGCGCGCCCAGATCGCCGACCTCCTGCCCGCGCGCGCCGACTGGGCACGGCTGACGCGCCTGAAGGAGACGTGGGGCGTCAGCCTCCAGGCCCTGCTGTTCCGAGCCCGCCAACTCGGCGCCATGCGCGACGTCACGTACCGCAACGCGATCACCACCCTGTCGAGCCGAGGATGGCGCCGTCGGGAACCGGGCCCGGTACTGCCGGTTGAACGCCCCTCCCTGCTACCGCGCGCTTTGGAACTGCTGGCGGAAGCGGGCGCGGGCGACATTTTGCACCGCGAGTCCCGCCTACCAGCGCATTTGCTGGAAACCATCACCAGCAGCACCCCACCCGACCCCAGCGTCCTGCTTTCGCAGCCAGACGGCCAAACGCACCTGACACTCGTTGAGGACTCCTGAGCTTTTCAGGGAGTGCCGCGGTGCATGTTCCAGTGGTCTTTGATCCACTTCAATCTCGGCCCCGGAGCGACAGCTTGAACTTCGTCCCGTGCATCGGTCCGTATAGCGGGTAGTCGCGCACCAAATCGGTGACATCCACGGTGCACTTCTCGGGGTGAACGGCGATGTGGCCGACGTCGAACAGGCGGTGGATGTCTCGGCGCATGAGCAGTCCACCTTCCTCTTGGTGGCGTCCGTCGGCTGCGTAGCTGTACAAATGGGCGGCATCGAGGGCGTCGCGGGGCGTCGGACCGGTGAACGCGCAGGCGTCACCATACTTGGCGAGCAGATCGTTCCGGAACGCTCCTTGGCCGATTCGTACACGCACAACTGCCGTCCGGTGGCCGCCACTGATACGCCTGCTCATTGCCACCTCGAACGGCGTCATGCGATCTTCCGCCGCCGTGGTTCCAAGGGCCGCTTGGAACCGCTCGAAGTCAAGCTCTCGAATACTCAGCTGCGAGTTGGGTGACAGGCACAGTTTCCGCAGCTCCTCGGCGGCGAGCCTGCCACCGAGGTCAATCCAGCCCGCATCGTGCCTCGTGCGGAATGTCGTGACCTTGCCCTGAAGTCGAAGAGGATCGTCGAACTTGTGAGCGCACCCGTCACAGCGATAGATGGGCAACGTGTTGGTGCGGCGTTTGATCCTGGCCTTCTCACACCGCGGACAGCGGAAACGCGTCTTTTCCACGTCGTGTTCGACCTGGATGCCATCGATAACAGAGGCCCCAACAGGCTTTTCTTGTCCCACAGCACGATGACATCGCCTGATTGCGGTTGACCGGAGTTCGCAACCGTGCTGTCCCAGCTGTAGTGCGCCGAAGGCAAATCATCATAGCCGTCGTTACCCGCATGTTCACGATCCTCACCAACGGCAAGCATCAGCCAAGCCTTGTTGAATGCGGGAAGGGCAAGTCTTTCACCAGGCACGTCGGCAAACGTACCGCAGCGCGCAAGATGTTTCCCGGCATTCAGGGAACGTACCGCGATACACCGCGCAGGTTCGCCGAGTCAAGGCAGCCACCACGACCTTGAGTGAACCAGTGAATGCCCCGGGTCACGTCGCAGCAACGGCCCCACGAGACCCGGAAGTGGACAGGCCGCGAAGTCGTCCATCCGGGACCCGCTTGAGCCTCGCCGAGCGCTCAACAAAAGTGAACGGAAAACACCAGCACGGCCGCTGCACTCCAGCTCAACAAGTGTCGTCCTCGCGCACGCGGGTCGCTCCCGTGTCTCGTCGGTCCCGGCGAGGGCGCGGCACCTGTCGCCGCCGCGGCGCCGCTCTTGGCCGCCCAAGCGCGGCTGCGCGGCTTCGTCGTCCCCGCGCGAGGTTGCTCCATCAGCTACAGAAAGAGCCTTTTGTAGCGGAGAATCGTCCCCGCGCACGCGGGGCTGCTCCTGACTCACCGGATGCGTTGCGCCCTCCGGGTTGTCGTCCCCGCGCTGCGGCTGTCCGATCACTTGGCATAACGGTGACCAGGTGATTCGCGGTCGTTGCTACACCCATGGCTACACCGAAGGGTGTCGATCCTCCGCAAGGGAGGGTCGACACCCCTTCTGAGCTGCGGAGGCGGAGGGATTTGAACCCCCGGACGGTTGCCCGTCTTCCGCTTTCAAGGCGGATGCATTCGGCCGCTCTGCCACGCCTCCTGGTGGGGTCAAGAGTAGAGGTCGGGGTCAGGTCAGGTCGAGGTGGGCGATCACGCGTTCGAAGAGGGCGGCTATGACGTCTTGTTCGGCGGGGGTCATGAGGTCTACGAGGTGTTCGCGGACGCCTTCGACGTGGGTGGGGGCGGCGGTGCGGAGGGTTTCGAGGCCGCGGGGGGTGATCTCGGCGATGACGCCTCGGGCGTCGTCGGGGCAGTTGTCGCGTTTGACCAGGCCGGACTTCTCCATGCGGGCGATCTGGTGGGACAGCCTGCTCTTCGACGACGCCACCTGGCCTGCCAGGTGGCTCATGCGCATGCGGCCGTCGGGGCGCTCCGACAGGCGGACCAGGACCTCGTAGTCGGCCAGGGCTATGCCGTGGCGGTCCTGTAGTTCGCGGTTGAGTTGTTGGCGCAGTAGTTCGCTGCCGATGACGTAGGCGCGCCAAGCCCGCGCCTCGGTCGGACCCAACCAGCGTGGTTCAGCGCTCACCGACGTCACCGGACCAGGTTACGTGCCGAGAGGCTGTCCGGGAGGTCGCTCGGCAAGGTGGCCCGCTAGGCGTGGCGGTCGGGGGCAGGCCCGCCAGCAGGGAGCGTTCGCGCTCGACCCCGGCGGCGCGCATGTCGACGGAGACGACCGGGGCGCCGATCAGCAGGTGGGCGGTCAGGGCGGTGTCGACGGGGCTCACAGCTGCTCGCCGTGGCCACCGGTGGCCGGGTTGAGGTGGGCGAGCAGGGCCGGAGGTCAGCGAGGGCGGGGCTGACGCAATGGGCGACCAGGGACCGAAGGCCGGCGAGGTGTGACTGGGCGCAATGGTCGGGGCTGCGGCGCTCCAACGGTAGATCATGGCCATCGGGTCACGTTGAGGGTGAGGCTGGCGCAATGATCGGAACCACGGCGCTTCAGCGGCGGATCATGACCATCGGGGGCACGTCGAGGGGAGCTTGCGGCGTTGCTCGATGGGTTGGCCGCTTGGTCGCGCACTCGAACAGAGTGGCTCGATGTGGAAATTGTTCACTTCCGGCAGTGGTTGTCACCGACGGTGTGCCGCGGTTGCCCTACTGGGTGGCGGTGGCGATTTCGGGGGTGGCCAGCCTCGTGGGGAGGGCGGCCTGCGGGCGTGCATTGGGCGTCGTCCGAGGTGGTGACCGTCTCGGGCGGACTGGGGATTGTCCCTTTCGGACAGTGACGGTCAGGTTCACCGTTTCAGGTGCGACCAAAGGGTTGTGCAAGCCGGCATACAGGCGCAAGATGGGTGGTGGCTGGCCCGAGTGGACGCGGGTGCACAAGCCCGCAGTGCACCCACCGCTGGGCCCGCCGATGGAAGGGTCAGGTGGTGCCGTGCCGGATCGAGAGACACATCATTCGTAGTGGTACTCGGCTACTGCAACCCCGCGAGCGGCGTGATCCGCATCGAGCCGATCGCGACTGTGGAGCAGTGACGGACCGGTTGTCCGGGCGTCGCCGCGCGTGTGGCTGCGCGGGGCCCGCTCACCCGACGCCGTTGAACCTGGGCATCGGAAGCGGCCTCTGCGCCTTCCGCCAGGCTCCGCGCCGGACCGGCGGACTGCCACTACGACACCGTGGGAAACCTGGGTGCGGCCCCCGACGGCGGGCCGCACCCAGGCATGTCGGGTTAAGGTTTCCGGCGGGCGTTCCGGCCGGGCGCCACACCGACGGCCAGCGGAGTGGACCGTGGAGTTCGACGACAACGTAGCGCTCGACAGTTCCCAGGTACAGGACATGCGCGGGGCAGGCGGCGGCGGGGTCGGCGGCCGGGTCGCGCTCGGCGGCGGCGGTCTCGGCATCGTCGGCATGCTGATCTACTTCGTGCTCTCCCAGCTCGGCGGGCTCCCGGCCGACGTGCCGCAGAGCACCGGGGACGCGGCGGCGGGGCAGCCGGTCAGCAGTTCCGACCTCAGCGCGGAGTGCCGCACCGGCCGCGACGCCAACACCAAGCCCGACTGCGCCCGGGTGGCGATCATCAACTCGATCCAGGACTACTGGGCCGACGAGTTCGCCCGGTCCGGGCGCACGTACAAGCCCGCGGACACCACCTTCTTCCGCGGCGGGGTCAACACCGCCTGCGGCAGCGCGACCTCCGACGTCGGGCCGTTCTACTGCCCCGCCGACCAGGGCATCTACGTCGACCTGCAGTTCTTCGACGAGCTGAAGTCCCGCTTCGGCGCGCAGGGCGGCATCTTCGCCGAGGCGTACGTGCTGGCCCACGAGTACGGCCACCACGTGCAGAACCTCCTCGGCACCTCCTCCAGCGTCGGCAGGGAGACCGGGCCGACCTCCGGCAGCGTGCGCCTGGAGCTGCAGGCCGACTGCTACGCGGGCGTGTGGGCCAACCGCGCCACGACCACGCCCGCCGAGGGCGGCAAGCCGCTGATCCGCAACATCACCCAGGACGACGTCAACCGCGCCGTCGACGTGGCCGAGCGCATCGGCGACGACTTCATCCAGGAGAAGATCGGCGGCGGCAAGGTCGACGAGTCCCAGTTCAGCCACGGCTCCAGCGCCCAGCGCGAGCAGTGGTTCCTGACCGGGGTCAACACCGGCCAGCCGACCCAGTGCGACACGTTCGCCGCCCGCGACCTGGGCTGAGACAGCGAGAAGCCCCCGCGGTCAAGCATTGACCGCGGGGGCTTCCTCGCTTGTTAGGCGACGTCCTGGTTGTTGTGGATGCAGCCAGGGCCGGCGTTGCCGCCGTGGCCCGCGAGGCGCACGTCGTCCTGGACCATCTGGGTACGCATCATGGACTTCTGGGCCATGCGGGCCTCGGCGCGGGCCGTCTTGGCCGCCGCGGCCTGCTTGGCGGTGGCCCTCGGCGGGACGCCGTTGATGTCCTCGGTGCTGATGCCGTAGGACGCGGTCACCCACGCCATGGCGTCGGAGTTGCGGTCCAGCGCCACCCGGTCGATGTTGCCGAGGTTGTCGCACTTCAGGTGGTAGCAGGGGTCGTAGGCGACGCCCGCCCGGCCACCCCACTTCGCCGCTTGGGCCTCGGTCTTGATGCCCTCGGCGCCGGTGAACAGGCCACCGGAGGGGATGCCCTGGGTGATGAACTCGCGGTAGTCCGAGCGGCCGGTGAAGTCCGAGCCCTCGGTCGGGGTGCCAGTCGTCTCCAGGAAGTCGACGAAGGCGGCCTCGATCTGCGCCGAGCCGTAGGGACCCGCGCCTGCGCCGGTGGCGTCGGAGTCGTCGCCGTCGTAGACGAAGTGCGCGGCGTTCGGGGAGCCGATCATGTCGAAGTTCAGGTAGAGCGCGATGTCGAGCTGCTGCTCGAAGGTCAGCGACTGCACGTACTTCGTGGAGCCGACAATGCCGACCTCCTCGGCGCCCCACCAGCCGAAGCGCACCGCGTTGTTGACCCGGGGCGAGCCGCCGAGCTGCAGCGCGGTCTCCAGCAGACCGGCGCTGCCGGTGCCGTTGTCGTTGATGCCGGGGCCCACGGTGACGCTGTCGAGGTGCGCGCCCGCCATGACCACGTTGTCCTTGCGGCCGGTGGTGGTCTCGGCGATGAGGTTGTGGGTCGTGCGGTCCTCGGTGACCGCGCGCAGGTCCAGGGTCACCGAGCCGCCTGCGGCGGCCAGCGCGAGGCCGTCGGCGCGGGTGATGCCGCCGGAGGGCAGCCGCGCGGCGTCGGCGGCGCCGAGGGTGCCGTTGACCATGCCGTCGACGTTGTTGTAGACGAGCACGGCGACTGCGCCCGCGTCGAAGGCGGCCTGGCCCTTCTGGGCGAAGGAGCACGAGCCGCGCTGCGCGAGCGCGATCTTGCCCGCCGCGGCGGTGTAGTCGCTCGCCTCGCAGCCCGGGGTGGCGTCCACCGCGGCCACGGCGAGCGGGGCGGTGACGCCGCCGACCGGGGTGGAGAGGCTGTAGGTCATGGCCGTGACGGGGATGGTCCGCCCGCCCGCGGTGAGGGACTGGGCCAGCGGCTGGAAGAAGGTGAACGGGAAGGACTGCCTGGTCACGTCGTACCCGGCGGCGGTGAGCTTGTCCTCGATGTAGCCGATGGAGGCGTCGTAGCCGGGGGTGCCGGAGGCGCGGGTGCCGCCGTTGCGGTCGGCGATGCGCTGCAGGGCGATGAGGTGGCGGTTGACTCCCGCTCCCGTCACCTTCTTGACCAGGTTCCTGGCCAGGGCGGGGCCATCCGGGAGCGTGGCGGACGCGGTCGGCGCGGCCACGGACGGAATCGTGGAGAACACGAGCGCACCGGCGGCCACGATCACGGCGGCGCCGACGCGAAGCGTCTGGGGTTTGGGCATACAGGTCCCTTTGCTCGAAATGAGTGCCTGCCGGTGACCGCCCCGACGCGATCCGTGTTCCGGCGAGAGCTCACCCTCACGCGATCAGCGCCGCCGGTCAAGCCTTGTTCATTACCAACCGCGCGGTCAAAGGATATGTAATAAAGACACGACTCCACAAAAAGAACTCCGCGCCGCCAAGTGGGCGACGCGGAGTCTTTTTGTTTGCTCCGTTAGGAGGTCGCGGCGTGCGAGTGGCCACCGTCGTGGTTGCCCGCGTTGCTGTTGATCACCGAGAGGCGGTAGGCCGCGCGGCTGTCCTTGACCGACTTGGCGGTCTTGGACGCCCTCGGCGGGACGCCGTTGATGTCCTCGGTGCTGACGCCGTAGGACGCGGTCACCCACGCCATGGCGTCGGAGTTGCGGTCCAGGGCGACGCGGTCGACGTTGCCCAGGTTGTCACACGCGGAGTGGTAGCACGGGTCGTAGGCGACACCGGCCTGCCCGCCCCACTTCGCCGCCTGCGCCTCGGTCTTGATGCCCTCGGCGCCGGTGAACAGACCACCGGAGGGGATGCCGTTCTCGATGAACTCGAAGTAGTCGGAGCGGCCGGAGAAGTCCGAACCCTCGGTCGGGGTGCCGGTCGTCTCCAGGAAGTTCACGAACGCCGCCTCGATCTGCGCCGAGCCGTACGGGCCCTCGCCCGCGCCCACGGCGTCGGAGTCATCGCCGTCGTAGACGAAGTACGCCGCGTTCGGGGAGCCGATCATGTCGTAGTTCAGGTACAGCGCGATGTCGAGCTGCTGCTCGAAGGTCAGCGACTGGACGTACTTGGACGAGCCGACCAGGCCCAGCTCCTCGGCGCCCCACCAGGCGAAGCGGATGGAGTTGTTGACCCGCGGGGAGCCGCCGAGCTGCAGCGCGGTCTCCAGCAGGCCGGCGCTGCCGGTGCCGTTGTCGTTGATGCCCGCGCCGAGCTCGACGCTGTCGAGGTGCGCGCCCGCCATGACCACGTTGTCCTTGCGGCCGGTCTTGGTCTGGGCGATGACGTTGCGGGAGGGGCGCTCCTCGATGTGGAAGCGCATGTCCACGGTGGCCGAGCTGCCGTTGAGGCCGAACAGGGTGTCGCCGTCGGCCCGGCTGACGCCGCCGGTCGGGACCACGCCGTCGGTCACGGTGACGTTGGAGAGCGGGCCGTCGACGTTGTTGGCGATCAGCACCGCGACCGCGCCCGCGGCGTGGGCGTTCTTCGCCTTGATCTCGAAGGTGCACGCGCCGCGGCGGATCAGGGCGACCGCGCCGGTCATCGGCAGGCCGTCGAAGTCGGTGGCCTCACAGCCGGGGGTGGCGTCCTGCGGGACGGCGACCAGCGGTCCGGTCACGCCGCCCACGGGCGTCTGCGGCGACTCCTCCATCGCGATGGCCTCGACCTTGGTGGCCCCGACCTGGGCGTAGGCGGCGTCGAACACCTGCACGGGGTAGGTGAACTCCGGCGTCGACACGTCGTAGCCCGCGGCGCGCAGCTTGCCCGCGACGTACTCGACGCTGGCGTCGTAGCCGGGGGTGCCCGCCGCGCGCGACCCGCCGTTGCGGTCGGACAGGCGCTGGAAAGCGATGAGGTGGCGGTTGACGCCGCTGACGGTGACCTTCTTGACCAGGTTGCGGGCGAGCGCGGGCCCGTCGGGCAGGTCGGCCTGCGCGCTCGCGGGCACGGTGGTGAAGGTGAGACCGGCGCACGCGGCGAGCAGGACGGCGCCCGCCCTGAGTGGGGTCCGGGTAGACGACATGCGAACTTCCCTTCGTGGGGGGTGGATCATGCCGGCGCGTTCCCCGAAGCGGCATTTCCGGCGAGCGTGACTCTCGCTCGGAAATCGCCTCTGGTCAAGAGTTCGCCTGCGACTGTGACCGGACCGGCTTGGTATTACCGTTGAGCCCATGCAGGCGATCACGATTGTCGAACCCGGCGGGCCGGAAGTCCTGGTCTGGTCGGCGGCACCCGATCCGGCGCCCGGTCCCGGCGAAGTATTGGTACGCGTGGCCGCGACGGCGGTGAACCGCGCGGACCTGTTGCAGCGCAAGGGTTTGTATCCGCCCCCACCGGGGTCGAGCGGCATCGTCGGGCTGGAGTGCTCGGGAACCATCGCCGAGGTGGGCGCCGGGGTCACCGGCTGGGCCGTCGGCGACGAGGTGTGCGCGCTGCTGGCGGGCGGCGGATATGCCGAAATTGTGCCGGTTCCGGCCGCCCAGCTGATGCCTGTTCCGTCCGGTGTGGACTTGGTGACCGCCGCCGCGCTGCCGGAAGTGGCCTGCACGGTGTGGTCCAACGTGGTCCAGACCGCGCGGCTGGGTGTCGGGGAGACGCTGCTGGTGCACGGCGGCGCGGGCGGGATCGGCACCCACGCGATCCAGCTCGGGAAAGCGCTCGGCGCGACGGTCGCGGTGACCGCCGGTTCCGCCGAACGGCTCAATCGATGCGCCGAACTGGGGGCCGACATCACGCTGGATTATCGCAGCGCGGAATTCGAGAAAGAGGTCGCCGCCGACGTCATCCTCGACAACATGGGGGCCAAATACCTCGCCCGCAATATCGCCGCGCTGAAACGGGGCGGGCGGCTGGTGGTGATCGGGATGCAGGGCGGGGCCCGCGCGGAGTTGGACATCGCCGCGGTGCTGGCGAAGAACGCGACGGTGACCGCGACGAGCCTGCGCTACCGGCCGGTCGCCGAGAAGGGGGCGATCTGCGCCGCGGTCGTCGAGCAGGTGTGGCCACTGGTCGAGGCCGGGGCGGTGCGGCCGGTCGTGCACGAGGTGCTGCCGATCGCCAGGGCCGCCGACGCGCACCGGATGCTGGAGGACGGCGGGGTGTTCGGCAAGCTCGTCCTGGCGGTGTGACCCAGGGCGTTGGCTGTGTGTCGGCGTGGCGCCGGAGCCGGTCTCGTACCGGGTTGTACGGGGCCGTCGCGGCCAGGCGCGTCGAGACGTGGTGAACGTTCCGGGGCTATCTGAGCGCGGCGACGAGCTGGTCGACCTCGACCGCGGTCGTGTAGTGGGCCAGGCCCACCCGGACCGCGCCGCCGACCTCGCCGACGCCGAGGGTGGCGAACACGCCGGAGGGGGTGTCGTCGGCGAAGGCGCAGATGCCGTGCTCGGCGAGGTGGTCGACCACCTCGGCCGCCTTGCGGTCGGCGACGGTGAACGCCAGCGCGGGGATTCGGCGCATGGCGTCGCCGATGACCATGACGTGGGAAAGCGAGCGCAGGTCGCTGATCAGCCGGGACAGCAGCCCCGCCTGGTAGCTCTTGGCCGAGCCGAGGGAGACGGCGATGCGCTCGCGGCGGCTGCCGGTGGCCGCGTCGTCGAGGTCGGCGAGGTAGTCGACGGAGGCGACCAGCCCGGCCAGCGGCGGGTAGGCGTGGCCGCCGAGCTCGAGCCTGCGGGGGCCGGTGGCGCGCGGGTCGAGGGAGCTGGCGGGCAGCCGGTCGAGGACGGCGGGGTCGGCGAAGGCCAGCGCGGCCACCGCGGGCCCGCCCCACGCGCCCGCCGAGACGGCGACGACGTCGGCGCCCAGGGCGGCCATGTCCATGGGGACGTACGGCGCGGCCGAGGAGGCGTCGACGACGACGAAGGCGCCCGCTTCCTTGGCGTAGGAGATGATTCTGGCCAGGTCGGGGCGGGTGCCGACCGCGCCGGAGGCCGCGGTGACCGCGACGACCTTCGTGCGGTGGGAGATCAGGTTCTCGTACTGCCACGCGGGCAGCTCGCAGGTCTCGATGTCGATCTCCGCCCAGCGGACGGTGGCGCCCGCGCGCTGGGCCACGCGCAGCCACGGGGCGGTGTTGGCCTGGTGGTCGAGGCGCGAGAGCGCGACCTCGTCGCCGATGAGCCAGCCATCGCCGAGGGACTCGGCGAGGCGGTCGAGCAGGACCGCCGGGTTGGGCCCGAGGACGACCCCGGCGGCGTCGACGTTGACCAGGTCGGCGACCGCGCGCCGGGCCGCGTCCTCGATGGCCTCCGCCCGCTGGGAGGCCGGGAAATTGCCGCCGGGACCGGACACGGGGGCGCGCAGCGCGGTGGAGACGGCGGTCGCGACCTGTTCGGGAACCTGCATACCGGCGGGCGAGTCGAGGTGCACCCAGCCGTCACCCAGCGCGGGGAACAGCCCGCGAATTCGAGCGACGTCGAAGGCCATGCGCAACACCGTACGCAGGTGTGCCATGGGTCGTTTCGCGGGTCCGCGGGGCGGATACCCTGCCAACCATGAGCCAGCCCGGACAGCCCGACGAGACCAGTCACGTGATGGTGGTGGGGCCGGACGGCTCCCCACTCGGCACCGCCCGCCTCCCCGGCGAGAACGGCGAGGGCGGGGAATCGGTCGGCGACATGGTGGAACAGCCCGCCAAGGTCATGCGCATCGGCACGATGATCAAGCAACTGCTGGAGGAGGTCCGCGCCGCGCCGCTGGACGAGGCCAGCCGCAACCGCCTGCGCGAGATCCACACCCGCTCGATAAAGGAACTGGAGGAGGGCCTGGCCCCGGAACTCCGCGAGGAGCTGGAGCGGCTGTCGCTGCCGTTCACCGAGGAGAACACGCCGTCGGACGCGGAGCTGCGCATCGCGCAGGCGCAGCTGGTGGGGTGGCTGGAGGGCCTCTTCCACGGCATCCAGACCGCGTTGTTCGCCCAGCAGATGGCCGCTCGGGTGCAGCTGGAGCAAATGCGCCGTGGCCTGCCGCCAGGTACCCAGGGCGCGGCACCGGAGGGTCCGCACCTGCGCGGGACCGGCCAGTACCTGTAGCCGCGTCTAGAGGTCGATCGCGTAGAAGTCGAAGCCGTCTTCCGCGGGGCGTTGGGTGGGGCGGTAGCCCGCGCTCGCGAACAGCCTGCGGGAGGCGGTGTTGTCGCGGTGCACGCGGGCCAGGACGCGGGTGTCAGTGAGGTGGTCGTGGGCGGCTTCCAGCACCGGCCTGGCCAGGCCGCGGCCTCGGGCTTGGGGGGCGAGGGTGATGCTGACCTCGACCTCGCCGGGGGCGGTCGGGTCGAAGCGGATGACGGCGATGGGGGTGCCCGATTCCTCGGCGATGAGCAGGTGGCGGGTGGTGAGCGCCGTGGCCAGCCAGGTCTCGTGGACGGCTTGGGGCACCAGGTCCTGGTTGACCGACCAGTGGCGGGTGACGGGGTCGTTGCGCCAGGCCAGCAGGCGGTCGGAGTCGGCTGGGGTGGCTGGGCGGGTGGTGAGGCCCGCGGCGGCGTTGAGGATTCGACGGGCGCCGTGGCCGTCGACGGTCTTGGCGGCGGCGCGGGACAGGGCGGCTCGGGCGGTGGGGGTCGTGAGCAGGTGGCGCAGGGTGGCGGTGGCGGCTTCGGTGTCGGTCAGGTCGCCCAGGGGGGCGGCGAGGGCACGGTCGGTGGCGGCGGTGTAGCCGGGGAGCTGGTTGTCGGCGGCGACGACCAGGGCGGTGGGGACGGCCAGGCAGCACAGTTCCAGCAGGGTCACGCCCGCGGCGCTGATGACCAGGTCCGCGGCGGCGAACAGGTCCGGCAGGTCGGGGCGCGGGGGGCTGACCTCGATGGTGGCGCCCGGGCTCGGAGTGCCCGGGTCTAGGGGGGCGGCGGAGATCGCCAGGACGTCCATGGGCAGCGCGGTCGCCCAGAGGGCGGTGAGGGCGGCGGAGACGGTCCCGGCCATGGCTCCGCCACCCATCGCGACGACCACCCGGGGACGGTCGCGGGGCTCGCGGGCTCGCTGGGAGTCGGTCACCGCCCAGGGCTCGCGGGCTCGGTGGGTGCGAGCGGTGCGGATGGCGGCGCGGAGGGGGGCGTAGGCGGGGCCGCGCAGGACCAAGGGGGAGCCGTCGTCGGGGCGGGGGGCGGGGGCGAGGTTGCAGTCGACGACGACGTCGGCTCGACGGCGGCCGTAGGGGCCGTCTTCGATCGAGACCAGGTGGGTGTCAGGTAGGGGGATGTGGCCGTAGTGGTCGACCAGGACGATGTCGGCCGGGGTGAGGTCCGGGCGGATCTCGACGCCCAGTTCGGTGAGGCGGGTGGTCAGCCAGGCGGCGCCGGTCAGGGTGCCGGTGACGGTGACCGTCCAGCCTCGGGCGACGGCCTCCTCGGCGACGGCGACACAGCGCGAGAGGTGGCCGACGCCGATGGCCGGGCCCGCGTCGACGCGCAGGAGCAGGGTGGTCATTTCTTCTGCTCGACGTGGGCGTTCAGCGCCGCCAGGTCGGGGTGGGCGCGCAGGTGTGCCACGACGGCGCGCCAGTCAGTGTGGCCGACGGCCGCCACCACGCCCTCGATGACGGCGGCGTCCTCGGGGGTGTCCAGGGTCAGGCGCAGGTCGGCGGCGCCGGGCTGGAAGACCACGCCCGCGCACCGGTACGCCGGGTCGGTGTACACCCCAGCGGTGACGTGCTCGCGGTGCGGGCCCTCGGGGATGGCGGCCTGGGCGCGCAGGACGTCGGCGCGGACGACCTCGGCGTCGTAGCCGCGCGGGAGGGTGCGCACCAGGGTGTCGCTGACGTAGTGCAGCCCCGGATCGGAGCGCCACAGGCCGATGACGGCGTCGAGCACCGCGGGGTCGTGCAGGGGGCAGTCGGCGGTGAGCCGCAGGACGGCGTCGCACGGGTGCTCGTCGAGCGCGGCGACGAACCGGGCCAGCACGTCGTCCAAGGGACCCCTGACCACCTCGGCGCCGAGCGCGGCGGCGGCCTCGGCGACCGGGTCGTCGTCGGGCGCGGTCGAGGTGGCGACGATGACCGAGTCGGCGGAGGAGTCCCGCGCGGCCCGCACGACCCAGGCCAGCACCGAGCGTCCGCCCAGGTCACGCAGGACCTTGCCGGGCAGCCGGGTGGAGGACATCCGTGCCTGGATGACGGCGTTCACGCGCACGGGTGCCATGATGGCCCACCGCGAGGGGCGGTCGACGCGGAGGTTGAGATGACAGTGCTCGACGGTGCCAGCATCCTGCTGACCGGTGGGACGGGGTCCTTCGGCAAGGCGTTCATCGCCCACGCCCTCGCCGAGCTGAACCCGGCGAAGGTCATCGTGCTCAGCCGCGACGAGCTCAAGCAGTACGAGGCGCGCCAGCTCTTCGGCGACGACCCCCGGCTGCGCTGGTTCATCGGCGACATCCGCGACCGCCGCAGGCTGGAACGCGCCATGCGTGGGGTGGACTACGTGGTGCACGCCGCCGCCCTCAAGCAGGTGGACACCGGCGAGTACAACGCCTTCGAGTTCGTCCAGACCAACGTGCACGGCTCGCAGAACGTCATCGAGGCGGCGATCGACTGCGGTGTGCAGCGGGTCGTGGCGCTGTCGACGGACAAGGCGTCGAGCCCGATCAACCTCTACGGCGCGACGAAGCTGTGCGCGGACCGCATGTTCATCAGCGCCAACCACTACGCCGCCGGGCACCCGACGCGGTTCGCGGTGGTGCGCTACGGCAACGTCATGGGCTCGCGCGGCAGCGTGATCCCGTTCTTCCGCCAACTCGCCGAGCGCGGCGAGGAGCTGCCGATCACCGACAAGCGGATGACGCGGTTCTGGATCACCCTGCCGCAGGCGGTGCAGTTCGTCGTGGACTCCTTCGAGCAGATGCACGGCGGGGAGCTGTACGTCCCGCGCATCCCCAGCATGCGGCTGGTCGACCTCGCGCGGGTGATCGCCCCGGACAGCCCGATGCGGGAGATCGGCGTGCGGCCGGGCGAGAAGCTGCACGAGGAGATGATCGCCCCCGACGACGCCCGCCGGACGGTCCTGCACGGCGACCGCTACATCGTCATGCCGCACATCGCGGGCTGGGGCTACCAGCCGCCCACGGCCGGGGTGCCGGTCCCGGAGGGGTTCGCCTACCGCTCGGACACCAACGACCTGTGGCTCAACGACGACGACCTGCGCGTCCTGGTCGAGCGGCATGGCTGACCCGCTGCCGTACGGGCGCCAGTCGGTCGACGCCAGCGACATCGAGGCCGTCGCGGCCGTCCTGCGCGGCGACTGGCTGACCACCGGCCCGGCCGTGACCCGGTTCGAGGCGGACCTGGCCGCCTGGGCGGGCGCGCCCGCCGTGGCGGTCACTTCGGGCACGGCGGCGCTGCACGTGGCGTACGCCGCCGCCGAGGTCGGCCCCGGCGATGAGGTCGTGTGCACGCCGATGACGTTCGTCGCCACCGCTGCCTGTGCCGCCCTGCAGGGCGCCAAAGTGGTGTTCGCCGACGTCGTGGACTCGACGGTGACCCTGGACCCCGAGGCGGTCGGGGACGCGGTGACCAGCCGGACCAAGGTGGTCGCGGCGGTGGACTACGCGGGCCACCCGGCGGACTACGCCGGACTGCGCGCTGTCGCCGGGGACGCGCTGCTGTTGGCCGACGCCGCCCACTCCGTAGGCGGGACGTGGCAGGGCAGGCCGGTGGGCACGCTGGCCGACCTGACGACGTTCTCGTTCTTCCCCACCAAGAACCTGACCACCGCCGAGGGCGGCGCCGTGGTCACCGCCGACGAGAAGCTGCTGGAGCGCGCCCGCCGCTTCCGCAACCACGGCCTGGTCCGCGACAAGGCGCTCCAGCGCACCCCCGACGAGGGCGGCTGGCACCAGGAGGTGCACGAGTTCGGGCTGAACTACCGCCTGCCGGACGTCCTGTGCGCGTTGGGCAGCAGCCAACTGGCGCGCTTGGCGGCGTTCAAGGAGCGCCGGGCGGCGGTGTTCGCCCGGTACGGCGCGGGTTTGGCCGACGTCCCCGGGCTGCGTCTGCCGGTGTGCCTTCCCGGCGCGGACCCGGTGTGGCACCTGTACGCGGTGCAGGTCCTGGAGGGCAGGCGCCGCGCGCTGTACGACCACCTGCGCGGGGTCGGCATCGGCGTGCAGGTGAACTACATCCCGGCGTACTGGCACCCGGTGTTCGAGGACCTGGGCTACCGGCGCGGGCAGTGCCCGGTTGCGGAGCGGTTCTACGCCGAGGAGCTGTCGCTGCCGATGTTCGCCGACCTCACCGACTCCGACGTCGACCGCGTGATCGGTGAGATCCGGGACTTCTTCGGCGCCTGATCCGAGGCCGGCAGCGTCGACGACGGCAACACCCAGACCGCTCCCGAGCTGCTTAGTCCAAAGAGGACGATATCAAGCGCCTGAAGGCCACAGTGGACGCTTGAACCCTTGAGTGAAGCTCAACCAAGCCTGATTCTGGAAGACGAGGTGACCGGTCTCGGGGCTCTTGGAGTCACGCACGTCTACCACCTCACCCACTGCGACTTCGACGCATTGAGCGCCGCTACCGCTGTAACTGCTCGTCTTCCAACGGGCGCCAGGTGGTATCTCGTCGCGGGGTTCCATGTTCGCCCCTTTCTATAGCTCGGCCTTGATGGCTCGCAGCAGCTCAGCCAGTGCCAAGAGCCGGTCGATCTGCTCGCCCAAGACGATGGGGAGATGTTACACAACGAAGGTAGCTGTAGTCACGGCGTCTGACCTGCGCAAACAGTGACGCCCCCGACTTTGGCCGGGGGGCATCGACGTGTTCAAGGTTGCTTGGTGAAAGTGACCAGTCTGACCACAGCGTCACGGGTCACTTTTAGTGTTACAACCGGTCGCTTAGTGTCCCGCACAGCCGACAGGTCTTGCCGAAGTTCCACACAGTTGGTCGTGCTTCCCGAACGAGACGACTTACGCCACTGCATCTCATGTCCTCCCTAGGTACGTTCTGACCATATCTCGACTTGCAGCGGGTGAAAGTGCGATGTCATCGAGCACACGCAAGGTTCGGAAGTACGGCTTGACTTCCTGATCATGAAGGTAGACGCCACCCTCCATCAGCTCGACGTGCACGACCGGGGAGACCTCTGAGAACTCCATGAGCAACCAGGAATGAAGCAACGCGGCGTACGCCTGGCGCTCCGGGACTATCCGGACGAGCACACCCCGGTCATATGCCTTGCTTAGGTGCCCTAGCTGGTCGCTGAAGGCTTGCGCGCCCCCGAAGGGTGTTCCTAGTGCCGCCTCACCGACATAGGCCGTGTAGTCGACGGTGCCTAGGACTTCCTGCCGCCGGAGTCGAGCCATCCAACGTGTCTCTACGTCCATAGGGTCGACACCATCGGCGATCATGAAGCCTGCCGCGTAGGCGTGCGTCTGCAACAACCCAGGAATGAGGGTGACAGACCAGTCTGTGAGCGCCGTTGCTCCTGCCTCATAGCTGACCAGGGCGCCTAGTTCCCTTGGTACGCCTGGCAAAGGACGGTCCCACCAACCAGCCGAGTTGCCAGCCTTGGCCATCTCGATGAGTTCCGTTCGAAGATCAACCGAGACCCGGTAGACCGCTAGCAGGGTGGCCACGTCTTCAACGGTGACCTTGCGCTTGCCTGTCTCGATACGGCTCTGAGTGCTGGGCGACCATTGAGCAAGCTCCGCTGCCCGCTCAAGGCTGAGGTTCTGTCCCTGCCTGATGGTTCGGAGTCGTGCGCCAAGGACGCGATCCCTGGCCAGAGCCTGTTTCGACATCTCGTCACCTTTCTCACCCTGCACAGGTCAGCGGCCTGTCTCCAAGAAGCCTACCTTTCAGACAGAAGGCAGAGCGATGACAGAAGGGCGACATCGTGGGCCTGATCGCTCAACGCAACGTCGAGGTCCGGCACGTCCTGCAAGTGGACGGTCTCAAGCCAACGCAGATGGCCGTGGTGGCTGCCTTCCCGAGCCCTGCAGCCCACCTGCGACCAGTTCACAAACGCTGACGCTCGCGTTTTGCTACCGGTATCGAAGTGATGACCTTTTGAGAAGGAGGAGCAATGACTGATCACTTGAAGGTGTACGCGGGGCCGAGCATCGAGGACGGGTACCCCCTGCGTTACTACCCCGTAGACGACGGCAAAGTGGTTTTCGTCCTCGGCGGGGGCGGGCGCGCGGATGACGTCGAGGTCATCTACAGCCGGCAGAGCCTGGAAGTGTTCGTGGGGCTGGCCAACGCCGCTCTGGCCGAACCGGCCGACAGCAAGTAATCCGCTTGGGCGGACGCAATGACTGAGGGCGGCTGCCATCTCGGACGTGACGACCAAGGTGAATCGAATGACAATCCTTCTGCCTGGCAGGCAGGCCATGACCGCGCGTGTCTGCCAGGCAGAGGTTTACCAGTGATCAGAAATTCAGGTGAGCGTGGTGGGGTTTCGACGCGGAGGAGCGGGAACAGTGGCCGTGAAGATGTCTCTCAATCCCTCGGCAGCGCGCCGCGTGCTGCGGTACGAACTTGAGCGCTTGTGCTCACAGGCAAATGTGACCCACCGCGAGATGGGACAAAGGCTCGGCACTTCACGAGCGTCCTTCTCCCAAATGCTCGCGGGAAAGAACCTGCCGAACAGGCCCGCCGTGGAGATTATCGCGCTTCATCTGGGCGCTACGGACGAGTTGCCGAATTTGATCAGACTATGGGAAGCGGCCAGGTTCAGCAGCGAGGCGGCGGCTGCCGCCTCGGATGAGTGGGACGCTTTGGCGACGGGACTGACAGGATTGGCACGGACTGTAGATGTCTACAGCCCGCACGCCATCTGCCCGATGTTACAAACAAAGGCATACGCACAGGCCATGACTTCCGCCTTGGCGGCGATCGTACCGACCATCCGCGTTGATGACCACCTTCAGCGGCAGCAGTATTTCCAGTCCATTCTGACAGACGTCGAAAATCCGGCCCACTTGTGCGTGACCTTGGATGAAGGCGCGTTAACCAAGCCCACGATTCCTCGTGCGGTAATGGCTGAGCAATACGCATATCTTCTCGATCTGGCCAGCTCGCCAAAGGTCACGATGAGAGTGATCCCCAGCAAGGTCAACGAACACTCAGACGTCGCCGTGACAGCGTTCCGGCTTCTTCATCGGAAGCACGGAACCGTGGCGATTCTGGAGACTTCACACACCGTGCAGGTACGCGAAGACCAGCGAACCGTTGAAGCCGTAGAGCGCATGTCGCAATACCTGCTTTCCTTGGCTCAAGACCCGGATCAGACGCGGGAGTTGATCTCCGGGTTGGCCGATAAAGCTCGCGAGCAGTTTTCCACCACCGACTCGCCCCCGGGACGGACCACAACCCGCTGAACCGCAAGGAGTACCTGCTGAAAGTGGTCCGGAGGGTGGGCTAGATCAGGTCCCAGGTGAGCGCGGTCCCCCGCGCCGCATCGGCGGTGAAGGCCCGCCCCAGGACGGTGTCCAGCTCACCCGGGAGCAGGCCGCCCGCGGGGCGGATCGACCGGACGTTCTCGCGCGTCACCCGGTCCCCCGCCCGGACGTCGGCCACCACGTACAGCGACCGCCGGAACCGCAGCCCTTCGCGCTCGCTGGCCCGCGGCCCGATCCGCTCGGCGCCGAGGGCCGACCACGCCCGTTCGCTCTCCACCACCAGCGACGCCAGCTCGGCGGGCTCGAGGGAGAACGCGCTGTCGACCCCGCCGTCCTCCCGGGACAGCGTCACGTGCTTCTCGATGACGCAGGCGCCCAGGGCGACGGCCGCCAGCGGCGCCCCGATCCCCGGCGTGTGGTCCGACAGCCCAACCAGCGTCCCGAACGCGGCCGAGAGCAGCGGCAGGCCGCGCAGGTTGCTCTCCGCCGGGTCGGCCGGGTACGACGCGGTGCACCCCAGCACGACGAGCTGGTCGTTGCCCGCGGCCCGAGCCGTCTCCACCGCGGCGGAGATCTCCGCGACCGACCCCATCCCGGTGGAGATGACCAGCGGCTTGCCGGTCCGGGCGCACAGCTCGATCAGCGGCAGGTCCACCAGCTCCGACGAGGCGATCTTGTACGCGGGCGAGCCCAGGGACTCCAGCAGCTCGACGGCGGTCGGGTCGAACGGGCTGGAGAACACCGTCAGCCCCAGCTCCCGCGCCCGCGCGAACAGCGGCTCGTGCCACGCCCAGGGCGTGTGGGCCCGCTGGTAGAGCGAGTACAGCGTCTCCCCGCCCCACAGCTCGTGCCCGTCGGAGACCCGGAACTCCGGGCGGTCGACGTCAATCGTGATCGTGTCGGCGGTGTAGGTCTGCAGCTTCAGCGCCTGCGCGCCGGAGGCCGCCACCGCCTCGACGATCGCCAGGGCGCGCTCCAGCGAGCCGTTGTGGTTGCCCGACATCTCCGCGATGACGAAGGGGCGGTGTCCGGGACCCACCTGGTGGGTGCCGATCTGAACCGATGTCATGCGCGAAACGCCTCCTAGCTCACCGGTCGGCGACCTGGTCTTCCAGCCTGCCGAGCCGCTCCTCGTACTGCGCCACGCCGGTCAGCCGGACGCGGATCTGGGCGTGCTCGCGGCGGATCTCCTCGATCAGCGAGCGGGCCTGCCCCAGCTCCGCCCCGTCGGCGACGGGCGTGCCCGCCAGCAGGTCGTCGACCGCGGCGAGGCGGGCCTCCAGCGAGGCTACCTGCGGGATGACGCGCTCCAGCTCGTTGGCCGTCCAGCCCTGCAGGCGCTCGACCTCGTCGAGGCGGCGGCGGTGGTCGTCGATGCAGGCGCCGTGGTGGTGGCCCTGCTCATCGATGCGGCGGTCGACGGGGACCAGCCGTTGCTCGATCCGGAAGTCGATCAGCCGCGCGAGCCGGTCGGACAAGCGCTTGCGCAGGACGATGACGGCGGAATTGACGGTCTCACGCATGGGGTTCCCACTATCAGCGAAGCAGCCGGGTGCGGCTGGTCTTGGTCCACGAGTCGAGCAGCCTGCCCTCGGCGGCGATGCGGTGCTCGGGCCCCACGATGCACGAGTCCCCCGCCGCGTGCTCCCACGCGGTCTGGTTGGGGTCGTCGATGAAGGAGAAGCCGGTCAGGAGCAGTTCGGCCATCGGGAAGGAGGTCCTGGCGATCCAGGCGGCCATCGTGCCGGTGGTCGCCCACGCGGCCTCGGTGCGCGAGGCGATGCCCACCGCGTCGGACAGCGGCAGGGTGACCTCGCGGTTGGAGACCGGCACCAGGCCGAGGTCCGGCGGCCACCACGCGGGCAGCATGTCCGGCTCCCAGTGCAGCCTGCCCGGCTCCACCATGAGGTAGAGCCTGCGCCGGTAGTCCCGGAACAGCCACCTCGTGGCCCGGACCGCGCGGTTGAACACCACCACGTGGCAGCGGGTGCCCACGGTGGGCTGCCCCTCGTCCAGCACGAACCCGTTTACCCGGATCACCAGGTCACAGGCATCGATGGCCTTGGCGCGGTCCTCGTCGGGCGTCAGCGGCATGTTGCCGACGACGGCGACCGAGCGCGGCTCGGGGTGCTCGGCGTAGGCGTCGAGCAACTGCGACAGCAGGCTCGGCGCGCCGGAAGTGACGGGGACCACGCGCGGAAAGCTACCAGGACAGGCGGATGATTCAGGAGGGGCGAGGCGGGCATTCCCACCCCATCGACCGCGCGCACAACCGGGTGACATCCCGCCGGTACGCTCGTGCCTCGTGCAAGCAACCACCGTGATGGAGGAGCCGCCGGTGACTGTGGCCCACGCCGGGCGGAACTTCCCGGCGGCCTTCGCCGACATCCGCCGCGGCTTCGCCCAACGGGAACTGTGGGCCCACCTGGGCTGGCAGGACATCAAGCAGCGCTACCGCAGGTCGGTGATCGGCCCGCTCTGGATCACCCTGAGCATGGCGGTGACCGCCGCGGGCCTCGGCCTGCTGTACTCGCAGCTGTTCGACACCCCGATCGGCACCTTCCTGCCGTACCTGACCGTCGGGTTCATCGTCTGGAACTTCATGCTCGGCTGCCTGGTCGAGGGCTCCGACACGTTCATCTCCAACGAGGGCCTGATCAAGCACCTCCCCGCGCCGCTGACGGTCTACGCGCTGCGCACGGTGTGGCGGCTGACCCTGATGTTCGCGCACAACCTGCTCGTCTACTTCGTCGTGCTGGCCATCTTCTTCGGCGACCTCGTCACCGACGGCTACCTCCTGAGCAGGGGCGGCACCCCGCAGCCCGGCCTGGACTGGTCGATCATCTGGGCCGTCCCCGCGTTCTTCATCATCGCGGTCAACGGCACCTGGGTGGCGCTGCTGCTGGGCATCATCAGCACCCGGTACCGGGACATCCCCCAGGTCATCGGCGCGCTGACGCAGCTGCTGTTCTTCCTCACCCCGATCGTGTGGCCGGTTGATGTGCTGGCGCAGAAGTTCGAGCAGACTGGCAGCTGGCAGATACTGGTCGCCGAGCTGAACCCGATGTACCACTTCGTGCAGATCCTGCGCGCCCCGCTGATCGGCAGCGCGCAGAGCTGGCACCACTGGGCGGTGGTGCTGGGCATCACCGTGGTCGGCTGGGCGCTGGCGCTGCTCGCGATGCGGAATTACCGTGCGCGTGTTTCCTACTGGGTCTGAGTGAGGCTGGACGACATGGTCAGCATCGAGGTTGCCAACGCCTCCGTGGACTTCCCGATCTTCGACGCCAAGACCCGCTCGCTGAAGAAGGCGGTCCTGGGCAAGGTCGGCGGCAAGATCGGCACCGAGGCACGGGTCCCGATCATCGAGGCGCTGCACGACATCAGCCTCACCCTCAAGGAGGGCGACCGGGTCGCCCTCGTCGGCCACAACGGCGCGGGCAAGTCCACGCTGCTGCGGCTGCTCTCGGGCATCTACGAGCCCACCAGGGGCACGGCGCGCATCCAGGGCAAGATCGCCCCGGTGTTCGACCTGGCCGTCGGGATGGACTCGGAGATCTCCGGCCTGGAGAACATCATGATCCGGGGCCTGTTCCTGGGCATGTCCCGCAAGCAGATGGAGGCCAGGGTCGAGGACATCTCCCAGTTCACCGAGCTGGGCGACTACCTGCACCTGCCGCTGCGCACCTACTCCACCGGCATGCGCGTGCGCCTGGCGCTGGGCGTGGTCACCTCGATCGACCCGGAGATCCTGCTGCTCGACGAGGGCATCGGCGCGGTCGACGCGGCGTTCATGGCCAAGGCGAGGGACCGCCTCGTCGACCTGGTGCGCCGATCCGGCATGCTCGTCTTCGCATCGCACTCCGACGACCTGCTCTTCGAGCTGTGCAACACCGCGATCTGGATGGACGAGGGCCGGGTCAAGATGCACGGCTCCCTGCGCGAGGTGCTGACGGCCTACAAGGGGCGCGACCCGTTCGAGCACATGAGCAAGGAAACCCTGGAAAGGCTCGGCCAGACCGGATGAACACCGACGCGCAGCTCCCCGCAGGTTCGGTCGTGGCCGTGGTGGTCACCAGACACCGTCGGGCGCTGCTCGCCGACTCGCTGAAGATGGTGGCCGCCCAGACCCGCCCGCCCGAGCACCTGATCGTGGTGGACAACGGTCCAGACGACCCGGCGCGCGACATCGTGGAGTCCTGCGGGCTGCCCTTCACCTACCTGCCGTCCCACCGCAACCTCGGCGGGGCGGGCGGGTTCGCGCTGGGCATCCTGCACGCGCTGGCGCTGGGCGCCGAGTGGGTGTGGCTGGCCGACGACGACGGCCGACCCGCCGACGAGTCGGTGCTCTCGGTGCTGCTGGAGGTGGCCGAGAAGCGCGCGCTGGCGGCCGTCTCGCCCGTGGTGACCAACATCGACACCCCCGACCGGCTGGCCTTCCCGCTGCGCAGGGGGCTGACCTGGAAGCGGACCACCCGCGAGCTGGGCACCGACTTCCTGCCCGGGATCGCCTCGCTGTTCAACGGCGCGCTGTTCCGGGCGTCGACGCTGGACGTGGTCGGCGTGCCGGACTACCGGCTGTTCTTCCGCGGCGACGAGGTGGAGATCCACCGGCGGCTGGTCCGCTCGGGGCTGCCCTTCGGCACGTGCCTGCGGGTGGCGTACCTGCACCCGGACGGGTCCGACGAGTTCAAGCCGATGCTGTTCGGCAAGCTGCACGCGCAGGACCCGGAGAACGCGGTGAAGCGGTACTACACCTACCGCAACCGCGGTTACCTGATGGCGCAGCCGGGGATGCGGCGGATCGGGCTGCTGGAGGTCGTCCGCTTCGGGCTGTACTTCCTCGGCACCAAGCGCGACCCGAAAGCGTTCCTCGACTGGCTGAGGCTGGTGCGCAAGGGGCGGCGGGAGCAGTTCTTCCGCATCTGAGGTTGCGCCGGTAGCTGATCCGCTACCGGCGAACCCGGCTTGCCCCGCGCCGACAAGCGTGATCGAGTCGGGGCATGAGCAATCACGCGCTGATCCTGCACCTGGCCTCCGGTGGCGAGCCCCTCGTCTTCGCCCTGTCCGAGAAGGCCGCCAAGAGCCTGGCGGGCAGGCTGACCGTCCTGATGAGCTCCGGCGGCGTCGACAACCCCGAACTCGCCGACGGCAGCACCGTCTCGGTCAACTTCGGCCTGGTCGCCACCGCCCACCTCGACGCGCTGCCCGCCCACACCCGCGTCTACGGCAGCGCGAAGGGGGCCACGCACGGGTTCGGCACGTGAGCGCCTGAGGGCGCCACCTGAAGCCGCCTACCTGAAAACAACAGTGCGGAGCATCACGAAGTTGATGGCGGTCGCCAGGCCCTGGGCGACCGCCCAGGCCACGGCGTACGCCAGGGGGAACTCCGGCAGCAGGGTGAGCATCGCGGCGTTGGCGCCGACGTTGACGAAGAACGTCGTGGTGTAGAGCAGGGCGAACCCGCCCGCCTGCGCGGCGCCGCCGGAGCGGGCGCCGGTGAAGGTGAAGCGGCGGTTCAGGAAGTACGCCGTCGTGGTGCCCGCGATGAAGCTCAGCGCCTTCGCCGCGTGCACCCACAGGTCGGTCTGCAGCAGCAGCCAGTACACGCCGAAGTCGACCACGGCGCAGAACCCGCCGACCAGGACGAAGCGCACGAGCTGCTGCACGAGCCCGTGTCGAGTGGTGCTGACCTCGGTCACCTTGGACGTCCCCTCGCTCCCCGACGCGCCCCCAGTCTAGGCGCGCGGCCCGACTACCCTTGGGTCGGTGGACACGTTCGAGACCCGCACGCTGACCGGCTGGGGACGCACGGCGCCCTCGGCGTCGCTGGTGGCCGCACCCACGACCGCCGAGGCCGTGGTCGACGCGGTGGCCAAGGCGAACGGGCGCGGGGTCATCGCCCGCGGGCTGGGCCGCTCCTACGGCGACCCGGCGCAGAACGCGGGCGGGCTGGTCGTGGACATGACCGGGCTGCGGCGCATCCACTCCATCGACGCCGACAGCGGGCTCGCGGTGCTCGACGCGGGCGTCGACCTCGACCAGCTGATGCGCGCGGCGCTGCCGTTCGGGCTGTGGGTGCCGGTGCTGCCGGGCACCCGCCAGGTCACCGTCGGCGGGGCGATCGGCTGCGACATCCACGGCAAGAACCACCACTCCGCGGGCAGCTTCGGCAACCACGTGCGGTCGATGGACCTGCTCACCGCCGACGGGCAGGTGCGCACCGTCACCCCGGACACCGACGCCGAGCTGTTCTGGGCGACCATCGGCGGGATGGGCCTGACCGGGATCATCCTGCGGGTGACGCTGCGGCTCAAGCACATCGAGAGCGCGTACTTCGTCGTCGACACCGACCGCACGTCCTCGCTGGAGGAGACGCTGGAGCTGTTCAGCGACGGCTCGGACTCCAACTACGACTACTCGATGGCGTGGTTCGACTCCATCTCCACCGACGGCCGCCTCGGCCGCGCGGTGTTCTCCCGCGGCTCACTGGCCACTGTGGACCAGCTGCCGAAGAAGAAGCGCGCCAACCCGCTGCGCTTCGACGCCCCGCAGCTGCTCACCCTGCCCGACGTGTTCCCCAACGGGCTGGCCAACAAGCTGACCTTCCGCACGCTCGGCGAACTCTGGTACCGCAAGGCGCCCAAGCGAGGGCGTGGCCAGATCCAGAACCTGACCGCGTTCTACCACCCGCTCGACCTCTTCGGTGAGTGGAACCGCGCCTACGGCACCAACGGTTTCCTGCAGTACCAGTTCATCATCCCGTTCGAGGAGGACGCCGCGCTGCGCCACATCGTGCGCCGCGTCGCCGAGTCCGGGCACGTGTCGTTCCTCAACGTGCTCAAGCGGATGGGCGACGCGAACCCGGCGCCGCTGTCGTTCCCGCGTCCCGGGTGGACGATCACGGTGGACTTCCCCATCGTGGCGGGGCTCCAGGCGTTCTGCGACGAGCTGGACGAGCTGGTGCTGGGCGTCAACGGGCGGCTGTACCTGGCGAAGGAGTCGCGCACCTCGCCGGAGACCATCCACCGGATGTACCCGCGGCTCGACGAGTGGCGCAAGACGCGCCAGGCCGTCGACCCGGACGGGCTGTTCACCTCCGACCAATCGCGAAGGCTGGGACTTTGATCAACGCAGTGGGCACCCCGCAGTCGATGCTGCTGCTCGGCGGCACCTCCGAGATCGGCCTGGCCATCGCCGAGCGCTACCTGGCCCAGGCGCCGCTGACGGTCGTCCTGGCCGCGCGGCCATCGCCGCGGCTGGACGAGGCGGCCGAGAAGCTGCGCGGCCTCGGCGCCACCGTGCGCACGGTGGCCTTCGACGCCCGCGACACCGACAGCCACCCGAAGGTGATCGATGAGGCGTTCGCCGAGGGCGACGTCGACCTCACCGTGGTGGCGTTCGGCCTGCTCGGCGACCCGGAGAAGGCCTGGCAGGACCACGCGACCGGCGTCGAGCTGGCGCAGGTCAACTACACCGCGCCGGTGTCGGTCGGCATCGCGCTCGCCGAGCGGCTCAAGGCCCAGGGCCACGGCGCCGTGGTGGCGCTGTCCTCGGTCGCGGGCGAGCGGGTGCGCCGGTCCAACTTCGTCTACGGCTCCACCAAGGCGGGCTTCGACGGCTTCTACCTCGGCCTCGGCGAGGCGCTGCGCCCGCACGGGGTGAGCGTGACCGTCGTGCGCCCCGGCTTCGTGCACTCGAAGATGACCGCCGGCCTCAAGCCCGCGCCCATGGCGACCACCCCGGACAAGGTGGCCGAGATCGTGGCGGGCGCGGTGCGCGCGCGCAAGGACCTGGTGTGGGCCCCGGCACCCTGGCGGGTGGTCATGTCGGCGCTGCGCCACGTGCCTCGCCCAATCTTCCGCAAGCTGCCCATCTGAGGCGTTAGCATCGGGTCCGGAGTGGAGGGGGACCACGATGGCCGGGGACGACGCGCTGAACAACATGATGCGGCGCTTTGCGGAGCAGGCCGCCAAGGCCGCGCAGCTCAAGGAGAGCATCAGCAGGCTCAAGGGCAGCGCCCGCAACACCGACGGCTCGGTGACGGTCACCGTCGCCCCGTCGGGGGCGGTGCTGGGGCTGAACCTGTCGCCCGCGGCGATGAACAAGTCGCACACCCAGCTGGCGCAGGAGATCATCGGCACGATCAGGGCGGCGACGCAGCAGGCCGCGGCGGCCATGGAGGACGCCGTCCGGCCCGCTCTCGGCGACGAGCACTACCAGCGGTTCCAGGACGCGCTGCGGGCCCACTCCCCCGCCGTCGACGGCCTGGGCCCGACCACCCCGCCCGCGGCGGCCACCCTGCCGCAGCCGGGCGCCCCGCAGGCCGAGCGCCCGTCCCGGCGGCCGAGCGACGACGAGGACTTCGGCGGCTCCATCTTCGGGAACCGGTCGTGACCGGGTTCGGCGTCGGCGGCGGCGCCCTGCTCGCGCACGCCGAGGGCTCCACCGCCCAGGCGCGGAACTTCACCGGGCTGGCGTCCCTGCTGGAGCAGGCCCGCGTCTCCGACGACTGCTTCGGCCCGATGTTCTTCGTCCTCAACGACATGTACTACGACGCCCTGCGGGAATGCCAGGGCATGGCGACGCAGGCCGCGGAGTACCTGGAGCAGGTCGCCACCGCGGTGCGGGACACGGCGGAGGCGTACGGGGAGACCGACTCGGCCAACGCCTCGGGCCTGGACAAGGTCGAGACCGGGGTGGGCGGCCTCGGCGCGCTCAACAGCGCGGGCGACTCCACCCGGCGCGGCGACGTCGAGCAGGCCGCGGGCTACGGCAGCAGCGGCGCGGACGCCTACCTCAGCGCCAGTGCCCAGGTGCGCGACCCCGGCACGCCGGTCGAGGCGGCCTTCGCCACCTTCAACGCCCGCATGGCGCAGATCGACGCGGTCACCAGCCCCGGCCAGGCGTTCGTGGACAACGGCCTCGGCTTCCTGATCTCCATCGTGATCAGCCCGCTGGTCAACTTCGTGCTGGAGCCCGCCCTCGGCGACCCCGAGCAGATGCGCGGCACCGGCAAGGGCTGGGAGGGCGTCGGGGACTGGCTGGAGCGCGCGGCGAACCGGGAGAAGGAGCGGGCCGAGGGCACCGGGCAGGCGTGGACCGGCGAGGCGGGCGACGCCTTCCGCGCCGAGATGGCCGAGTTCAGCCAGGGCGCGCTGGCCCTGGGCGGCGACATCAGGGGCCTCAAGGCGCTGCTGGAGACCGGCGCCGACCTGTTCGACACGTTCGTGCAGGTCGTCATCGACATCATCCAGGAGTTGGTGATCGGCCTGATCATCGAGTGGCTGGCCGCGCTGGCCGCCTCCTGGATCACCGCGGGCGCGTCGGTCGGGGTCGCGGGCGCGATGACCACGGGCCAGGTCGCCATGACCGGCTCCCGCCTCGGCAGGCAGGTGCTCAAGCTCCAGAAGAAGCTCTACGAGCTGTTCAAGGAGCTGGAGCGGTTGATGGTGATGCTGCGCAGCGGCCCGCTGCGCGGCATCCTCGACCGGACCAGGAGCATCGGCGAACTCCCGTTCGTCGGTAGGGCGTTCAACCGCAGCAACCCGGTGCTCGGCGCCGCGCACAGCTTCGACCCGACGACCCTGGCGACCAAGTCGGGCTTCACCATCATCGGCAAGGGCGCCACCGGGCAGGAGGCGCTGGCACAGCGGGCCGTCAGCACCGGGCTGGGCTACCTCGGCCTCGGCGGCACGACGGCCACCGGCACCGCCGTCTTCCGCGGCACCCTGGAGAACGTGCCGGGCGCGGCGGTGGAGTGGGGCGCGAACCGCGCCTACGAGCACGCCCAGGACCCCTCCAGCGCCGAGGAGCGCCAAGCGGCTCAAGAGCGCGGCTTCACCCTGGACGAGTGAGCATGAGAATCCTCGACTACCTGGGCCCGGTCGCGCACGCGCGGGCCACGCTCGCCGACGAGCCGGTCTTGTGGGCGGCGTTCTCCAGCGGCCACCACTTCGACGTCCGCGGTGTCGGCGTGGACGGCAAGCCGAGGCGCGGCCTGGGGGTGCGGGCGGCGACGGGCCTGCTCGACGCCATGGGCGAGGGGCCGGACCAGGCGTCGAACGTGCCCGCGGACGTCGTCGTGTTCGGGGACGGGCAGTGCGAGGCGCTGCGGCTCACCCAGGACCGCCTCCCGCACGAGGGCGGTCCGTTCGTGTGGGCGCTCACCCCGCTGCGGATGCACGTCGCGGAGCTGCTCACCCCGGAGAAGCCGGAGCATCAGGGCTTCCTGAAGACCTGGTTCCCGACCTCGACCGGCGTGCCCGCCCTGCTGCGGGAGACCCGGCCGCTGGTGGACATCCCCGCGAGCGCGATCAGCGGGTTCCAGCCCGCCGACCGCAAGGGCAGGGCGGGTCTGCGCATGACGCTGGTCGACGGGTCCGGCGTCGACCTGTTCTTCCGGGCCACCCGGCTCGGCCAGGACACCGACCCCGACCAGTACGCGCGGCTGCTGGCGCTGAGCCAGGGAAGGGCCGACCAGTGGACGTGATCGGCTTCGACGAGTGGGCCGCGCCGGGCGAGGAGCTGCGGCTGGCGTTCCCGCCCCGGCAGCGCGGGATCGGGTCGCGCATCGGCGGGCGGACGCTGGTCCCGCACCCGGTGCCCGCGGACGCGCCGGAGACGGTCACCATCAAGGCGGACCGGCCCGAGCCCGCCGAGTGGACCGCGCGCGGGGAGTTCCACGGCGCCGACTGGGTCGAGGACGACGCGGTGGGCTGGTGGGCCGAAGCCGCCGACCCGGCCCACGACGCGGCGCGGGCGGCGGGCGCCATCGCGGCGGGCCGCGACCTGGCGGGGCTGTTCGTGACCGACCGGCGGGTCGCCGTGGTGCTCCCGGACAAGCTGCTCGCCGCGGCCAAGGCGAAGAAGGGCTTCCTGGGGCGGACCGTCGGCGGGCTGCTGGAGAGCACCGACTGGTTCTACGGCGACACGCTGGTGTCCCTCTGGGAGACCGACGCCCGGCGGCTGCGCGGGTACTCCCAGGCGATGGTCGGGCGGGGGTTCCCGTTCACCCGGCTGGCACGGTTCGACTTCGCCGACGGGTCGGCGCTGTCGGTGCGCAAGTACCCGCACGACATCTGGCGCTAGCGCCCTACAGGAAGACCGAGAGCGCCAGGCAGGCTATCCAGCTCAGGCCGAGGACCTGCAGGACGCGGTCCTTGAGCGCGATCTCCTCCGGCTCGCCCGCGTTGCCCTGGTCGACGTCGACGGCGTAGCGCAGGACGGCGATGACGAACGGGACGATGGAGATGACCGCCCAGACGGAGTTGCTGGAGCTGTCCTCGCGGAGCTCGAAGGCCCACAGGGAGTACGCGGTGATCATGATGGCGGCCGAGGTGGCCCACACGAACCGCAGGTAGCTGGCGCTGTACTTGCGCAGGGACGCGCGGATCTCGGCGCCGGTCTTCTCGAACAGCACGACCTCGGCGTAGCGCTTGCCGGAGACCATGAACAGCGAGCCGAACGCCGCCACCAGGAGGAACCACTGCGACAGGGTGATGTCCGCGGCGACGCCGCCCGCCATCGCGCGCAGCAGGAAGCCCGACGCGACGATGCACAGGTCGACCACCGGCTGGTGCTTGAGACCCAGGCAGTACCCCAGTTGCACGGCCGCGTAGACGCCCAGGACCACCAGCAGCTGCCAGCCCGCGAGCAGGCCGACCGCCATCGACGCGGCGAACAGCACGGCCGCGCCGACGTAGGCGAGCGGGACGGGGACCACGCCCGCGGCGATGGGGCGGTTGCGCTTGGTCGGGTGGGCCCGGTCGGCCTCCACGTCGATGGCGTCGTTGACCAGGTACACCGCCGAGGAGACCAGGCAGAACGCGGCGAAGGCGATGGCCGCGTCGACGAGCACCGCGCTCTCGAAGATCCGGCCCGCGGCGAACGGCGCCGCCAGGACCAGGACGTTCTTGACCCACTGGCGCGGGCGCGCGGTCCGGACCAGCCCGCCCGCGAGGTTCCCCTTGGCCGAGGTCGTGGTGCTCATCGCCTGCCCCGCAGCCGCCGCCGCAGCACCGTGCCGACCAGCGCCCCCAGCGCCGACCCCGCCAGCACGTCGCTGGGGTAGTGCACCCCGAGGACGAGCCGGGAGAGCAGCATCGGCGGCACCAGCACCGGGACCAGCGGCTTGCCGGTCAGCCCGGAGAACAGCACCGCGGCGGCCGTGGTCGACGTGGCGTGCGAGGACGGGAAGCTGAGGTTGCTCGGCGTGCTGACCAGCACCTTCACCGCCGGGTCGAGCGGGCGCTGCCTGCGCACGACCCGCTTGACGGCGATGGAGGCCGCGTGCGCGGCCACCACGCCCGCCGAGGCGACCAGCCAGTCGCGGCGCCTGCGCTTGTCGACGGCCGCGCCGATCAGGCCCAGGGCGAACCAGCCCGCGCTGTGCTCGCCGAAGTGCGAGAGGCCGCGGGCCGCCCTGACCACGGCCGGGCCGCCGATGGCGCCCTGCACGCCGGCCAGCACGGCGGTCTCCCGCGAGGACGCGGTGCGGTCCACGGGCCTTCCCTTCGCAGGAGGTACCGGTTCGATCGGCAGGGCGGCCATGGCGCTCAGGCGTCCAGCGAGCCCTCGAGCGGGGCCCCCTCGGTCAGGTGCGGGGCGATCTTGTTGTCGAAGACCGACAGCGCCGCGCCGATGGCCATGTGCATGTCGAGGTACTGGTAGGTGCCCAGCCGCCCGCCGAAGAGCACGTTGCGCTCGGCGGCCTCGCGCTTGGCCAGCTCGCGGTAGCGGGTCAGCTTGTCGCGGTCCTCGGGGGTGTTGATCGGGTAGTACGGCTCGTCGCCGGACTCGGCGAAGCGGGAGAACTCCCGGACGATGACCGTCTTGTCGCTCGGGTACGTCGTGCGCTCGGGGTGGAAGTGCCGGAACTCGTGAATCCGGGTGTAGGGCACTTCCTCGTCGTTGTAGTTCATGACCGAGGTGCCCTGGAAGTCCCCGGTGGGGACGACCTCCATCTCGAAGTCCAGCGTGCGCCAGCCCAGCTCGCCCTCGGAGTAGCTGAAGTAGCGGTCCAGCGGTCCTGTGTAGACGGTCGGGGTGCCCGCCGGGATCTGCGCGCGGACGTCGAAGTAGTCGACGCCGAGCCGGACCTCGATGTTCGGGTGCTCGGCCATCTTCTCCAGCCAGGCGGTGTACCCGTCGACGGGCAGGCCCTCGTAGCTGTCGTTGAAGTAGCGGTTGTCGAAGGTGTAGCGCACGGGCAGGCGGGTGATGATCGCCGCGCCCAGCTCCTTCGGGTCGGTCTGCCACTGCTTGGCCGTGTACCCGCGCACGAACGCCTCGTAGAGGGGGCGGCCGATCAGCGAGATCGCCTTCTCCTCCAGGTTCTTGGCGTCGGCGGTGGGGATCTCGCTGGCCTGCTCGGCGATGAGCGCGCGCGCCTCGTCGGGGGTGTGCGAGCGGCCGAAGAAGGAGTTGATCAGCGCCAGGTTCATCGGGAAGCTGTAGACCTGCCCCTGGTACTTGCAGAACACCCGGTGCTGGTAGTTCGTGAACTCGGTGAACTGGTTCACGTAGTCCCACACCCGCTTGTTCGAGGTGTGGAACAGGTGCGCCCCGTACTTGTGCACCTCGATGCCGGTCTCCGGCTCGGGTTCGGAGTAGGCGTTGCCCCCGATGTGGGAGCGCCGCTCCAGGATGAGCACCCGCTTGCCCAGTTGGGTGGCCGTGCGCTCGGCGATCGTCAGGCCGTAGAAACCGGAGCCGACGATGACCAGGTCGTAGCCGTCGTAGTTAGTGCCGTTCGTGTCTGCCACCGCGTTCACGGTTGGTCAGGCTACCCGCGCCACGCACAGTGCCCGCAGTCCGGCCACGCAAGCGGGCCCGGCCCCGCGTCGCCGCGGGTCCGGGCCCGTTTCCCCCGTACACGTCCCCTCCGGCATTTCTGCCGCCACCTCTCCAGACGCGCGGACGGGCAGCCGGTTGCCTCAGCCCGCCGGTTTCCCCGACGCGAACCCGCCCAGGGTGGGCAGCACCTCGGCGGCGACCCGCTCCAGCACCGTCTCCCGGCCCGCGTACACGCCCTCCGACCTGGGCCAATGCGTCACCACGTCGGTGAAGCCCAGGGCGGCGGCCTGGCCGACCTGGTCGGCGAAAGCCTGCTCGCTCGTCAGGGAGTACAGCGGCGCGGAGTCGAGGTTGAGGTAGCGGTCGACGCCCTCGCGGGCACGGCCCCCGGCGGCGAGCACCTCGTCGAAGCGCGCCGAGAGCTCGGCCACCCCGCGCCACCACGCCGCCAGGTCCTCGGCCCCCGGTGGACCGACGGTGACCCAGCTCTGGCCGAACCGGGCGGCCACCGCCATCGCCCGCGGCCCGTTGGCCGCGACCAGGAACGGCACCCTCGGCCGCTGCACGCAGCCGGGCGCGCTGCGGGCGTCGACCGCGGTGTAGTACCGCCCGGCGAAGTCGGTGCGCTCGCGCACCAGCAGGGCGTCGGTCAGCTCGACGAACTCGGCGAAGCGCTCGGCCGCCTGGCGCCCGGTCAGCTCCGGCTGACCGGAGACCGCGAGGTCGTAGGCGCCCGGGGTGCGGGTGCCCGCGCCGACGCCGAGGCAGAAGCGCCCGTCGGAGATGTCGTCGAGGGCCAGGACCTGGCGGGCGAACGGGACCGGCTGGCGGACGTTCGGCGAGGCCACGAAGGTGCCCAGGCGCAGTCTCCTGGTGACCCCGGCCGCGGCGGCCAGGGTCGGGACCGCGTCGAACCACGGGCCGTCGACCAGGCTGCGCCAGCCGACGTGGTCGTAGGTCCAGGCGTGGTCGAAGCCGTACTCCTCGGCGCCGCGCCACTTCGGCTCGGCGGCCCACCAGCGGTACTCGGGAAGGATCACAATGCCAACGCGCACTCACCCCACCTTACTGAGAGTCGCTCGGGGAGGATGGGGCACGTGGACAAGCCCCAGCTGATCGCCTCCGACGTCGACGGCACCCTGCTCGATCCCTACGAGCGGGTCACCGACCGCACCGCCGCCACCATCGGCAGGGTGCTGGCAACCGACACCCCCTTCGTGCTGGTCAGCGGCCGTCCGCCGCGGTGGATTCCGCCGGTGGCCGAGATGGCCGGGCTCCAGGGCCACGCGGTGTGCGCCAACGGCGCGATCGTCTACGACATCACCGAGCAGCGGGTGCTCTCCGTGCACGGCCTGGACGCGATGACCCTCTGGGACGTGGTTCACACCCTGGAGAAGGCGCTGCCCGGGATCAAGGTGGCCACCGAGCGCGCCGAGGTCGGCCCGGACCTCGGCGGCGACGCGTTCGCCACCGAGCCCGGCTACTCCAACCCCTGGGGCGACGCGGAGAACAACGTGCGCCCGCGCGCGGAGGTGCTGGGCCACCCCGCCAGCAAGCTCCTGGTCCGCCACCAGGGCATGACCAGCGAGGAGATGGCGATGGCGGCCACCGAGCTGCTGCGCGAGGCCGTCGACGTCACCTTCTCCACCAACCGCGGGCTCATCGAGATCTCCGCGCCCGGGGTGACGAAGGCCCTGGGCCTGGCCGAGGTGGCCGAGCTGACCGGGGTCGCGCAGAGCGCGGTGGTGGCCTTCGGCGACATGCCCAACGACATCGAGATGCTGCGCTGGGCCGGGCACGGCGTGGCGATGGCCAACGCGCACGCCGAGGTGCTCGCCGCCGCCGACGAGGTCACCGCGCCGAACTCCGAGGACGGGGTCGCGCTCGTGCTCGAACGCTGGTTCTGACCCGAGACGCGGATGGGCCCGCCCCCCAGCCGGGAGGCGGGCCCATCCGCGTGTTCGGCTACCGCTGGAAGACCTTGCGCCAGGACTCCACGGAGGTCAGGTCCCCGAAGGCGTCGCGGTACTCGGCCTTGAGCCGGGGCCACTCGGTGATGAGCCTGCGGTAGGTCGTGGCGGCCTGCTTGGACAGCTCCCGGAACTGCGCGGGGTCGCGGCGGCGGAAGGCCACCCCGCTGCCGTCGGGGTTGGACACCGTGGCGCTGTCGAGGTTGCCCAGCAGGAACCACAGCGCCTTGCCCGCGGGCACGTTCACCTGGGGCCGCTCGGCCGCGGCGGCCTGGGGGGCGCGCAGGTTGTGCAGCACCGCCTTGGACGCGCGCGCGGCGATCCGCACCGGGTGCACCGGCGGGCGCAGCAGGTTCTCCGCGTGCAGGGCGTCGAGCGTGGGCGCGGGGAACGCCCCCGCCGAGGTCTCGGTCTGGGCGTCGGCGAACTGCTTGCGCAGCGCCAGGATCTCCGGCAGCGTCGTGGCGAGGGTGTCGAACATCCGGTCCGGCCCGGCCATGAAGTCCTCGACGGCCTTCAGCTCGACGGCGACGGTGGAGTACTCCATCGACAGCAGCCTGCGGATGGTGGCCCGCAAGCCCTGCTTGAGCAGCGTCTTGCGCAGGTCGTGGTCGGTGTAGAGCGCGGCGACGACGAGCCGGTTGCGCAGGTGGTAGTACGCCGTCCAGTCCGAGTTGTCGTTCTTGTCCGTCCACGGCATGTGCCAGACCGCCGAGCCGGGCAGGGTCACCGTCGGCACGCCGCGGTCCAGCGCGCGCATCGAGTACTCCGCGTCGTCCCACTTGATGAACAGCGGCAGCGGCAGCCCGTTGCGCTCCACGACCTCACGCGGGAACAGGCACATCCACCAGCCGTTGTACGAGGAGTCGACGCGCCGGTGCAGCTCGCGGGTCTCGCGCAGGGAGTGGGCGCCGAAGTCGTGGTCGACGACCGCGCCCGGCGCGGCCCGCCACACCATCGCGCCGCGGTCGACGACCTCTCCCATGGTGTGCAGGCGGGCCTTGGCCTGCAGGTTGAGCATCTGGCTGCCGACGATGAGCGGGTTGGTCGCCGCGGCGGCGAACGCGCTGGCCCGCAGGATCGAGTCCGGTTCGAGGGCGATGTCGTCGTCCATGAGCATGACCTGGTCGGCGTCGCTGTTCTCCAGCGACTCGAACAGCCCCCGGCTGAAGCCGCCGGAGCCGCCCAGGTTGCCCTGCTCGATCAGCTCCAGGCGCCCGTCGAGGGCCTCGCGCGCCTCGGCGAAGCGCGGGTGGTCCTTGACCCGCTTGCTGCCCTGGTCGGCGACGAACACCTTCGCCACCAGGTCGAGCACCTTCTGGTCCTCGGAGAGCGCCAGCAACGAGGTGACGCAGTCCTCGACCCGGTTGAAGGTGGTGGTGGCGATGGAGAGCTTGCGCGGGGGCAGCACCAGGGCCGTGGTCCACGCCGCGTCGGTGATCTCCATGGCGGTGTCGTCGGTGAAGACGTCGAACCAGATCCAGCCGCCGTCCTCGAACGGGGCCAGGTCCACCGGCAGGGCCAGCTCGACCCACTCGGCGCCGGAGCGCACGGCCTCGCCGCGCACGTGCACCTGGTCGCCGTTGGGCTTGGAGCGGTACATGTCGACCCGGCCGCCGCCGCGTGCCCGCAGGCGCAGCGTCACCTCGGTGACCCGGGTCCAGCGCTTCCAGTAGCTCGCCGGGAACGCGTTGAAGTAGGAGGCGAAGGACACCCTGGCCGATTTGGGCACCGTGACCGCGAACCGCGAGGACACGTGGCTGTGCACGGTGCCCGGCTCGTCGAGGTACAGCGGGCGCACATCGACCGGTTCGGCGTCCCTGGGCAGGATCACCCGCTGCAGCACGCTGTGCTGGTCGGTCACGTCAACTCCTCCGCCAGGCTCCTCAGCCCGGCTCGTGGACTACAGGCCGTAGAGCCGCTGCCAGTTCTCGCGGCTGGTCACCTCGGGGACGGCGGCACGGTACTCCCCGCGCAGGCGCGGGGTCTCGCTCGCCACGGCGCGGATCGCCCTGGCCGCGCGCTTGGCCAGCGCCACGGTCATCGCGCGGTCGCGCTTGCGGAACCGCACCCCCTCCTGGGAGGCGTCGGTCACCACCACGGAGTCGAACTGCGAGGTGTGCCACCAGGCCGAGTCCGCGGCGGGCACGATGCCGGTGGCGTGCACACTGCGGCCCATCGCCAAATAGATCAGGCGCTTGAGCAGCACGAGCCGGTTGAGGCTCGGCTCGGGCCCCGCCTTGATCATCGGCGGGACGCCCTCGATGTCAGCGGGGCTGTGCAGCACGGTGTCGGGGTACCGCGCGCGCTCCTTGCGGATCGCGGCGGCGGCCGCGGCGCCCCCGTCGGCGAAGATCTCCGGGCCGCGCAGGAAGTCCTCGACGGCCATGATGACCGTGACGGCCAGGCCGTACTGCATGCCCAGCAGGTAGCGCACCACGCGGGCCATCAGCGAGCGGGCCACGACCAGCGGGTCGGTCTCGGAGTGCAGCGCGGAGACGACCATGGCGTTGCGGACGGCGAAGTACTCGTTCCACTTGTCCGCGTCCTTCCAGTCGAAGTCCGCGTGCCACACCGCCGCGCCGGGCAGGGTGACGGTGGGGATGCCCCGGGTCCGCGCCCGGTAGCCGTACTCCACGTCGTCCCACTGGAAGAACAGCGGCAGCGGGAAGCCCAGCTGCTCGACGACCTCCGAGGGGATCATGCACGACCACCACGCGTTGTAGTGGGCGTCGACGCGCAGGTCGCCGCGGTTGGGCTTGCCCAGCGGCAGCCCGTCCTCGTCCTCGGCCTCGGCGAGCAGGTCGACGTCGTCGAGGCCGCCCTTGACGACCTTGCCCGGCACCAGCCCGGCGAAGTCGGCGTACTCCGCGCCCGCGAGCAGCTTGGTCGGGTGCAGCAGCCGCAGCATCTGCCCGCCGACGATGGTGGGCGCGCTCGTGCGCGCGGCGAAGGCGCTGAGCCGGACCACGATCTCCGGCTCGCACAGCACGTCGTCGTCCATCAGCAGCACGTTGGCGGGCTTGCCCGCCTCGGTCACCTCGTACATGCCGCGGCCGAAGCCGCCCGCCCCGCCGAGGTTGGGCTGGCGCAGGTAGCGCAGGCGCCCGTCGAGGGCCTTCTCCGCGTCGGGGAAGGCCGCGCGCGACTCGACCAGGTCGCTGCCCTGGTCGACGACGTAGACGTGCTCGATGAGCTGGAGGGCCTCGGGGTCCGACGACAGCGCGCCGAGGGTGGCGACGCAGTCGTCGGCGCGGTTGAAGGTGCAGATCACGATGGAGGTCAGGCGCCGCTCGGCGGGCGCGGCGACGGTCCAGGCCAGCGACTCCACGACCAGCGCGGCGTCCTCGGTGGCCAGGTCGACCCAGAGGAAGCCGCCGTCGAGGAACATCGTCAGCCTGCCGGTCAGCCGGACGGTGGCGCCGCGGGCGCCGTCGACCACCTCGGCGGCGACCGTGCGGGTCTCGCCGTTGGTGTCGGAGGCGACCAGGGCGACCTTGCCCGAGCCGGTGACGGTCAGCTCGACGACGACCTCGTCCACCACCGTCCAGCGCTGCCAGTAGCTGGCCGGGAAGCGGCCGAAGTAGGTGTCGGTGGTGACCTGCGAGTGCGGGTTGACCGTCAGCCGGGTCCGGGTGCGGGCCGCCGACCCGGCCACGACCTCGGCGTACAGTTCGTCGGGCACCACCGTCGCCGGTCCGGTGAACAGACCGCGCTGGGCGGGGAGTCTGCCCTCCCCGGTCGTGGTTTCCGCGGTCTCGCTGGCTGCCGAGGTGCTACCGGGCATGGGTCTTCTCAGTCCTCCGCCGATCGATGGGCCCCGCTGGGCAGGCGATCGCTCGATGTCGAGATGTCGGTGTCGCGGCTCCCGCCCGCGGCGCCCGCGCGGTGCGAGCACCCCACGGCGCCGATCACGTGCGGCCAACACAGGTTACCCGCTCGGGACTCGGGCGCAGCGTGAGCCTGGGGACAGGCTGCGCGCGCGGGGCTCGCGCGCACGGCTACCCTCAGCGGTGAACGTCCGGCCGCCCGGCACGGCGGCCACCACCATTCGGAGGAATCGTGACCGACTGGTCCGACGTGTGGCTGGTCGTCCCCGTCTACAACGAGGGCCAGGTCATCGCCGACGTCGTCCGGCACGCGCGGCAGACGTTTCCCAACGTCGTCTGCGTCGACGACGGCAGCGCCGACGACTCGGCCGCGCGCATCAGGACCACCGGCGCGCACCTGGTGCGCCACCCGGTGAACCTGGGCCAGGGCGCGGCCATCCAGACCGGCGTGGAGTACGCCAGGGCCCAGCCGGGCGCCGCGCTGTTCGTCACCTTCGACGCCGACGGCCAGCACCAGGTCGAGGACGTGGTGCGGATGCTGCGGCGGCTGCGCGCCGAGGACGTCGACATCGTCGTCGGGACCCGGTTCAAGGGCACCGACACCAGCCACATCCCGTGGATCAAGCGGCTGGTGCTGCGCACCGTCGTCCTGCTGAGCCCGCGCACCCGCCGCCTGGGCCTGACCGACGCGCACAACGGGCTGCGCGCGTTCAACCAGACCGTGGCGCAGCGCGTGAACATCCGGCTCAACGGCATGGGCCACGCCTCGGAGATCGTGGAGATGATCGACCGGCACGGCTGGCGGGTGACCGAGGAGCCGGTGACGATCCTCTACACCGAGTACTCCATGTCGAAGGGGCAGTCGCTGATCAACGGCGTCAACATCCTGTTCGACTCCGCCCTCCGCACCGGTTCGAGGCGCTGACGTGATCATCCAGATTCTGCTGATCCTGGCCGTGGTCGCCCTGCTGATCAGCTTCCTGCGCCACCACGGCAAGAGCCGCACGGCCGCCGGGGTCAAGATCGGCTTCGCGCTGTTCATGGTCTTCGGCGTGATCGCGGTGCTGGTGCCATCGGCCACGAGCGCGCTGGCCAACCTCGTCGGCGTCGGCCGCGGCACCGACCTGCTGCTCTACGGCACCGTGGTCGCCTTCGGGTTCGCCACGATCAACACCTACCTGCGGTTCAAGGAGCTGGAGCACCGCTACGCCAAGCTGGTGCGCGCCATGGCCATCCAGGGCGTCGAGCGACCCGAGGACCGCCCTAGCGCCTGAAGTGGTCCACCGTGCGGCGCACGCCCTCGGCGATGTCGACCTCCGGCTTCCAGCCCAGGTCTCGGCGGGCGAGCGTGGCGTCCAGCGCGGAGGCGCGCAGGTCGCCGAGCCGGGCCGGGGCCCGCTCGGGGTTGTCCTCGACGCCCACCGCCGCGGCCACCAGGGAGTGCAGCTCCCGGTCGGAGACCTGCACGCCGGTGCCGATGTTGTAGCGGGTGGCGCTGCCCCGCTCCCCCGACGCGGCGACGAACGCGGCCACGACGTCGGTGACGAAGACGTAGTCGCGGGTGTTGCCGCCGTCGCCGTAGAGCCGGGTGGGGCGGCCTTCGAGCAGGGCGTTGGCGAAGATCGCGACCACGCCCGCCTCGCCGTGCGGGTCCTGCCGGGGGCCGTAGACGTTGGCCAGGGCGAGGTGCGTGCAGTCCAGGCCGTAGAGCTGCTGGTAGGTGTTGAGGTACAGCTCACCGCTGATCTTGCCCGCCGCGTACGGGGACTTGGGGTTGACCGGGGTGTCCTCGGTGACCGGCAGCGAGGTGGGGGTGCCGTAGATGGACCCGCCCGAGGAGGCGAAGACGACCTTGCGCACGCCCGCGGCCCGCGCCGCCTCGGCCAGGTTGACCGTGCCCAGGACGTTCTGGGTGGTGTCGAGGATCGGGTCGGCGACGCTGATCCGGACGTCGATCTGGGCGGCGAGGTGGAAGACCACCTCCGGCGCGGCGTCCTTGAGCACCCGGTGCAGGTCGGGGCTGGTCACGTCGACCTCGTGGACGGCGACGCCGCCCGCGACGGCGGCCAGGTTCTCGCGGCGGCCGCGGGTGAAGGTGTCCACCACGGCGACCTCGTGGCCGTCCCGCAGCAGACGTTCGACCAGGGTGGACCCGATGAACCCGGCACCGCCGGTCACGAGAGCGCGCATGCGCCCATCATGCCCTGGCCAGGACCTCCGTCGGGGACGCCCCCACATCGACGAACGCCCCCATGAGGTCGACGGTGGCGTGCACCCGGCCCGCCTGGTTGTAGACCAGCGTCAGGTCGCGGGGGGACATGCCGACGACGGCCGCGTTGGCGACCGTCCGGCCGAGCGGGACGTGCACGGTGGACACGTCGGGGCGCGGGGTGTCGGCGTTGCCCCACACGGTGAGCCAGGTGGTGGCGTTCGGGTCGATCCCGGTCACGTTCAGCAGGACGCCGGTCGTGGTGGGGGGCACGGCGTCGGAGACGGAGAAGGCCACCCTGGACCTCGCGGGGATCGGCAGGCCGGGCATCCCGTTGGGGTAGGGCCGCCTGCTGTCGTACTCGCGGACCGGCACGCGCGCGCGGAACGCCGAGCCCGAGCCCTGGGTGTAGTAGCCCGCCAGCTCCATGACGACGTGCGTGCGGCCCAGGTGGTTGTAGATGTCGACCGAGCGGCCCGCGCCCACGGCGACGGTGACCAGGTTGGCCCGCGTCTCCCCGGCGACGACGTTGATGCTGGACGCCGTCGGCCGCGGGCGCCCGGTCGGCCACGCGACGAGGTGGGTGGCCGAACTCGGCTCGGTGGCGATCAGGTTGAAGGTCACCGCGACGGCGTCGGCGGGCAGCGCGCCGCCGAGGCTGACGGTGCGGGAGGAGGCCGGGCCCAGCGACGTGCCGGACCGGGTGTCCAGCACGCGGTGCTGGGTCACGCTGTGGAAGCCCGCGCCCGCGCCGCTCTGGTAGTAGCCCACCAGGTCGGCGATCACGTGGGTGGACCCGGCGGCGTTGTACAGGTCCACGCCGCGGATCTGGTTGACGCCGACGGTCACCTGGATCAGGCGGTTCTCCCTGGCCCGCAGGGTCAGCGTCGGGCCGACCCGCTGGGCGCCGACCGGGGACGCGGTGAGGTGGGTGTCCGCCGTCGGGTCGGAGCCGGTGATGTTGAGGACCACCGCGCTCGTCCCCGCGGGCACCCGCTGCGAGAGGTCGGCCCGCAGGGTCGCGCCGGGGCCGATCGGCCTGGCGCCGCGGGTGTCGAGCACCCGGAGCGAGTCGACCGGGACGAACCAGCCCGGCTGGAAGTCCGGGGGTGCCGTGTCCGCCAGCGCCGCCTGCGGCAGGGCCGTGGCCGTGACGAGCAGGAGCAGGAGCAGGGCGATGAGTCCGGTTCTGGCCATGGGCAGGGTCTCCCGGGAGCAAGCGTGCGAGGTCCCGACCGGCGGGAACTCGCACGCTATACCACTCGTGGCGGCTGTGGTGCCGTCAATCGGCGTAGGGCTCGGGTGGTTCCGCCGTCGTGGGGCGGCGCCTGCCGCGACGCCGGCGGCCTAGGCTGTGGGCGTGCGGACTGTGGTGGTCGTCGGTGGCGGGATTCTGGGGTTGGCCACGGCTCATGAGCTGGTGGAGCGCGGGTTCCGGGTCACGGTGCTGGAGAAGGAGCCCGGCTGGGCCGCGCACCAGACCGGGCACAACTCCAACGTGGTGCACGCGGGCCTGTACTACGCGCCGGGGTCGTTCAAGGCGCGGATGTCGGTCGCCGGGAACAAGTCCATTGTGGACTTCGCCAGGGAGCACGGGGTTCCCGTCAGCGTCTGCGGGAAGCTGGTGGTGGCCACCGCCGAGTCCGAGGTGCCCGCCCTCAACGCCCTGGCGGAGCGCGCCCGGGCGAACGGGGTGCCCGCCCGGCTGGTCTCGGCGGCCGAGGCCCGGGAGTGGGAGCCGGAAGTCGCGTGCGTGGCGGCACTTCGGGTCGAGAGCACCGGGATCATCGACTTCCCCCGGGTGTGCGCGGCGCTGGTGGGGCTGCTGGAGTCCAAAGGGGCCGAACTGCGGCTGAACACCGAGGTGTTGGGGATTCGGGCGCGGGGCGCCACAGTGGAGGTTGCCACCGGGGGCGAGGTGCTGCGGGCGGACGCGCTGGTGAACTGCGCGGGCCTGCACAGCGACCGGATCGCGCGGATGGCCGGGGTCCGGACGCGAGTGCGGATCGTGCCGTTCCGCGGGGAGTACTACGAACTGCGGCCGGAGGCGGCCGGGCTGGTCCGCGGGCTGATCTACCCGGTCCCCGACGCGAGCCTGCCGTTCCTCGGGGTGCACCTGACGCGGATGCTCGACGGGAGCGTGCACGCCGGGCCGAACGCCGTGCTGGCGCTGCGGCGGGAGGGCTACCGCTGGCGTGACTTCTCCGCGCGGGACCTGGCCGAGACGCTGCGGTTCCCCGGCACGTGGCGGCTGGCCCGCCGCTACGCCTACCCGGTGGGCCTCGACGAGGTGCTGCGCTCGCTGAGCGCCAAGCGGTTCGCGGCCAGCCTGGCGAAGCTGGTGCCCGCGGTGTCCGAGAAGGACATCGTGCGGGCGGGCTCCGGGGTCCGGGCGCAGGCGATGCTGCCCGACGGGACGCTGCCGCAGGACTTCCTGATCGAGACCGCGCCGGGGCAGGTGCACGTGCTCAACGCGCCGTCCCCGGCGGCGACGTGCGCCCTGGAGATCGGGCGGCACGTCGCCGACCTGGTCTAGACGGGCTCCAGGACGTCCTTGCCGAGGAAGGGCCGCATGGCCTCGGGGACGACCACGGAGCCGTCGGCCTGCTGGTGGTTCTCCAGGATGGCCACGATCCAGCGGGTGGTCGCCAGGGTGCCGTTCAGGGTCGCGGCGGTCTGGGGCTTGTTCTGCTCGTCGCGGTAGCGCACCGACAGGCGGCGGGCCTGGAAGGTGGTGCAGTTCGACGTCGAGGTCAGCTCGCGGTACGCCTGCTGGGTCGGAATCCAGCCCTCGCAGTCGAACTTGCGCGCCGCGCTGGCGCCGAGGTCGCCGGTGGCCGTGTCGATGACGCGGTACGGGACCTCGATCTTGGCGAGCATCTCCTTCTCCCAGGCCAACAGCCGCTCGTGCTCGGCCTCGGCGTCCTCGGGCCTGCAGTAGGAGAACATCTCGATCTTGTCGAACTGGTGCACGCGGATGATCCCGCGGGTGTCCTTGCCGTAGGACCCCGCCTCGCGGCGGAAGCAGGTCGACCAGCCCGCGTAGCGCTTGGGCGCGCCCAGGTCGATGATCTCCTCGGCGTGGTACCCGGCCAGGGCCACCTCCGAGGTGCCGACCAGGTACAGGTCGTCCTCGGCGAGCCGGTAGATCTCACCGGCGTGCGCGCCCAGGAAACCGGTGCCCGCCATGATCTCCGGGCGCACCAGCACCGGCGGCACCATCAGGGTGAACCCGGCGGCGGTGGCCTGCGCGGCGGCCATGTTCAGCAGGGCCAGCTGCAGCTGCGCGCCCACCCCGGTGAGGAAGTAGAACCGCGAGCCGGACACCTTCGCCCCGCGCTCCATGTCCAGCGCGCCCAGCCGCACCCCGAGGTCGAGGTGGTCGAGCGGGGTGAAGTCGAACTCCCTCGGCGTGCCGACGTGCTCCAGGACGGCGTAGTCGTCCTCGCCGCCGACCGGGGCGGCCGGGTGCACCAGGTTGGACAGGGCGCGGTGGCACAGCTCGAAGGCCGCCTCGGCCGCGGACTGCTCGGCCTCGGCGGCCTTGACCTCGGCGGCCAGCTCCTTGCCCTTGGCGATCAGCGCGTCGCGCTCCTCGCCGCGGGCCCTGCCGACCTGCTTGCCGAACTGGCGCTGCTCGGCGCGCAGGGTGTCGGCGCGGGAGATCGCGGAGCGGCGCTTCTCGTCGGCGGCGAGCAGGGCGTCGACCGCGGCGGGGTCGTCGCCGCGGGCGCGCTGGGAGGCGCGCGCGGTCTCCGGGTCGTCGCGCAGAACCTTGAGGTCAATCACAGGGGGTGAGGGTAGTCGCAACCCCCCGGGGCCGTCCTAGGAGATGGCGACCGCGACGATGAGACCCAGGGCGAGGTGCACCGCGGCGACCACGACGCTGGCCGGGGCGAAGCGCTCGTCCTCGATGGTGCTGCCGACGTCGAGCTTGGTCACCCACTCCAGCGTCCGCACCGCGAGCACCTGGGCGATGATGCCGATCAGGCCGAAGACCACCGAGGTGATCAGGCCCGCGGTCAGGTCGCTGGCGGAGAAGTAGATCGCCACGACGATGATCAGCGCCATGCTGAGCATGCCCGAGGCGGTCACGATCACCGCGTTGGGCCGCCCGGAGCGGACCAGGTCGGAGAGCTTGCCCGGGGTGGTCCAGTCGATGGCGTAGAACCCGATCAGCATGAGGACCAGGCCGACGATCGCGTAGAGCGCGATCGCGCCGATGCCGCGGGCCATGTCGCTGCCGAAGTTCTCCGGCAGCGCCAAGCTGGCCGCCGTGGCGAGAGTGCTGGTCACTGGTCCTCCATGGACGTGCTCATACGGTTGGGATGCGGTGCGGAACGAAGGCGGCGCCGTCGTCGGTCACCAGCCCGGCGGTCTCGCGGATGCCCAGACCCGCGGCGTGGTCGCCGACGATCCACGCGCCGAGGGCGGGGCGGTAGCCGTCGAACTCCGGCAGCGGGTCGAAGGCCTGGTAGACGAAGCCCTCCGCGCCGTAGACACCGCCGGTGCTGGTCTCATAGCCCGGCGCGACGATCTGCACGTTGGCGCCCTCGCGGCCGAGCTTGGGCTTGCGGACGTACTCGGTGAGGATGCCGGGCTGGTCGATGAAGGCGGGCAGCAGGTTGGGGTGGCCGGGGTACATCTCCCACAGCACGGCCAGGATCGCCTTGTTCGACAGCAGCATCTTCCACAGCGGCTCCACCCACAGCGTCGCGGGCAGCGACTCGACGACGCGCCTGCCGAACTCCTCGCCGACCATCCACTCCCACGGGTAGAGCTTCATCACCGTGGCCATGGGCACCTCGGCGAGGTCGACGAAGCGCGCCAGCTCGGCGTCCCAGCCGATCTCCTCGATGGCCAGGCCCACGGTGTCCATGCCCGCCTCGGCCGCGGTCTCCTGCAGGTAGGCGGTGGTGATGTGGTCCTCGCCACTGGAGTCGGCGCCGGACCAGGTGAAGTGGATCTCCCGGGAGGGCAGCAGGCCGCCGACCTCGGTCCAGCGCTCCACCAGCTTCTCGTGCAGGGAGTTCCACTGGTCGTCGTCCGGGAAGACCTCGGTCTTCCAGAACCACTGCACGACGGCGGCCTCCAGCAGGGAGGTCGGGGTGTCGGCGTTGTACTCCAGCAGCTTGGCCGGGCCGGTGGAGTCGTAGCGCAGGTCGAAGCGGCCGTAGAGGTGCGGGTCGTGGCGCTTCCACGACTCGGCGATGTGCGGCCAGGCCCACTCCGGGATGCCGAAGTCGCGGTAGCGCTCCATCAGCACGACGGTGTCGACGGCCTCGAGGCACATCGAGTGCAGCAGCTCCACGTCGGCCTCGATGGACAGGATCTCGTCCATGTCGAACACGTAGTGGACGGACTCGTCCCAGTACGGGCGCGCGCCGCCGTCGCCGTAGCGGGCGGGCTGGCCGAAGACCAGCCCCTGCGACTCGATCTTGGCACGCCAGTCGGCGCGGGGCCGTGAGCGCTCACGGCGCACGTCAGCTGCCCCCGCTCTTGCCGCCGCTGCCGCCGACGCCGAGCCCCCCGCGCTGCACGGTCTTGCCCGAGGGGGACTTCACGGTGGCGCCGGAGGGGGCGACGAAGCTGCCCCCGCTGACCCGCTGCCCGACCGCGCCCGCGCCGCCGTAGTTGTAGCGGTAGGAGGTGCCGCCGATGAAGATGAACCCGCCGCTCACGTAGCCGCCGTTACTGCGCGCGTAGTTCTCGTCGCAGTAGTCCTCCTCGACGATCACGCCTTCGGGGTTGACGCACTGGGCGGTGACCTCGTCGGGCTGCGAGGACGCGTAGATCACGGCCACCAGTCCGACGACGCCGACCGTCACACCGGTGCCGATCAGGATGCGCTTGCGCTTCTTGCGCTTCTCCTCGGCCTCGGCCGCGGCGGCGTACTCCGCGTCGCGGGCGCGCCGCTGCGCCTCCTGCCTGGCCCGGCGCTCGGCCAGGCTCGGCTCGCGGGGCACCGTGGTGTGGGGGTCCTGGTAATTGATCGACCCCGGCCGGTGCTCCGGCGGCTCGTAGGGCTCTGGGTTGTCTTTGTCAGTCATGAACCACTCCCGGCGCGCACATTAGCCCAAACACCAGCCTTGACGTCGGGGGAATGACCTGATCGAAACCTGAATCACTCCCGAGGGCGTCCGCACTCCCGCGGACACGGCATCATGGTGTAGATGTCTGGACCCGGTGATTGGTTTCGCTCAGCCGACAGGGGCACGATGCGCACCCGGCTGTGGATGGTCGCCGCCTGCGTGGGGGCGGTCATGGTGCTGGGCACGAGCATGGCGTTCTCCTGGCCGGTGGCCGTCGGCGGCACCGACGTGCCCACGCCGGAGGACGAGCGCGCGCTGGCCTTCGACTCCCCCGCGGGCACCTGCCTGTTCTGGTCGGCCCCCGACGGCGCGGACATGCGCAGGGTCGACTGCGCCGAGCCGCACCTGTTCGAGGTCACCAGCAACGTCGACATCGCCGCGGAGTACCCCGAGGCCGCGCCGCCGCCGGAGCTGGCCCGCTGGCAGGAACTCGCCGTGGAGAAGTGCGCACCCGGGGTGACCGACTACCTCGGCGGCACCCTGGACCCGAACGGCCGCTACAAGGTCAACGCGCTCAAGCCCTCGGCCGCGCAGTGGGAGGAGGGCGACCGCAAGCTCCGCTGCGGCGTCCAGACCGCCAGCCGCTCCGGGGCGCTGCTGCCCGCCAAGGGCTCGGCGGCGGGCCAGGACCAGTCCGGCATCCACGAGCCGGGCACCTGCCTCGCGCTGGACGGCCAAGCCATCGGCGACCCGGTCCCGTGCAGCGAGCCGCACGCCGTGGAGATCGTCGGCAACGTCGACCTGGGCGCGTCGTTCCCGGACAAGTACCCGGCCGAGGACGCCCAGATCGAGAAGGCCATCGCCCTGTGCGTCGCGGTGACCAAGGAGTACACCAACGGCCTCGACCTGGATAAGAAGCGCCTGATCCCCTACCCGGACGCGCTGAGCGAGGAGAGCTGGGCGGCCGGGTCGCGCAAGGTCGACTGCAAGGTCGCCGCCAAGCTCGGCGACGGCACCGGCCTCGCCCCGGTCACCGGCAGCGTCCGCGGCACCAACCCGACGACCACGACCGCCCCACCGCCGACCACCGCCACCCCCGGCGGCTGAGCCGTGCCGGTGGAGATGACCAGGACCCGCTTCGAGGAACTGGTCGCCGACGCGCTGGACCTCCTCCCCGCGGAGTTCGCCACGGCGATGAACAACGTGGTGGTGCTGGTCGAGGACCGCGACCAGGAGGAGCCGTCCCTGCTCGGCCTCTACCACGGGGTCGCCCTGACGGAACGCACGTCGATGTACGGCGGCGACCTCCCGGACCGCATCTTCATCTACCGCGAGGCGATCCTCGACATCTGCGACTCGGAGGAGGACGTGGTGGAGGAGGTGGCGATCACCGTCATCCACGAGATCGCCCACCACTTCGGCGTCGACGACGCCCGCCTCCACGAACTGGGCTGGGGCTGAACGTCCCGTTTGGACACTTCGACAGTCACAGCAGGTGGGCGGCGCGCAGGAGGTGGGTTGAGGGGCCGCCGACGAGGCCGGTGTCGGTGAGGAAGGACATGACCTTCTCGGTCATCCAGCGGCGGGTTTCGCGGTGGTGGGGGTTGGCGAGGGCGGCGGCTCGGCCCTGGCGGGGGTCGATGCCGACGGAGCGGTAGGCGCGGGGGTTGACCATGGCGTCGATGACGCCGACGGCGGTGACGGCCAGGAGCCAGCGGTGGGCTTCGCGCTGGGCGCGGGTGAGCTTGGGGGTGTCGCGGAGGACGATCTCGCGGGCGAAGCGGACGTGGCGGGCCTCCTCGACGACGTGGATGCGGTTGACCATGCGGATCAGCGGCTGCATGTCGGGGTCGTCCATGGTGGCGCGCTGCAGGCGGTCGGTGGCCTCCTCGGCGACGAGGACCGCGCCGAACATCGACGGGCCGCCCGCGAGCGCGCCGTAGACCTTGCCCGCCTGGCGGATCAGGCGGACCGGGCCGTAGGCGGGCGCGCCGAAGCGGGTGATGGCCTTGGCGAACATGATCGAGTGGCGGGTCTCGTCGCCGATCTCGGTCAGGGCGTACTGGGCGTGGGCCGAGCGCGGGTCGAGGTCGTAGACGTGGCGGACCAGCAGCTGCATGAGGACGATCTCGAACCACAGGCCGACGCTGGCGATGCTGGCGATCTCGTGCTTGGACAGCTCGACGCGCTGCTCCCGCGAGAGCCCGCGCCACAGGTCGGTGCCGTAGAGGGAGACCCGCTCCAGCGGCATGAACGCCTTGCCTGGCTCCAGCGGCGCGTCCCAGTCGATGTCGACGTGCGGGTCGTAGCTGCCGCGGGCCGACGCGTCGAGCAGGCGGGACGCGACCAGGTCGGCGTCCTTGGGCTGCGGGGTTCGCGCCATCGCGAGCCACCTCCTGTTACTAGCGGTAACACTCAACAGGTTGGCGTGGCGCCGGTCGCTTTGTCAAGGGTCGCGATCATCCGGCGGAGCGGCCGTCGTGCCGATACCGTCCGGGGAATGAGCCTGGGCACAAGGGTCCTCGACACCGCGCTCGACCGGGCCGTGGTGCCCGGCTACAGCAAGATCGGGTATTCGGTGCGCAGCCGGTTCTGGCCCGCCGACCCGGCGCCCGGCGCGCTGGAGGGGCACACGGTGCTGGTCACCGGGGCGAACTCCGGGCTGGGCAAGGCGACGGTGGCCGGGCTGGCCAGGCTGGGCGCGACCGTGCACATGGTGGTGCGCGACCGGGAGAAGGGCGCCGACGCGCGCGCGGAGATCCTGGCCGGGGAGCCCGACGCGCACCTGGAGGTCGAGGTCTGCGACATCGCCGACCTGACCTCGGTGCGCGCCTTCGCCGAGGAGTTCCTGAGCGCCCACGGCAGCCTGGACGTGCTGATCCACAACGCGGGCACCCTGCCGCCGCGGCGGGAGGAGACCGCCGACGGCAACGAGGTCACCGTGGCCACCCACGTCCTCGGCCCGTTCCTGCTCACCGCGCTGCTGCGCCCGGCCCTCGCCCAGGCCCGCGGCCGCGTCATCTTCGTGACCTCCGGCGGCATGTACACCGCCCCGCTGCGCGTCGACGACCCGCAGTACGCCCAGGGCGACTACTCCGGGGCCCGCGCGTACGCCAGGACCAAGCGGATGCAGGTCGTGCTCGCCGAGCAGTGGGCCGCCCGGCTCGACAGCGACGGCGTGGTCGTGCACAGCATGCACCCCGGCTGGGCCGACACCCCGGGCGTGACGGCGTCGCTGCCCGGCTTCAACCGGATCATGGGCCCGCTGCTGCGCACCCCCGACCAGGGCGCGGACACGGTGGTGTGGCTGGCGGGCTCGCCGGAGCCCGCGCGGATGACCGGCCGGTTCTGGCACGACCGCCGCGACCGGCCGACGCACCTCACGCCGTGGACGCGGGAGAAGCCCGAGCAGCGCGCCGCCCTGTGGGACCTCTGCGTGGCCCGCACGGGCGTCAATCCTTAAGGACAGCTCTGCGGACAGCAGTTCTCTGGGACACAACTTTCTGGGCGGCAATCTCGGGGCGGCGATCCCGGGGGCGGCAGTCTCGGGGCGGCGATCCCGGGGGCGGCAGTCTCGGGGCGACGATCTCGGGGGCGGCAGTTTTCCGGGCAACCCTTCATGTTCCGCTCACCCGGATGTCGCCGAAGAATGCCAGGGTGACACGCCCACCTTGGAGGTTGCCCGTGAAGATGCGGACCCTGTCAGTCGTCCCGGTGCTCGCGCTGGTCGCGGGCGCGGTGGCCGCTCCCGCCGCCCATGCCCACCCGGCGGGTGAGGTCGTGCGGTTCGCGACCTACAACGCCTCGCTGAACCGGTCGGCGGCGGGACAGCTCGTCGCCGACCTGTCCACCCCGGACAACGCGCAGGCCCGCGCGGTCGCCGAGGTCATCCAGCGCAACCGGCCGGACGTGCTGCTGATCAACGAGTTCGATCACGCGCCCGCGGCCGTGGACCTGTTCCGCGCCAACTACCTGGAGCGCGGGCAGAACGGCGCGGACCCGATCCGCTACCCGTACTCGTTCATCGCCCCGTCGAACACCGGGGTGCCCAGCGGGTTCGACCTCAACCGCGACGGGCGCACCGGCACCGCGGACGACGCCTTCGGGTTCGGCTTCTTCCCCGGCCAGTACGGCATGCTGGTGCTGTCCAAGCACCCCATCGGCCCGGCGCGGACGTTCCAGGAGTTCCGCTGGAAGGACATGCCCGGCGCGCTGCTGCCCGACGACCCGGCCACCGCCGCCCCCGGCGACTGGTACTCCCCGGAGATCCTGGCGGACTTCCGGCTCTCCTCGAAGTCGCACTGGGACCTGCCGGTCAAGGTCGGCCGCGGCGAGGTGCGCTTCCTGGTCTCGCACCCGACCCCGCCGGTGTTCGACGGCCCCGAGGACCGCAACGGCACCCGCAACCACGACGAGATCCGGTTCTGGGCCGACTACCTGAACCCGGGCAGGAGCCGCTACATCTACGACGACAGCGGCAGGCGCGGCGGGCTGCGGCCGGGCGCGCGGTTCGTCGTGGCCGGGGACCAGAACTCCGACGAGGTCGACGGCGACAGCGTGCCCGGCGCCATCCAGCAGCTGCTGAACGCGCCCCGGGTGCACGACGTGCGCCCGGCGTCAGCGGGCGGGCCCGAGGCCGCGGCCCGCCAGGGTGGGGCGAACCTGACCCATCAGGGTGACCCGCGCCATGACACCGGCGACTTCAACGACGTCGCTCCCGGCAACCTGCGCGCGGACTACGTGCTGCCCTCGCGCGGGCTGTTCCCCCTGCGTTCCGGCGTGTTCTGGCCGCTGCCGGGCTCGCGGTTCGACCACCTCAACGGCGCCACCGACCACAAGCTGGTCTGGGTCGACGTGATCGCGCCGGGCAGGTAACCCGACCGTGTGACCCCGGTTGCGGATCGCCGACAGCGCGCACACGCTCGAAAGGACGAGCGGAGGTCACGCTATGCGACGGTGGACCGCGACCGGGGTCGCCAGTGTTCTATTCGTGCTGTTGAGCGCCACGACCGCCGCGGCCGGGCCGGACCCGGCTGCCGCCGTGGTGGACCAGGAGGCGGTGCGGGCCTCGGCGCTGGCCATGGCCGACCCGGACTACCTGGCCGCGGCCGAGCCGCCCGCGCGGGCCGTGGCCGCCGAGTACGGCATCCCGGCGTCGGTCGCCGCGGCGCAGTCGATCCTGGAGTCGGGGTGGGGTCGCAGCAAGCTGGCCGTCGAGCGGCGCAACTTCTTCGGGTTCAAGTGCACCTCGGCGGGCCCCGGGCCGATCGCGGTCGGCTGCCACGAGTACCCGACCACCGAGTGCACGCCCGAGTGCCAGCCCGCGGTCGCCGCGTTCCGGGTGTACAAGTCGATGACCGACTCGTTCCGCGATTACGGCAGGCTGCTCACCACGAGCAAGTACTACACGCACGCGCTGCCCTTCGTCGACGACCCCGACAAGTTCATCACCGAGGTCGGCAAGCGCTACGCCACCGACCCGGCGTACGCGCGCAAGGTGATCGACCTAATGGTCCAACACGACCTCTACCGCCTGGATGTCCCTGAGTGACCGACTGGTGGCCTGCTGCTTCGGGACCGAGAAAGTGTCATCTCGTCCGGCGGAAATCGCTGCCATCCGGTATTTCGTGCCGCCTCCCGCGCTCTCTAAGGAGTGAAGTCACCCTTCCGGCGTAGGAGGATCACATGTCGTGCACGGTGGCGCTGGACCCCGACCGCGTCAGGCTCGACACCCGCCGAGTCCCCCGGGCGCAGCCCGCGCGCGAGAACCTCGACGAGTACGTGGTCGCCGCGAGCGGGGGCGACGACCGGGCGGTGGAGGCGCTGCTGCTGTTCCTGCGCCCGCTGGTGGTCCGCTACTGCCGTGCCAAGCTCGGCCGCCTGCCGCGCTCGTTCAGCACCGCCGACGACGTGGCGCAGGAAGTGTGCGTCGCGGTGTACCGGGCGCTGCCGACCTACCAGCACATCGGGCGCCCGTTCCTGTCCTTCGTCTACGGCATCGCCGCCCACAAGATCGCCGACGCGCACCGCGCCAACGCCCGCGACAAGTCCGACCCGATCGCCGACACCCCGGAGGTGATCAGTGTCGAGGACGGTCCCGAGCAGCTGACCCTCCGCCGTGAGCTGGCCGACCAGACCGCCACGATGCTGGCGATCCTGACCCCGCGCCAGCGCGACATCCTGCACATGCGGATCGTGATGGGCCTCTCCGCCCAGGAGACTGCCACGGTCCTGGACACCACCGCGGAGGCCATCCGCGTCGCCCAGCACCGCGCCCTCAACCGCCTGCGCAAGACCGCCACCCACCCCTGACAACCCTCACCGGCGCCAGTCAGTCGCAGTGCTCAGTCAGTCGCGGCGCAAATCGGTCGCGGCGCAAGTCGGTCGCCCGTGCCCAGTCGCTCGGTGGAGGTCAGTCGCTCGGTGGGGGTCAGTCGGTCAGGGGCGCCGGGCGCGGGAAGCGGTGCTCGTTGCGGTCAATCTTGGCGTGCGCGGCCTTGACGAGGTCGGCGCCCAGGACGTCGGCCAGGCGGACCAGGTAGAGCAGGACGTCGGCCAGCTCGTCATCGATGCGGGCGCGCAGGTCGGGGTCGGCGTAGGCGGTCGCGGCCTGCTCCGGGGTGAGCCACTGGAAGATCTCGGTGAGCTCGCCGACCTCGCCGGACAGGGCCATCACCAGGTTCTTCGGGACGTGCCAGCGCTCCCACTCGCGGGCAACGGCGAAGGCCCGCTGGCGGGCGGCCAGGTCGTCCAGGGTCACGCGTCCGTCTTCTTCTTGGAGCGCAGCAGGACCTTGTCCGACTGGGGCACCACCGTGCCCGCGGCGGGGACCTGCTCCACCACGACCCAGTTGCGGTCGGACACCAGCATCCTCCCCTGCCCGGTGGCGTCCTCCTCGGTGAGGTAGAAGAAGCCCGCCGACTGCATGGCGTCCTGGGCCTCCTGATGGCCCATCCCCACCACGTTCGGCACCGCCAGGGCGCGCACCGACTCGCTCGGCGGCACCAGGGTGGGGACCTCGGGAACGGTGACCGGCGGCGGTGTGCCGCCTGGCGGGGTGTCCCCGGCGGGCGGGTCCCCGGCCGGGGAGCACCCGGCGAGCAGAACGGCGGTGAGGAGTCCGAGCACAGGCGCGCGCATGATCACCAGTCTGGCAGCTACCGCCCACCGCGCGCCTCCGCGGGCTGTTGCCTCCTGCGCTCGTAGAGCTTGCTGTCGATCTGGACGATCACCGGGCCGAGGGCCATCGTCAGCAGCAAGACCATGGCCAGCACCACACCGATCCAGACGAGCACCGCGGTCACCATCGTGGACACCTCCGAGTTGTCGTTTTCACTGCTCATAGCCTCTCTCGCCGGGCCGGGGCCGCGGATCGGCCGAGCAGGCGGGAGTGGGTGGCCGACCGGCCGGGTTCGATCGGCCAGAGACTGGCCGATCGGCCGATGCCGGGCCGCCGGTTGGACGAGGCGCCACCGGTGCGGCGGCCCTACCGTTTGCCGACATGGACACCGAGGCGACCGTGCGGCGCTGGATGGCCGGGCTGCTGGCGTTCGCGTACCTGTTCGACGTCGCGTCGACGGGCATCGGCTGGTGGTCGGCCACCCTGCTGCTGAGCGTGCCGGTCGTGGCCTCGGTGTTCATCGCCCTGCGCCTGCCGGTTCTCGGGGGACTGGCAGGCGCGGCGTCCGTCCTGGCCGTGTCGCTGGTGATCAGGGTCAACCAGGGGTCCCGGCTCGGCCTGGAGTGGCTGGCGTCGCTGTCGGCCACCGAGGCGCTCGCCGGGATGATGCTGATCGCCATCGTCATCTGGCGGACGCCGCGCTGGGTCGCCGCGCTGGGCACCGCGGGGCTGCTCGCCGCGGCGCTGGGGGCGGTCCTGATCAGGGTGGGCCCCTGGTACTTCTCCCCGGACCGGGCCCTGCAGTTCGCGCCGGCGGGGGTGCTGGTGGCCGTCGGCGCCGGGGTGGCGCTGCGGCTGGCCCAGGGCGACTCCACCCTGCGGACGTTCCTACGCGCGCAGTGGCCGCTGACCGCGGCGCTGGCCGTGATCCTGCTGGTCGACACCACGGCCACGGTGAACGTCGACCGGTTCGGCCTGTATGCCGCGGTGCCGCTGCTGGCCGCGCTCGCCACCGCCGTGTGCGCGGTTCTCGGCCCGGGCAACCCGGTGCGGTGGGCGCTCACCGCGGCCGCGATCGCCGGGGGGCTCGCCGCGCTCGCCGCCGTGGTGGCGGCGCTGGTCTTCGACAGCAGGCTGTTCGAGGTCCGGCCGCCGCTGAGCATGGTGGCGGCGCACATGGCCCTGATCGCCTACGTCGTGCGCCACGCCGACCGCAGGCAGGCGACGGTGACGGTGGCCGTGCTCGTCGGCGCCGACCTGCTGGGCGCCATCGCGCTCGCGGCGCTCACCCGCACGGAGCCGTCCAGCGAGCTGTTGCTCCTCGCGGCGTTCCTGCTGCTGGTGTCGCTGGCCACCGGCCAGTACTTCGGCTCCCGCGACCGCGCCCGCGGCCAGGCGGTGCGGGTCGCGGTGCGCGGGGCCCAGCAGGCCGAGCGGATGGCGCTGGCGCGCGAGCTGCACGACGTCGTCGCCCACCACGTCACCGGGATCGTGGTGCAGGCCCAGGCCGCGCAGCTGGTCAGGGACCCGGAGGCCAGCACGCTGGCCATGGCCAAGATCGAGCGCAGCGGGACGGAGGCGCTGGCCGCGATGCGGATGCTGGTGGCCAGCATGCGCGCCGCGGCGGCGGGCGAGGCGGGCGCGGCCGACGCGGCCACCAGCGACCTGGCCGCCGACCTGCGCGCCGTCGCCGACAGCTACTCCGGGCCGCCCGTCCACCTGGAACTGTCGCTGCCGGACACGCTGCCGCCCGAGGCCGGGCGCACGGTGCTGCGCGTGGTGCAGGAGTCGCTGACCAACGTCACCAAGCACGCCGGGGACGCCACCGCCGCCCTGGTCACCGTCGGGCCCGAGGACGGCGACCTCCGCATCCGGGTGAGCGACGACGCGGCCACGGCCCGGCCGCGGCCGGGCGGGGACTCCGGCGGCTACGGTCTGGTGGGCATGCGCGAGCGCATCGAACTGCTGGGCGGCACGTTCGCCGCGGGCCCGGGACCGGCCGGGGGCTGGACCGTCGACGCCCGCTTCCCCCTGCGAAAGGACCGACCGTGATCCGCGTGCTCATCGCCGACGACCAGGAAATGGTGCGCGCCGGGTTCCGGATGATCTTGGAGACCCAGGACGACATGGAGGTCGTCGCCGACGTGCCCGACGGGATCACGGCCGTGGCCAGGGCCCGCGAGCTGCGCCCGGACGTGTGCCTGCTCGACATCCGGATGCCCGGCATGGACGGCCTGGCCGTGACCAGGGCCCTGGCGGGCCCCGAGGTGGCCGACCCGATCCGGGTCGTCGTGGTGACCACTTTCGACCTCGACGAGTACGTCCACACGGCACTGGCCAACGGCGCCAGCGGCTTCCTGCTCAAGGACGCGGGCCCGGCGCTGCTGATGGAGGCGGTCCGGGCGGCCGTGCGCGGCGACGCGCTGGTCTCCCCGCAGATCACCGTGCGGCTGCTGCGCCACTTCGCCGGTCCCGGCCCCACCGACCCGGCGCTCCGCTCCCTGACCGGGCGGGAGACCGACGTGGTGAAAGCCGCCGCCCGCGGCCTGACCAACACCGAGATAGGCGCGGAGCTGTTCCTGTCACTGTCCACGGTGAAAACGCACCTGGGCGCCGTGCAGACCAAGATCGGCGCCCGCAACCGGGTCGAGGTGGCCGCTTGGGCCTGGCGCAACGGTTTGATGAGCTGAGGCCCTAGCGCGCAACGGTTCTAGCCCGCCTCGACGGTCTTCACGATCAGCTGGTTGCCAGGGGGGTTGCCCGCGCAGCCGACCCCCGGCTGGGCCACGAACATCGACTCCGTCTCCTGCGGCGGGTACACCCGCAGCCCGCGCACCTCGGTGGGCTCGCACACCGCCGGTTCGTAGTTGCGCACGTTCACGAACCCGACCGGGGCGACCGCCGCCGCGCCGGGCGCCAGCGACACCGCCCTGCCCTTGGCGCCGTCGCGGTAAGCCGCGGGGCCGACCTGGTGGCCGTCCTTGCCCGCCACATAGGACACACCGGGGAAGCCCTGCATGGTGCACGTGCGCTGACCGGTGTTGGTGAAGACCAGCTCGCGGTATACGGTGCCCGCCGCCGCGCTGTCGTCCTTGATGGAGAGCCCCAGTTCGGCGGCCTTGCAGTCGGTTCCGGTCGCCGCCGACGACGAGCGCGGCGCCGTGGTCGTGGTGGTGGCCGCCGCCTCGGACGAGGTTTCCTCCACCGGCACGACGATCGAGGTCTGCGTGCCGCTCGCGGGTTCGACCGGCGGCGGTGCGCCACAACCGGCCAACGCCACCAGAAGCGCCCCCGTTCCGATCACCCTCCCGCGCATGGCACCCTCCCCGAATGGTTGCCCTCTCACTTTCTCCTCCCACAATGCGCCAATGATCAACCACGCGCCACCCGAAACGCGGACCCGATTCACACTCACGATCGGGTGTTGGGAAGAATTGCCGCCCGTTCGGGGGTGGTGACGCCCCATGTGCAGACAGTAGCGTCGCGGCATGGCGGGTACTGGGGCGGCACGATTACCCATCGTGCCCACGGGGGCGGTGTGGTGACAAAAGATCGACGGCTGGCCTGGCTGCTCAGTTCGAGTGCCTTGTCCAACCTGGGGGACGGCATCGGCAAGGTGGCGTTCCCGCTCCTGGCGGTGAGCATCACCAGGGACCCCGTGCTCATCGCCGGGCTGTCCGCCACCTCCTTCCTGCCCTGGCTGCTGTTCTCCCTGCTCACCGGCGTGCTCATCGACCGGGTCGACCGCCGCCGGGCCATGCTGCTGGCCAACGCCGCGCGCGCGGTGATCGTCGGCGGGCTCGCCGTGCTGGTGCTCACCGACGCGACCACGATCTGGCTGCTCTACGCGTTCGCCCTCGTCCTGGGAACCGTCGAGACGGTCGCGGACAGTGCCGCCCAGGCGCTGGTGCCCGCCGTCGTCAACCGCGCCGGACTGGAATCTGCAAATGGCAAGTTGCAATCCGTGGAGATTGTCGGCCAGACCTTCCTCGGCGGCCCGCTGGGCAGCCTGACTTTCGCGTTGTTCGCCGCGCTGCCGTTCCTGCTCAATTCCGCCGGTTTCGCCATCGCGGCGGTTCTGCTGGTGCTCCTCCACGGCAAGTACAAGCCGAAGAGGACTTCCACAGAGGACACCGCGCTGCGCACCCAGCTCGCCGAGGGCGTGCGGTGGCTGCGCGGCAACGCGCTGATGGTGCAGCTGGTGCTGTTCGCGGCGTCGGTCGCGCTCACCTCGGAGCTGGCCCAGGCGCTGCTGGTGCTCTACGCCGTGGAGGACCTGGGCCTGTCCGCGGCGGCCTTCGGCGTGTTCGCCCTCGTCGGCGGCGCGGGCGGGCTGCTGGGCGCCGCGATGGCGCCCCGGCTGACCAGGATGCTGCCCCGGCGGACCGTGCTGGCGCTGGCCAGCGGGTTCTGCGGGCTGGGCTTCGGGCTGATGTCGGTGGTCGGCGACCCGATCACCGCGAGCCTGCTGTTCGGGCTGTTCGCCGCGTCCGTCGTGGTCATCAACGTCATCCTCGGCGCGCTGCGCGGCGCGCTGGTGCCCGAGCACCTGTTCGGCCGGGTCCTCGGCGTCTGGCGCACGGCGGTGTGGGGCGCGATCCCGCTGGGCGCGCTGATCGGCGGGCTGCTGGCCACCTGGCTGGGCACGCGGGCGGTGTTCGGGGTGTCCGGGGCGCTGCAGGTGCTGCTGGGCGGGTTCGTCTGGGTCTCGCTGGCCCGCCACGCCGACGAGGTGGACAGCCTCAACGGCGCGCCCGCCCCGGCGGAGAACGGCCAGTAACCCCCGGCCGTCCCCCGCCTCGGGCGGGTCCTACTTGCTCGCCACCTTGCGGTACTTGGCGACCGAGAGCGGCACGAAGACCGCCAGGATGATCAGCGAGGACAGCACCGCCCACAGCTGGGGGTGCTGCGCGGGCCAGGCGTCGGAGGTGCCCAGGACGCCGGGGCGCGGGTTGCCGAAGAGCTGGCGCGCCGCGTCGGCGGTGGCGGTCACCGGGTTCCACTCGGCGATGGTCTTGAGGAAGCCGGGCATGCTCGACGCGGAGACGAACGCCGAGGAGATGAACGCGAACGGGAACATCCAGATGAAGCCCGCGCTCTGCGCGACCTGGACGTTGCCCGCCAGCATCCCGACCAGCGCGCCGATCCACGACATGGCGAAGGAGAACAGCAGCAGGATCGCGAAAGCCAGCACGGCGTCGAGGACGCTGCCCCGGATGCGCCAGCCGACGAGCAGCCCGCAGACGGCCATGACGACCAGCCCCAGCACGGAGACCATCAGGTCGGCGCTGGTGCGCCCGATCAGCACCGCGGAGCGGGCCATCGGCAGCGACCTGAACCGGTCGATGACGCCCTTGTCCAGGTCGGCGGCCATGCCCAAGGTGGTGTACCCGGAGTTGAAGGCCACGGTCTGGGCGAAGATGCCGCCCATCAGGAACTCGCGGTAGGCGTCGGGGTTGTCGCCGATGCTGCCGCCGAAGACGTAGGCGAACAGCAGCACGAACATGATCGGCTGCAGGGTGGCGCCCAGCAGCAGGTCGGGCTGGCGGCGCACGTTCAGCAGGTTGCGCCAGGCCACGATCCCGCTGTCGCGGGTGCCCGCGGTGAGCATGGCCATCAGGACTCCCCCATCTTGGCGCGCTTCTTCTTCTTCGCGGGCTCGGGCCGCTCTTCCTCGGCCGCGTGGCCGGTCAGCGCCAGGAACACGTCGTCGAGGGTCGGGCGGTGCAGCCCGACGTCGAGCACGGCGACGCTGTCGCGGTCGAGCAGGCGCAGCGCCTCCACCAGCGCCTTCGGGCCGGTCTCGACCTTGATCGAGAGCCGCCGCTGGTGCTCGTCGACCTCCGGCTCGCCCACCCCGACCGCGGTCAGCGCGGCGCGCGCGGCGGCGAGTTCGCCGAGGTCGGCCACGACGATGTCCAGGCGCTCACCGCCGACCTCGCCCTTGAGCTGGTCGGCGGTGCCCGAGGCGATCACCTTCCCGCGGTCGATCACCAGGATGCGGTCGGCCAACTGGTCGGCCTCCTCGAGGTACTGGGTGGTCAGCAGGACGGTGGCGCCGTCGGCGACCAGCTCGCCGATGACGTCCCAGGTCTCCATGCGCCCACGCGGGTCCAGCCCGGTGGTCGGCTCGTCCAGCACGACGACCGCGGGCTCGGCGATCAGCGCGCCCGCCAGGTCGAGCCTGCGGCGCATGCCGCCGGAGTACGTGCGGGCCGGGCGGCCCGCCGCCTCGGTGAGCCGGAAGCGGCCCACCAGCTCCTTCGCGCGGGAGCGGGCGTCGGCGCGGCTGAGGCCGTAGAGCCGCCCCACCATGTAGAGGTTCTCCGTGCCGGTCAGGTTCTCGTCGACGGCCGCGTACTGGCCGGACAGCCCGATGGACCGACGCACCGCCTGAGGATCGGCGGCGACGTCGTGCCCCGCGACGAACGCCCTCCCGGCGTCCGGCTTCAAGAGTGTGGTCAGGATGCGCACGGTGGTCGTCTTGCCCGCCCCATTGGGGCCCAACAACCCGAGCACAGTGCCCGTGGGGATCTCCAGGTCGACGCCGTCGAGCGCGCGGGTGGACCCGAAGGTCTTCACCAGCCCCTCGGCGCGGACCGCTAGCGATGACATGTGGCGCAGGGTAGACCCGGCGTCCGACAAAAATCGCCGGATTTTACAACCGGACCCCGGTCCATTCAAGACAGTGCCAGCCACCGGCGCGCGTCTCCAGGAGAACGTGGCCGGTGTTGGGGATCAGCCCGGCGTTGGCCAGCTGCGGGCCGACGTTGTCGGCGAGGAACTCCGCGCCCAGCCGGAGCACCCCGCCGTGGGTGAACACCGCGACCGTCTCATCCGGATGCGCGGCGCGCACGGCGGCGATGTCGGCGGCGAAGCGGTCGAGGACGTCCTGGCCGGTCTCGCCGCCGGGCATGGACAGGTGCAGCTCGCCGTCGGTCCAGGCGCGGTAGACCTCGACGAAAGCGGCGAGGGCGTCGGGGTCCGCGCGGCCCTCCAGGTCGCCGACCTGCACCTCGTGGACGCCGTTCAGCACGCTCACGTCCAGGCCGCGGCGCTTGGCCAGCGGCGCGGCGGTCTCCTGGGCGCGGATGGCGACGCTGGCGTAGACGGCGGTCACCGGCTCGTCAGCCGTGCGCTCGGCGAACACCTCGGCCTGGTGGCGGCCCAGCTCCGTCAGGGACGGCCCGGGAGGGGCGGAGTCCAGCACGTGGCCGACGTTGGAGGGGGTCTCGCCGTGGCGGACCAGCAGCAGCCGGGTCACGCGGTCCCACCCGCGCGCAGCTGCGACAGCCAGGCCGTCGACGCGAGGTGGTCGACGTCGCGGTGCCCCGGCGGCGCGATGGACGCCGCGCCGTCGGCCCTGGGGTAGGAGCCGAGGAAGCGCACCTGCTGGCTGCGCCGGTGCAGCGCGGCCAGCGCCTCGCCGACGCGGTGCTCGGCGATGTGGCCGTCGAAGTCGAGGTAGAAGCGGTACTCGCCGAAGCGGCCCCGCAGCGGGCGGGACTCGATCCGGGTGACGTTGATGCCGCGCAGGGCCAGTTCGGTGAGCATCGCCTGCAGCTCGCCGGGCTGGTGGGCGACCACGGCCAGCACCGAGGTCCGGTCGGCGCCGGTCGGGGCGGGGGCCGGGGTGGGCCTGCTCAGCAGCAGGAACCGGGTGACGGCGTCGCGCTCGTCGGCGACGTCGCCCGCCAGTTCCTCCAGCGGGTAGTGCGCGGCGGCGACGGGCGCGGTGACCGCAGCGTCGTAGCCGCCCTCGACCACGCCGACGGCGGCGGCCGCGGTGGAGGTGGCGGCGAGCTGGGCGGCGCCGGGCAGGTGCGCGGCGAGCCAGCGCTGGACCTGGGCGAGGGCGTGCGGGTGGCTGGCCACGCTGCGCACCTCCGTCGTCCCGGGGCGGACCAGGACGGAGAACCGGATCGGCAGCACCTGCTCGGCGACGGCGACCACCGGGTCGTCCACGGCGAGCGCGTCCATGGTGGCCGAGACGGCGCCCTCCACGGAGTTCTCCACCGGCACGCACGCCAGGTCGGCCCCGCCCGCGCGCACGGCGGCGACGGCTTGGGGGATCGTGGGCAGCGCCACCAGCTCGGCCTGTCCATCAAACGCGCGGGCGGCCTGCTCGGTGAAGGTGCCCTGGGGTCCGAAGTAGGCGATACGCGGCACCCGACCACCTTACGGGCAGGCGCGCGCGTCCCCGGTGGGGGCCGCTCGTCTCTCCTCGTGTCACTGATGGACACCTCGGGTTGTGCTCAGGGTTGCCAAATGGCGGTTACCGCGCGCCACGCCGGAATGCCATGCTGGTCGAGTGACCGCGGATTCGGAGACCGGGACAGCGACGGACCGACACCCGCGGGCGGACACGCTGGAACTGGTGCTCTGCGCGGTGGACGAGCCGCTGGCCAGCGCCTGGCAGTCCGCGGCGGCGGGCAGGCGGCGCGTCCGCGTCCACCGGGGATCGGTGCTCGACGTCGCGGCCCAGGCCGTGGTCTCGCCCGCGAACTCCTACGGCTGGATGCGCGGCGGCATCGACGCCCTGTACGCGCGGTCCTTCCCCCGCGTCGAGGAAGCCGTGCGCAGCGCCGTGCTGGCCTACCACGGCGGTGAGCTGCCCGTCGGGGAGGCGCTGGTCGTGCCGACCGGGACGCGCGCGCCGCGCTGGCTGATCAGCGCGCCGACGATGCGCGAGCCCGCGACCACGCTGCCGCCGGACACCGTGCACCCGTACCTGGCCGCGCGGGCGGTGTTCCGGCTGTGGCGCGACGGGGTGTTCGACGACGGCGCCCCCGTCCGCGCCGACGTCCGCACGGTCGCCATGCCCGGCCTCGGGACCGGTGTCGGCGGGGTGTCCCCGCAGACCTGCGCGCGCCAGGTGGCGGCGGCCTGGGACGAGATTTTCCCGGACTAAACGCAACACGGGCTTCATGTCCACGTTGCCTGCGCCACACTCGAACGGTGTACTCGGTCACACCACATTTCGGCTCGGAGCACCTACGTTGACGCGGTACCCCCATAACCCGCCCGCGAGGAGTCCGGACATGGCACGGGTCCGCGAGCTGAGCCCGTACGTCGAACTCCGCCGCGAGCAGTGGCGCGAGCTGCGCAAGTCCACTCCGCTGCCGCTGACGCTGGACGAGCTGGTCCGGCTGCGGGGCCTGGGCGACCCGGTCGACCTGGCCGAGGTGGTCGACGTCTACCTGCCGCTGTCGCGGCTGATCTCGCTGCAGGTCGCGGCCAGGCAGCGGCTGTACGAGACGACGACGGCGTTCCTGGGCGAGGAGCACCACTCGCGGGTGCCGTTCGTCATCGGGATCGCGGGCAGCGTGGCGGTCGGCAAGTCGACCACCGCCCGGCTGCTGCGCACGCTGCTGGCCCGCTGGCCGGACCACCCGCACGTCGACCTGGTGACCACCGACGGGTTCCTGTACCCGCGGGCGGAGCTGACCCGGCGCGGGCTGATGAGCCGCAAGGGCTTCCCGGAGAGCTACGACCGCCGCGCCCTGCTGCGGTTCGTCTCGGAGGTGAAGTCCGGCGCGGAGGAGGTGCGCGCGCCGGTGTACTCGCACCTGGCGTACGACATCGTGCCCGAGGAGGAGCAGGTGGTCCGCAGGCCGGACATCCTGATCATCGAGGGCCTCAACGTCCTGCAGCCGGGGCCGCGGCTGGCGGTCTCGGACCTGTTCGACTTCTCGGTCTACGTCGACGCGCACACAGAAGACATCGAGCGCTGGTACATCGAGCGGTTCCTGGCCCTGCGCAGCACCGCCTTCGCCGACCCGTCCTCGCACTTCCACCACTACGCGGCCCTGTCCGACGACGAGGCGCGCGCGGAGGCGGCGCTGCTGTGGAAGCGGATCAACGAGCCCAACCTGGTCTCCAACATCCTGCCGACCCGGCCCCGGGCGACGCTGGTGCTGCGCAAGGGCTCCGACCACCGCATCTCGCGCGTGCGGCTCCGTAAGCTCTGAAGCGTGATCCGGGTGCTGCTGGTCGACGACCACGAGGTCGTCCGGCGCGGGCTGCGCGACCTGCTCGACGGCGAGGACGGCATCGAGGTCGTCGCCCAGGCGGGGTCGGTGGCCGAGGCGCTGGTGCGGGCCGGGGCCGCGCGCCCGGACGTCGCGGTGGTCGACGTGCGGCTGCCCGACGGGGACGGGGTGTCGCTGTGCCGGTCGCTGCGCGCGCTGGACCCGGCGCCGCACTGCCTGGTGCTGACCGCCTTCGACGACGAGAACGCCCTGGTCGAGGCGATCATGGCGGGGGCGGCGGGGTACCTGTTGAAGCAGGTGCGCGGCCAGGACCTGGTGACCGCGGTGCGCGAGGTCGCCGCGGGCCGCTCGCTGCTGGACCCGGTGACGACGGCCCGCGTGCTCGACCGGATGCGGCGCTCGGCGCAGTCCGACGACCTGGCGTCGATGTCGGAGCGGGAGCGGGAGGTGCTGGCGCTGATGGGCGAGGGCCTGTCGAACCGGCAGATCGCGGAGCGGCTGTTCCTGGCGGAGAAGACGGTGAAGAACTACGTCACCTCGGTGCTGGCGAAGCTGGGGATGCAGCGGCGCACCCAGGCCGTGGCGTGGATCGCGCGCCGGGACAAGCGCGGCTAGACCGGCACTTCCCAGGTCACCGTCGTCCCGCTGCGGGGTGAGGAGCGGACGGTGCAGGCGCCGCCCAGGTTCTCCGCGCGGTCGTGGAGGTTGCGCAGGCCGCGGCGGGTGACGCCCTCGGGGATGCCGCAGCCGTCGTCGGCGACGGTCAGGCGCAGGGTGTCGGGCGAGCGGCGGATGTGGACGGCCACCCGCAGGGCGCCCGCGTGGCGGACCACGTTGGACAAGGCCTCGCGCAGGGCCGCGCGGGTGTTGTCGGCGATGGCCGGGGGCAGGTCGCGGATGCCGCCGGTGACCTCAAGGGACGGCGCGAAGCCGAGCAGCTCGCTGGCGATGGCGACCTCGGCGGCCACCGAGTCGGCGAGGTCGGCGGCGGGCTCGGCGGGGTCGGGGCTGCGCAGGGTCCGGACGACGGCGCGGACGTCGGCGATGGCGGTGTCGAGCTGGTCGATGACCTCGGCGACGCGGGCGGCGTCGGCGCGGGCGAGCTTGCGGGCCGGGCGGCGGGTGAGCAGGTCGAGCTGCATCCCCGCGGCGTAGAGGCGCTGGACGATGACATCGTGCAGGTCGCGGGCGATGCGCTCGCGCTCCTCGTAGACGCCGACGCGGCGGCGGGCGGTCGCGCCCTCGGCGAGGACCAGCACCAGCCCGGCCTGGGCGGCGAACGCGGTCAGCACCTCGACGCCCGCGGGGGTGAAGGGTTTCGCGCCGCGCTTGCGGTACACCGTCAGCGCGCCGAGGCGGCGTTCGCGGGTGCCGAAGGGGGCCGCGGCGAACGGGCCGTAGATCTGGAGCTCGCGGGGCACGTAGGGCGCGGTGCGCGGGTCGGTGGTGACGTCGTCGGCGACGATCGGGACGCCGCCGCGGGCCACGCGGGCGGCCGACGAGCGGGCGGACAGGACCAGGCCGACCGGGCTCTGGGCGCCGTGGGCGGCCTCGACGGTGAGGCTGCCGTCCTCGCCCAGGGCCATGACCAGGCCGAGGTCGGCCTCGGCGAGGGCGGCCGCGCTGCGCACGACCAGGCCGATGACCGCGTCCGGGTCGTCACCGGCCAGGGCGGCGGTGGCGATCTCGGTGGACGCGGTGAGGGTGCGGGCGGCCAGCGTGGGGTCCATGGTCGGGACCAAGGCTATGCCCTGCTCATGGTCCGCACGCGGCCCCGCGCCACCTCGACCACCACATCGGCGGCCGCCGCCTCCGACGGGCGGTGGGTGACGTGGACGACGATCCGGTCGGCCAGGGTTTCCCGCAGATAAGCCAGGACGGCGGCGGCGGTCGCCTCGTCCAGGTGCGCGGTCGGCTCGTCCAGCAGGACCAGGTCGGCGTCGGCGAGCAGGGCGCGGGCCAGGCCGATCCGCTGGGCCTCGCCGCCGGAGACGGCGGTGGCGGGGGCGTCGAGGTCGAAGCCGGGCAGCCCGGCGCGGGCCAGGGCGTCGGCCAGGCGGGGGTCGTCGGCGCGCGGGTCGGCCAGGCGCAGGTTCTCCCGGACGGTGGTGGACACCAGCATCGGGTCCTGCGGGGCCCAGGCGACCGAGCGCGGCCGGGCCACGACCCCGGCGGGCAGGAACCCGAGCAGCGCCGCGAGCAGCGTCGACTTGCCCGCTCCGGACGGCCCGACCACGGCCACGTGCGTGCCCGGCGCGATCCGCAGGTCCACTTCCCGCAGCGCGGGGTCGAGCGAGCCGGGCCAGCGCACCTCCTCGGCCACCACCCGCACCCCGGTGCACTCCTGGGACGGCGCCACGGCCTGCCCCGCGTCCGAGCGCAACGCGGCCACGCGCCCGTAGGCGGCTCGCAAGGGTGCGAGGTGGGTCACCGCCCCCGGCAGCGGTGTCAGCGCCTCGGCGACGGCCAGCGGGACCAGCGCCACGATCGGCACCAGCACCGGATCGAGAACACCGGCCGCCAGGTAGACCGACACCACCGCGGCCGCGCCCAGCAGCAGGGTGATCAGCGCCTGCCCGAGCCCGGCGCCCAGCGCCTGCCGCCGCGCCCCGGCGGTCAGGTCCCGGTCCAGCCGGGCCAGCTCCGCGCGCCGCCCCGCGTCGCGGCCGAACGCGACCAGGTCGGCGGCGCCCTCCAGCAGCGCGAACACCCGCGCGGCCACCGTCCGCCCCCCGGAAGCCAGCGCCGCGCTCGCCCGCCGCTCCACCGCCAGCGTCACCAGCGGCGCGAGCACCCCCGCCAGCACGGCGGCCACCCCCAGCGCGAGCCCGGCGGCGGGCGCCAGGACCGTCAGCACCGCCACCGCGGCGACGCCGACCCCGGCCGCGACCACCGGGGGCGCCAGCACCCGCGGCGTCAGGTCGCGCACGGTGTCCACGTCGTCCACCAGCCGCCGCAGGCCCTCGCCCGCCCGCAGCGCCCGCGCGGGCCCGCGCCGCACCAGGGCCGCCCACAGGTCGCCCCGCAGCGACGTCGCGTCGCGGAACGCGGCGTCATGGCTCACAACCCGTTCCAGGTAGCGCAATCCGGCCCGCGCCAACCCGAAGGTCCGCACGCCGACGATCGCCACCGACAGCACCAGGAGAGCGGGCTGCTGCGACGCCCGCGCGATCAACCACGCCGACAGCGCCGTCAGCGCCACACCACAGACCAGCGCCACGGCCCCCAGCAGCGCCCCTCCCAGGGTCCGCCGCGTCAGCAGCGCGCGCAGCCCGCCCACTGTCGTGTCCTCATCGGACACCTGCGAGACGACCGACCCCTCGGCGACCTCCCGCGTCCCCTCCTCCACGCCGTGCGAGGCGATGCACACCGCCACCCCGCGCGCGGCCAGCCGCTCGACGGCCCGCAGCACCAGCCCGGCGGTCGCCGGGTCCAGGTGCGCGGTGGGCTCGTCGAGCAGCAGCAGCCGCACATCGCGGCGCACCAGCGCGCGCAGCACCGCCAACCGCTGCCGCTCCCCGGCCGAGAGCCCGTCCACCCGGCGGTCCAGCAGGTGCCCGGCGGCCACGGTCCGCGCCGCGGCGGCCAGCTCCGCCCGCGGCAGCGGGCCCACCTCCTCGGCCACCGTCGACGCCGAGAACACCGGCTTCTGCGGCACCCAGGCCACCACCCGCCGCCACGCCGACGGGTCGATCTCGCCCAGCGGCACCCCGTCGACCAGCACCCGCCCCCGGTCCGGCGCGATGAACCCCAGCAGCACCCCGAACAGGGTGGACTTCCCGCTGCCGCTGGGCGAGTCCAGCCGCACCACCGACCCGGGCCGCAGCACCAGCGACAGCCCGTCCGGCGCCCACCCCCCGCGCCTGCGCACCCCCACGCCCTCGACCCGGACGGTGTCGAACCCCTCGACCGGCACCGTCCCCGCCGACGGCGCGACCGGCAGCGCGGCGACGCGCCGCACGGCCTCCACCCCGTCCTCCGCGGCGTGGTAGGCCGCGCCCGCCGCCCGCAGCGGCAGGTAGCACTCCGGGACCACGACGAGCACGAACAGGCCCACCAGCAGCGTCAGGTCCCCCGACACCAGCCGCAGCCCGATCACCACCGCCACCAGGGCCACCGACAGCGTGGCGATGAGCTCCAGCGCCAGCGCCGAGGAGAACGCCACCCGCAGCACCCCGACGGTGACCGACCGGTGCGCCTCGGAGACCTCCCGGACCGTGCGCTCCTGCGCCCGGTCCCGGCCGAACGCGGCCAGCACGGGCAGCGCGCGCACCAGCTCCAGCAGCCGCCCGGAGAGCCGCTCGGAGACCGCCGCCGAGGCCCCGACCCGGTCGGCGGTGTGCTTGCCGATGAGGATGGCGAACAGCGGGACCAGCGGCACCGTCAGCGCGACCACCACGGCCGAGGGCCAGTCCACGAACAGGATGACCGCGCCCACTCCCAGCGGGGTGGCCACCGCGGTCACCAGCGACGGCAGGAACGTGCCGAAGTAGGCGTCCAGCGCGTCCAGCCCGCGGGTGGCCAGCGCGGTCAGCTCGCCGGGGCCCCGTGCCGCGATCCACTCCGGACCGGCGGCCAGCGAGCGGTCCAGCAGCACCGCGCGCAGCTCCGCCTTGGCCCCCGCCGCCGCTCGGGTGGCGACGACCTGCGTCGCCCACCCGAGCAGCGACCGGGCGGCGACCGCGACCCCCACCGCGGCCAGCCACCCCAGGGGCACCCCCGTACCCGCGACGACAGAAGACAGCACCGTGGCCAGCGACCACGCCTGCCCGATCAGCGCGACCGCCGTGAGCACGGCGAGCACGCCGGTGAGGGTCAGCGCCCGGCGCGCCGACGGAGACAGCTCCGGCAGCGCGCCGAGCGGACCCCTGCCCCGGGGGTGTTCGGCGGGAGTGACAGGACCCCGGGGCGAGTTCATGGGGGGCGGGCTCATGGGACGTGCACCGGCGGGATGTGCGCGGCGCTGACCCTGCGCCGGAACACCCAGTACGTCCAGCCTTGGTAGAGCAGCACCGCGGGCATGCCGAACAGCGCCACCCAGCTGATGACCTGCAACGTGTACGGGCTCGACGCCGTCGCGGCGATCGTCAGCGAGAACGCCGAGTCCACAGTGGAGGGGAGGACGTCGGGGTGCAGCGCGCCGAACAGCGCCACCACCGACGCGGCGATCACCGCCCCAAGCGCGGCGAACGCCTGCCCCTCGCGGCCCAGCCGCAGCCTGGTGAACGCCGTCATCGCCGCGGCGAGCGCCAGCCCGGCCGCCACCCAGGTCCACAGCTCGCCCGAGGCCAGCTGCACCACCAGCAGCAGCGCGAACAGCGGCAGCAGCGCCAGCGGCCCCACGCGCAGGGCCAGCTCACGCGCCCGGCGCCGGATCGGGCCGTCGGTCTTCAGCGCGGTGAAGACGGCGCCGTGCGTGAGGGAGAACCCGGCGACGGCCAGCGCGCCCAGCAGCGTCTGGTAGGTCACCACGGCGAACGCGCCGCCGACCCGGTCGCCGTTGGAGTCGAGCGGCAGTCCCAGGAACGTCGTGGTCAGCACCAGCCCGACGCCGAGCGCGGGCAGCCACGACCCGGCCACGATCACCCGGTCCCAGTTGCGCCGCCAGCGCGCGGAGTCCACCTTGCCGCGGTACTCGAAGGCCACCCCGCGCCCGATCAGGCCGAGCAGCACCAGCAGCAGCGGCAGGTACGCGGCGCTGAGCAGCGAGGCGTACCAGCCGGGGAAGGCGGCGAAGGTCGCGCCGACGGCCACGATCAGCCACACCTCGTTGCCGTCCCACACCGGCCCGATGGTGTTGATCATGACCCGCCGGTCGGCCTCGTCGCGGGCCAGCACCGGCAGCAGCATCCCGACGCCGAAGTCGAAACCCTCCAGGAACAGGTAGCCCAGCCACAGCAGGGCGATGACGGCGAACCAGATCAGCGCGAGGTCCACGGTGTCCCCTCAGTACGCGAAGGCGAGCGTGTCGCCGGGCTTGTCGGTCTTCTCCGGCGGCATCACCGCGGCCACCCCGGCGCGCACGTAGCGGGCGATGAGGAAGACCTCGACGGCGGCCAGCGCGGCGTAGACCAGGGTGAGCCCGATCAGCGACGCCCACACCTCCCCGACGCCCAGCCCGGACACCGCGCGGGCGGTGAACATCCACACCCCGTCCACCCCGGAGGGGTTGGGCACCACCACGAACGGCTGCCTGCCCATCTCGGTGAAGATCCAGCCGAAGCTGTTGCCCATGAACGGCAGCGCGATGCCGGCCAGTGCCAGCCGGGGGAACCAGCGCCCCGCCGGGACGCGGCCGCGGCGGGTGAGCCACAGGACGAGCACCGAGATCGCCGCGCCGAGCGCGCCGAGGCCGATCATCAGCCGGAAGCCCCAGTAGGTGACCGGCAGGTTGGGCACGTAGTCGATCGGCTGCCCGGACAGCTCGCCGAGGCGCTCGTCGACCGGGTAGTTCGCCCCGTAGCGCTCGCGGTACTCCACCACCAGGTCCTCGATGCCGCGGACCTCGGTGCTGAAGTCGCCGTGCGCCAGGAAGGACAGCAGCGCGGGCACGGTGATCGACTTGACGTTCTCGCAGTCGGGCCGGGTGAGGTCGCCCACGGCGAAGACCGAGAACGCGGCGGGCGACTCGGTGTGGCACAGCGCCTCCGCGGCGGCCATCTTCATCGGCTGCTGCTCGAACATCAGCTTGCCCTGCAGGTCGCCGGTCACCGCCAGCGCGGCGAAGGCCACCGCCGAGACCCACCCGCCGACGCGCACCGACGAGCGCCACACGGGACCGTCGGCGTCCTCGGCCTCCCGCTCGCGCCACAGGTGCCACGCCGCGATCCCGACGAGGAACGACCCGGCCACCGCGAACGTCCCGGCGATGGTGTGCGGGATCGCGGCCAGCGCGGTGTTGTTGGTCAGCACCGCCCAGATCGAGGTCAGCCGGGGCCGCCCGTCGACCAGCTCCACCCCGACCGGGTGCTGCATCCAGGAGTTCGCCGCGAGGATGAAGTACGCCGAGGCCACCGTGGCCAGGCTGAACGCCCACGCGCAGGCCAGGTGCGCGCGCCGGGGGAGCCGGTCCCAGCCGAAGATCCACAGGCCGAGGAAGGTGGACTCCACGAAGAAGGCGACCAGGCCCTCCATCGCCAGCGGCGCGCCGAAGACGTCGCCGACGAAGCGGGAGTACTCGCTCCAGGCCATGCCGAACTGGAACTCCTGGACGATGCCGGTCACCACGCCCATGGCGAAGTTGATCAGCAGCAGCTTGCCCCAGAACTTGGTCATCCGCAGGTACTTGGCGTCGCCGGTGCGCACCCACGCGGTCTGCATCCCGGCGACCAGGATGGACAGTCCGATGGTCAGCGGGACCATCAGGAAGTGGTAGACGGTCGTGATGCCGAACTGCCATCGCGCCAGGTCGAGTACGTCCACGCGACCCAGTCTTCGCCGATTCCCTGGTCACCGGCAGGTTCCCCGGTCCCGAGCCCGCGGGACGTAGGTCCCGTGAGGGGCTTCACGTGTCTGAAAGGGGCACCGCGGGTTAGGCTGGGCGTGCCTGAGGGGAGTAGTTCCCGCGATCGCGCCTCGGCGCGGTCCGGCGGGGCTGTCGACATACTGACTCGCTCGCGAGTCCGGCACCCCACCCGCGCGCAGCGGGCGAACGAGACCTCCGGCCGGGTAGACCCATGCCCGGTCGGAGTCACCATCCCTCCGTCCGGGTTCCGTTCGGATGAGAGGCATCCCCGTGGGAACCGCACTGGTCGCGCTGCTGAGCGCGTTCGCCCTGGTGTTCGTGGTCGAACTGCCGGACAAGACGCTCGTCGCCACGCTGATCCTGACCACCCGCTACCGGGCCTGGCCGGTGTTCGCCGGGGTGAGCGCCGCCTTCGCCGTCCAGGTCGTGATCGCCGCGGCGTTCGGCGGGGTGCTGACCCTGCTGCCCGACCGGGTGGTCGCCGCCGTGGTCGCCCTGCTGTTCGGCATCGGCGCCGTCCTGCTGCTGCGCGAGGGCTTCGCGAAGCGGGAGGAGGAGGTCGCCGAGACCGCCCCGAACGGCGCGGCGAGCTTCACCCGCGCCGCCCTGACGTCCTTCGGCGTGCTGTTCGCCGCCGAGTGGGGCGACGCCTCCCAGATCGCCACCGCGGGCCTGACCGCGAAGTACGCCGAGCCGGTGTGGGTCGCGCTCGGCGCGTGGCTGGCGCTGGTGTCGGTGGCGGGCATCGCCGTGCTGGTCGGCCGCAAGCTCGCCGACCGGCTGCGCCCGCACCTGATCCAGCGCGGCGCCGGGCTGGTCTTCGCCGGGTTCGCCCTGTTCGCGGCCTACCAGGCGGTCACCGCAGGGCCGTAGCGATGGCCGCCGCGGCGGCCACGACCCGCGGGCCGACGACGGCCGGGTCCAGCGTCTCGAAGGTCACCACGCCGACGCTGGCCCGCAGCCCGGAGACCCCGCGCACCGGCGCGGCGACGCCGTGCGCGCTGGGCTGCAGCTCCCCGATCGTGCTCACCCAGGGCTGGTCGTCGCCGCGCAGGCCGATGGCCTTGCCCGCGGCGCCCTTGTGCAGGGCGTGGCGGGTGCCCACCCGGTAGGCGACGTGGTACGCCGTCCAGGACGGCTCCACGACGGCGACCGCCTGGGCCTCGTCGCCGTCGGCGACGGTCAGGTGCGCGGTGGCGCCGACCGCCTCGGCCAGCTCGCGCAGCGCGGGCAGCGCCGCCACCCGCAGCTGCGGGGCGACCTTGGCGGCCAGCTGGAGCAGCCCGAGCCCGAGCCGGACCTTGGAGCCCTCCCGCCGGACCAGGCCCCGGGACTGCAGCGGCACCAGCAGCCGGTACACCGCCGCCCGGCTGGCCCCGATCGCCACGGCCAGGTCACTGATCGTCGGCGCCTCGGTGTCGGCGTCGGCCACGGCCTGCAGCAGGGCGAGGCCGCGGTCGAGCGTCAGCGAGCTCTCCTTGCCCGCCGGGTTCGACGGCCGAGGCGCCGACGACCGGATGCCGGGCACGTCAGTCCGCCGCCACGACGGTGCCGGTGACCTCGGACAGGCCGACCACCGAGCCGTCCGGGCCGGGCGCGGTGGCGGTGATGGTGACGGTGTCGCCGTCCTCCAGGAACGTCCGCACGCTGCCGTCGGCCAGGGTGACCGGCTCGGTGCCGTTCCAGCTCAGCTCCAGGAACGAGCCGCGCTGGTCCTTGCGCGGGCCGGAGACCGTCCCGGAGGCGAACAGGTCCCCGGGGCGCACGGTGGCGCCGTTGACGGTCATGTGGGCCAGCTGCTGGGCGCAGGAGTACGACATCCCCCGGAACTCCGGGCGCGAGACCACGGTCCCGTTCCAGGTGATCTCGATGCTGATGTCCAGGCCCCAGTCCCGCGTGTCGACCAGGTAGTCCAGCCGGGGCAGCTCGCCGGGGACCGGCACGCGCGCGTCGGCGAAGGCGTCCAGCGGGGTGATCCAGGCGCCGACGGAGGTGGCGAAGGACTTGCCGAGAAACGGGCCGAGCGGCACGTACTCCCAGGCCTGGATGTCGCGGGCGGACCAGTCGTTGACGGCGACCACGCCGAAGATGTGGTCGGCCGCCGCCGAGGTGGGCACCCGGCGCGCCACCTGCCCGCCGCAGACGAAGCCGATCTCCGCCTCGACGTCGAGGCGGACGCTGGGACCGAACACCGGGCCGTTCTCGCCCGCGCGCTGCCCGTGCGGGCGGGGGATGTCGGTGCCGGAGACGCAGACCGTGCCCGCGCGGCCGTGGTAGCCCACCGGCAGGTGCGTCCAGTTCGGCAGCAGCGCCTCGGCGTCCGGGCGGAACATCCGCCCGACGTTCTCGGCGTGGTCGCGCGATGAGTAGAAGTCCACGTAGTCGCCCACGGTGAACGGCAGCCGGGCGGTGTCGACGGGCACCAGCACGGCCCGCTCGGGCGCGGTCGGGGCGGTCACCAGCTCGCGCAGGGTGGACCGCACGGCCGACCACGCCTGCCTGCCCGCGGCCAGCAGCGGGTCCAGCGTCGGCGCGGTCAGCAGCGGGCCCACCTGGACCGGGAACGCCGAGGCGATCGGGGCCAGCGGCAGGGCGTGGTCGCCCACCCGCACGGCCACGCCCTCGGCGACGACGCCGTAGGGCAGCGTCTGCGGGCCGAAGGGCTGGTCGGCGGCGAAAGCGGGGTCGTCGATCCAGCTCACAGCAGGCCCAGCCCTTCGAGGTCGGCGATCGGCTCGGTCAGCGAGCAGGAGCCGTAGGAGCTGAACACCGCCCGCACGGCGTGCGCGGCCTGGTCGGTCAGCGCGCCCGCCTCCTCGGCGAGCGCGGCCCCGTCGGTCTCCAGCAGCGCCGCGCGCACGTCACCGCCGGAGAGCAGCCGCGAGGTGGCGACCAGCAGGTTGAGGAAGCCGTGGTGGGTGAACCCGGTGGCGTCCTCGGTGTGGCGCACGGCGTTGTGCAGGCCCGCGGTGGCCTTGAACGACGCCTCCCCCGCGCTGATCACGGCGAGGAAGTCGGCGACCTCGTCGACGCTGGGGAACGCCTCGCGGCTCACCCCGCCGCAGCGGATCTTGGGCCAGCTGCCGTGCTCGACCACCCGCCGGATGCCGTCGAGCCACTCCACGCCGCCGCGGCGGGGCTCGACGACGCGGATGACGTCCTCGGGCACGAACTCGTTCACCCGCTCCAGCCAGACGTCGTCGAGGTCGGCGGGGGCGGGCATCTCGACCATGCGCAGCGCGAGCAGCTCCGCGCGCGACTCCACGATCGACAGGGCCTTCGGCACGCCGCCCAGCCCGGTGTCGATCACCAGGGAGAGGGCGACGGGCCTGGTCGGCTTCGCCTTGATCAACTCAGTGATCAGCTCGGGAAGCCGGGAGGCCGGGCAGAGGAACACGCCCATGGCCGCGGCGTGCCCGCCCTCCCGTCCTTCCAGGTGCAGGCGCACCGCGTCGGGCATCGCGGCGCTGCCCGGCGGGAAGAGGGCGGCGTCATCGACCAGCCGCGCGAACAGGGGCGGGATGCCACGAGAACCGGGCGCAGGGAGAGGAACGGCACTTGACACGCCTGACACGCTAATGGTGTACCGGCTAATGAACAAAGATGTCCGACATGCGGACACTCGGAGGGACCATGCCCTACTACCGCCAAGTCGGTGAGATACCGCCGAAAAGGCACACCCAGTTCCGCTCTCCGGACGGACGGCTCTACGCCGAGGAGCTGATGGGGGTGGAGGGCTTCTCGTCGGACTCGGCGCTGCTCTACCACCGCCACCTGCCGACGGCGATCGTGGACGCGCAGGTCGCGCCAGACTTCCGGGGTCAGCTGACGCCCAACCACCCGCTCAAGCCCCGGCACCTTCGCACCCAGGACCTGAAGTTCGCCGGGGAGACCGACGCGGTGTCCGGCAGGCGGACGCTGTTCGGCAACGCCGACGTCGTGATCAGCTTCGCGGTGGCGAGCCAGGCGAGCGGCCTCTACCGCAACGCGGTCGGGGACGAGCTGTTCTACGTCCAAGGCGGCAGCGGGACCGTCGAGACCATTTACGGGGCCCTGCGCGTCGCTGAGGGCGATTACGTCGTCCTGCCCACCTCGACCACCTACCGGGTCGTGCCGGACGGCGAGATGCGCCTCTACGTCATCGAGGCGAGCGGCCACGTGCGCCCGCCGAAGCGCTACCTGTCGACCAAGGGCCAGTTCCTGGAGCACGCGCCGTACTGCGAGCGCGACCTGCGCGGCCCGACCGAGCCGCTGCTGGCCGAGGGCGAGGACGTCGAGGTCCTGGTCCGCCACCGCGGCGGCCTCACCCGCTACACCTACGCCCAGCACCCGTTCGACGTCGTCGGCTGGGACGGCTGCCTGTACCCGTGGGTGTTCAACATCGCCGACTTCGAGCCGATCACCGGGCGCGTCCACCAGCCGCCGACGGTGCACCAGACCTTCGAGGGCCCGAACTTCGTGGTGTGCTCCTTCGTGCCCCGCAAGGTCGACTACCACCCGCTGTCGGTCCCGGTGCCGTACAACCACGCCAACGTCGACTCCGACGAGCTGATGTTCTACGTCGGCGGCGACTACGAGGCCCGCAAGGGCTCGGGCATCGGCATCGGATCGCTGTCCCTGCACCCCGGCGGGTTCACCCACGGCCCCCAGCCCGGCGCGGCCGAGGCGTCCCTCGGCGCGGAGCGCTTCGACGAGACCGCCGTCATGGTCGACACTTTCCGACCGCTCGACCTGGGCGAGGCCGCCGCGGACTGCGAGGACCCGCGCTACGCGTGGTCGTGGAGCCGCCGCGGCCCGGACTGGCCCTGAGCTGTCCGGATATCCCCCATTCGGGCCTCCCCGGACGCATAATGTCGCGGTACCCAGGGAGGCCCGAATGCACAGCCACGTCCGCGCACTCGCCGACCCCTGGGGCCTGCTGCTGGCGGGCAGCGCGGCGGCGGTCGGCGTGGCGATCCACCTGCCGCCCGTGCTGACGGTCACGGTGGGCGCCGCGGTGTGGCTGGGACGGGCCATGGTGCCGCGCTACCTCCGCCGCTTCGAGGCCGCCCAGCCGCCGGTCCCGCCGGACGTCGCCCCCGGCTCGACCGAGGCGTGGTGGCTGGACCAGGCGATCGACGCCGAGGCCGACTTCGACGCGCTGGTCGCCGACGGCCCGCTGACGGCGCTGCGGGCGGTGGTGGCGGAGACGGTCACCGCGCTGTACGCGATCGCCGAGCAGGCCACGGCGACGGGCCGCGCGGACGGCGACCCGGCGGACCTGATCGCCGTCCTGGAGTGGGCGACCCTCGAACTGCAGGACGCGGTCTCCCACACCGCGGGACTGTCCACACCGGCGGACCCGGCCGGGGACGATGTCGCGGAACTGACGGCCAGGTTGGAAGAAATCCGACAGACGGTGACCGAGCCCAGCCAAGTGGCTTAGGACCTGCCTGAAGACCGGGGCTCGCCGATCCTGGCGGTGGCGAGGAACGGGTAGCCGGGAAGGCCGACCGCCACCTGGGCCGTGCCGCCGTCCACCGGGCCCGCCGTCCACATGCGACCGGTGGCGGCGATGTTGGCCAGCAGGGCGGGGCTCGGCTTGCGCAGCTCCGCGACCCTGCCGTCCGGCAGCGCCGCGCGGGCGGTCCCGTCGTCCAGGTCCGCCTGCACCGGCGTCCACGGGCCCCGGGCCAGCAGCCTGCTCACCTGCCGCCAGTGCCGCAGCCGGTGGACGCGCCAGCCCAGCAACCCGAGGATCAGCACCGTCACCCCGAGCAGCCCCAGCAGCAGGTCCGCCCGACCCTGCACCCCGCGCCGCAGCAGGTCCACCATCACGAACAGCGCGAAGGCCAGCAGCAGCCCCGGCGCCACCAGGTCGGTCCGCGACCGCCTGCGGGGAGCGGCGATCGCCCGCGCCAGCACCGCGTCCTCCCCCGCCGTCGCCACGGCGGCGGGCGCGGGCTGCACCGGGCTGACCTCGAAGCCCGCGGTCACGTCGACATCAGCCACCTTGGCCTGGCCCAGCGGCAGCGCCAGGCCCGCCGACCGGATCGCCGCCCACCCCCGGGCGTCCGGGCCCACCAGCCACACCCGCCCGGTCCGCGCCATGACCTGCTGCGCCGCCCACGGCAGCGCCGGGGCCAGCAGCGACACCGTCGAGCCGTCGGGCTCGCGCACGTGCAGCGGGGTCCGCGGCAGGCCCTTGGTCACCCGGTACACCCGCACCCGCGCGGGCCGCCACGGCTGCGCGCGCAGCAGGCGGGTGGCGGGCCGCAGCCAGAAGCCCGTCACCGCGACCGCGACCATCGTTCCGAGCACGAACGCCAGCGCCCCGATGGTCAGCAGGGCCACCGCCAGTCCGCCCGTCCCCCGCACGGCGAGCACAATGGCGGGCAGACCGCACACAAGGGCGGCGGGTGGCAGGACCAGCAATGGGCGCCGCAGCCCGCGCAGGGCGCGCGCGGTGGCCGGGTCGGCCAGCGCCGGGCCGTCGGTGGGCGGCTCTGCCGCCGGGACCTCGCTCATGGTTTCCTCCCGGGGTGGCCGGTCGCGGCAGCGTAACCAGTTCGGGTAACCGGTTCGGGCGGAACTCCCGATGACGACTACCGTTCGAGCCGGACTCAAGTTAGGGTGACCTAAGTCAGGAGGTGGCAGGTGACCGAACGCCGTCCGCCCGCGCCCGCCCCCGCCGAGCGGGCGCGCACCATCGCCGCCCTCGGGGGGCGGGCCACGGTCGCGCCCACGACCGACGAGCGCGTCACCCCGGTGCTGCACCACGTGCACGCCGACGGCGGCGTCACCGTCCTGCTCGCCGCCGACCACCCCGTCGTCGCCGCCGCGTGGCAGGCGCCGCGCGGGGAGGTGGCCACGATGGTCGAGCTGGCCGACGCCGCCCCCGTGCCGCTGCGCGAACCCGTGCGCGGGCTGCTGTGGATCAGCGGCTGGTTGCGCGCGCTGACCGACGAGCAGGCCCGCGACCTGGCCGTCACCGTCGCCGAGACCCGGCCCGACCCGCGCCTGCTCGACGTCGGGCACGGCGCGGCGCTGCTGCACCTGACCCCGGCCGCGCTCGTCCTGGCCGACGCCGAGGGCACCCACCCCATCCGGCTGCCCGACTTCGCCGCCGCCGCGCCCGACCCCTTCGCCGCGCAGGAAGCCGCCTGGCTGCGGCACCTCGAGCTCTCCCACACCGACGTGGTCGGCGCCCTGAGCAGGCACCTGCCGACGGAGCTGCGCGGCGGGCACGTCCGCCCGCTGGGCCTGGACCGCTTCGGCATCCGGCTGCGGGTCGAGGCCGTCGACTCCGACCACGACGTCCGCCTCGCCTTCAGCCGCCCGGTGCGCACCAGCGAGGAGCTGGGCCGGGAACTGCGCGCGCTCCTCGGCTGCCCGTTCCTGGCCGCGCAACGCTGACCACACGCTGACCGGGTACCTTCGCGGCCGTGGGAGGGTGGTTGCGGCCCGAGCGGCCTGACGTCGAGATCGTGGACCCCGCCGAGCGCAGGCTGGTCAAGGCCGAGATCCTGGTCGTCTTCCTGGTGACGCTCGGGCTGGCCGGGATGAGCAGCCTGCTGACCCTGCTCGACGCCCTGCTCGCGCCCGCGCCGATCAAGAACCAGACCATCGCCATCAACGTGCCGCTCGCGCGCGCGGGGCTGCTGGACTTCCTCAAGCAGCTCGTCGGCGTGATCCGGCTGCTCGCCTGGGGCGCGCTCGGGGCCTTCCTGCTCTACCGCGCGGGGACGCGCCTGCACGCGATCGGCCTGGACGCCACCCGCAAGGGCCGCGACGGTGCCGTCGGCGTCGGGCTGGCCGCGCTGATCGGGCTCCCCGGGCTGGCGTTCTACCTCGCCGCGCACGCCGCGGGCATGAACCTCGCGGTGGCGCCGTCGACCCTGGACGACACCTGGTGGCGGCCGGTCGCGCTGGTGCTGCTCGCGGTGGGCAACGCGTGGGCCGAGGAGGTGCTCGTGGTCGGGTACCTGATCACGCGGCTGCGGCACCTCGGCGTGTCCGAGAACGGCTCGCTGCTCGTCTCCGCGCTCGTGCGCGGCTCCTACCACCTCTACCAGGGCTTCGGCGGGTTCCTGGGCAACGTGGTCATGGGCCTGGTGTTCGGCCGGGTGTGGCAGCGCAGCACCCGGCTCTGGCCGCTGGTCATCGCGCACACCCTGCTCGACGTCGTCGCGTTCGTCGGGTACTCGCTGCTGCGCGACCGGGTCGGCTGGCTGCCCTAGCCGCGTCTATCGGGTCGGGTCGGTCACCATCAGCGGGTCCGGGGGCAGCCACTCGCCCTCGTGCATGGCGGCCAGCTCGGCGGCGGTGATGCCGACGGCGGTCAGGAACTCCACCCGCCCGTTCGGGGTCTCCAGCGGCGGCAGCTCCGGGTCGTTGGCGAAGGCCACCGCGGTCAGCGCCGAGCCCTCGGTCAGGGGCTGGCGCAGGTCGACGCGGTGGCCGTCGGCGAGCAGGGCGCGCTGCTCGCGGATGAACCGGGCCAGGTGCTCCAGCAGGGAGAACGGCCAGCCGGGGGCCAAATCCTGCCCCGGCAGCCGCCGCACGCGCATGGTCAGCTCGAAGCCCCAGCCGCTCCACTGGGGATCGGCGTCGGAGTCCTTCTGCCACAGTTCGGTCAGGCCGTAGCTGACGTAGTGCCAGTACGACTCGGTCGGGTACGCGCTGCACCCCTGTAAGCCGCTGCCGAAGTGGACGCCAGGGGTGTAGCCGACGTGGCGTGGTTCCACACCCGGGTACAGCTCGCGCAGCGCCGCTTCGATCGCGTCCCAGCCGGGCGCCTCATCGAGGTCGGTCATCCGTGCATTCTGCCGAATCGGCGGCACAGCAGTTTCGGCGGTGGCGTTTCGCCGCAGGTGGCGGTACCAATGGGACATGGCAGGACTCGGCGAGTACCGCCGGAAGCGCAACGCCGGGCGTACCCCCGAGCCGATCCCCGCCGACGCGGCGCTCCCGCGCGGCGACGACGACACCTTCGTCATCCAGGAGCACCACGCCCGCAGGCTGCACTGGGACGTGCGCCTGGAGCGCGGCGGGGTGCTGGTCAGCTGGGCCGTGCCGCGCGGGCTGCCCACCGAGCCCGGCGACATCCGGCTCGCGGTGCACACCGAGGACCACCCGATGGAGTACGCCACCTTCGAGGGCGAGATCCCGCGCGGGGAGTACGGCGGCGGGCGCATGGTCATCTGGGACCGGGGCCACTACGAGACGGTCAAGTGGAGCGAGCGGGAGGTCGCCGTCGTCTTCCACGGCAGCCGCGCCCAGGGCCGCTACACCTTCTTCCGCGGCAAGTCCGACAAGGACTGGATGGTCCGCCGCTCCGAGGCCGCCCCCAGCGACTGGACCCCGCTGCCGGAGTACTTCGAGCCGATGCTGGCCACCGCGGGCGCGCTGCCGCCGACCGCGGAGGACGAGCTGTGGGCCTACGAGTTCAAGTGGGACGGCGTGCGGGCGCTGGCCAGGGTCGAGGGCGGCAGGCTCGTCCTGCTCTCCCGGCAGGGCAACGACGTCACCTCCCACTACCCCGAGCTGCGCCCGATGGCCGAGGAGCTCGGCGCCACCCAGGTCTGGCTCGACGGGGAGATCGTCGTGCTGGAGAACGGGCGGCCCTCCTTCGGCGCGCTGCAGAAGCGCATGCACGTCGGCCACGAGCGGCTGGCCCGCCGCTGGGCCACCGAGCTGCCCGCCACCTACATCGTCTTCGACCTGCTGCACCTCGACGGCCACTCGACGCTGACCCTGCCGCTGAGCGAGCGCAGGGAGCTGCTGGAGGCGATGGAGCTGCGCGGCCCGAACTGGCTGCTCTCGCCGAGCTACCCCGGCGAGGGGGCGGCCGTGGTGGAGGCGGCCAACGAGCGCGGGCTGGAGGGCGTGGTCGCCAAGCGGCTGACCTCGCGGTACCTGCCGGGGCGGCGCTCGCCGGACTGGGTCAAGATCGCCCACGTCCGGGCGCTCGAGGTGATCGTCGGCGGCTGGCGGCCCGGCGAGGGCAGGCGCGCGAACCTGTTCGGCTCGCTGATGCTCGGCGTGCCCAGCGACGAGGGGCTGCGCTACGTCGGGCAGGTGGGCACCGGGTTCAGCGAGGAGACGCTGCGCGTGATCACCGCGAGCCTGCGCGGGCTGGCCCGCAAGACCTCCCCGTTCCACAACGAGATCCCCGTCGAGCGCGCCCGCGGGGCGCGGTGGGTGACCCCGAGCCTGGTCGGCGAGGTGGTGTTCCGGAACTGGACGGCCGACAGCAGGCTGCGCGCCGCCTCCTGGCGCGGCCTGCGCCCGGACAAGGGGCCCGAGGACGTCGAGAGGTGGTCAGCCGATGCCCCGTGAGGTGGTCGTCGATGTCCAGGGGCAGCGGATGCGGCTGTCCAACCTGGAGAAGGTCCTCTACCCCGAGGTCTCCTTCACCAAGGGTGAGGTGATCAACTACTACAGCCGGGTCGCGGGCGCCCTCCTGCCGCACCTGGCCGACCGGCCGGTGACCTTCCGCCGCTTCCCCGACGGCGTGGCCAAGGCGGGGTTCTTCGACAAGAACGCCTCCCGGCACGCCCCGGACTGGATTCGCACCGTCACCATCGACACCCCGGGCAGCAGCACCGGCGCGGAGACCCTGGACTTCGCGGTGCTCGGCGACCTGCCCTCCCTGGTGTGGGCGGCCAACCTGGCCGGGCTGGAGCTGCACGTTCCCCAGTGGACGGTCGGCCCGCGCGGCGGCAAGCGGCTGCCCGACCGGCTGGTGTTCGACCTCGACCCCGGCGAGCCCGCCACCGTCGTCGAGTGCTGCGCCGTGGCCCTGCGCCTGCGCGACACGCTCGCCGAGGCGGGCCTGACCGCGGTGGCGAAATCCAGCGGCAACAAGGGGATGCAGGTCTACGCCGCGATCCGCACCACCAGCGCGACCCGCCCGTCGGAGTACGCGAAGGCCGTCGCCGAGGAGTTCGAGCGGGAGACCCCAGCGCTCGTGCTGTCCCGGATGGCCAGGAACCTGCGGCCGGGCAAGGTGTTCATCGACTGGAGCCAGAACAACCCGCACAAGACGACGGTCGCGCCGTACTCGCTGCGGGCCCGCGGCGAGCCGACGGTGTCCACCCCGGTCACGTGGGCGGAGGTCGCGGCCTGCCGCGAGCCCGCCGACCTGACCTTCACCGCCGACGAGGTCCTGGACCGCGTCGCCGAGCACGGCGACATCTTCGGACCGCTGGTCACGGGCGGGCCGCCCGCGCTGCCCGCCGGGTTACCGGGAGCGCGAAAGGGGTAGCTACCCCTCATGCGCGCTGTGACGGTCATGCCCGGGACGCCAGGACAAGCGACGGTCACCGACGTGCCGGAACCCGAACCAGGGCCGGGGGACCTGCTGGTCGACGGCCTGGCCATCGGCATCTGCGGCACCGACCGGGAGATCGCCGCGGGCCACTACGGCGCCCCCGCCCCCGGCCGCGACCGGCTGGTCATCGGCCACGAGTCGCTCGGCAGGGTGGTGCGCGCGCCCGGGGGCAGCGGTTTCGCCGAGGGCGACCTGGTCGCGGGCGTGGTCCGGCGGCCGGACCCGGTGCCGTGCGGGGCGTGCGCGCACGGGGAATTCGACATGTGCCGCAACGGCCGCTACACCGAGCGCGGCATCAAGGGGGCCGACGGCTACGGCAGCGAGCGCTGGTCGGTCGACCCCGCCTACGCCGTGGTCATCGACCCGGCCCTTGAGCACGTCGGGATGCTCATGGAACCGACCAGCGTGGTGGCCAAGGCGTGGGAGCAGGTGCGCCGCGTCGGCGAGCGGTCCTGGTTCGAGCCGCAGCGGGTGCTGGTCACCGGCGCGGGCCCGATCGGCCTGCTCGCGGCGCTGCTCGGCGTGCAGCAGGGTTTCGACGTGCACGTCCTCGACCGGGTGACCGACGGCCCCAAGCCGAACCTGGTCGCCGCCCTCGGCGCCACCTACCACAGCACCACCGTCCCCGAGGTCGCCGACAAGGCCCGCCCGGACATCATCATCGAGGCCACCGGCGCGGGACCGGTCATCATCGACGCGATCGCCGAGACCGGCGGCTACGGCATCGTCTGCCTCACCGGGGTGTCCACCGGCGGCCGCGTGATCCCGGTCGACGCGGGCGCGATCAACCGGGAGATGGTGCTGGAGAACGACGTCGTCATCGGCTCGGTCAACGCCAACCAGCGCCACTTCCGCCAGGCCGCGGTCGCCCTCGCCGAGGCCGACCTGGACTGGCTGGCCGGGCTCATCAGCCGCCGCGTCCCCCTCGACCGGCTCGACGAGGCGCTGGAGCCCCGCGAACACGACGTGAAGGTCGTCCTCACCCTGGGGGAGAGCCATGCTGCTTGAGGACTACGCCCTGCTCGGCGACCTGCAGACGGCCGCGCTGGTCGGCCGCGACGGCGGCATCGACTGGCTGTGCCTGCCCCGCTTCGACTCCCCGGCCTGCTTCGCCGCCCTGCTGCACGACGAGAGCGCCGGGCGCTGGCAGATCGGCCCGGCCGCGGGCGGCCCGGCGACGCGGCGCGCCTACCGGGGCGACTCCCTGGTGCTGGAGTCCGAGTGGGACACCCCGGAGGGCACCGTCCGGGTCATCGACTGCATGCCCCCGCGCGGCGAGGCCGCCGACGTGGTCCGCGTGGTGGAGGGCGTCTCCGGGCGGGTCCCGATGCGGATGCTGCTGCGGCTGCGCTTCGACTACGGCAGCGTCGCGCCGTGGGTCAGGAGCGACGGCCACAGCCTCGCCGCGGTCGCCGGGCCGGACGCGGTCTGGCTGCACACGCCGGTGCCCACCCACGGCCGGGACCTGGCCACCCACGCGGAGTTCACCGTCGGGCCGGGCGAGCGGGTGCCGTTCGTGCTGACGTACCAGCTCTCGCACCTGCCGCAGCCGCACGCCGTCGACCCCGAGCGGGCGATCGCCGAGACCGAGGCGTTCTGGTCGGCGTGGATGGCCAAGTGCACCTACACCGGTCCGTGGGCCGAGGACGTGCGGCGCTCGCTGGTGCTGCTCAAGGCGCTGACCTACGCCCCGACCGGGGGCATCATCGCCGCGGCCACCACGTCGCTGCCCGAACTGCTCGGCGGCTCCCGCAACTGGGACTACCGGTACTGCTGGCTGCGCGACTCCACGGTCACCCTGCAGGCCCTGCTGGGCACCGGGTTCGTCGACGAGGCGCACGCCTGGCGCGAGTGGCTGGTCCGCGCGGTCGCGGGCGACCCGGCGAAGCTGCAGATCATGTACGGCCTCGACGGCACGCGGCGGCTGCCGGAGTACACGCTGCCCTGGCTGTCGGGCTACGAGGGCTCCGGCCCGGTCCGGGTCGGCAACGGCGCAGCCGACCAGTTCCAGCTCGACGTGTGGGGCGAGGTCCTCGACGGCCTGCACCTGGCCAGGGAGGCGGGCCTGCCCGCCGACGACACCGCCTGGGACGTCCAGCGCGCCCTGCTCGACTGGCTGGAGGGGCACTGGGACGAGCCGGACAACGGCCTGTGGGAGGTCCGCGGGCCGCGCAGGCACTTCACCCACTCCAAGGTGATGGCCTGGGCGGGCCTGGACCGCGCCGTGCACAGCGTCGAGCACCACGGCCTCGACGGCCCGGCCGACCGCTGGCGCGCGGTCCGCGACCAGATCCACGCCGAGGTGTGCGCCAAGGGCTACGACGCCGAGCGGGGCGCCTTCACCCAGTTCTACGGCTCCGAGGGCCTCGACGCCGCGCTGCTCCTGCTGCCCAGGGTCGGCTTCCTGCCGTGGGACGACGAGCGCGTCCTCGGCACGATCGAGGCGATCCGCGGGGACCTGTGCGTCGACGGGCTGGTGCTGCGCTACCGGCCCGAGCTGGCCGAGGCCGTCGACGGGCTGCCCGGCACCGAGGGCGCGTTCCTGGCCTGCTCGTTCTGGCTGGCCGACGCCCTGGCCGCCACCGGCCGCGCCGGGGAGGCTCGGGAGCTGTTCGAGCACCTGCTGTCGCTGCGCAACGACGTCGGGATGCTGAGCGAGGAGTACGACGTGGCCGCGGGCAGGCAGGTGGGCAACACGCCACAGGCGTTCAGCCTGGTCGGCCTGGTGAACACCGCCCGCCAGCTCGCGGGCGCCGAGACCGCGACAGCGGCGTCGCGGGCCAGCCAGGATCTCTGAGAGGCCAGCCAAGGTTAAGGACAGGCAGGATCTAAGGACAGGCAGGATCTCTAGAGGTCGAGGGGCGCCGAGCCGAAGGCCACGTTGAAGCGGTCGCACCAGATGACGACGCTGCGCATCCCGTCGAGGTCGGCGTCGGCGGGGATGGCGTAGTTCTGGTTGCCGTCGGTGGCCTTGACCTTGCCGAGGCGCAGGTAGCGGCCGTCGTCGTACTTGCCCCACTCGCCGCCCGCGGTGGCGTCGGTGATCCACACGTGGATGTCGGGCCCGTCGGAGGTGGAGAAGCCCTCCAGGCGCAGCAGGCGGGCGCCGTTCTGCTCCAGCACGCGGGCGGTGCCGCGGGTCTCGTGCTCCTGGCTGACGAAGGCGCCCTGGGCGAGGACCGCCGGTCCGGCGGGGGCGGTGGTCGTCGGCGCCGCGGTCATGGGCTTGGCCGCGCCGGTCGTCGGCTGGGCCATCGGCTGGGATGTCGGCTGGGCCATCGGCTGGGACGTCGGTTGGGCCGCGGTGGTCGTGGGGGCGGCCGTGGTCAGCGGGGCCTCGACCGCGAACCCCGCGGGCAGCGCCTCGTCCACCTCGCTGCGGGTGAACACCTTCCAGGGCTGGAAAGCCCACAAACCGACGGTCGCGACGACAACCACGAACGCCAGCGCCACCCAAGTGACCTTCTTGCGCAACAAACCGCGCATCAATGCAGCCTTTCGTTTAACGAACCGACAAACGCCTTCACCGATTCCGGCTTCTTCTTCCAGTCTGCCCGGTCAGCGGCGGCATTTTCCTTACCGACTGGTTACGCTGCCGGACGTGACCGACCTTCCCGTGCCCGACGCCGAGAACCCCGCGCCCGCGCCCCGGGTCGACAGCGAGGTGGGGCCGCTGCGCACGGTGCTGCTGCACCGGCCAGGCAACGAGCTCAAGCGGCTCACCCCGCGCAACAACGACCAGCTGCTGTTCGACAGCATCCCGTGGGTCGACCGCGCGCAGGACGAGCACGACATCTTCGCCGAGGTGCTCGGCAGGCGCGGCGTGGAGGTCATGCTGCTCTCCGACGCCCTGGTCGCCGCCCTGGCCGACGAGCGCGCGCACGCCGCCGCCGCGGCCACCGCCGTCGACCGGCGGCGCATCGGCAACGAGCTGGCCGACGCGCTGGCGGGCTACCTGTCCACGGTCGACGCCAAGGGCCTGGCCGACGTGCTGATGGCGGGCATGACCTTCGAGGAGCTGCCCGCCGCCGAGGGCGCCTCGCTGGTGCGCAAGATGCACCACCCGCACGACTTCGTGGTCGACCCGCTGCCCAACCTGCTGTTCACCCGCGACTCGTCGGTGTGGATCGGCGACCGGGTGGCGATCGCGTCGCTGGCGATGCCCGCCCGCGCGCGCGAGACCGCGCTGCTGGACCTGGTCTACGCCTACCACCCGCGCTTCCGGGCCGCGGGCCGCGCCTACGGGGCGAGCTCCGCCCCGGTCGAGGGCGGCGACGTGCTGCTGCTGGCCCCGGGCGTGCTGGCCATCGGCGTCGGCGAGCGGACCACGCCCGCGGGCGCGGAGTCGCTGGCCCGCTCCGCCTTCGCCGACGGGCTCGCGCACACCGTGCTGGCCGTGCCCATCGCCCAGGACCGCGCCACCATGCACCTGGACACCGTGTGCACGATGGTCGACCGCGACGCGGTGGTGATGTACCCGGCGGTGCGCGACACCCTGCAGGCGTACTCCCTGCGCATGTCCGACGGGGGCGTCGTGGTCGACGGCCCGACGCCGTTCCTCGACGCCGCCGCGGCGGCCATGGGGATCGACCGGCTGCGAGTGATCGACACCGGCCTCGACCCGGTCACCGCCGAGCGCGAGCAGTGGGACGACGGCAACAACACCCTGGCCGTCGCGCCGGGTGTCGTCGTGGCCTACGAGCGCAACGTCGAGACCAACTCCCGGCTGGAGGACGCGGGCATCGAGGTGCTGCGGATCAGCGGCTCGGAGCTGGGCACCGGCCGCGGCGGCCCCCGCTGCATGTCCTGCCCGGTCCACCGCGACGCGCTCTAGGCGAGCACCCACCGCACCGCCAGGAACGCCCCCGCGCCGAAGACGAGCATCAGGACGATCAGGACGCCGGTCAGCCAGCCCTTCTCCGACATCATCGCCCCACCGATCGAGTGAACAACACACGGGCCTCCCTGGAAGTACGGTGATCTTGTCACCTCCCGGGCGCGGCCCGCATCCGACCCGTTCCCCCTATGGGGTGAATCATTAGGAATGCCTAACCTGAATAGCGTTCCGATAGGCTTGCCTAATGTGACAGAAATGGACCGGGAATTACCTCGAAAGGATCGCGAAACCACCGGATCGAACGTATTCTCCTCAGCATGACCTCGAAGTTCCATCGCCTGCTGCAGGCCCAGATCCGCAACGAGTTCACGGCCTCCCAGCAGTACGTGGCGCTGGCCGTGTGGTTCGACAGCGAAGACCTTCCCCAGCTGGCCCGGCACTTCTACCGGCAGTCGCTCGAGGAGCGCAACCACGCCATGATGATCGTGCAGTACCTCATCGACAAGGACATCCCGGTGACCATTCCCGGGGTCGACGAGGTCCGCAACGAATTCGGCGAGGTGGCCGACCTCGTCGCCCTGGCGCTCCAGCAGGAGCGCGGCGTCACCGACGACATCATCGCCCTGGCGAAGGTCGCCCGCGACGAGGACGACTACGCGGGCGAGCAGTTCATGCAGTGGTTCCTCAAGGAGCAGGTCGAGGAAGTCGCCCAGATGACCAGCCTGCTCAACGTCGTCAAGCGCGCCGAGGGCAACCTGTTCCACGTCGAGGACTTCCTCGCCCGCGAGCACGTCGGCGCCACCGACAACACCGATCCCCTGGCCCCGCGCATCGCGGGCGGCACCGTCTGATCAGCACGACATGACAAGAGCGGGCGGCCCAGGCCGCCCGCTCTTGTCATGTCCAGGTCGTGCCTAGCGGTGGGCCAGCGCGGCGGGCAGCGTGAACCGCCCGTCCGGGCCGGGCGGGAAGTCGTGGACGGCGACCACCGCGGCGGCCGTGATCGGCCCGTAGACGTGCGGGAACCAGGGGCCGTCTGGGATCGGCGGCGAGCCGGGCTCCCAGCGCACCGGGACGTCCAGCAGCGCGGGATCGATCTCCAGGAGGACCAGGTCGTCGCGGCCCTGGAAGATCCGGTTGGCAGGCAGGTGCGCGGTGCCGAAGTCCGAGCAGTGGATGAACTCCTCGGCGCCCAGCGGCCGCAGCTCGGCCGCGGGCCACTGCGCCCGCGGGAGGATGTGCAGGATCATCGGATGGTGATCTGCCTGCCGAGGAGGCCGTCGCGGGCGCGGCGCTCGGCGCCGGTCAGCGGGTCGCTGTCCAGCGAGGCCAGGGCGGCGTCGACGCGCGCGCCGAGGTCGGTGGCCGGGGCCGCCCACTCACGGGCGTGCAGCTCCCGGTCGAGGTCCCACACCGGTACCAGCAGGCCGTGGGCGCGGAACGAGCCCGCGTAGCGCGAGCCCTCGCCCATGGCCAGCTCCCCGCGGGCGTGCAGGCGGGCCAGCGCGGCCAGCAGGCGCTCCTCGGGCTCCGGGCGCACCCAGCGCAGGTGGGCCTTCTCCCCCGCGTCGACCCAGTAGGCGGCCGGGCCGACCTGCTCGGTGGGCAGGATGGCCTGGTTGGCGCGCTCCAGGGACAGCGCGACGTCGCCGGAGGGCTCGCTGCCCTCGGGCAGCCACCAGCCGAAGTCGGCGTGCACCTCGACGGTCAGCTCGGCATCGGTGTCGACCAGGTCCTGCAGCCGCTCGGGCTCCGAGCCGGGGTCGACCTCGGGGCCGACAACGGAGAGCACGTCGCCCGCCTCGGCCGTCATCAGCCAGCGCAGAGCCCTGGCGAGGTCGCGGCTGATGTCGTTGGAGCGGGTCTGGACCTGCAGCCCGAGGAAAGCCACCCCGTCGGCGCGCACGAGCGCGGCGGCGGCCATCGGCAGCACCGTCGCCAGCGTCACCTCTCGCTCGCCCTGGTCCTTGAGGGCCAGCTTGGCCGTGCCCGACGGCACGAACTCGCGCAGCGCCACCAGCTCGCACTCGAACGCCAGCCCCTCGAACGGCCGGGCCACCGGCACGTCGACCACACCGCCCGAGGAGCCGTGGCACGCCTTGTAGCGCTTGCCTGAGCCGCACGGGCAGGGCTGGCGCGGGTTGACGCCCGAGGAGTCCTGCTCCTTGACCTTGCGCGCGCTCTTCACCGCGGATCGCTTGGACACCTGGGCACTCCTCGTCGAGACCGGGGACACCTATGCGTTTGACGCTACCCAACCGCCCTTATCGGCCCGGTGGCAGGTCACACTCCCGGACCGGCCAGGGCGGCCCGGGTCGACGCCGGGGCGTTCGTGGCGATCCACCGGACGCCGATGTCCGCGCACAGCGCCGCGTCGCGCGGCTCGTCGACGGTCCAGCAGTACGTGGCGTGGCCGTGGCGGGCGGCGCGGGCGACGTAGCCGGGGTCGCGGCGGAGCAGGCCGATGCTGGGGCCGGTGTAGTCCGCCCACGGCGGCAGCGTGCCGTCGCGCTGGGTCGGCCACAGCTGGCTCAGCAGCAGGACCGTCGGCAGCAGGGGCGCCGCCGTCCGCACCCGGCGCACGGCCAGGGTGGAGAAGGACATCACCACGACCGGCGACTCGTCCTTTGTGGACGGCGCGGCCAGGCCGTGCCTGGCCAGCAGCGCCACCAGCTTCGTCTCCACCAGACCGCCGTAGCGCACCGGGTGCTTGGTCTCGACGAACAGCCGCGCGCCGTGGTCGACCGCGAGGCCGAGCAGCGCGTCCAGCGTCAGCACGCCGACCTCGCCGCCGTAGTCCAGCAGCGCCATCTCGGCCAGGGACAGGGTGCTGACCACCCCGCGGGCGTTGGTCGTGCGGTCGACGCGGCGGTCGTGCACGCAGACCAGGTGCCCGTCGCGGGTCAGGCGGACGTCGCACTCCAGGGCGTCGGCCCCCTGGGTCAGGGCCAGGTCGTAGGCGGCCAGGGTGTGCTCGGCGGCGAGCGCGGAGGCACCGCGGTGGGCGACGACGGCGGGCTGCACGCCGCGGATGATGCCGGCCCGGTCCCCAGAAGAACACGGTTAGCGTGGGCCCCATGACGTTCGACCCCGCCGACCCGCGGTTCATCGCCGACCCGTACCCGGTGTTCGCCCGGCTGCGCGCCGAGGCGCAGGTGCACCACAGCGCCGCGCTGGGCCTGGCGGTGGCCGTCTCGCACGGGGCCTGCTCCGCGGTGCTGCGGCACCGGGGCCTCGGCCGGGTGTGGGCGGACGCCCGCCCGGTGGAGGCGTTCGCCGCGGTCAACCTGCTGCACCGCAACTCGCTGCTGGAGAGCGAGCCGCCGACGCACACCCGGCTGCGGCGGCTCATCTCCGCGGCGTTCGGGCGGGGCCACACCGAGCGGCTGCGGCCGCGGGTGCGGGAGCTGGCCGAGGACATGGTCGCGGGCCTGGCCGACGCGGCCCGGCGCGACGGGTCCGCCGACCTCCTGGCGCACGTGGCCGCGCCGCTGCCGATCGCGGTGATCGGGGAGCTGCTCGGCGTGCCCGAGGCCGACCGCGGGCTGCTGCAGCCGTGGTCGAACGCGATCGTGAAGATGTACGAGTACGGCCTGGCCGCCGAGCAGGCCGCCGCCGCGGAGACCGCCGCCGCCGAGTTCGTCGCCTACCTGCGCGAGCTGGCCGCGCACCGCCGCGACCATCCCGGTCCCGACCTGATCTCCGACCTGGTCGCCGTGCGGGACGGCTCCGACCGGCTCAGCGACGACGAGCTGGTCGCCACCGCGGTGCTGCTGCTCATGGCCGGGCACGAGGCGACGGTCAACGTCATCGGCAACGGCGTGCACGCCCTGCTCACCCACCCCGCCGAGTGGGCCAGGCTGCGCGCGGACCCCGCCCTGCTGCCCACCGCGGTCGAGGAGCTGATCCGCTACGACGCGCCCCTGCAACTGTTCGAGCGCACGGCGACCGAGCCGGTGGAGATCGCGGGCCACCGGGTCGAGCCGGGGGCGAAGATCGCCGCCCTGCTCGGCGCCGCCGCCCGCGACCCGGCCGTCTTCCCCGACCCGGACCGCCTCGACGTCGGCCGCGCGCCCAACCCGCACCTGGGCTTCGGCGCGGGCATCCACTACTGCGTCGGCGCCCCGCTGGCCCGCGTCGAGATCGCCGCCGCGCTGCGCGCGCTGCTGGCGCGGATGCCGGACCTGCGACTGGCCGCCGACCCGGTCCGCAGGCCCGAGTTCGTGATCCGCGGCTGGGCCGCCCTCGCCGTCACGGGCTGACCGGTTCGACGCCAGCCGGGCTCAGCGACAGCCGGGCTCAGCGGCGGGAGTTCTCCGGCCGGGCGCGCCGGGCGGGGTCGGGGGCGCCGGTGACCCTGATCAGCCGCAGGCGGGGCACCGAGGCCGGGTCGATGGGGGCCAGCAGCCTGGTGAGCCTGGTGACCACCAGCGCCGTCATGACGGCGGCGGCCGCGGCGGCGAGGTCGGTCGCGGCGGCCAGCAGCACCCCGTCGGCCAGCGCCTGCACCCCGTCGCGGAGGCGCCACAGGACCGTCACGGCGAACAGCGCGCCGCACACCGCCAGGACCACCCACCAGGCCCGGACGAGCCCGCTGGGCGACGGGCGGGCATCCGCGGGCCGCTCCAGCGTCGAGTGCTCCAGCTCGGCCATCGCCGAGCCGGCCACCACCAGGTTCACCCCGGGGACCAGCAGGCTCGGCAGCACGTGCCGGTCCGGCCGGGCGGGCAGGTAGCCCGCCTGCTCGCCCGCGGCGCGCCGGGCGGCGAAGAACCACCACAGCGTCGCGGCCACCGCGCACAGCGCCGCCACCAGCGCCAGCGACGCGGCGGTCACCACCAGGGTGTCGGACAGGACGACGGTGTCGCGCACGAGCGCGCTCGTGCGCCCGCGGAGCAGCAGCGTGTACCGGAACACCTCGGCGGCGGCGGCGAGGACCGACAGCACCGCCAGTGTCCACAGCAGGGTCAGCGCGAAGGTCGCCCGCGCGCGGACCCGCACCGGCGGCGCGGGCGCGTCCCCCACACCGGGGATCGACACGCCGGGGATCGATGTCGGACGCCGCCAGGCCAGCGCGGGGAAGCCCCAGCGCGGCGGGGTGCGGTAAGTCGGCGGGCCGAGGTAGGCCATGCGCCGGGCCGGGCGCGGCGCGGGGTAGGCGCCGGGGGGCGGCGTGGCCTCCCAGCGCACCGGCGGCGTCGGGCGCACCTAGATGACCTCGGGGGCTGTCCCGGTCTCGCAGGCCATCGGCCTGCCCGCGGCGGCCCAGGACTGCATGCCGCCGTCGACGTTGACCGCGTCCCAGCCGTTGGCGTTGAGGTACGCGGTGACCCTGGCCGAGCGCCCGCCGGAGCGGCAGATCACGTGCAGTGGCGAGTGGGGCAGCTCGTCGAGACGGCCCGCCAGCTCGCCCATCGGGATGTGGACGGCGTCGGGGGCGTGCCCGGCGTCCCACTCGTCTTGCTCCCGGACGTCCAGCAGCGCGGCGTCCGCGGGGAGGTCGGTCACGGTCACGGCGGGCACGTTCATCACGGTGCCGATGCTGCCACGCCGACCTGTAGAACGCTGGTGAAGGGGCGGCCACAAGGGACCGCCCCCACCCACTTCAGTGCGTGAGCGCCGCCTTCTCCGCGCCCGTGCCGGTCAGCGCGCGGACCTCCATCTCGGCGTACTTCGCCGCGCTGGCGGGCTTGCCGAGCACGGTGCCCAGCCAGCCGAGCAGGAACGACACCGGGATGGACACCAGGCCCGGGTTGGCCAGCGGGAACACGTCGAAGTCCGCGTCGGGGAACATCGCCTTGGGCGAGCCGGACACCGCCGGGGACAGCACGATCAGCAGCACGCACACCGTCAGGCCGCCGTAGATGCTCCACAGCGCGCCGGTGGTGTTGAACTTCCTCCAGAACAGCGAGTACAGGATCGTCGGCAGGTTCGCCGAGGCCGCCACCGCGAAGGCCAGCGCGACGAGGAACGCCACGTTCTGCCCGTTGGCCGCGATGCCGCCGACGATGGCCACCGCGCCGATCACGACCGCGGTGATCCTGGCGACCCTGACCTCGGAGTCCTTGTCGTCGGCCTGCCCCTTCTTGATCACGTTGGCGTAGATGTCGTGGGCGAAGGACGCCGACGCGGTGATCGTCAGGCCCGCGACGACGGCCAGGATCGTGGCGAAGGCGACCGCGGCGATGAACCCGAGCAGCACCGGCCCGCCCAGCGCCTCGGCCAGCAGCGGCGCCGCGGAGTTGGCCCCGCCCGGGGCGTTCCTGATCGCCTCCGGGCCGACCAGCGCCGCCGCGCCGTAGCCCAGGACGAGGGTGAACAGGTAGAACAGCCCGATCAGCGCGATCGCCCACACCACAGACCGGCGCGCCTCCTTGGCGGAGGGCACGGTGTAGAAGCGCATGAGGATGTGCGGCAGGCCCGCGGTGCCCAGCACCAGCGCGATCGCCAGGGACAGGAAGTCCAGCTTGCTGGTCTCGCTGGCGCCGTACTGCAGGCCCGGCCCCAGCACGGCCTGGCCCTGCGGGCTGGCCTCGACGGCCGCGCCGAGCAGGGTGGAGAGGTTGAGCCCGAACTTCGCCAGCACCCACACCGTCATCACCGCGGCGCCGGTGATCAGCAGCGCGGCCTTGATGATCTGCACCCAGGTGGTGCCCTTCATGCCGCCGATGAGCACGTACATGATCATCAAGGCGCCGACGACGGCGATCACCAGCGCCTGGCCGGTCTTGTCGGTGATGCCGAGCAGCAGGGCGACCAGGCCGCCCGCGCCCGCCATCTGGGCCAGCAGGTAGAAGAAGGACACCGCCAGCGTGGAGGTCGCCGCCGCGGCGCGGACCGGGCGCTGGCGCATCCGGAAGGCCAGCACGTCGCCCATCGTGTACTTGCCGGTGTTGCGCAACAGTTCGGCCACCAGCAGCAGCGCCACCAGCCAGGCGACCAGGAAGCCGATCGAGTAGAGGAAGCCGTCGTAGCCGTTGAGCGCGATCGCGCCCGCGATGCCGAGGAACGACGCCGCGGAGAGGTAGTCCCCGGAGATGGCGATGCCGTTCTGCGGCCCGGTGAAGGAGCGCCCGGCGGCGTAGTAGTCCGACGCGGTGCGGGAGTTCTTGCTGGCGCGGAACACCACGACCATGGTCACGGCCACGAACGCGGCGAAGATCGCGAGGTTGAGCGCGGTGTTCGAGCCCGCCGTCTGGGCGAGGGTCATCGGGACTCCAGGTCGTGCCGAATGCGGTCGGCCAGCGGGTCGATCCGGCGATCGGCGTGGCGGACGTAGAGGAAGGTGATGAGGAAGGTCGAGGCGAACTGGGCCAGTCCGAGGACGAGGCCGACCGTGATGTTCCCGACGACCCGCGCGGACATGAATTCCGGGGCGTAATCGGCCAGCAGGACGAAGGCCAGGTACCAGATCAGGAACGCCGCGGTCATCGGGAAGACGAATCCGCGGAGCCGTCGCCGCAACTCGATGAAGTCCGGCTCCTCCCGCACTCGCTCCCAGGAGGTTTCCGCTGGGCTGAGAGTCACTTGCACACCCTTCGCGCTCGATTGCATTCGAGGCGCCACCATAGAACGCGGCCTTACCGACGCATGCCGCCATTCAGGGCGAAATCGCCAACCAGTCGAGTGATGCGCCGAACGGCATTATTCCGCAAGGCCCGTCACGAATAGCCGTCCTATTGGCCGCGGTACCGCTATTGAGTGAATTCATTTGTCACTCGATGGGGAATTCCATGACGACCTGTCGAGCGTTTAGCAGACCGCCACCAACGGGTCAGCGGCGGTGTCTGCCCAGGGCGTGGCGGGCGGTGGTCTCGTCGAGGCCCGCGGCCCGGTCGCGGATGAGGCCGAGGCGGTCGGGGGCGTGCATCCGCATCCGGATGTGCTTGGTCTCGGCCGGGACGTGCCGCTGGGTCGCCTTGCTCATCAGGATCACCGCGATGAAGGACAGCGGCACCGAGACCAGGCCCGGCTGCTGCACGTACCAGGGCGCCCAGTCCCCGGTGTACCCGCTGACCGTGGTCAGCGCCAGGGCGGTCAGCACCAGCGTCCCGCCGGTCAGCATCCCGGCCGCCGCGCCGACCCAGGTGATCTTGCGCCACCAGATGCCCAGCAGCAGCACCGGGCAGAACGTCGAGGCGGCCAGCGCGAAGGACATGCCCACGCTCAGCGACAGGTCGGAGGGGCGCAGCAGCAGCGCCGCGGTCAGCGGCAGCACGCCCGCCATCGCGGTGGCCAGCCGGAAGTCGCGCACCCTGGACTTGAGCACGTCGGTGGACAGCACCCCGGCCACGCTCACCAGCAGCCCCGAGGACGTCGACAGGAACGCCGCGAACGCCCCCGCGGCCACCACCGCGCCCAGGATCTCCCCGGCGACGTTGTCCACCACCGCCATCGGCAGCTGCAGCATCGCCCTGTCGGTCTGCCCGGTGACCAGCAGCTCGGGCAGGTAGATCCGCGACAGCGCGCCCATCACCGTCGGGAACAGGTAGAACAGGCCCAGCAGCAGCATCACGTGCAGGGTCGTGCGCCGGGCGGCCTGCCCGTCGGGGTTGGTGTAGAAGCGGACCAGCACGTGCGGCAGGCCCATCGTGCCCAGGAACAGCGCGAAGATCAGCGAGTACGTCGTGAGCAGGTCCTCGGTGTCCGACGCCGGGCTCTGCCAGTCGGCGTTGGTGCCCGCCGCGCCGCGCACCACCGGCACCGGGTCGCCCGCGCCGAAGGTCAGCCGGGTGCCCGCCTCGACGGCGTGGTCGCCCTCGCCCCAGTAGGTGTGCGCCGCGCCCCTCGGGCCCTCCACCACCAGCCGCACCGGGGTCTCGACCGAGAGCACCACCGGCGTCTCGACGTCGATCACCGCGGCGGCGGTGAACCGCGGCGGCAGCGGCTCGGAGAGCCCCCGGGCGCCGATGCCGCGCGCGCCGCCGTCACCGATGAACAGCGCGCACAGCACGAAAGCGGGCGCGGCGATGGCGAACAGCTTGATCCAGTACTGGAAGGCCTGCACGACGGTGATCGCGCGCATCCCGCCGCCGAGCACGTTGACGATCACCAGCACGGCCACCAGCCCGGCGCCGACCTGGGTGGGCATCCCGGGCAGGACGTGCCGCACGGTCAGCCCGGCGCCCTGCAGCTGCGGGACCATGTAGAGCATCCCGATGAAGATCACGAACACCGCGGCCAGCCTGCGCAGGCCCGCCGAGCGCAGCCGGAACTCGCAGAAGTCGGGCAGCGTGTACGCCCCCGAGCGGCGCAGCGGCGCGGCGACGAACAGCATCAGCGCCAGGTACCCGGCGGTGAAGCCGATCGGGTACCACAGCGCGTCGGCGCCGTCCTTGAGCACGAGCCCGGCCACGCCGAGGAACGACGCGGCCGACAGGTACTCCCCCGACACCGCGGCGGCGTTGCGCCGGGACCGCACCGTGCGCCGGGCGACCAGGAAGTCCTGCGTGGTGTTGGCCAGCCGCGAACTGCGGTACCCGAGCGCGAAGGTGGCCAGGCTGACCAGCACGATGCCCGCGGCAGCCCAAGGGTTGAATTCCATCCACGTCCAAGCTCGCAGGGAGGAGCGCTACTTCTCGACCATGCCGACGAAGGCCTTCTCGTGCTCCTCGGCCAGCACGTTGTACCAATACCCGATCCCGAACAGCAGCGGGAACGGCGCGATCCCCAGCAGCAGCCACGGCAGCGCGATCCCGGCGACGCTCACCGCGGACAGCCCCGGCAGCAGGAAGAACAGCGCGGGCAGCACCCCGAGCACGCCGAGGGCCAGGCAGGCGAGCAGCGTCGCCGAGCGGATCTGGGCCCGGATGAACTCGCTGACGACCTCCTCGGCCCAGCTGGTCTGCTCCTCCAGCTCGTCGACGGTGCGCAGCAGCGTCACCGGGGCGGCGGAGTCGGCGAGGATCACCCGCTTGCGGCGGGGGCGCGCCGACGGGCCGCGCCCCTCGCCCGCGCCGTCGGCCGCCGAGTGCTTGCTCATCGGCCCTGGCCCCGCACGAGCCGGTCCTTCAGCTCGCGGGTGTGCCGCCTGCTGACCGGCAGCACCTTCTCCTCGTGGCCGATGACCACGGAGTAGCCGGAGCCGCCCATGCGCAGCTCGGTGATCAGCGACAGCGGGACGAGGTAGCTGCGGTGGATGCGGACGAACCCGGCCTTCTCCCAGCGCTCCTCCAGCTGCGCCAAGGGAATGCGCACCAGGTGCGAGCCGTCGGAGGTGTGCAGGCGGGCGTAGTCGCCCTGGGCCTCCACCCAGCGCACGGAGGCGCGCGAGACGAGCTTGGTGGTGCCCGCCAGCTCGACCGGGATCACCTCGTCGTCGCGCTGCTCCGGCACGGCGGGGGCCTTCTCGGCGCTGTCGCGGTCGATCTTGGCGATGACCCGCTCGACGGCCTTGTCGATGCGCGGCTGCTCGGCGGGCTTGAGCAGGTAGTCCACCGCGCCCAGGTCGAAGGCGTTGACCGCCTCGTGGGCGTGCGCGGTGACGAAGACCAGCACCGGCGCGGGCGAGAACCCGGCCAGCACCTTGGCCAGCTCCATCCCGGTGAGGCCGGGCATGTCCAGGTCGGCGAACACGGCGTCGACCACCGACAGCCCGGCCTGCTTGCGCCCGGCCAGCTCGGCGTCGTCGCCCGCCAGGATCAGCAGTGCCTCGGTGGCGTCGAAGGCCCGGAGCACCCGGCGCACGTGCCGGTTGCCGCTCAGGCGTTCCTCCAGCAGGTCCATGCCTGCGGGCTCGTCGTCGACGGCCAGGACGACAAGTCCGGAGGTGGGGTTCGCGGTACTCACGGTGACCTGCATCTTGCCGAGTGTCCACCGTGCCTGTCTATGCCCAAACATCCGGTCCGCCCACCAGGTGAGGGACCGGCGCGGATCGTGACGCTCCGTTTACGCTTTCGTCGTCCTCAGAGCCCGAACCGGGACCAGGTGGCCCGCGACTCCACCGCTTCGAGCACGGCGAGTACGCGGTCCGGAGTGGACATCCCCGGTGCGCTGACCCCGAGCCGGGCCAGCAGCGGCCGCTTGGGCGTGGCGACGGCGAGTTCGGCGTCGGGGTAGCGCTCGGCGATCACCCCGCGCAGGGTGCCGATGCCGTCGACGAGGCCGAGCTGCCTGGCCTTGAGGCCGGTCCAGACCTCGCCGGAGAACAGCTCGTCGTCGGAGCCGACGAGCTTGTCCCCGCGGCGCTCGCGCACCCAGGCGGTGAACTGCTCGTGCAGCTGGCCCTGCAGGTCCTTGAGCCAGGCGACGTCCTCGGGGTTCTCCGGCTGGAACGGGTCGAGCCGCACCTTGCGCGTCCCCGCGGTGTGCACCCGCCGCTCGACCCCGAAGCGCTCCAGCAGCCCGGAGAGCCCGAAGCCCGCGGTGACCACGCCGATGGAGCCCACCATCGAGGACCCGTGCGCGAAGATCTCGTCCCCCGCGCAGGCCAGCCAGTACCCGCCGGAGGCGGCGACGTCCTCGCAGAACGCGAGCACCGGCACCCCCCGCTTGCCTGCCAGCTCCCTGATCCGCTCGGCCACCATCGCCGACTGCGTCGGCGCGCCCCCGGGCGAGTTGATCGCCAGCGCGACGGCGACCAGGCGGTCGTGGTCGAAGGCCCGCGACAGCGCGGTCTCGGTCGTGGTGGTGTTGATGACCCCCCGAGCCGCCAACGGCGTCGGCGTCGGGCTGATCACCCCGTGCAGCCGCACAACGGACACGACAGGCCCACGATCACCCCGCTCGCCGATCCTGGGCAGCCGGGCGGCCAGCTTCTCGGTGACGCTCATACCGCCCCACCTTACGTCGATCTCCGTGCAAGGTCTGAGTGAGGACCGACCACTGGTCAAGCTCAACGGAAGCCTGGATCGCCCTGGTGACGTCCCTGGCGAATTCGATCTGTTCCTCGGGCGGCAGGACATCCGCCCACGGGCATTCCTCGACAAGTGCCTCAGCTACCGCCTCGGCCGAGATGTGCGTCATGACGGTCCGCATGGCCCGTGCCGCGAACAGCGCCCCTTCCGCGGTCGTCTGGGCGCGGTCTTCGCGGGTCAGCAGCAGCGGTGCGCCATCACGTCTGCGCACGCGGACGTCACCTCGTCGGCGAGGGCGGCGACACTCTTGGGGTCGCGCTGGAGCTCGCTCCACTGAACCTCGGTAGCCATGAGCCCATTCTGAACTTTCAGCGGACGGCGCGCTGGGGGCCGGTGTGCTCGGCGTCGTCGGGGGTGAAAGGGGTCTGGTCGATGCGGACGCCGGGGAAGAACTTGGGGACCCGGAGGGTGATCTTGGTGCCCTGGCCGGGGGCGGTGTCGACCATGAGGGCGTGGCCGTCGCCGAAGACCTGGCGCATGCGCTGGTTGATGTTGCCGACGCCGACGTGGGAGCCGGTCTTGTGGGCGTCCCTGAGGTCCTTCAGCAGGCGGTCGGGGTCCATGCCGACGCCGTCGTCCTCGATGACGATGAGGGCCTCGTTGCCGTGGTCGTGGGCGAAGACGCCGATGGTGCCGCCGCCGGGCTTCTTGGCGATGCCGTGGCGCACGGCGTTCTCCACCAGGGGCTGCAGCACCAGGAACGGCACCACCACGGACTGGACCTCGGGGGCGATGCGGAAGCGGACGTTGAGCCGGTCGCCGTAGCGGGCGCACTCGATGGTCAGGTAGCGCTCGACGTTGGCCAGCTCGTCGGCGAGGGTGGCGAACATGCCGGAGGTGCGGAACGAGTAGCGGGTGAACTCGGCGAAGTCCTGCAGGAGCTCGCGGGCCTGCTCCGGGTCGGAGCGGATCAGCGAGGAGATGGTGTTCAGGGCGTTGTAGATGAAGTGCGGGGAGATCTGGGCGCGCAGGGCGCGGATCTCGGCCTGGGCGAGCTGCTGCTTCTGCTCGTCGAGCTTGGCCAGCTCCAGCTGCACCTGCAGGAACGTCGCCACCTCGTCGGCGGCGCGGATCAGGCGGCGGCTGTCGACGCCGCCGACCAGGATCAGCGCGCCCTCGATCTGGCCGTCGACGATGAGCGGGACGATCACCGCGGCGCGCATCGGGCAGCTGCCGCGCTTGCTGCACTGCAGGTTCTCGTGCTTGACGTGCGCGCGGGTGCCCTGGTTGACGACCTCGACGGTGGCGGCGGCCAGGTCGTCGTAGTGCTCGTTGGCCTCCCCGTCCCAGGACATCAGCCGCCCGTCGGCGTCGCACATGCCGACGGCGACGTTCTTCAGCAGTTCGAGCAGGTGCTTGCTGGCCTGGTCGGCCGCCTGCTCGGTGAGCCCGCCGCGCAGCCCGGGGGCGGCCTTGGACAGCCGCTGCACGGCGTCGAGCACCGCGTCCTGCACCGAGCCGGACTTCTTGGGCCTGCACAGCACCACGAACAGGCCCAGGACGAGCAGTGTGGCGGCAACGCCGATGAACGCGCGCTCGGTCAGCAGTTCGGCCACCCGGTCATGCTCCCGTCCGGCGGCGGGCGTGACAAGGCCGGGGCACGCTATTTGAGCAGCCGGGACATCCGGCGGTCGGCCAGCGGCTTGCCCCCGGTCTGGCACTGGGGGCAGTACTGGAAGGACTTGTCGGCGAACGACACCTCCCTGACGGTGTCCGCGCACACCGGGCAGGGCAGGCCGGTGCGGGCGTGCACGCGCAGGCCGGAGCGCTTCTCGCCCTTGAGCCGGGCGGCGGCCTGCCCCACCGAGCGCTCGACCGCGTCGGTGAGGACCGTGCGCAGGGCGCCGTAGAGGGTGTCGATGGCGTCCGCGTCGAGCTTGCCCGCGGTCGCGTAGGGCGAGAGGCGGGCGGTGTGCATGATCTCGTCGGAGTAGGCGTTGCCGATCCCGGCCAGGACCCGCTGGCTGGTCAGGACGGTTTTCAGGCGCTCTGAGCGACCCTGGAGCAGGGCGGCGAACTCATCGCGCGTCAGCGAGAGCGCGTCCGGGCCGAGGGTGGCGATCTGCTCGATCGAGGCGAGGTCCTCCACGATCCAGACGGCCAGGCCCTTTTTGGTGCCCGCCTCCGTCAGGTCGAACCCGGGACCCTCCCCGGGCGGGCCGAGGTGCGCGCGCAGCGCCAGCGGGCCCTTGCCGGGCTTGGGCGGGACGGCGGAGAGGGTGTCCGACCAGCGCAGCCAGCCCGCGCGGGCCAGGTGCACGACCAGGTGTACGCCGTCGCAGTCCAGGTCGAGGTACTTGCCCTGGCGGCCCGCGGCGGTGACGGTCCGGCCGTGCAGGGCCGTCCACGGCGGGGACGCGGTCTTGAGCACGCTCAGCGAGGCGACGTCGACCCGGGCGACCACGCGGCCGACCGCGTGCTCGCGCAGGTGGTGGGCTAGGGCTTCGACCTCGGGCAGCTCGGGCACCGCACCAGTCTCGCCCGTGCGCGCCCCGCTGTCACTCGATGGGCTTGAGGACGCCTTCCCAGCTGGGCTGGGTGTCCTGCTGGATGCTCTTGGCGATCTTGGCGATCTCCCCGCGCGCGGTGAAGTACCCCCGGACCACGCCCACCCAGCGCTCGACGGGCTCGTCCTCGGCGTCGTCGCCGGTCTCGGCGACCAGCTTCCACGGCCTGCGCAGGGCCCACCGGACAGGGAAGAACAGGGCCACCAGCAGCAGGACCAGGATGAGCCAGCCGGGGACGACGACGTCCTCCGGCATCCAGCTGACCAGCACGATGCCCAGCACGGCGATCAGCACGATCATGAAGACCCCCGGCAGGTAGCCCGCCGCGACGTCGTGCTCGAAATCGTCCTCGGTGGCCGGGGTGCGCCATTCGAGCGTGCCGTGCACCGTCCACAGCCTGCCGTTGGAATCGCGTACCTGGCGCGTCATGTTCAGCCCTTCGGCGCGGGTAACGGGAACGACACAGTGCGTGACACCGAAAGTACCCTCTCGGCGGCCCGCGGGACAGACGAGCAGCCCGCCCGCGCCGATTGTCGCACCGCCGGGTTAGTTGATCAACGCCTCAGCCCGCGGGGGTCGACATGAGCTGGGCGTCGGAGGGCTGCGCCCGCATGCTGGTGTACACGGCGGAGCTGGTCACGACCGTGGTCTGGTTGGCCGAGTTCACCCGGGTCTCGCGCGTGGTGACCGTGTAGACCTCGCGGTCGTCGTAGACCGACCACTTCCGCTGCGTCGAGCTGCTCTGGTACACCACGGGCAGCGACGCGTCGTAGGGCTCGGGCTGCGAGCGCGCGGCGCTGATGTTCGGGGCCGCGGTGGTGGTGCTGATCCGCGGGGCCGGTCCCGCCGGGTCGCCGGTCGCGGTGTCCGAGGTGGTGCCCGGCGCGTCGGTGGTCGTCGTGGGGTCGGCCCGGGGAGCCGCCTCGAAGGCGATGGTCTCGTCCCGGCGCTGCGGGGCGCGCCCGCCGGTGGTGGTGACGACCGCGGGCGGCTCGGGCGCCGAGGTGTCGGTCAGGACGATGCCCTGGTCCGCGTCGAGGTCGTCGATGGCCAGCTGGTCGGACTCGGTGGAGCCCCACGGCAGCAGCGCCAGGCCCAGCGCGCCGACCGCGGCGGCGCCGGTCAGCGCCACCTGGGCCTTCGCGCCCGCGAGGAAGCCCTTGATCTGCTGCCACAGCCCGATGCTGATGACCGGCACGCCGATGTAGGCCGCGTGCGCGCGCAGGCCCGAGCAGACGTCGCGCAGCTCGTCATACATGGAGGTGCAGGACTGGCAGGCCGCCAGGTGCGAGCTGACGCGGTGGTGCTCGGCGCCCTTGATCGCACCCGCGGTGTAGGCGCCCAGCTTCTCCAGCACGGGGCGGCAGCCGGTGGGGCGGCTCTCGGTGGTCAGGTGGGCCTGCAGGTAGGCCGCGCGCAGCCCCTGCCGCGCCCGGCGGGCCAGCGCCGCGGTGGCGTTCGGGCTCAGCCCGAAGTTGCCCGCCACGACGGCCGGGCGCTCGCCCTCGACCTCGACCTTCCACAGCACGCTGCGCCAGCGCTCGGGCAGGCTGACGAACGCCCGGGTGATCAGCGTGCGCTCGGTGGACTGCCCGGTGGTGTCCGGGTCGGCGCCCACACGCACGTCCAGCTCCTCGTCGGAGACCGGCACGTCGCGGCGGCGGCCGTTCCACTCCCACGCCACGCGGCGGGCGACGATCAGCAGGTAGCCGCGGACGTTGTCGACCGGCCCCGAGCCCCGGCGGATGGCCTGCAGCACCCGGAAGAACGCCTCGGCCACCAGGTCGTCGGCCTCGGCGCGGTCCGACACCAGCCCCAGGGCCAGCCTGCGCACCGCGTCGCAGTGCCGGGAGAACAGCTCCCCGAAGGCGGCGTTCTCCCCCGCCCGCAGCCGTTCCAGCAGCACACGGTCCTGCGGACACCCGCCACTGGCCCGCGGCGCGTCGGCGGGCCGGTCGTTCCAGCTCATCCGGCCCGGTACCTCCTCCAGCCCGCCTGGCAATCCTGAACAACATGCCACATTCGAGGGTCCATCGGACCTCAACCGTGAATAACGGTAAGTGTTACCCGACGGTCGGCCACCCCCATTCGGGTGAGCAAGCGCTCCCACAGCAGGAGGGGTCGATCAGCCCGAAGGGACGCCGACGGAGACCCCCGCGTCACCACGTCTTCCCTCGCGGTTATAGTTCTCCCCGTTACGCGGACGTAGCGCAGCTGGTAGCGCATCACCTTGCCAAGGTGAGGGTCGCGGGTTCGAATCCCGTCGTCCGCTCGCGCCGAGGGCCCGGATCACCGATCCGGGCCCTTTCGCGTGCTCACGCCTGGCCGAAGGCGGCGGCAACCGCGTCGTCCATCTCGGCACGGTCGCCCGCGCCCCGGGTCAGGGCGCGGGCCAGGGCGATGATCCGGCGGCCCGGGGCGCCGTCGGGGTCCGGCAGCGGGAGGCGGGCGACGTACTGGGTGATCCAGCGGCGGCGGCCCGCGTAGAGGCGGTTGCCGCACACCTCGTCGTAGAAGCGCAGGCCGAAGGTCGAGTTGGCCACGCCCAGGACGAGGTGGGCGACGTCCTCGCCGGTCTCGGCCAGGGTGATCCAGTAGCAGTCGCCGTTGACCACCGCGCCGCTGCGGTCGAGGGTGAAGCGCGGGTCGGGGCTGATGTCCGGGAAGACGATCTTGGGCGCGCGCCAGAGGGCCGGGCGCTGGGGCACCCAGATCTCGAACCACTCGCGGCCCGCCTTGGCCAGGTAGGCGCGGGCCTCGAGGCGTTCGCGGTGGCCCGCCAGGTAGGCCGCCGCGCGCGGGTGCTCGGCGAGGTCGACGACCTGCCTGGTGGCGAGGTCGAGGTAGGGGTAGAGGACCTTCAGGCGCGGCTCGGCGGGGGTCGCCCACGCCTGCAGGTCGGTGTGGCTCAGCAGGGGCCGCAGGAGGGCGTCCTCGGGGCGGCGGTCGGGGGGCAGGGCGTCCCAGTCGGCGATGAAGACCGGGTCGGCGGTGGTCTTGATGCCGACCCGGATCTTGGCGATGTCGCCGACGGTGCGCCAGGTGTGCCGGTCGGTCGCCTCGCGCCGCCGGGCGCGTTCCGGTGTGGACAGCCGCCAGTCGTCGAGGGTCCCGGTCAGCACGGCGTAGTTGCGCCCTTGCAGGGTGATGACACTGTCCTGTGTGTCCAGTAGCGCGGCGAACAGGTCCGTGCCGGTCGCGGGTTGGTCTGTGGTATACGCGGTGGCGTAGTGCGCCGGTCGCTGTTCTTGGCCCTTGACGGCGATCACGACCGCGGGCAGGACGGCGGCGGCGAACAGGCGGGTGTCGCCGAGGTCGAACACCTCGCGCACGGCCAGGTCGCGGGTGAGCACCGTGCGCACGTTCTCCCCCGCGCGGGTGCTGAGGAACCGGTTGGAGCACAGCAGGGCGAGCACGCCGCCGTCGGCGAGCAGCTGCGGGGCCATGGCGACGAACGGGTGCGCGAGGTCCACCCGGCCCCGGAGGCCGAACCGCTTGGCCAGGTGCGCGGCCTGGGACCCCAGCACCTGCGTGCGGACGTAGGGCGGGTTGGTGATGACGAGGTCGAAGCGCTCCGGCGGCGGGCCGTCCAGGAAGTCCTTGTGCGCTATCGCGGCGTCAGGCAGGCGGGCCTGGGCGATGTGGACGGCGCGCTCGTCCAGGTCGTAGCCCGTCAGGACGGCGTCGGGACGCCGCTGGGCGACGGCGGCCAGCAGCTCGCCGTCACCGCAGGCCGGGTCCAGGACCCGCAGTGGACCGGCCGGGGCCGCCGCCAGCGCGCGCTCGGCGACGAACGCCGCGAGCGCGGGCGGGGTGTAGTGCAGGCCGTGCCGCTTCCGGTCCACCGGGCGAATCGTACGGATCAGGCGTCCCCGTGCGCGGCCAGTCGCCCCGCCCGCACCGCGGCGGCCAGTTCGGCGTGGTCGGCCTCGGTGCGGTCGGCGTAGTCCACCGCGTAGCCCGCGATCGCCTCATCGAGGTCGCCGCCGCAGTAGCCCGCGAGCAGGCGCGGGTCGACCGAGCGGGTGTGGGCGCGGGCGAGCAGGGCGCCCGCGAACCGGCCGTAGTCGTCGAGGTGGTCGGCCCCCAGGGTGGTGGCGTCGATCTCGCCCTTGCGGTTGCGGAACTGGCGCACGATGAAGTGCCTGCCCTCGACCGTCGTCCAGCCGAGCAGGATGTCGGTCTCGGCCTGCACCAGCCGCGCCCCGTGCACGACCCGCTTGCCCTCGTGCTTGCTGGTGGCGTCGACGTAGGGCGCGAGCGCGGACGGCCGGGCCTCCTTGACCTGCAGCACCAGCGCCTCGCCGCCGTTGCCGTGCAGGAGCACCAGGTAGTTGCGCAGCCCGACGCTGCCCGTGCCGACGACGCGGAAGGCCACGTCGGACACCCCGTACCGCATGATCAGGTTGCGGCGGGACTCCCTGAGGGAGTCGACGTACTCCGGCAGCGCCGCGATGACGGCCTCCGCGGTGCCCGGGGTGACGGCGCTGAGCACCGGCGGGTCGGGGATGAACCGCCACCGCTCGTCCGCCCCGCGCTGCGTCCACCGGGCGGCGACCTTGGCGCTGGTGTTCTTGCGCGCCCTCTTGGCCGCCTTGGCGAAGTCGTCCATGAGCGCCTTGGCGTCGACCTTGCTGAGCACCGACTCGTCCCCGAGCGCGGTCCACGACTCCAGGAACGGCAGCTCGGCGAGGTGGTCGATGGTGCGCCGGTAGGACTTCACGACGTCCTCCGCGGCCCGCCTGCACGCCGCCTCGTTCACCCCACCCTCACGGCCGGCCAGCACCAAGCTGGTCGCCAACCGCTTGAGGTCCCACTCCCACGGCCCCGGGACGGTCTCGTCGAAGTCGTTGATGTCCATCACGATCTGCCCCTCGGGCGTCCCGTACAGCCCGAAGTTCGCCGCGTGCGCGTCCCCGCACAACTGCACGTCGACCCCGCTGCGCGGCCCCGCGGCGAGGTCCCCCGCCATCAGCGCAGCACTACCCCGGAAGAACGCGAACGGCGAGGCGAGCATCCGCCCCACCCGCAACGGCGCCAGCTCCGGAATCCGCCCCTCGTTGGACCGCAGGACGAACTCGGCAACCCCGGGCCGATCAACGGCGAGCAGCATTTTCCGGTGCGCCTGGAGCCCGACCGCCTCCCGCAACTCCCGCCCCCGGGCGTGGACCTCTCCAGGCTCCACCCACCGACCCAACTGTCTGGCAACCTTCTCCCGCGCACCCATAAGCGCGCATCATGCGCCCTGCCCGGCCGTGAACCAAGCCTGGCGTCTCTAGGAGACGTAGCCCATCGCCCGAAGGAACCGCGACAGCGTCGGCTCCACCGGTGTCGTTCGGCCCGACTCGAACTGGACCACGTCGGATTCGGTCACGCCCGCGGCCTCCGCGAGCTGTGCACTGGTCCAGCCCTTCTCCAGGCGGGACACCTCGACCAGCCTGCCGCAGTCCTCGGCCTCCTGGGCTGCCTTGCTCGCCCCTGTGACCTCGGTCCGGTCAACCTGGCCGTTCGATGCCATGCCCTGTCCTCTCGCCGGTGTTCACGTGTGGCATCGGCGAATCAGGCGTCGCCGTTGACAAGACCGATCGGGCAGGAGACGCCGGTGCCGCCTAGACCGCAGTAGCCGTGGGGGAACTTGTGCAGGTACTGCTGGTGCACTTCCTCGGCGTAGTAGAAGGGGCCCGTGTCGGCCAGTTCGGTGGTGATCTCGCCGTAGCCGCGGGTGGTGAGGGCCTGCTGGTAGGCGGCGCGGCTCTGTTCGGCGATGGGGCGTTGGGCGGGGTCGGTGAAATAGATGCCGGAGCGGTACTGGGTGCCGACGTCGTTGCCCTGGCGCATCCCCTGGGTTGGGTCGTGGGACTCCCAGAAGACCTTCAGCAGGGCCTCGTACGACACGACCGCCGGATCGTGGACGACGAGGACGGCCTCGGTGTGGCCGGTGTGGCCGCCGCAGACCTCGTCGTAGGTCGGGTTGGGGGTGTACCCGCCCGCGTAGCCCGCCGCGGTGGAGTACACGCCAGGGGTCTGCCAGAACTTGCGCTCGGCGCCCCAGAAGCAGCCGAGGCCGAAGACCGCGGTGGCCATGCCCTCGGGGAACGGCGGCTTCAGCGGGGCGCCGGTCACGGCGTGGGTGGTGGGGACACCGGGCAGCGGGGTCTCGCGGCCGGGCAGCGCGGCGCCCGGCTCGACCATCCGGCTCTTGGATCGCCCGAACAGCATCATGGCTTCCAGTCTACGGCCGCCGCGCCCGACGCGGTCTCCCGGCGAAATGCCTCCTCCTACACTGCCGTCCCGGGGAACGTCCGGAATCAGTTGGGGAGAGCAGTGACCACCACCGTGTCCGCGCCTGTGGCGCCCGAGGTCAAGGCTACGGACAGGCGGGTCGCGCCCGCGCTCGTGGAGGCCCTGGCGCTGGTGCCGCTCATCGCCATGGTCATCGACGTGGTGCGGGCGCCCAGGCTGCCGCTGCTGGACTACTGGGCGGTCCTGCTGCGGATCACCACCCCGGACGGCGGCTTCGAGCCCGCCGGGCTGCTGACTTTGCAGAACGAGCACCCGCTGATGCTTCCCTCGGTCCTCTACTGGATCGACGCCCGCTTCTTCGACGGTGACAACCGGGTGCTCGGCCTCGCGGTCGTCTGCATCGCCGCGCTGACCGTGCTGCTGCTGCGGATGGCCCTGCCGAAATCCCTCCCACCGCTGGTCAGGGCCGGTCTGGTGGTCGCGGCGGCCGCGCTGGTCTTCAGCCCGCACGGGCTGCACAACTTCGCGATGGCGATGAGCGGCGCCGCCTGGCTGATGGCCAACCTGTTCGCCGTCGCGGCGCTGCTGCTGGCCGCGCGCGGGCGGTGGTGGCCCGCCTGGGTGGCCGGGCTGCTGGCCTGCCTGAGCTACGGGACCGGGTTCCCGGTGTGGATCGCGCTGGCGGTGATCGCCACCGTCCGCGGGGAGCCGATGTGGCGGCGGCTGCTGCCGGTGGGGATGCTCGCCTGCGTGCTGGCCGGGTGGTCGGCGCTGCGCCCCGCGGTGGACGCGGGCGCCGCGGGCACCGACGACCTGGGCACGCTGGTGTTCCGGTTCTTCACCGTGGTCGGCCACCTGTGGACGGCCAGGGACCCCGGGATGGCCGCCTTCGCCGGGGTGGTCGTGGTGGGCGCGCTGGCCGCGCTGCTGACCGTGCGGGAGGCCCGGCGGCCTGACCTGCTGTTCTGGTGGGCGCTGGCCGCCCACGGCCTCATGTGCTGCGGGATGATCGCCCTCGCCCGCCTCGACTACGGCGCCAACCAGGGCCTCACCGGCCGCTACACCTCCCTGTCGACCCTGTCGTGCCTGTCCCTGCTGGTGATCGTCGTGGCGGTCGTCGTCGCCCGGCGGCAGGCCGGCCGGGCGGTGGTGCTCGCCGTGGCCGCGGGTGTGCTCGGGTTCGCACTCGGGTCGCCGGAGGCGATCTCGGTGCGGTCCAACGTGCGCGAGGCGCCCCTGCAGGCCGTGGCGATGCGCGCCGGCCTGGCCGACGCGCTCGGCTACCGCCTGCCCGACGCCGACACGCTCAACCCCCGCCTGGCCGCGATGGGGCACTACCCGTTCAGCGGGGACTTCAGCCTCGGCTGCGGCGGACCCGAGCTGGGCTCGCGGGTCGACCTCGCGCGGGCGACCCCGCTGCCCACGCCGCCCGAGCCGGGCGGGGACGCCCAGGACGCGGGCTGGGTCGAGGACGTGAAGCCCAGCGGCGACGCCCTCGTGGTCCGCGGGTGGGTGGCGGGCGAGACCCTCGGCGCGCGGTGCGCGATGCTGGTGTCCCCCGACGGGACGGTCACCGGTGGCGGCATGGTCGCCCAGCCGCGGCCGGACGTCGTGGCGCGGTTGCCGTGGACGGGCCAGAACACCGGGTTCGCCGTGGCCGGCCGGGACGAACCGGGCGCTCGCCTGGTGATCGTGCTCCTGGACGGCCGGATGCTGACCGCCGAGGTGGCCAAGAGCGAGCCGGAGGGGACGGCGTGAGCGAGAAGCCCGTGGAGATCAGCGTGCTGGTCCCGGTCAAGGACGAGGAGGCGACGCTGGGCGAGCTGGTCACCCAGCTCGCCGCCGCCGTCCCCGACCGCGACTACGAAGTGATCTTCGTCGACGACGGCAGCACCGACCGCAGCTGGGCGGTCATGACCGAGCTGGCCGCCCGGCACCCGAACGTGCGGGCCCTGCGGCTGCGGCGCAACTTCGGCAAGGCCGCCGCGCTGGCCGCCGCGGTGACCGACGCGCGCGGCGACATCATCGTCACGATGGACGCCGACCTGCAGGACGACCCCGCCGAGGTGCCCCGGCTGCTGGCCGACCTCGACGCGGGCGCCGACCTCGTCAGCGGCTACAAGGCCGACCGCAAGGATCCGCTGTCCAAGCGGCTGCCGTCCAAGCTGTTCAACAAGGCGACCGGCGTCATCACCGGCCTCAAGCTCAACGACCACAACTGCGGGCTCAAGGCCGCCCGCGCCGAGGTGTACCGCAAGCTGCCGCTCTACGGCGAGCTGCACCGCTACATCCCGGCCCTGGCCCACCAGCACGGCTACAAGGTCGTCGAGCGCGCGGTCAACCACCGGGCCCGCGAGCACGGCGTGTCCAAGTACGGCTTCGAGCGCTACGTGCGCGGCGCGATCGACCTCATGACGGTCGTGACCATCACCCGCTACGGGCGGCGCCCGGCCCACCTGTTCGGCGGCCTCGGCCTGCTGTTCGGCGGGATCGGCTTCCTGGTCCTGACCTACCTGACCGCGGTGTGGATCTTCACCGCCGACCCGATCGGCACCCGCCCCCTGCTCAACCTGGGCATCCTGCTGGTCATCCTGGGCGTGCAGATGGTCTCCCTCGGGCTGATCGCCGAGATCGTCCTGCACCGCACGGCCAACAAGGGCGAGGTGGTCGACCTGCTGGCCGAACGCACCGAACCCGCGCCCGAGCGGCGCCCGTCCCTGAGGCTGGAGCGGTGAGCGCGCTGCGCTCGGGGTACGTCCACGCGGTCAAGTCGGCCCGCAGGGTCGCCGCCCGCACCGGGCTGCTGGAGCGGCTCGGCGCGAGCCGCTCGCCCGCGGCCCGGCACGTGCGGTCCCTGTTCTCCATCCACGACGTCGACGACCTCGCCGCCCAGGACCTGGCCTGGTGGAGCTACCCGGCGATGCGCGAGGTGGAGCGCTTCCTCGCCGCCCGGCCCGCCGCGCGGGTCTTCGAGTTCGGCGCGGGCGCCTCGACGGTGTGGCTGGCCCGCCGCGCCGCGCGGGTGCACAGCGTCGAGCACGACGCCGGGTTCGGCGGGCACGTGCGCGAGCTGGTCGCCGACCTGCCCAACGTCGACCTGCGGATCGTGGCGCCGACCCCGGCGACCGCGGCGACGACGGTCCGCTCGGGCAGGCACGGCCACGAGCACCTGGACTTCGGCGACTACGTGGCCGCCATCGACACCGTCGGCGGTCCCTTCGACCTCGTCGTGGTGGACGGCCGCGCCCGGGTGGACAGCTTCCGCCGGGCCCTGGACCACCTGGCCCCGGACGGGGTGGTCGTCTTCGACAACGTCCGGCGCAAGCGCTACCAGCCCGCCCTGCGCGCCCCGGGACTGCGGGTCGAGCACCTGCGCGGCGCCACCCCCGCCCTGCCCTACCCCACGACGACCGGCATCGTGCGCCGTGCGTGAGCGCCGCCGCTGGGCCGACGTCGCCGCGATCGCGTTCGTGGTGCTGGCCTGCGCGGTGGCGGCATGGGCGCTGCACGGCGAGTGGGCGCGGGTCGGCGACGCGCTGGGCCGGATGCCCTGGTGGCGGCCCGTCGCGGCGCTCGCCCTGGCCGTGCTCGGGCTGCTGGTGACCGCCGAGGTGTGGCGGGCCTGCCTGGCCGGGCTCGGCTCGACGGTCAGCCCCGCGCGGGCCCGGCGGATCTTCTTTCCGGCCCAGGTCGGCAAGTACCTGCCGGGCGCGGTGTGGCCGTTCCTGGCGCAGGCCCGGCTGGCCCGCGACGCGGGTGTGCCCGCGGGCCGCGCGCTGCTGTCCGGGGCGACCTTCCTCGCCGTGCACATGGTGACCTCGGTGCTGGTGGCGGCCACCCTGGTCGTCAGCCAGCCGACGCTGGCCGGGCGGTTCGGCTGGCTGGTCCTGGCCGCGCCCGCCGCGTTGGCGCTGCTGCACCCGAGGGTCGTCAGGTTCATCGCGGGCAAGGTGGACCGCTCCGGCGCGGGCGTGCCGCCGCTGCGGTGGTCGCACGTGCTGCGGCCCGCGGCCTGGATGTCGGTGGCCTGGGTCTGCTACGGCGCGTCGGCGTGGCTGCTGGCCGCCGCCTTCGACGGGCCCGGCGCCCAGCTCGGGCTGGTCAGCGCGGGCGGGTTCGCCCTCGGCTGGCTGGTCGGGGTGGCGGTGGTGTTCGCGCCCGCGGGCATCGGCGCGCGCGAGGCGGTGATCGCGCTGGTGCTGACGCCGTTGATCGGGCTGGGGGCGGCGACCGCGGTGGGCCTGCTTCTGCGCGTGTGCCACACCGTGGCCGATATCGGCCTGGCCGTCCGATTCGGGCTGATCAGGACCAGTCGCCGCGACTCCCCACGAGCCGTACAACCGTCCGGGTACGATGCCCACGCTTCGTATTCGGACCGCGACCGGTCCCACGAGCGCCAATAGCGGCTGGGAGCAGGAGAAAGATGACCGACTGGCTCGACCAACTCCGGCGCTTGGACCAAGCGCTGGCCGCGGGCGAGATCTCCGCGGCCCAGCATCGCAGCAAGCGCGACGAGATCCTCGCCGAGGCGTCGTCCGCGCAGCCGCTGATGGCCCGCCCGCAGCCCGCGACCGGGCCGGGCCTGCCCGCCGAGCCACCACGGCACAACCAGCACCAGGTCCCGGCGTCCTGGCCGCTCCCGGCCGCGGAGACCGCGTCGGCGCGGGTCACGCCCGGCCAGGCGCAGGCGATCTTCTCCACCGCCCAGTCGACGACGTCCAAGCCGTGGCCGGCCGCCCTCGCCGCGCTCCTCGTGCTGGTGCTCATCGCGGCCGGGATCTGGCTGTGGTCGTTCAGCGGCGCCGACCCGGTCGCCGGGCCCACGACGACGACGCAGGCCCCCTCGCGGTTCACCGAGCTGCGCCTGCCCGGCCAGGCCGACATCCGCAGCGGCGACATGCGCCTCCAGCAGGCGCGGCAGGAGAACCTGATCACCGCGGAGGAGGCGGCCCTGCTGATCGGCCTCGGCGTGAACAAGGTGACCTACGTCGGGTCGGCGGACAAGCCCTACCAGTTCCTGGCCTTCTCCTACCCCAGCGCCGACCCGGGCGGGCAGACCGAGAAGATCCGGTCGATGCAGCGCGACCTGGGGTACACCGCGGTGGACGTGGCGGACCTGCCCGAGGGGTTCGAGGCGGTCCAGTGGTCGAACACCCGGGCCTCGCAACTGCGGCTCACCTACACTTCGGCCTCTGCCACGGTCCAGCTGATCGTCCTCCAGGTCCCCCTCGGGGAGCAGGACGAGCTGCTGGGCCGCGCTCGGGACGCGGTCGCGGCGGCGACCGCGGTGGCCCCGCCCGACTGAGGACAGCGGCACCCGCGACGGGCACTCCCCGCGCAGTGCCTACCGCCGACCCGGACGATTCGGCTCTTAGGCACAATGACCCCCGTTGTCGCGTGGGTGGGAGGACTTCGATGTCTTGGCAGGACGAGCTGCACCAGCTCGACACAGCGCTCGCGTCCGGCCAGCTCTCGGCCGACGATTACCGGGTCCGCCGCGACGCCCTGCTGAGCAAGGCATCCGGCCAGGTCGGGCAGCCCGGCCAGCCCCAGTCTCCGTTGCAGGTGCAGCCGCAGCCGCAGTCTCCGTTGCAGGCGCCGTCGCAGTCGCAGTCACAGGCGCCATCGCCGTCACCCGAGAACGAGCGGACCCAGTTCGTCGCGCCGGTGGTCCTGCCGCCGCAGAACGGCCCCCGCCCGCAGGAAGCCGAGCGCACCCAGGCCGTGCGCCCCGGCAGGCACACCGACCACACCCAGGTCGTCGGCAAGCACGACTCCTCGGCCGACAACACCCAGATCGTGCCGAACTCCGGGCTCCCGCCGCGGCCCGCCTACCCGGTGGTGCCGCCGTGGGAGACGGTGCACCCCGGCTCGGTGCCGCAGGCGTCCACCCCGTGGGGCGGCGACGAGCTGCCGCCGGGCTTCGGCCAGACGGGCTGGCCCCGCCAGGGCCCGGAGATCTTCGCCGAGCCGGAGAAGGGCAAGGGCGGCAAGATCGCCCTGATCGCGCTGGCCGTCGTGCTGGTGCTCGGCCTGGTGGGCGCCGGGGTGTGGTTCTTCGGCTTCAAGGACAGCGACACCGCGCAGCCGCCCCCGCCCGCCCCCACGACGACGACCAAGCAGGAGCCGGTGCTGCCCCCGCCGAACGTGCCGGACGGCCCGTTCATCGAGATCGCCGGGCGCGAAGCGCTCAACCGCACCATGACGATCGAGCAGGCGCTGCAGCGCAAGCTGCCCACCGAGCGCGAGTCGAAGCTCATGAAGGCCAACGGCATCGTGGAGGTCGGCGGCCTGGTCACCGAGGAGAACGGCCTGCGCCGGGGCATCTGGGCGTTCAAGGTCGCCGACGGCGGTGACGCCTCCGCCGCGCTGGTCGCGATGGACGCCCTCTACGAGCAGGCGAAGTACGCCAAGGTCGCCTCCCCGGAGCACCCCGAGGTGACGATCCGCAAGCTGGCCTCCTCCGGGGGCGACGCGCCCACGGTGTTCCGGGCGCACTACGTGACCGACGGCGGGTACATGGTCCGAGTCGAGGCGTTCGGCGCCGACGCGGCGAAGGTGGAGACGGCGTTCTTCGACCTGCTCGCCGAGGAGACCGGGAAGTTCCCGCCGCTGTCATGACCGACGCCACCGACCCCGCGGCGCTGCTGCGGGCCGCGGCCGACGTGACCGCTGGGTCGGTCGAGCTGTCCGCGCTGGTGACCGGCTGGGAGTCCGCGCGGCACTTCTCCCCCGCCCGCGCGGGCGTGCTGGCCCCGGTCCGGCTGCGGCCGGGGGCGCGGGCGCTCGAGTTCGGCTGCGGCAGTGGCGCGATCACCCGCGCGCTGGGCGAGGCCGGGCTGGACGTGGTCGCGGTGGAGTCCGACCCGGACCTGGCCGAGGCCGCCCGGGAGCGCTGTCGCGACCTCGCGAACGTCCGCGTCACCGCCGAGGTCCCCGAGGGCGCCTTCGACCTGGTCGTGAGCACGGGCGAGGGCGGGTCGCTGGAGACCGCCGCCGCCGCGCTGTCCGACTCCGGGGTGCTGGTGCTGGCCGTGACCAACCGGATGGGCTTCTTCCGGCTGTTCCAGGGCGGCGACGGCGGCTGGACCCGTTCGCGGCTGCGCTCGGCCCTGGCCGACGCCGGGCTGCCCGAGCAGCGGTTCCTGTTCCCCTACCCGGACTGGGTGGTGCCGCGGGTCGTGCTGGACGAGGCGGTCTTCGCCCGCGATGACGCCGTCGAGGTGGTCGACAAGCTGGTCCGGCACCCGTTCTCGGGGATGTTCGGCCTCGCCGACGTCCCGCTGCCCGGCCGGACCGCGCACGAGATGCTGCTCGCCGAGGGCGCGGCGAGCGCGACCGCGCCCGCCCTGCTGGTGCTGGCCGCGCGGACGCCGCGGGCGCTGGCCGAGGGCAGCGCGCCGGGGCTGGCCTGGCTGCTCACCCGGGGCAGGCTGCCGCAGTGGCGCCGCACCCGCGTGCTCGGTGCGGACCTGGTCCTGCACGGCGTCGACCAGGGTGGGGCCCACCAGCACCCGTGGCTGCGCCAGCGCGTGGTCAAGGCCGACCCGCTGGTGCCGGGGCGCCCACTGGACGCCTGCCTGCTCGACGCCCTGCGCGCGGGCGACACCGACGACATCACCGCGCTGCTGAACGACTGGCGCACCGCGTGCACCCGGGACGCCCGTCCGCCGCGGCCGCAGGACCAGCGCCACCCGTACCTGCCCGGGAAGCCGGGCGTGCCCGTGCTGCCCGCCGACCACCTCGACGTGCACCCGGGCAACCTGATCATGGGCGCGGGCGGTCTGGTCAGGGTCGACCTGGAGTGGCACGGCGGCGAGGGCGTCGACCTGGAGCTGGTCCTGCTGCGCGCCCTGCTGGAGTTCGCCCGCGAGGCCGTGCTGGACAAGGCGCCGACGCCGTGGCCGGGCGCCACGATCCGGGGGCTGGCCGTCGAGCTGGCGGGCCTCGTCGGGCTCGGGGACGCCGCCCGGACCCGGTGGGACGAGCTGGTGGCCGCCGAGGCCGCGTTCCAGGAAGCCGTCTCCGGCGCCGCGGCCGCGGACATCGCCAAGGCCATCGAGCGCACCGCGGACGCCGTCCCGTCGCTCTCGCTGACCGACGTCGACGGCGGTCTCGGCGCCCTGCTCGCCGGGCGGACCGAGCGGGACCGGCTGCGCGGCGACCTGGAGCGGGCCACGGCGTGGATCACCGAGCGCGAGCGGGAGCTGATCACCGAGGTCGACCGCGTGACGGCGCTGGCCCACGACTACGACGACCAGCGCGCGCTGCTGGACCACGAACTCGCGATGACGCGCTCGGAGCTGGCGGTCAAGGACGACCGGATCGGCCGGGCCTTCGCCGAGCTGGCGCGCACCACCGGCGAGGCGGAGGCCGCGTGGCGGGCCGCGGGCCACGCCGAGCAGGCCCACGAGAGCGCGGTCGCGCGGGCCGACGAGCTGGCCGCCCGGCTGGGCAGGACCAGGGCCCGGCTGGCCGCGCTGGAGGGCTCGCGCATCGTGCGCGCGGCCAACCAGGTGCTGTGGCCCGCGGGCAGGCTGGTCCGCGGGGTCCGGGACCTGGCGCTGGCCCGGCCGGGCGAGGAGTCCGACGGCGTGCTGCGCCGGGTCGCGCGCCGCGCGCCGGGGCTGACCGGCGCGCTGGTGCGCGGTGGCTACCGCGCCGCCGCCAACCGGGACACCGGGCTCCGGTTCGACCTGCCGCTGCCCTCGGAGCCGGTGGCCGTCGGCGCGGGCCAGGTCGTGGAGCTGACCGGGTGGGTCGCCCACGACGCGCTCCCCGTTGCGGAGGTCGACCTGGTCGTCGGCGGGCACCGGGTGAGCGCCGACCGCGGCCACCACCGCCCCGACGTCGCCGCCGCGCTGACCGCGGCCGGGGTGCGCGCGCCCAGCGGCAGCGGGGTCCGGTTCCGCGTCGCACTGTCCACATCGGACGCGGACACCGCGCTGCCCACGACGCTCCTGGTGCGCCTCGTCGACGGCACCGTCCTGCGCCGCGACCTCGGCGCGCTGGCGACGGTGTCGCGGCTGCCGGTCGCCGCGACGACCGCGCGGTGGCCCGGCGGCGGCACCCGCGTCGCCGTCTGCCTGGCCACGTACCGGCCCGACCCGGTGTACCTGGCCGCGCAGCTGGACTCGATCCGCGCCCAGGACCACACCAACTGGGTCTGCGTCATCTCCGACGACGGCTCCGGGCCCGCGAGCGTGGCCCAGATCCGCGCGCTGGTCGCCGGGGACGAGCGGTTCACCGTGCTCGCCCACGACACCAACGTCGGGTTCTACCGCAACTTCGAGCGCGCGCTGGCCTGCGCGCCCGCCGACGCCGACGCGATCGCGCTGTCCGACCAGGACGACGTCTGGGACGCCGACAAGCTGAGCACCCTGGCGGCCAGGCTGGCGGACCCGGCGGTCACCCTCGCGTACTCCGACATGCGCCTGATCGACGGCGACGGGAACGCCGCAGGCGAGTCGTTCTGGGGCAGGCGCGCCAATCAGTGGTCCAATGTGGACTCACTGCTGATGCTCAACACCATGACCGGCGCGTCGATGCTGGTGCGCGCGGAGGCGGTGCGCCAGCGGGTGCTGCCGTTCCCGCCGGGCAGCCCGTCGGCCTTCCACGACCAGTGGATCGGCGCGGTCGCCCTGGCGGGCGGGCGGGTCGAGTTCGTGGACCGCCCGCTGTACTCCTACCGCCAGCACGGCGCGAACGTGACCGGCCTGCGCGAGGACCGCCTCGACGACGACCTGCCCGGCGTGCTCGGGCTGCTGCGCTGGGCGCTGACCGGCAGCACCCCGGTCGAGGGCCCCAAGGCGGCGGAGCTGGAGGCGGTGGCCGACTACGAGCTGGCCCGCATCGCCCAGTTCGCCACCGTGCTGTCACTGCGCTGCGACCCCGACGACCGGCGCACCCGCCAGGCGCTGGACTGGCTGGCCTCGGCCGACCAGGGGCTGCTGCCGCTGCTGCGCGCCGCCGCCCGGGTCCGACTGCGCAAGACGGACGAGACCGCGGGCGCCGAACACCGCCTGGTGGCCGCCGCGCTGCGCAAGCGCCTGCTGCGCGCGGACCGCCTGGCGCTGCCGAGCCTGCCCCGGCACCCCGACTAGGCGATCACGCCCCCAGATGATCACGTCCCAGACGATCGCGCCCTAGACGATGACTCCGCAGTCGGCGATGACGCCGCGCATCTGGGCGGCGAAGGCGTTGGTGGAGAAGTGTTCCCGGCAGGTGTCCAGCAGGGCCAGCTGAATGTCAGTCCACAGTGGAACATCGGTGAGCAGGCGGTCGCACAGCTCGACCAGTTCGGCGGGTGAGCTGCCGACGAGGTGGCGGGCCGTCCAGCCCAGGTGCAGCCCCTCGCCGCCGACCGGGGTGGTGACGAACGGCAGGCCCGCGGCCATCGAGTCGACGAACTTGATCTTCACGCCCGCGCCGTAGCGCATCGGGACGACGTGCAGCAGGGCCGTGGACAGCACCGGGTGCGGGTCGGGCACCTTTCCCAGCACGCTGATCCGGCCCCCGGCGAGGGCCGTCACCGCGGGCGAGGGGTCCGCGCCGACGACGCGCATGGTCAGGTCCGGGTAGCGCCGCGCCAGCTCGGGGAAGACCTCGTCGGCCAGCTCCAGCACGGCGAACTCGTTGGGCGTGCCGGGCACGCCGTCGAACCCGCCGAAGAAGACGATGCCCTCCCGGCCCTCGCGACCGGCGACGGCGTCGGGCACGGTGGCCGGGTAGCACGCCACGTGGACCCGGGACTCGGGCGCGACCCGCCGGGCCCAGCGGGCCTCGTCCTCGCTGACGCACACCGCGACGTCGGCCCAGGTGAAGGCGTGGACCTCCTCCTCGCGCAGCCGGTGCGCCTCGATGGCGTACGCGCGGCGCACGTCCGGGTCCAGCGCGGAGTGGAAGTGCTGCTCCGGCCTGCGGTGGAACAGCGCCTCGGAGTCGTACACGCGCACCGCCTGCGGCTGGGCCGCGGCGATCGGCAGCCCGACGCCGGTGAAGTTGTGCGGGCGGAACGCGACGATGACGTCGTAGACGCCCGCCCGCTCCGCCGACCAGCGCGCCGGGTCCGCCACGCCCCACACGACCTCGACGCCGCGGGCACGCAGCCCGGGAGCGCATTCGCGGGCGCGGTCGGGGGTGACGGCGAAGAACGTCACGCTCGCCCGCGGGTCCACCGCCCGCCAGGCGTCGAGCACGGCCATCGTCCTCGGGTCGCCCCGGCCGCGGTCGGCCTGCGGCACCCGGTCGTCGATGAGCAGCACGCGGTAGGGCGCGCGGTGATCGCGCAGCCAGACCATCCGGTGCGGGTGCTCATCGATGCCGACGACGGGCACGCGACTCGCCAGCTCGGCGGGCCAGCGGCGGCGGAAGGTGCCGTGGTTGAGCCGCATCAGCTCGGTGGCCCTGGCCGACGAGCTGCTGCCGTGCCGCTCGTGCACGACCCGGGACGCGGGCTCGACCCAGGTCGGCCAGCCCTTGGCGGCCAGGGCCAGGGCCAGGTCGACGTCCTCGAAGTAGGCGATCTCGTACTCGGTGGAGAAGCCCGCGACCTCGATGAACGCCTGCCGCCGCATGAGCAGGCAGGCGGCGGAGGCGTAGTCGACCGCGCGCGGGTAGAGCTCCTCCTCGTCCGGGGCGTAGGCGCGGCACCAGCCGTCGCCGCCGATGACGCTGCCCGCCTCCTGGACGCTGCCGTCGGGGTTGAGCAGGACCGGGGACACCGCGCCGACCGCCGGGTTGGCGTCGAGGAAGGCCAGCAGCGGCTCGAGCCAGCCGTCGGTGACCTCGATGTCGGCGTTGAGGAAGCACACCAGCTCGGTGTGAGCGTGCCGCACGCCGAGGTTGCCGCCCGCGCCGAACCCGAGGTTGCTGTCCATCCGCAGCACGGTGGCGCCGCGCAGGTTGTCCTGCAGCCACTGCCCGGTGCCGTCCGGCGACGCGCTGTCGACCACCACCACGTCGTAGGGCTCGGGGGTGTGCTTGGCCAGCAGGTCCAGGCAGCGCACCACGAGGTCGGCGCCGCCGTAGGACACCAGCACGAACGTGACTCGGCTCATCGGCCGGAGACCTTGCCGTAGGCCGAGCGCAGGGGCTTGCTCCACCGCACGAGCTTCGTGTCCTGCCAGGCCCGCAGCTCCCGCTCGTTGACGGCCGCCGCTGCCTCGGCGTGCTCAGCGCGGGCGCGCAGGGCGGCGTTCTCGGCGCGGAGCCGGTCGAGTTCGTCGCGCAGCCGCTCGCGCTCGGCGCCCAGGTCGGCCATCGGCTCGGCGAGGCGCTTGCGCTCGATGAGCTGGCGCTCCCGCAGCCGGGCGTGCGCGGTGCGCAGCGCGGCGTTCTCGGCGACCACGGCGGCGAGGCGCGTCCGCGCGGTGTCGTCGTCCTCGATGAGGGCGGCCACCGCGGCGAAGTGCGCGTCGAGGCGGGCGCGCTCGGCGGCCAGGTCCGGCACGGCGGCGCGGCGGGCCAAGGCTTCCACGGAGGCCGCCTGGTTCGGCGAGCCATCCGGGTCGCCCGGGTCGCCCGGGTCGCCCGGGGCCCAGCGGACGCTGGGCACGCCGAAGGCCGCCGCGGCGGCGCGGGTGTGCTCGTCGGCGGTCACGACGATCCGGGCGGCGGACAGGATGGCCAGGCGGTCTTCGAGGACGAGGTCCTCGGGCAGCACGACCGTGGCGCCGTCGACGCGCTCGCGCAGGGCGGGGTCGGTGACGGCGTAGTCGGGTTCCGCGGGCAGGTAGCCCAGTATCCGCAGCTGCCGGACCCGCTCGGGCAGCGTGGCGGGGTCGACCAGGCGGTCGGCGGCGATGGCCGGGTGCGGGACGACGGTGATCTCCCGGTCGACACCGGCGGCGCGCAGGCGGGCCGCGGACCCCTCGTCGCGGACGGCGAGCAGAACGGCCTCGCGGGCCTGGCGGACGCAGTCCCGCGACACGTCGCCGACCCGCACCCCGGACCACACCAGCGGCCCGGCGGGCCGGGGGTCGTCCGCGGCGCCCAGCGGGCGCGCCACCGCCACGACGGTCAGCGCGGCGTCGCCCGCGGCGGCCGCGACGGTGACCTGCCCGCCGTCGACCCCGGCGCCTTGGGCGAGCACCCTCGGGCGCGCGCCCGCGCGGGCCAGCGCGTCGGCGGCCACCCGCGCGAGGACCTGCTCCCCGAGGCCGGGCCGGTCGGTGTCGCCCCAGACGTCAATTCTTCCCACCACGGGGGGACTGTATCTACCGGACGGGGTTGGCCATCAGCGCCCGCTCGATGTCGTCGATGGCGCCGTCGCTGAACAGGGCGTTGCGCCCGCTGACCAGCGAGCGCTCGACCGCCTCGAACACGAAGACCTCCCGGTCGGCGACGAAGTCGTCCAGCCCGACCGTGCCCTTGCCGATCGAGTCGGCGTGCACGAGCGTGATGTCGGAGAACGCGCCTGCGAGGTAGGGCGTGGCGGCCAGGGAGAAGGAGTCGGCCACCATCGCCACCCTGGGCTTGACGACTCCCTCGCCCACGCCCTGGCGCAGCGACAGCGGTTCGAGGAACTGCTTGTTGACCGGCCTGCTGCGCACCGTCTCGCCGTCCGGGAGCAGGTCGTAGTGGCGGGCCGCGGCGCTGACCTCGCGGCCGATCAGCGGCGGCAGGTCGCCGCCGGTGGTCAGCAGGTCGCCGGGGCCGATCCGCCAGGTCGCGGTCACCCCCGGCTCGACGGCCTCGGCCAGCGCGCGGACCATGACCAGCGCCCCGCCGGGCGTCCAGTGGCTGTCGACGGGGGTGTAGAGCGGGGTGTCGGCGGCGGCCCTGTCCAGGGAGTCGCGCAGGTCGATGCCGTCCAGCGCGGGCACGGTCTGGTCCCAGAAGACCGGCAGGACGCTCTGGGCGCACTCCTTGCCGACGTAGTCATCGGGCATGAACCGCGGGACCATCGTGGACTTGTTCGGCGCGACGACGAAGACGAACGTGCGCCCCGACGCCTCGACCGCCCTGCGCAGGCGCTCGATGCCCGCGACCACGTCCTCGCGCGCGACGGTGGGCAGGCAGGCGCCGCGGACGTCCTCGCCGAGGAACAGCCAGCCGTCGCGGCCCTCCAGCACCGTCGGGTAGGCCGAGCTGCGGGCCGCGGGGTCGTCGGGGTCGGGGAAGCGGGGGCCGGGCACCGGGCCAGGGCCTGCGCCGGGTCCCGCGCCGGAGTCCCCGCGCCCGAGGGTGGGGGCCTCGCCGAAGACGCCCCGGCTGATCCCGTCCTCCACCGCGACCGCGACGTCGCGCAGCGGCAGGTGGTCGGCCGCCCACATCGGCAGCCCGGTGAACAGGCCCCAGCCGTCGGTGACCGAGGGGAAGGCGGCCAGCTGGCGGTTCTCGAACGACGCGGGCCGCACGCCCAGCACGAGCAGGAGGATGGGGGTGAGGAAGAAGACCGCGGCGCACAGCAGCCCGGAGCGCTGCCGCTCGGAGTGCCGGGGCCGGTAGAGGGAGTGCTCCCTCGGCAGCCACGCCTCGTGGACCGGCGGCAGCTGTTCTACCTGGGCTTTCCCGTGCACCCGGCCAGGATAGCCGGCGGTCGCGGGCACCGTGGGCGACGTCGGCCCCTACCCCGTCAACCTACTTTCAAGTAGCATCGTCGCGCATGGACGCAAGGGTGCGGGTTCGGGACGTCCTGCGGGCGGTGCCGTCGCTGGTGGCGGACGCGCCGGTCATGCTGGGCGGCGCGGTCGGGCTGCTGACGTTGCGGGCCTCGGCGGTCACGTCGATCGGCCTGGTGTTCCAGAAGGCCGCCGCCGCGCACCCCGATCGGCCCTTCCTGCGGTTCGAGGACACCGAGATCACCTACGGCGCGGCGAACGCGCTGGTCAACCGGATGGCCTCGGCGCTGGCCGGGCGCGGGGTCGGACCGGGGACGACCGTGGGGATCATGGCCCCGAACCGGCCCGAGACGCTGCTGGCGGCGCTGGCCGCGGTCAAGCTCGGCGCGGCGGCGGGGATGCTCAACACCCACCAGCGCGGCGAGGTGCTCGACCACAGCGTCCGCCTGCTGGAGGCCACCGCGCTGGTCGCCGACGCCCAGCACGCCGACCTGCTGCCCGGCGCGCTCGACCTCGACACCCTCGCCGACGCGGGCACGACCGACGCCGACCCCGAGGAGACCGCCCGGATTTCCGCGCGCTCCACCGCGTTCTACATCTTCACCTCCGGCACGACCGGCCTGCCCAAGGCCAGCGCGATGTCGCACTTCCGGTGGCTCAAGAGCATGAGCGGACTGGGCAAGCTCGGCGTCCGACTCAAGGGCGACGACACGCTCTACTGCTGCCTGCCGCTCTATCACAACAACGCCCTGACGGTCTCCCTTTCCGCCGTCCTGGCCGCGGGCGCGACCCTCGCGCTGGGACGGTCCTTCTCGGCCTCCCGCTTCTGGGACGACGTCGTCGGCACCCGCTCCACCGCGTTCTGCTACATCGGCGAGCTGTGCCGCTACCTGCTCAACCAGCCGGAGCGCCCCATCGAGCACCAGGTGCGCGTGGTGGTCGGCAACGGGCTGCGGCCGGAGCTGTGGGACGAGTTCACCACCCGCTTCGGCATCAAGCGGGTGGCGGAGTTCTACGGCGCCAGCGAGTGCAACCTGGCCTTCATCAACGCGCTCAACATCCCGCGGACAGCGGGCACGTGCCCATTGCCCTACGCCGTGGTCGAGTACGACGGCGAGTCCGCGCGCCGGGTCGGCGGCAGGCTGCGGAAGGTGAAGGCGGGCGAGGTCGGGCTGCTGATCACCAAGGTCACCGACCGCGCGCCCTTCGACGGCTACACCGACCCGGAGTCCACCGAGCGCAAGCTGCTCCGCTCGGCGTTCAAGGACGGCGACCGCTGGTTCGACACCGGCGACCTGGTCCGCGCGCAGGGCTTCCGGCACGTCGCCTTCGTCGACCGCCTCGGCGACACGTTCCGGTGGAAGGGCGAGAACGTGGCCACCACCGAGGTCGAGGCCGCGCTCGACGAGCACCCCGACGTCGACCAGTCGGTGGTGTACGGGGTGGCCGTCCCGGGCACCGACGGCAAGGCGGGCATGGCCGCGGTGAAGCTGCGCGACGGCGTCTCCTTCGACGGCGGCTCCCTGGCCGGGCACCTGGGCGCGAAGCTGCCGGGGTACGCGGTGCCGCTGTTCGTCCGGCTCGTCGGCGAGGTCGACCAGACCTCCACCTTCAAGTCCCGCAAGGTGGACCTGCGCGCCGAGGGTTACACAGAGGACTCCTACGTCCTTCGCGACGGCGAGTACGTCCCGTACTACGCCGCCTATCCGGACGAGGTCGCGGCAGGCACAATCCGGACGTGACCGCATACGTCCTCCTGCTCCGCGGCGTCAACGTCGGCGGGCGCGCCAAGCTCGCCATGGCCGATCTGCGCGCTGTCCTGACCTCGCTTGGGTACGGCGGCGTGCGCACCGTCCTGCAGAGCGGCAACGCCGTCTTCACCACCGACGCCGTGCCGTCCGAGCAGGCCGTCGAGTCAGCCCTCGCCGAGCACACCGGCCTGCGCACCCGCTGCCTGGTCCGCACCGGGGACGAGCTGCGCGCGGTCGTCGCGGGCCACCCGTTCACCGCCGTCGCCGACAACGGCTCGCGGATGCTGGCCGTCTTCCTCGACAGCGACCCCGACCCCGCCCGGGCCGCCGAGCACGACCCGGTCGCCCTGGACCCGGACCACATCCGCCTGGGCGAGCGGGTGATCTACCAGTGGTGCCCGAACGGCATCGCCGAGGCGCCGGAACTGGTGCCGTTCCTGGACCGGCGGTGGAAGGTCGTCGGGACGGCGCGCAACTGGAACACCGTCGGCAAGCTCGCCGCCCTGGTCTGAGGGGTCAGCGGCCCACGGCGTAGCCCTGCATTCCCCGGGGGTTGGCGGCGGCGCGCAGCAGGCCGTTGTGGCGGGAGACGGCGGACATGCGGCCCAGGGTCCACGGGCCGACGTCGAGCAGGGAGTGGCCGCGGGCGGCCAGCGCGTCGAGGGTGGCCCTGCCGAGGCGGGACTCGACGTGGGCCTCGCCGGGGACGTAGGCGCGGGGGTAGAAGCTGCTGGGGACGGCGTTGCTGTGCCAGGTGGGGGCGTCGATCGCGGCCTGGAGGTTGAGCCCGGCCTCGACGTGGGCGAGCCAGAAGCAGAGCTGCCACTGGTCCTGGCCGTCGCCGCCGGGGGTGCCGAAGGCGAGGGTGGGGACGCCGTCGCGCAGCGCCAGGCTCGGGGTGAGGGTGATGCGCGGGCGCTTGCCGGGGGCCAGGGTGTTGGGCAGGCCCTCCTCCAGCCAGAACATCTGGGCCCGGGTGCCCAGGCAGAAGCCCAGGTCCGGGATGGTCGGGGAGGACTGGAGCCAGCCGCCGGAGGGCGTCGCGGAGATGATGTTGCCCCACCGGTCGACGACGTCGACGTGGACGGTGTCGCCCTTGGTGGTGCCGTCCGGGCGGACGGTGGGCTCGCCGATGGCGCCGCCGGTCTCCACGGCGCGGGTCGGGCCCGCCAGCAGGAACTCGGGCAGCCGCGGGGCGCGGCCGTCGGGGCTGCCCGGGCGCAGCTCCAGCGACGCCTCGCCGGTGATGAGCGCGCGGCGGTTGGCGGCGTAGGTCCGCGAGAGCAGCGCCTCCAGGGGCACCTCGGTGTCGCCGTACCAGGCTTCCCGGTCGGCGAAGGCGAGCTTGGCGGCTTCCAGGGCGTGGTGGACGGTGTCCGCGGTGGGCACGCCATCCACATAGGACACCGGCAGGCCCTCAAGGATGAGCAACTGCTGCAGCAGCACCGGTCCCTGGGTCCACGGGCCGCACTTGGCCAGGGTCCAGTCGCCGAAGTCGGCGGTGACCGGGTCCTCATAGGACGCCGACCAGGACGCGAGGTCGTCCCCGGTGAGCAGGCCGGCGTGGTCGCGGCCGGAGTCGTCGCGGAACGCCCGGCGGCAGAACGCGTCGACGGACTCGGCGACGAACCCGGTGGACCACGCCCGGCGGGCGGCGTCGATGCGGGCCTCGCGGGTGGGGCCGACGGCCTCGGCGAGCAGGCGCTCCCAGGTGTCGGCGAGGACCGGGTTGGCGAAGCGCTCGCCGACGGCGGGCAGCCACAGCTCCGCCGAGGTCGGCCAGTGCTCGGTGAACAGCTCGCGCACGGTGCCGACCACCATGGGCACGCGCTCGATGAGCGGGAACCCGTCGCGGGCATACGAGATCGCGTAGGACAGGACCTCGGGCAGCGACTTGGTCCCGTGGTCGCGCAGCAGCGTCAGCCAGGCGTCCCACGCGCCGGGGACGGTCGCGGCGAGCAGCCCGCTGCCGGGGATGAGGTCCAGGCCCAGCTCGGCGAACCGCTCCGGGGTGGCCGCCCGGGGTGCCACGCCCTGCCCGCACAGGACCCGCGGGCTCGGGTCCGCCGCCGTGGCGAAGATCGCGGGCACCTCCCCGCCGGGCCCGTTGAGGTGCGGCTCCACCACCTGGAGCACGAACCCGGCCGCCACCGCCGCGTCGAAGGCGTTGCCGCCGTCCTCCAGCACCGCCATCCCCGCCGCCGACGCCAGCCAGTGCGTGGAGGCGACCATGCCGTACGTCCCTGCCAGCTCTGGCCTCGTGGTGAACACCAGGTCAAGCTACCCCGGCTAGTTACCATTGCTAAAGAGCCAGTTGTTCCCATCGAACAGTTGTTCACACTGTGGATAACCCCTGTGGACAACTACCGCCTGCCCGGTGGGCAGATCTCGTCCAGGGCGGCCAGGTCGTCGGGGGTGGGGCGCCAGCGGGCGGCGGCGGCGGCGTTGGCGGCGACCTGTTCAGGGGTGGTGGCGCCCGCGATGACCGAGCCGACGACCGGCTGGGCCGCCAGCCAGCCGATGGCCAGGGCGGTCATGGCGATGCCCCGCTCCCCGGCGAACGCGCGCAGCCGGTCGATGCGGGTCCACGGCGCCTCGGCCAGCATGTGCGGCCTGGTCGCCAGCCTGCTGCCCTCCGGCGGGGCGGCGTCGCGGGCGTACTTGCCGGTCAGCAGGCCGTTGGCCAGCGGGAAGTATGGCAGGACGCTGACGTTGAAGCGGGCGCACGCGGGCAGCACCTCGCGCTCGGCCTCGCGCTCGAGCAGGGAGTAGTGGTTCTGCGCCGAGACCGGGCCGCGCACGCGGGCCTCGCGGGCGGTCCAGGCGGCGTCGGCGATCTGCCAGCCCGCGAGGTTGCAGACGCCGACGTAGCGGACCATGCCGTCGCGGACCAGGTCGTCGAGGGCGGTGAGGGTCTCCTCCAGCGGGGTGCTCGGGTCGGGGCGGTGCAGCTGGTAGAGGTCGATCCAGTCGGTGTCGAGCCTGCGCAGGGACGCCTCGACGGCGCGGCGGACGTAGCGGCGCGAGCCCCGGGCGCCGAAGTCCGGCCCGTTGCCGCCCTGCATGTCGACGCCGAACTTGGTGGCGATGACGGCGTGCTCGCGCCTGCCCGCCAGGGCCTGGCCGAGCAGCTCCTCGCTGCGCCCGCGCGGCGCGCCGTAGACGTCGGCGACGTCGAACAGGGTGACCCCGGCGTCCAGGGCACCGCGGACCAGGGCCCGCGCGCCCGCCTGCGACTCCGCCGCGGTGCCGGGCCTGCCCAGGTTGTTGCAGCCCAAGCCGACAGCGCTGACCACGAGGCCGGACGCGCCGAGGTGCCGCAGTTCCACAACCCGACAGTAGGCCGGTGCGCGCCTGTGATCTAGATGTCCGGTGGCGGGCCCGCCCGGGTGAGACCCTTAGCGCCATGAGTACTCCCGAGGCGGAGGCGCCCGGCTGGACCGCCGCCGACATCCCCAGCCTGGTCGGCCGCTCCTACATCGTGACCGGGGCCAACAGCGGCCTCGGCTACCAGACGTCGCTGGCCCTCGCCCGCCGCGGCGCGCACGTCGTGCTGGCCGCGCGCGACCCGGAGAAGGGCGCGGCCGCGGCCAAGGCCATCCAGGCCGAGGACGCCGACGCCAACGTCGAGGCCAGGCAGCTGGACCTGGCCGACCTGGACTCGGTGCGCGCGTTCGCCGCCGAGGTCGACCGGGTCGACGTGCTGATCAACAACGCGGGCGTGATGATGCCGCCGCGCACGCTGAGCGCGCAGGGCTACGAGCTGCAGTTCGCCGTCAACCACCTGGGCCACTTCGCGCTCACCGGCATGCTGGTCGACGTCCTCGCCGCGGGCCGCGAACCCCGGGTGGTGACGGTCAGCTCCTTCCTCCACAAGCGCGGCGTCATGCACTTCGACGACCTGCACGGCGAGCACAAGTACAGCCGCACCGGCTACTACGCCCAGTCCAAGCTGGCCAACGTGGTCTTCGGCCTGGAACTGCACCGGCGGCTGCGCTCCAACGGCGTGCCCGTGGCCAGCGTGCTGGCCCACCCGGGGTACGCGGCGACGAACCTGCAGACCAGCGGCCCGACCGGGCTGTCCAAGCTGGCGATGAAGGTGTCCAACCGCCTCGTCGCCCAGGACGCGGCCATGGGCGCGCTGCCCCAGCTCTACGCCGCCACCCACCCGGATGTGGAGAGCGGGCAGTTCATCGGGCCGAACGGGCGCCGCGAGCAGAAGGGCTACCCGGCGCTGGTCGAGCCGCTGGACGCCGCCCGGGACCGCGACATCGCCAGGCGGCTGTGGGACGTCAGCGAGGAGCTGAGCGGAGTGCGCTACGACCTGCCGCGTTGAGGTGGGCACACCGCCGGGACTGAACGAGCGTTAACCTTTCGGCCGACTGTCTCGGGCGAAAGGACGACCATGCAGATCGACGGGATTGCCGCCCTCGTCACCGGCGGCGCCTCCGGCCTCGGCGCCGCGACCGCCTCGGCGCTGGCCAGGCAGGGGGCGACGGTGTACGCGCTGGACCTGCCGTCGGCCCTGGAGCACGCGCCCGAGGTGGACGGGGTGACCTACATCGGGACCGACGTCACCGACGGGGACCAGGTCGAGTCGGCGGTCGCCGGGGCGGTCGCGGGCGGGCGGCCCCTGCGGGTGGCGGTGAACTGCGCCGGGATCGGCCCGTCGGCGCGCATCCTGTCCCGCAAGGGCCCGCACGACCTGGGGCTGTTCCGCAAGGTGATCGAGGTCAACCTGATCGGCACCTTCACCGTCCTGACGGCGGCGTCGGCGGCCATCGCCGCCACCGAGCCCCTGGAGCACGGCGCCCGAGGTGTGATCATCAACACCGCCTCGATCGCGGCCTACGACGGGCAGGTCGGCCAGGCCGCCTACGCCGCGTCCAAGGGCGGCGTCGTCGGCCTGACCCTGCCCGCGGCGCGCGACCTGGCCACCTCCGGAATCCGCGTGGTGACCATCGCCCCGGGGATCATCGACACGCCGATGCTGGCCACGGTCAGCGAGGAGTTCCGCGCCGCCCTCGCCGAGGGCGTCCCCTTCCCGAAGCGCCTCGGCCTGCCCGCGGAGTACGCCCGCCTGGCCCTGTCGGTCATCGACCAGGACTACCTCAACGGCGAGGTCATCCGGCTCGACGGCGCGCTGCGCATGGGCCCGCGCTGACCCCTCACCGCCCCCGGTCGATCCACTCCTGCCGGTGCGGCGCCTCGGCCCCGATCGTGGTCGAGTCGCCGTGCCCGGTGTGGGCGATGGTATGCGGCGGCAGGGTCAGCAGCTGGTCGGTGATGGAGTCGATGATCGTCGGGAAGTCGCTGTAGGAGCGGCCGGTGGCGCCCGGCCCGCCCGCGAACAGGGTGTCACCGGTGAAGACGACGTCCAGGTCGGGGACGTAGAAGCAGACGGCGCCGGGGGCGTGGCCCGGCGTGTGCAGCACGCGCAGGGTCGTGCCCGCGACCTCGATGATCTCCCCCTCGTGCAGGGGGTCGAAGTCGTCGTCGGGGTAGACGTGGCGCCACAGGGGCTCGTCCGCCGGGTGCAGGTGCACGCGGGCGTCGGTGGCGGTGGCGACGGCCTCCGCGGCGTTGATGTGGTCGTCGTGGGCGTGGGTGCACAGGATCGCGCGGACCACGCGGTCGTCGATGGCGGCGATGATGGCGTCGGCGTCGTGGGCCGGGTCGATGACGACGACCTCGGTGTCGTCGCCGACCAGCCAGACGTTGTTGTCGACCTCCCAGGTGCCGCCGTCGAGGCTGAACGTGCCGGAGGTGACGATGTGGTCGACGCGCATCAGAGGACCACCACCGAGCGCAGGACGTCGCCGTCGTGCATCCGCGCGAACGCCTGCTCGACGCCGTCGAGCGCGATGGTCTCGGTGACGAAGGCGTCGAGGTCGAGGCGGCCCTGGCGGTAGAGGTCGACCAGGTACGGGAAGTCGCGCGAGGGCAGGCAGTCGCCGTACCAGCTGGACTTGAGCGAGCCGCCGCGGGAGAACAGGTCGATCAGGGGCATCTCGATGGTCATGTCCGGGGTCGGCACGCCGACCAGGACCACCGTGCCCGCCAGGTCGCGGGCGTAGAACGCCTGCTTCCAGGTCTCCGGCCTGCCCACGGCGTCGATCACCACGTCGGCGCCGAAGCCGCCGGTCAGCTCGCGGATGGCCTCGACCGGGTCGCCGTCCTTGGCGTTGACGGTGTGGGTGGCGCCCAGGCCCTTGGCCCACTCCAGCTTCCGGTTGTCGACGTCGACGCCGATGACCGTCGTGGCCCCCGCCAGCCGGGCGCCCGCGATGGCCGCGTCGCCGACGCCGCCGCAGCCGATCACCGCGACCGAGTCGCCGCGGGTGACCGCGCCGGTGTTCAGCGCCGCGCCGAGGCCCGCCATGACGCCGCAGCCGAGCAGGCCCACGGCGGCGGCCGAGGCGTCCGGGTCGACCTTCGTGCACTGTCCGCTGTGGACCAGCGTCTTCTCGGCGAACGCGCCGATGCCCAGCGCGGGCGACAGCGGCGTCCCGTCCTCCAGCGTCATGGGCTGGGCGGCGTTGTGGGTGGCGAAGCAGTACCAGGGCCTGCCCCGCAGGCACGCCCGGCAGCGCCCGCACACCGCGCGCCAGTTGAGGATCACGAAGTCGCCGGGCGCGACGTCGCTCACGCCCTCGCCGACGGACTCCACCACGCCCGCGGCCTCGTGGCCGAGCAGGAACGGGAACTCGTCGTTGATCCCGCCCTCGCGGTAGTGCAGGTCGGTGTGGCACACCCCGCACGTGCGGACCGCCACCACCGCCTCGCCCGGACCCGGGTCGGGGACCACGATGGTCTCCACCGACACCGGCAAACCCTTGGCCCGTGCCACGACACCCCGAACGCGCTGTGCCATTCATCCTCCTCGACGCCGGGCACCACCGTAACGCGATCAGAGATCGCCGACGTACGGAATCCCTTCCACGGCGGGAGAGGACATCCAGCGGCGCAGGGCGGCCGTGGCGAGCACGTCGTCCTCGTTGTACTCCAGCAGCCGCACGCGCTGCGCCGGGTCGGGCTCGCCGCCGTCCAGGCCGACGGCCGCGCGGTACCAGCGCATGGAGTTCTCCCCGCCCGCGTCCGGGTCGCGCCAGGTGAAGCCCGCGACCGGGGCGATCGTCTTGAGGCCCTTGCCCTGCGAGCACAGGAACTGGTCGCGGACGCCTGCGAACAGGTCGAACCACCCGTCGGACTCGATGAAGGCCAGGATCTCCCCGCGCCGGGGTATCCCCGGGCGGCCCGCGAAGCGCCGGGCCGAGGACAGCAGCCAGCGGTTCTCGGCGAGCTCGTTGTAGCAGTACGCCCGGAAGGACAGGCCGCGCTCGGCCGCCGCCTGCCGGACACCGCTCAGCCAGCGCCAGAACTCCGCGAACGAGCGGGCCTCGTCGTCGGTGGGCAGCGGCTCCCAGCTGACGAAGGCGCGGTAGCCCGGCTGCTCTCCGACGTCGGCGCCGGAGAGCAGCGCCCCCCACAGGTACGCCCCGGCGTCGCCGAAGCTCTCCATGTCCACGTCGACCTCGACGTCGGCGCGGGGCACGGTGACCGACTCGACCCTGCGCACCAGCGTCAGGCCTGCCAGCCAGGCGCGGGCCAGGCCGACCGCGTCCTGCACCGGCATGCCGACCAGGGCGGGCACGTCGTCGTCGGCGGGGTCGACCAGGGCCAGCTCGTCGACGGTGCGCACGCCCGCGGCGCGCAGCAGACCGGCGTCCTCCCCCCGGACGACGAGGCTGACGTCGCGGTTGGCCCGCAGGTGCCCCTCGCACACCGGCCACCACGGGCAGCTGCGGCACTCCACGATCCGCGACGGCTCGGCCAGCGGGTCGGCGCCGGTGGCCGCCGCGGCGGCGACGGAGAGGCGGTCGGCGAAGCGGCTGTCGTACTCCTCCAGCGCCGTGCGCCCGCCGGGCCAGGTCGGGGCGGCCAGGTCGTGCCAGACGACGACGTCGCCCTCCAGGCCGACCACGCCCGCCAGGGTGTGCCGCGGGTCGGCGTGGCCCGCGGCCTCCAGGAGCCTGCGCACGTGGGCCAGGCGGAGCTGGTCGCGCGGCTGCGGGCGCACCTTGCGGGCGGTGTCCGGCGTGCCGCCGACCATCGTCAGGTCGGTCAGGGCGCAGGTGCGCGCGCCGGACCCGGGATCGGTGACCTTGTGCCGCACGACCAGCACCGGCACGTACCCCTGCTCGGTGCGCACCAGCAGGTCGATGGTGCCGCGCCTGCCGCCCGCCGGGTCGCGCGGCAGCTGGGCGGCCCAGACGAACGCCGCGCCGTCGGCCAGGGCGGCCAGGGTGGCGGCCTCGCGCTCGCCCGCGGGGCCGGGCGCCACCTCGGTCCAGCTCGCGCCCATGCGCTCGGCCAGGCGGTCGGCGATGGCGCGGCGGTGGGCGGCGGCGTCGGCCTTGCGCAGCTCGGCGGTCGGGTCGGGGGCGGCGCGCGGGGCCTCCCGCATGGCCGGGTCGTGCTCGAGGTGCACACGACGCCTGCAGCGGCTCACCACGCCGGCGTCGAGGAGCACCGTAGTAGTCACGTACCGCAGTTTAGTTGCCCTGTGCGACACATCGGCGGGGTCGGTAGGTTGCACACCATCGAGCCGGGAGGCAGGAGATGGGGCGGATCACGCCGAGCAGGGCCAGGAACGCCATCGGGGTCGCCAAGGTGCTGGCGCCCGCGCTGATTCCGGTGGTGACGCCGTACCTGATCCAGACCGCGGGCACGCTGCGCGACCACTGGGACCGCCACCGCGCGCGGCGGCTGGGCGTCGCCGTCGGCGACCTCGCCCAGTACTCCGGGTACGGCGGCTCGCTGCACGCGCGCATCACCGGCATCGCCACGGCGCTGCCCGAGCTGCCCCAGCGCGACGAGGACACCGAGCTGCGGCTGCGCCAGCTCGCCGCCGCCGTCCGCGCCGCCGAGCGGATGCCCGCGCCGCGCAGGCGGGCCGCGCACCGGGCGATCGACGTCGAGCTGACCCGGATCGAGGAGCGCCTGCTGCGCTCGATGGGTGTGTGACCGAGCATCCTCGGAGAGCCCGGCCACTGGACAGCGCCCTTTAGGCTGTGGTGCTGTGACCACCCGTCCCGCCCGCTCCCCGCGCTTGGCGCGCGGCGCGCTGCTGGGCGCGTGCACCGGGGCGCTGGCCGTCGCCGCGCACGGGATGGCGGGCGGCGGGGTGCCCGACCTCGCCCCGACGCTGGCGATCGTGGCGCTGGTCGCGTGGGCCGGGTCGGCGGTGGGCAGGCTGGGCCTGTTGATGACGACGGGCCTGCTGGCGGGTAGTCAGACGGCTCTGCACTTGCTGCTCACCGTGGTGGCGCATTCAGGTTCTCTCGTCTCCATGACTTTCGCCCACTTGGGCGCGACGCTGATCGCCGCCGTGCTGGTGACCCGGGCAGGTGTCGCGCTGGACGCGCTGGCCACGGCCGTGCGCGGCCTGGTGCGCGCGGTCGTCGCGCCGCCGTCGAGCCCGGCTTTCCGGGTCGCGCTGTGGGTGTTCCCGCGAGTGGACTCGCTGCTCGCGGTCGTTCTGCGCGTGGTGTGCGGGCGGCGCGGGCCGCCGTTGTTCTCCTGAAATTCGCTTCGGTTCCCCCTTCTCATTTCAGGAGACAACAAAATGAGTCGCTTCTTCGCGCGCGCCACAGTCGTGGCCGCGATCGCGGGCAGCGCCGCGCTGCTCGCCGCCGGTCCCGCCTCGGCCCACGTGACCGCCAAGGTCATCGGCGAATCCGCCGAGCAGGGCGGCTACACCAAGATCACCTTCCGGGTCCCGAACGAGGACGACGCGGCGGGCACGGTCAAGCTGGAGCTGCGCCTGCCCACCGACACCCCGATCACCTCGCTGCGCACCAAGCCGATGGCCGGGTGGACGGCCAAGATCACCAAGTCCGCGCTCGCCGAGCCCATCAAGGTCCACGGCAGCGAGGTCACGGAGGCGATCACCTCCATCGTCTGGACCGCCGCCTCGGGCACCCGCATCGGCCCAGGCGAGTTCGGCGAGTTCGAGGTCAGCGGCGGCCCGATGCCCGAAACCGACCAGCTGGTGATCCCCGCGATCCAGACCTACGACAGCGGCAAGGTCGTCGCCTGGGACGCGCCGCCCACCGACGGCGAGGAGCCCGAGCGCCCGGCCCCGGTCGTCACCCTGGCCGCCGCCTCCGGCGACCATCACGGCACCTCGACCCCGGTCGCGGCCGAGGCCGGGGCTGGGACCGGGGGTGACGACCACGCCGCCGCGGCGTCCTCGGACACCACCGCCCGCTGGCTGGGCGGCGCCGGGCTGGCCGTCGGCGCCCTGGGCCTGGGCATCGGCGTCGGCGCCACCCTCCGCGCCCGCCGCCTCACCGCCCGCTCGGAGGCGTAGCAGATGCGCGCACTCCTCGCCCTGGTTGTCCACAGCACCCCGAGTTGTCCACACCCCCAGCTTTCCCCCCCTTCCGCACCCCTTCGCGCCGGTAGACTGGACAAGGGCCGTCCCCCCAGGGTGGGTGGGGGCTGTCCTGGTGTTGGCGGGGGCGGCTCTGCCGCGGGTGGGGGTGACGTTTCCGCAGGTGGAGGCGGCATTTCCACAGGTGGGGGTCGCTTTGCCGCGGGTCGGGTTTTGGGGCGTGGGGGGTGGGTGGTCCGGCGGGTTGTGGCGGTTGGGCTGGCTGCCTTTTTCGGGCTGGTTTGGCTGGCCGGGCCCGCGTTCGCGCACAACCAGTTGGTGGGGAGTTCGCCCGCGGACAAGGCGTCGGTGGCGTCGGGGCCCGCGTCGGTGGAGCTGACCTTCGACCAGCCGGTTCAGGGGAACGCGGAACTGAACTCGGTGGTCATCGTGGGGCCCGGGGACACGCAGTGGCAGGACGGGGAGCCGTCGGTCAGCGGGAACAAGGTCTCCGTGGGGGTCCGCGAGTTGGGGCCTGCCGGGGAGTACCGGGTCGGCTACCAGATCCTGTCGGCCGACGGGCACCCGGTGCGGGGGGAGATCCGGTTCACGCTGACCCAGGCGGGGAACGGGACGCCCGCCGCGGTCGAGGCGCCGGTGATCGAGGACAGCGGGGACGGCGGGGTGCCGGTCTGGGTGTGGATCGGTGGCGCTGTCGTGCTCGTCGCGGCCGGGGTTGTCCTGGCCATGCGGCTGGGCGGTGGACCGGGCAAGTAGGGCTGATCGGCGAGATGCCCGGTTGGTTTCCAGCCGGGCATCTCGCGTCGGCGCGGTCGCTGCTCACGCGGCGGGCCTGGGAGGGCTCGCGGCACTGCTCGCCTGGGACCTGGTCCGGGCGCTGACCGGCGGTCCCGGAAGGCGCGGTACGCGCAGCCGACCGTGCTCGCGTCACCATTGCCTCACCCACAAGACGAGGACGGAACCGTGCGGCACAACCACTCCGGCCGGACAGCGGCGCCCGCCGGTCGCCACCTGGTCGTGGTGCTGGGGCTCGCGGCGGTGGTCGGTGTCCTGGTGGGGATGGCGGTGACCGCCGCCGAGCCGATCCCGGGGCTGCCGGAGCCAGGCGCGCTGGTGCGGGTCGGGCTGCCGGTGGCGCGGGTGCTGCTCGACCTGGCCGCGGTGGCCACGGTGGGGTTGTGCCTGCTGCCGATGCTCGTCGGGGTCGACCGGCCCAGGGCCGCGGAGCCGGTGCTCGCCACCGCGCGGCGGGCGGCGGTGGCGGCCGCGGTGGCGTGGGCCGTCGCCGCGCTGGTGGCGCTGGTGCTGCAGACCGCGGAGTTGCGGGCCAGTGGGGATGTCGGCCTGGGCGCGATCACCGACTACGTCACCACCGTCGGGGCGGGGAAAGCCCTGGTGTTCGTGGCGGTGTTCGCCCTCATCACGGCGGTGTTGTGCGGGCTGGCCGTGCGGCGGGGGGACGCGGTGCCCGCGGAGTTGCGGGCGGCGGTCGCGCTGTTCACGCTGCTGCCGCTGCCGGTGACCGGGCACGCGACCGGGTGGCGGTGGCACGACTTCACGATGATCTCGATGGAGCTGCACGTCATGGCCGCCGCGGCGTGGACCGGCGGGCTGGGCGCGGTCGTCGTGCTCCTGGCAGCCAACCGGTCGCTGTTGGCGCGGACGCTGCCGCGGTTCTCCAGGCTGGCCACGGTGTGCATCGGCGTGGTGGCCGTGACCGGGGTGTTCAACGCGCTGATCGAGCTGTCGGGGCCCGGGTTCTGGACCGGGCTGTTCGGCACCGGCTACGGCGCGGTCGTGGTGCTCAAGGTGCTCTGCCTGAGCGCGCTGGCCGTGCTCGGGGCCACCATCCGGTTCCGGCTGCTGCCCGGCATCGCCGCGCACCGGCGGGCGCCGCTGGTGGCGTGGGCCACCGCCGAACTGGCGGTGATGGGCCTGGCGTTCGGGCTCGCCGTGGTCCTCACCCGCGTGCCCGCGCTCTGAGGTGTCCAGAGGGAGGTATCCACAGGTTTGTCCACAGACCCTGTGGACAAACCCCTTTCATCGACCGTTGGTGCCGCTCAACGGTCTGGCGGCAGTCCGAAGCAACCTCGGACAGCTGTCCGGCTTTTACGGTGAATGGTCCGTCCGGCTCGGTGAGATGCAGGCCGTCCGGCGGATCAGGACGAGGCGGTCGGCGGCCGCGCGGGCGCGGCGGTCGAGCTCGCGCCGGGGAATCCAGCCCTTGGCGTAGTGCCGGTACGCCTGCGCCAGCAGGACCAGCTCGGCCAGGTGGTCGGCGGCGCGCTGGCGGCCCTCCTCGGGCAGCCGCGCGAGCATGGCGAGCTGGCTCTCCACGACGTCGTCCAGGACCTTCGCCGAATCCAGCGCCTTGCGTTTTCCGAACACTCCCCGACCGCCCCTCATGCCAACCCTCGCAGTGCTGTCGCACACACAACGCATCCCGTTACCGCGCCAACACCGCCGAATGGGGGAATCGACGGCTCACGTGTACCGGGACCAGGTCGCCGAAGTATCACCGAGACGGAAGTCACGCAGGCGGCGCAGCAGTTCCGGGCGCACTTCCGGGCTACTCGCCATGATCGGCAGCACGCTGGTGGTCAGCTTGAGCTCGCGCACCTCGCGCAGCACCGCGAACCCCGGCCAGGCCATCACGTCGAACCCGTAGGACTCGGCCAGCTCCTCGTACCGCCGCACCGGCTCGCCGAAGCGGCGCACGCCCACGGCCAGCGGGGTCAGGTCCCACTCCGGCGGGCCGACGCAGCCGGAGTCGAAGTCGCAGAGCACCGGGCCCAGCGGGGTGGGGATGAGGTTGCCGAGGTGGGCGTCGCCGTGGACGAGGCCGGTCGGCAGGGCGTACTCGACGCGGGTCAGGGCGTCGGCCACCTCGGCGCAGCGCTCGCGCAGGAACGCCAGCTCGCCGTCGTCGACGCCGTCGGCCTCGCCGATGCGCCTGCGCACGTCATCGAGCGGGTCCCACTCGGGCAGCCCCGGCGGCGGGGGCAGGGCGTGCACGGCGCGCAGCAGGCGGGCCAGGTCGGCGGGGCCGCAGACCTCGTCGCAGGGCGGCACCTCCTGCCACAGCGTGGCCGTGTACTGGCCCACCGCGACCGGCTGCTCGACCCCGTCGAGCAGGCGCACCGCGGGCACGTCGTGCTCGGTGAACCAGCGGGCCAGCTCGACGACCTTGCGCACCCGGTGCCGCAGCGCGACCGATCCGACGATGCGCACCACCACGGGGGCGCCTGCCAGCAGGAACACCGCGTTGTTGGTGAAGCGCAGCAGGCGCGCGCCCGCCGGGTCCAGGTCGACCGCGCGGCAGACCTCGGCCAGGGCGGACCGCAGGTTCGCCCTGGTGAACAGCCCCTCGATGGTCACCTCGCCCGCCAGGAGTCCAGTGGCGACCGACCCCGTCACGCCACGTTGATGTTGTTGATCTGCTCGGCGAGGTCGCGGGCGTCGGCGTTGTTGGCGCGCTTGTTCGCCTCCTCCTTCAGCGTGTCGAGCCGGTCGCGGACCCGGCTGGACTTGAGGTTCTCGGCCAGCTCCACCGCCTGGCGCCCGATCCGGGCGCCGTGATCGATGTCGCCCTCGAGCAGGTGGTTGACCGCCAGCGCGCTCAGGTTGAACGCCTTGCTGCGGGTCATCTCCTCGCCGTAGGCGTCGATCGCCCTGGACAGGGCCGGGATGGCGAACTTGGTGTGGGTCGGGTCCACGGTGGTGGCCAGCACCGTGTGGACCGTGCCGATCATCGCGTAGACGTCGGTCTCGTTGAAGAACTTGACCCAGTCCTCGGCCTCGTTGAGGTTGGCCCGGCTGAACTCGTCGCGGGTGCGGTTGATGAGCTTCATCGTCTGCTCCTTGCGGCCGAGCATCGCGTACGCCCACGCCTGGTTCGCGCAGATCACCGCGACGGCCAGCTCCGAGCCGGACTCCTGGGCGGCGATCTGGCCGAGCTGGAACATCTTCAGCGCGTCGTCGGGCGCCTTCTGGTGCAGGTACACCCGGCCCATGCGGTAGAGGATGTTGGCCACCAGCGGCTCGCTCTGGCCCGCCTTGGCCAGCTCCAGGGCCTTGCCGAAGTGGGAGCGGGCCGAGTCGGTGAGTCCGATGTCGAACGACGTCCACCCGGCCAGGCTGTGCAGGTCCGCCAGCGCCACGTGCAGGCGCTGCTTGACGTGCTCGGTGCCCGACGCGGTCAGCATCTGCTGCCCCCAGGACAGCTGCGCGACCACGGCGTCGCGGCAGAACCCGCCGCCGTACTGGTAGTCCAGGGACCGCAGCGCCCTCGTCGCCGCCTCCACCTGCCGCACGTCGGTGATGCCGATGCGACCCGGGCCGGGGGTGTGCTCAGGACTGGCCACCCACGAGCCGGAGTCCTTGCCCAGCACGTTGGCGCCCACCGTCACCTTGGCGGCGTGTGCCAGGAACTCCCGACGCTTCACCTCTTCGCTCTCCTCAGAACCATCTGCGGCGTCACGGCTCACCGCCACCCGCACCGCGGTGACCTCGTCGTAGGCGAGGCCCATGTATCCCCTGGGGACACCCAGGCCGTCGGCGATCCTGGCGAGCACGTCATAGGCCATGACCTGCCGACCCTTGAGGATCTCCGACACCTCGGACTGCGACTGACCGGTCATCGCGGCGATCTGGCGCTGCGAGACACCGGTGCGCCGGAGCAGCCGGTAGACGGAACTGACCTCCCGTGCGGCGAGCACGGCCCGCATCTCGGGGTCTTCCCACGTCTCCGTTGAAATGGGAGAACTCTGAGATCCGATCGAGTTCATTCCGCCCCCTCGCAGTCCATCGGGCGTCAAACGCAGATTAAGCGCACTCCACGAGCCGTGAGAAGTGCACTTCGGCCAAGCTGATCGGCCGGGCCGAAGGACCGCCGACCGCTTAGCGTGGAGCGGCCGCCGATCGGCGCTGCGTCTAGCCAATCCCGTCCATCAGACCTCAATGTAGTTCCTTGTAAGCGCAAGAGCACGGAGGGAAACCAAAGTCGTGGAACTGCTCCGGTCAGCACCGAACGCGGTCCGCGAGCTCCCCGACGGCGGGCGCAGGGTGTGGCGCGTCCAGTGCGGCGACGTGGTCAACCGCGACCGCTGCCTCACCGTGCTCGTCGAGAAAGACACGGTCGTCCTCGTCGGACCCCCCGGCGAGACGGCGGTTCTGACCACCGGCCAGCTCGGCCAGTTGCGGACCGCCCTCCAGGAAGCCGCCGAGCAGGCGGAAAGGTGACGGTGACGTTAGGTGGACGAAATACTCGGCCAAGTCCTGCGCAGCGCCGTGTGGGAGCGCCTGGACATGCTCACCGAGCTGGCCAACCGTGCTGATGCCCCTTCCCTGCTTTCCGTTGCCCGTTCCGAGCTGCCTCGCCTGACCGAGGGCTGGCGCGCGATGCTCAGCGCCCACGAGCCCGACGAGAAGGGCAACTGCCCGGTCTGCTCCAGCCGCTGGCGCCACCAGAAGGCCCCGTGCCCGGTGTGGCGTGCGGCGTACGAACACCTGGTCGCGGGCGGGCTGGCCCCTCAGCAGCCCGCGCGCCACGCCTTGGGCAGGCCCCGGACCCGTCGGGTCCCCGCGGGCGCCCGCTAGACAGGCGGCTGTGGGCGCCGCCACCCCGGACACGTGCGGCGCCCACGGCCGTCGGACAGGCAGGCGGGCCGGTTCACCCGTGCCCCCGAACGCGGTGACCCGGCCTGCCGCCGACACCCCAGAAGACCCCGCGGGCCGGTGCTGCTGTACTCCCCTCCCCGACCGGCACCGGCCCGCGGTACCACACTCCCCATGACCACAGTGGCCCACGCGGGACGCGCCGACCGGGCAAGATGGAAGGCCACTGATCAAGGAGGAGCCGCGGTGGCCAGTCCGACCCCGCTACGCAGGCAGCCCGTGCAGCAGCGCAGCGCCAAACGCGTGCAGCGCATGCTCGACGCCTGCGCGGAGTTGATCGAAGAACTGGGGTACGACGGCGTCACCACCACCCTGATCGCCGAGCGCGCGGGCGTCGCGGTGGGGTCGCTCTACCAGTTCTTCCCCGACAAGCGCGCTGTCGTGCAAGCGCTGACCCAGCGCAACTTCGGGCACTTCACGGCCGAGATCCACCGCCGCTTCGACGAGACCCCGGTCGAGCACTGGGCGCTGGGCGCGGACATCGTCTTCGACCTCTACGTCGAGATGTACCGCGAGATCCCCGGTTTCCGGCGGGTCCGCTTCGGCGACGTGGTCGACATCCGGCTGATCGACGGCGAGCGCGACAACAACACCGTCATCGCCGAGCACATCGCCGCGTTCCTCGCCGAGCGGTTCGCCGTGCCGCTCGCGGAGATCCGGCTGCCGGTCGCGGTGGCGCACGAGATCGCCGACAGCATCCTCAACCTGGCGTTCCGGCGCAGCCTGTTCCCCGAGGACACGGTGATCTCCGAGGCGAAGATGGTCGTGCGCGCCTACCTCTCCGGACAACTGGAGACCTGGCGCTAGCCGAAACTCAGCCCTTCGCCCCGGTAGGTGGGGACTGTCGCGGTGACCCGGTCACCGTCGACCAGGTGGTACTCGGTGAACCGCTCGGCGGGCTCGCCCGCCTTGGCGTGCCGCAGCCACACCCGGTCCCCGATCGCGAGGCCGTCCGCGGCGCGGCCCAGCAGCGGGGTCTGCACCTCGCCCGCACCCTCCATCGGCGACAGCGACAGCCCGGCGGGCAGGTACGGCCGGGGCAGGCGCGCCCGGTCGGCCGGGCCGGAGGCCAGGTAGCCGCCCGCGAACACCGTCGCCACACCGGGTCCCGGCCTGCGCACGACCGGCGCGGCGTAGAGCAGCGCGGGTCGCGGGGTGAAGGACCGGTAGTCGTCGAAAAGTGCCGGTCCGATGAGGCCGGACCCGGCGGCGATCTCGGTGACCGCCGGGTCGGCGCCGGTCAGCTCGACGCTGCCGGTGCCGCCGCCGTTGACGAATTCCAGCGGCGCCACCGCGGTGACCGCCCGCACCGCCTCCCCACGGCGGCGCGTCAGCTCAGCTCCGGAGCGCTTTTGCATCCAGCGCAACGCAGCGGCGCGCGGCCTGCTGCTCGGGCTGTCGCCCAGTCCGGCGATCTGACCCTCGTAGGCCATCACACCAACGAGTGAAAAACCGGGCCTGCGTCCGATCTCGACGGCCAGGGCCCGCGCCTGGGCGGGGGTGAACACCGGCGAGCGGCGGGCGCCGATGTGCAGGCGGGGCAGCGGCCGCCAGGAGACGTCGAGTTCCAGGCAGAGGCGGATGGGCGGATGGCCCGCGCCGATGACCTCGGTGATGAAGTCCAGGTGCTCCAAGGAGTCCACGATGACGGAGACGGCGCGGCGGGCGCTGTCGTCGGCCGCGAGCGCGCGCAGCCCGGCCCGGTCGGCGCTCGGGTAGGCGACCAGGATGTCGGTGTCGGCCAGGTCGGTGCCCGCCCAGGTCCGGGTCAGCCAGAGGGCCTCGGGCAGCGAATAGGCCATGAGTCCGCGGTAACCGGGCACCCGCAGCACTCGTTCCAGGAGTGCGCGGCAGCGCACGGACTTGCTCGCCACCCGGATCGGCCGCCCGGCGGCGCGCCGGAGGAGGTCGGCGGCGTTGTGGTCGAAGGCGGCCAGGTCGACCACGGCGACCGGGGGGTCGAGGTGGGCGGTGGCGGTGTCGAGCCTGCGGCGGTCCACGACCACCACCGTACGACAGGAACGGTTGAAACGTGAAGTCGATTCGCATATTCTGCCGATCGTGACAAGGGCCTGGCGGAACTGGGCGGGCACCGAGCGCGCGGTGGCCGCCGAAGTGCTCACCCCGCGATCGGTCGAGGAGATCCAGGCCGCGGTGAGCGCCGCGGCCCGCGCGGGTCTGACCGTGCGGGCGCGCGGCAGCGGCCACTCGTTTACCGCGGTCGGCGCCGCCCACGGCGTGGCGCTGGACCTCTCGGGCTGGACCGGGATCACCGCGGCCGACACCGAAACCGGTCTCGTCACCGTCCGCGCGGGCACCACGCTGGCCGCGCTCAACGCCGAGCTGGACCGCCTCGGGCTGGCCATGACGAACCTCGGCGACATCGACGCGCAGACCGTCGCGGGCGCCATCGCCACCGGCACCCACGGCACCGGGGCTCGCTTCGGCGGCCTGGCCACGCAGGTCGCCGCGCTGGAGATGGTGCTGGCCGACGGGTCGGTGACCACCTGCTCCGGTGACGACGAGCTGCTCGCCGCCGGGCGCGTCGGCCTCGGCGTGCTCGGCGTCGTCACCGCGGTGACCCTGCGCACCGAGCCCGCTTTCGTGCTCTCCGCCGTCGAGCGCCCGGAACCGCTCGACGCGGTGCTCGACGAGTTCGACGGGCACTGCGCGGCCAACGACCACTTCGAGTTCTACTGGTTCCCCTACGGAACCACGGCGCTGACCAAGCGGAACAACCGCTTGCCGCAGGGAAGCGCACCGCGGCCGCTTGGCCCGGTGCGGCGATTCGTGGAATACGAGCTGATGGAGAACGCCGCGTTCGGCGCGCTGTGCCGGATCGGTCGGGCGGTGCCCGCGCTGGTGCGCCCGCTCAACCGGTTCTCCGCGTCCGCGCTCTCCGAGCGGTCCTATCAGGACGTCTCCCACCGGGTGTTCGTCACCAGCCGCAAGGTCCGGTTCGTGGAGTCGGAGTACGCCGTCCCCCGGCAGGCGCTGGGCGAGGTGCTGGCCGAGCTGCGCGCCCGGGTCCCCCGGCTGGCCGACCCGGTGATGTTCCCGGTGGAGGTCCGGGTCGCGGCGGCGGACGACGTGTGGCTGTCGACGGCGTACGGGCGCGACTCGGCCTACCTCGCGGTGCACCAGTTCGCCGGGATGCCGTACCGGGAGTACTTCGCGCTGTTCGAGTCGGTCGTCGGCGCGGTGGGCGGTCGGCCGCACTGGGGGAAGACGCACTCGCTCGACGCGCACGCGCTCTCCGACCGCTACCCGAGGTTCGCCGACTTCCGCCGCGTCCGGTCCTCTGTGGACCCTGGTGGGCTGTTCCGGAACCCTTACACCGACCGGGTGTTGGGCCCCATCGCTTCCTGAACCGCCTCGGCGACCGGGGTCGCGCCGCCGACGAGTTCGAGGGTCTGCCCGGAGCTGGAGGGCTCGTCGAGCAGGGCGAGCAGGACGGCGGCCACGTCGGCGCGGGCGACCGCGCCGGGGTCGACCGACTCGGCGAGGGTCACCAGGCCGGTGGGCTCGTCGTCGGTCAGCCTGCCGGGGCGCAGGATCGTCCAGTCGAAGTCGCGGGAGCGCAGGTCGTCCTCGGCGGCGGCCTTCGCCCGCAGGTACGCGCCGAACACCGGCTCGACGTCGGCGCGGTCCAGGCCCATCGCCGAGACCTGCACGACCCGCACCACACCGGCCATCCGCGCCGCGTCGTTGACCAGCACCGCGGCGCCGCGGTCGACGGTGTCCTTGCGCGCCACGCCACTGCCCGGTCCCGCGCCCGCGGCGAACACCACGGCGTCGGCCCCGGTGAGCGCGGCGGCGGCCTGCTCGGCGGTGCACGCCTCCAAGTCGAGCACGACGGCGTCGCCGCCGAGTTCGCGCACGTCAACCACGTGGTCGGGGTTGCGGACGATGCCGATGACGTCGTCGCCCCGGCCCGCCGCGAGGGCGGTCAGCAGGAGGGCGATCTTGCCGTGGCCGCCCGCGATCACTATGCGCATGGACCCGACCCTAGGGTCACGCGGGCTGCGCCGCCGTGTCCAGCAGCTGCTCGTAGGCCAGCTCGCACACCCAGCGGTACAGCGCGTCGACCTCGGGGAAGGCCCGCTCACCGCGGCCGGGGAGGTCGACCTGCACCCCGGCGCAGGTGTCGCCGTCGGGCTCGGCGGCCAGCACGGCGACGCCGTAGGCGCGGGCCCTGGGCAGGCAGTTGGCGAGGTAGTCGTGGGTCAGCACGGCCGTGGTCGGCAGCACGACGGCGGCGTCGCCGTAGCGCAGGAAGGGCACGGCGTTGGCCAGCCCGGTCCGCCAGTGCCGGGCGACCGCGACCGCCCCGACGATCCGCACGGCGGGCTCCGGCACCTGCCCGGCCAGCTCGGGCCAGGCCCAGGTGGAGACCGAGGCGCGGTCGGTCACCGGCTCCTGGCCGAGGCAGATCCGCTCGGCGTGCACGTCGGCGAGCAGCTCGGCCACCAGGCACACCCGCCTGCCGAGAAGCGTGGTCTCCGGCAGCACGGTCCCGGCCCAGCCCAGCGCCGCGACCGCGTCCTCGGCGAGCTCCGCCACCGGGCCAGGCAGCTCCACGGGCGGGGCCAGCTGTGCCGGGAGCGCGTTGAGGTGCTCGCTGACCGCAGTGCGCCCAGGGGTGCCGCTCACGAAATCCACCCTTCATCTGCCGCCCGTCGCAGCCAATGGTCAGCCGGGACAAGGGGTCGATTGGTACTCCACTGGAGTACCAGCCCGGAAGGGGTCAATCAGAGACCGCCAAGGGGCCCCTGCGGCCGGCGGCGCGAAGCGGGCGATAACCGGTCGACAGGCGGCCACAAGACTTCACCGCGACTGTGCCACCAACTGGGTGACCCCCACCCACCTGCATCAACGCACCCCACCCACCGTGTGCCCTGGCTCACTCACAAAGCACCAAACTCCCCGCGCACACCCAAACACACCCCGTGAACACCAATCAACCCCCACCACAACCATCCGCCAAACCCAAATTCACCAAACCCACCAAGCAACCCGCCAATCGAACAACCCAACAACAGACCCACCCCAACCCACCCGACTCAAACCAACCAACCAACCAACCGACCCGCAAGCAACACAACCACCCGACCCGCAGGCCAACTCACCGATCCGCAGGCCAACCCACCCAACCCAACAGACCCGTCCAAACCAGCCACCGCACCGTGGGCGACCCGACCGATGCTTACGTTCCCGGCCCGCACGCCGGTTCGAGAGATACCGCACCGTGGGCGACCCACCCGATGCTTACGTGCCCTGGCGCCGGTTCGAGAGATACCGCACCGTGGGGGTCTGGGGGCTCGGCCCCCAGAATGGAAACAGCCGACCCGGTTCACGCTTTCCGTGAACACAGATCGGCTGAGGCCGTGGGCGAGGGGGGAGTTGAACCCCCACGTCCTTTCGGACACACGGACCTGAACCGTGCGCGTCTGCCATTCCGCCACTCGCCCGAGTGCCGCGCCCCTCATCGGGACGTGCAGAACTCTAGCACGGTGGAAAAGTGGGTCCGCACATACCCGTGTCCCCCCTCGCCTACCCGGATACGATCGGTCCAGGAGCCCGCGCGGAAGGAGGTGCCATGAACATCGGACAGCGGCTGAACCGCAGGCTGGAGGATGTTGTCGGCAACACCTTCGCGCGCGTGTTCGGTGGCAACGTCGTGCCGCAAGAGGTGGCGCAGGCGCTGCAGCGCGAGGGTGAGGCCAACGTCCGCGAACTGGCGGGCGGCCGCCTCTTGGCGCCGAACCACTACGTGGTGGAGCTCGGCCCTGCCGACCATCAGAACTTCTCGGGTGACGAGGGTCGGCTGACAGCGCTGCTCGCGGACTGTGTGGCCGAGCACCTCGCCGAGAACGGATGGGAGACCTACGGGGAAGTCGTAGTCTCCCTGGAGCGCTCCGACGGGCTGCACACCGGACAGTTCCGAACCCGCTCTACCGTCGACCCCGACGTGCAACGTCGCTCCGAGGGGGCTTCCTCCCCGGAGGGAAGACGGCAGGCATCCCCCCGCAACGCAGGAGACCGATCCATGAGCCAGCCTCCCGGCTACGGCCACCAGCCCGAGGGCGATCCCTACGGCCAGCAGAACCAGCAGTACGGGTACGGGCAGCAGCCAGGCCAGTACGCGAACGACCCGCAGTACGGACAGCCGGGCTACGGCCAGCCGGGTTATGACCAGGGTTATGGCCAGCAGCAGCAGGCGGGCTACGACCAGGGCTACGGCCAGCAGGGTTACGGCCAGCAAGGCGGCGGTTACGAGCAGCAGGGCTACGGCCAGCCTGGCTATGAGCAGCAGGGTTACGGCCAGCAGCCGGGCTACGGGCAGCCGGGGTACGGCCAGCCTGGCTATGAGCAGGGTTATGGCCAGCAGCAGCAGGCGGGCTACGACCAGGGCTACGGCCAGCAGGGTTATGCCCAGCAGCCCGGCTACGACCAGGGCTACGCACAGCAGCCCGGGTACGGCCAGCAGGGCTACGTGCCGCCCGCGGTGCAGAGCGGCCCTCGCCAGCTGACGGCGTCGCTGCAGCTCGACGACGGGTCCAACCGCAACTACAGCCTCAAGCAGGGCGGCAACGTGGTCGGCCGCGGCCAGGACGCCGACTTCCGGCTGCCGGACACCGGCGTGTCGCGTCGGCATCTGGAGATCACCTGGGATGGTCAGAGCGCCACGCTCGCCGACCTCGGCTCCACCAACGGCACGACGGTGAACGGGACCCCGGTGCAGACGTGGCAGCTGGCCGACGGCGACGTCGTCCGGATCGGCCACTCCTCGCTGGTCTTCCGCACCCAGGGCTGAGAGCGTCCGGGTCCGGACAGGGCAACGTCCGGGGCCGGTCGCGCGTCTATCCGACCGGCGGGGCGATGAGCCCCGGTGGTCGCAGAGTCATGTCCACTGCAGTCATGTCCACCGGGTCACGCCCACCAGGCCATGTCCAACGGAACCAGGAGCGGTCGCGTCAAGTGCCGGAGTTGGTGATGCAGCTGACCAGAGCGGGCTTCCTTGCCCTGCTCTGGCTGTTCGTGCTGGCCGCGCTGCGGGTGGTGCGCTCGGACATCTACGCGGCCTCCGGGCTGCGGGTGGCGATGCCGGGATTCCGCAAGTCGGGGAAGACGCGCGGGAAGGCCCCCAGGCAGCTGGTGGTGACCCACGGCGCGCTGGCCGGGACGAGGATCACCCTGGACGGGCGGCCGATCATGATGGGCAGGGCGGACGACTCGACGCTGGTCCTGGACGACGACTACGCCTCCACCCGGCACGCCCGGCTGTCGATGCGCGGGACGGACTGGTATGTGGAAGACCTGGGCTCGACGAACGGGACATATCTGGACCGGGCTAAGGTCACCGCACCCCTTCGGGTCCCTCTGGGTGTCCCGATCCGTATTGGCAAGACGGTGATCGAGCTGCGCTCATGACGCTTGTGCTTCGCTATGCGGCCCGCAGCGACCGGGGCCTGGTCCGTTCCAACAACCAGGACTCCGTGTACGCGGGTCCACGACTGCTCTCCCTCGCCGACGGGATGGGCGGCCACGTCGCGGGCGAGGTGGCCAGCAAGGTCGTGATCGCCGCGCTGGCCCCGCTTGACGACGACGAGCCGGGTGAAGACCTGCTCAGCCAGCTCCGCGAGGCGGTGGTGGCGGGGAACAGCGCCATCGCCGAGCTGGTAGCGGGCGACCCCGACCTCGACGGCATGGGCACCACGCTGTCGGCCATCCTGTTCGCGGGGAACCGGATCGGCCTGGTCCACGTCGGGGACTCGCGCGTCTACCTGCGCCGCAACGGCCAGTTCAGCCAGATCACCCACGACGACACCTTCGTGCAGTCGCTCATCGATGAGGGGCGGATCACCGAGGAGGAGGCCGCCACCCACCCGCAGCGCTCGCTGCTGCTCAAGGCGCTCACCGGCCACGAGGTCGAGCCGAGCCTGACCGTGCGCGAGGCTCGCGCCGGCGACCGCTACCTGCTGTGCTCGGACGGCCTGTCCGGGCCGGTCAGCCACGAGACGCTGGCCGAGGCCATCCAGATCCCGGACCCGCAGGAGTGCGCCGACCGGCTCATCGAGCTGGCGCTCAAGAGCGGCGGCCCGGACAACGTGACCGTCATCGTCGCCGACGTCCTCGACGTCGACTACGGCGACAACAACCCCATCGTCGGCGGCGCCGCGGGCAACGGCCAGGACGAGACGCCGCCACCGGACTCGGCCGCGTCGCGAGCCAGCGCGCTCAACCCGCCCCGGCCGCAGGAGCCGCGGCGCGACCCGCTGGCCCCACCGCCCGCCGACCCCCGGCTCAAGCGCCGCAAGCGGGTGCGCGCGGTGGTGATCTCGGTCCTCGTGCTGGTCCTGCTGGCCGCGGCGGCCGTCGCCGCGCGGATCTGGGTGAACAACCAGTACTTCGTCGGCGAGGGCGGCAGCGGCGAGGTCGCGGTGTTCCAGGGGGTGCGCGGCAGCGTGCTCGGGCTCTCCCTGAACAGCCAGGTGGAGGGGTCCTGCGCCCAGTTGCCCCAGTGCGACCGGCTCTTCGTCGACGACCTCGAGCAGTTCGGCAAGGACGAGGTGCGCAACGGCAGCAACACCTTCGACAGCATCACCGCGGCGCGCGAGTTCCTCAGCGGGCTGCGGCACCGGTTCTGGCTGCCGACGTGCGCGGACCTGGCCCGCCAGCTGACGCCCGTCGAGCAGCCCGCCACCGGGCCCGTCGGCGGTTCCGCGCAGCCTGGGACCACCAGTGTGGTCGAGACCACGCCGCCGCCGACCACCTCGGCGGTCGGGCGCACGCCCCAGCCGGGCGTGAACTGCCGCGAGCCGAGGGACGGCGGCGGCTGATGGCGCTCCCGGTCCAGGGCAGGGGTCCGGCGACCGGGCAGGGCGCGGGCAGTGATCCCGCCGCGCCCACCCGCCGCGGCACCGAACTGCTGCTGTTGGGGTTCGCCGCGCTGTTGGTCTCGATCGCCCTGATGCTCGTCGAGGTGAACGGCGAGCAGCAGCTCACCGTGCGCATCGTCTGGTACGGCCTCGCCTACCTGGCGCTCTTCGGTGTCGCGCACATCGCGGTGCGGTACTGGGCGCCCTACGCCGACCCGCTGATCCTGCCGTGCGTCGCGGTGCTCAACGGGCTCGGCCTGGTGATGATCTACCGCATCGACCTCGCGCTGGCCGAGCGGGCGGTGCAGGCGGGCAGGCAGATCAACAACGACGTGCCCAAGCAGATCGCCTGGACCGCGCTGGCCCTGGTGCTCTTCCTGGTGGTGCTGCGGGTCGTGCGCGACCACCGCACGCTGACCAAGTACAGCTACATGTTCGGGCTGATCGGGCTGTTCCTGCTGGCGCTGCCCGCGTTCCTGCCCAGCGTGATCGCCCCGACGATCAACGGCGCGAAGATCTGGCTGCGGGTCGGGCCGCTGTCGATCCAGCCGGGCGAGTTCGCCAAGATCCTGCTGCTGGTCTTCTTCGCGGGCTTCCTGGTCTCCAAGCGCGACCTGTTCATGGCCGCGGGCCGCCGGGTGCTCGGCGTCGACCTGCCGCGCGCCCGCGACCTGGGCCCGATCCTGTTCGCCTGGGGCGTCTCGGTCGGCGTCCTGGTCTTCCAGAAGGACCTGGGCACCTCGCTGCTGTTCTTCGGCACCATCCTGGTGATGCTCTACGTGGCGACCGAGCGCGCCATCTGGGTGGTCATGGGGCTGAGCCTGTTCGTGGCGGGCTGCATGATCGCCTACCAGCTGTTCGGCCACGTGCAGCAGCGCGTGGCGAACTGGCTCGACCCGCTGAGCACCTACGAGGAGGTCGGCGGCGGCTTCCAGATCGCCCAGGCCCTGTTCGGGCTGGCCACCGGCGGCATGGGCGGCACCGGCCTGGGCGCCGGGCGCCCCGACCTGGTCCCGCTGGCCAACTCTGACTTCATCACCGCGGCCATCGGCGAGGAGCTGGGCTACATCGGCCTGGCCGCGCTGCTGCTGGTGTACACGCTGCTGGCGATGCGCGGGCTGCGCAGCGCGCTGGCCGTGCGCGACACCTTCGGCAAGCTGCTCGGCGGCGGGCTGTCCTTCCTGCTGATCATGCAGGTCTTCGTGGTCGTCGGCGGGGTCACCAAGCTGATCCCGATGACCGGCATCACCGCGCCGTTCCTGTCCCTCGGCGGCTCGTCGCTGCTGGCCAACTACATCCTGGTGGCGCTCCTGCTGCGTATCTCCGACGCGGCCCGGCGGCCGCAGACGGCGGCCCCGCGCAAGCCCGTCCCGCAGACCCCGATCGCCGAGGCGGGCACGGTCATGGTGGAGCGTCCGAAATGAACACCCCGCTGCGCCGCGTCGGCCTCGCGATGCTCGTGATGGTCGTGCTGCTGCTGGCCAACGCCTCCTACATCCAGGTCATCAAGGCCGACGACTACCGCGAGGACTCCCGCAACGGGCGCGTCCTGCTGGAGGAGTACTCCCGCGAGCGCGGCAAGATCCTGGTGCGCAACGCCGACAACCAGATGGTGGCGCTGGCCACCGTGCAGCCGACCGACAACCGCTACCGGTTCCTGCGCAAGTACACCAGCGGCCCGATGTACGCCCCGGTCACCGGCTTCTACTCGGTGCGCTACGGCGCGGGCGGGCTGGAGCGGGCCCAGGACGAGATCCTCAACGGCTCCGACGACCGGCTGTTCGTCCGGCGCCTGTCCGACCTGATCACCGGCCGCGACCCGCGCGGCGGCAACATCGTGCTGACGGTCAACCCGGCCGCCCAGAAGGCCGCCTACGAGGCGATGGAGTCGCGCGGCTTCGCCGGTTCCGTCGTGGCGCTGAACCCCAAGACCGGCGAGATCCTGGCGCTGGTCAGCACGCCGTCCTACGACCCGAACCCGCTGGCCGCGCACTCCTTCCAGGCCCAGGAAGACGCCTGGAAGAAGTACAACAACAACAAGCGCAACCCCATGCTCAACCGGGCCACCCAGGAGCTCTACGCGCCCGGCTCGACCTTCAAGCTGGTCGTGGCCGCGGCGGCGCTCGAGGACGGGCTGACCAAGGAGAGCCCGGTCACCTCCACCGACAAGCTCGCCGTCGGCGGCTCGGAGCTGCGCAACTACAACCGCGGGTTCTGCAACAACAGCCCGGCCGACGTGCCGCTGGAGACCGCGCTCGCGCAGTCGTGCAACACCGCCTTCGCCAAGCTCGCCCACGACATGGGCGGCGAGCGGCTGGCCGAGCAGTCCGCCGCGTTCGGCATCGGCGAGCCCGAGCTGGGCGTGCCGATGCCGGTCGTGCAGTCCTGCATCGGGCCGAAGGTGGAGGGCGGCTGCATGGTCGTCGCCGACGAGAACGCGCTGTACCAGAGCGGCATCGGCCAGCGCGACGTGCGGCTCTCGCCGCTGCAGAACGCGATGGTCGTCTCGGCCATCGCCAACGGCGGCGAGCTGATGAAGCCGCAGCTGGTCCAGTCGATCCTCGCCCCCGACCTCGCCGAGATCGACAAGTTCGACGAGGAGAGCATGGGGTCGGCGGTCTCCGGCAGCACCGCCGAGCAGCTGACCCAGATGATGGTCTCCTCCGAGGAGCGCACCGGCGGCGGCGGGAAGATCAACGGGCTGACCATCGCCTCCAAGACCGGCACCGCCGAGACCGGCAACGACCCGAAGAACACCCCGCCCTTCGCCTGGTACGTCGCGTTCGCGCCCGCCGAGGACCCGCAGATCGCCGTGGCCGTCGTCGTCGAGAGCAAGGACGTCGCCGCCACCGGCGGCAAGCTCTCGGCCCAGATCGGCCGGGCCACGATCGGCGCCGCCCTCGGGAGGGGCTGACCATGCTCACCTCGGGCCAGCTGCTGGCCGACCGCTACCGGCTCAACCGCCGGATCGCGGTCGGCGGCATGGGCGAGGTGTGGGAGGCCGCCGACATCCGGCTCGACCGGCCGGTCGCGGTGAAGGTGCTCAAGCCCGAGCTGTGCGGGGACGCGGAGTTCCTGCACCGCTTCCGCACGGAAGCGCGCACCACCGCGTCGCTGAACCACCCCGGCATCGCCGCGGTGCACGACTACGGCGAGACCGCGGCCATCGTCGACGGGCCCAAGGACACCGCGTACCTGGTGATGGAGCTGGTCGAGGGCGAGCCGCTGGCGGCGATCGTGTCCCGCGACGGCAGGCTCAACGCCGACCGCACGCTGGACATCCTGGAGCAGGCCGGGTTCGCCCTGCAGGCCGCGCACGAGCGCGGGTACGTCCACCGCGACGTCAAGCCCGGCAACATCCTGATCACCCCGTCCGGGGTGGTGAAGCTGACCGACTTCGGCATCGCCAAGGCCGCCGACGCCGCCCCGGTGACCCGCTCGGGCATGGTCATGGGCACCGCGCACTACATCGCCCCCGAGCAGGCGCTCGGCCACGAGGCCGAGCCCGCCAGCGACGTGTACTCCCTGGCCGTGGTCGGGTACGAGTGCCTGACCGGGCGCCGCCCGTTCCTGTCGGAGAACGCGGTGACGGTGGCGATGATGCACATCCGCGACGCGCCGCCGCCGCTGCCGCCGGACGTCCCGCCGGGCGTCCGCGCGGTGATCGAGACCACACTCGTCAAGGACCCGCGCCGCCGCTACGGCAGCGGCGGGGAGTTCGCCGCCGCGGTCGCCGCCGTGCGCGCGGGCCGCCCGCTGCCCGCGCCGACGGGGTACGCCATGGCGCGGGCCGGGCACCCGGGCGGCACGCACCCGAACGGCACGCACCCTGGCCTGCTTCCCGTGGGCCCACCGCCGAACACCGGCACTTACCCGCGGCCGCAGCCACCGGTTCCAGGGCGCACCGGGTTGTGGGTGACAATCATCGTGCTCGCGGTGGCCCTGATCGCGGTGGTGGCCATCGGCCTGCCCGCGGTCATGGACGACGACAGCGCGCCACCGACGCGGACCCCGGACACCACCCAGTCCCGGGAGACCGAGCCGAACACCGACACCGAGCCGGGCGGGCCACCCGGCGGACAGCGGACACCGGTCGCCTTCGTGCCGACGCCCTACCTGGGCCAGAGCGCGCTGGCGGCCGCGGAGGAACTGGGCAGGATGGACGTCGACGTCGACGTGGTCACGGAAGACGGCGGGCCACCGGACAACCTCGCCGCGTGCATGGTCACCGGCTCGCGGCCGGAGGGCGCGGTTTTTCGTGGCGATACGGTCACAATCGTGTGCAGGCCGCAGGTTGGGTCACGGTGACGCCGATGCAACCTCAGGACAGGGATATGACTAGGAGCGGGACGACGCACCGATGACCACACCGCGCTTGCTCTCCAACCGCTACGAGATAGGCGAGACGCTCGGTTACGGCGGCATGTCCGAGGTCCACCACGGCCGCGACGTCAGGCTCAGCCGCGAGGTCGCGGTGAAGGTGCTGCGCCAAGACTTGGCCCGCGACCCGCAGTTCCAGGAGCGGTTCCGCCGCGAGGCGCAGAACGCCGCCGCGCTGAACCACCCGGCGATCGTGGCCGTGTACGACACCGGCGAGACCCTGCTGGAGCAGGGACCGCTGCCCTACATCGTCATGGAGTACGTCGACGGGCGAACGCTGCGCGACATGGTCAAGTCCGAGGGCCCGCTCTCCGGGCAGCGCGCCATGGAGATCATGGCCGACGTCTGCGCCGCGCTGGACTTCAGCCACCGCCACGGAATCGTGCACCGCGACGTCAAGCCCGCCAACGTGATGATCACCCGCTCCGGCGCGGTGAAGGTGATGGACTTCGGCATCGCCCGCGCCGTGGCCGACGGCCAGGCCGCCGTCACCCAGACCGCCGCGGTCATCGGCACCGCGCAGTACCTCTCGCCCGAGCAGGCCCGCGGTGAGTCCGTCGACGCGCGCAGCGACGTCTACGCCGCAGGCTGCGTGCTGTTCGAGCTGCTGACCGGCGAGCCCCCGTTCACCGGCGACTCCCCCGTCGCCGTGGCCTACCAGCACGTGCGCGAGGACCCGCGCCCGCCGTCGCAGCTCAACCCCAGGGTGAGCCCGCAGCTGGACGCGATCGTGCTCAAGGCGATGTCCAAGGGCGCGGCCAACCGCTACCAGTCGGCCGCGGAGATGCGCGCCGACATCGTGCGGGTCCTGTCCGGCCAGCGCCCGTCCGCGCCAATGGTCATGACCGATGACGACCGCACCGCGGTGCTCAACGCGAGCAGGCCCGTCCCGGCCACCGGCGGCGGCAGGCACCGCCCCGAGTCCCTGGCCGACGAGTACGACGACTACGGCTACGACGACGAGGAAGACCGCCGCCGCAGGCAGCGCAAGACGTGGGCGATCATCCTGGCCGCGCTGCTGGTGGCGGGCCTCATCGGGCTGCTGTTCTGGCTGCTGAACAAGGACGAGCCCCCCACCGAGCCCTCGACCTTCGCCATGCCGGGCGTCACCGGCCAGCTGGAGGCCGACGCCCGCCGCACGCTGCAGGACCTCGGACTGACCGTGCAGCGGGAGGAGGTCCCCTGCGAGCCCACCGCCGACGGCCAGCCCGGCGTGTGCGGCAACGACAACATCGGCCGGGTCATCGGCACCACCCCCGCGGCGGGCGCTTCCGTGGCCAAGCGCGACACGGTGGTCATGCAGGTCGGCGGCCGCCCGGGCAAGATCTCCGTCCCGGACGTGAAGGGCAAGGGCCCCGACGAGGCGAGCACCCAGCTCCGCGACGCGCGCCTGCAGGTGGCGGAGAACGTGCTGGAGAAGGAAGTCGACGACGAGGGCCAGGTCGGCAAGGTCATCGCGCAGAACCCGGCCGCGGGCCAGGAGGTCAACGTCGGCACGCAGGTGACGCTGACGGTCGGCAAGGCGCAGGCGAAGGCGTCGGTGCCGAACGTGATCGGGCAGGACTACGAGACCGCGGCGAAGAACCTGACCGACGTCGGCCTGACCCCGCAGCGGCGGGACGTGTCTTCGGACAAGCCCGCGGGCACGGTCGTCGACCAGGCGCCCAAGAGCGGCGAGGTGAGCCCGGGGTTCACGGTGGTCCTCGACGTGTCCAACGGCGACCAGCAGGACAAGCGGATCGAGATGCCCGACCTGGAGGGCATGACGCCCGACGAGGCCAAGGGCAAGCTGCAGGAGCTGGGCTGGACGGGCAGCCTCAACCAGATCGACCAGCGCACGTGTGAGGAAGACGAGATCGGCAAGGTCCTCAACCAGAACCCGAGCCCCGGGCAGGAACTGCAGAAGGACAGCACGGTGAACGTGCTTGTGGGCCGCGAACAGCAGGTCTGCGTCCCCGGCGGTGGCGGCGGCGGGAACGGCTGATCCCGCGAGAGCCGAGCAAGCGGCCCCGGACCCGACAACGGGTCCGGGGCCGCTTTTTCAGCTCAGGGCCGCGGTGAGGGCGCGCATCTCGCGCTCCAGCTCCGCCACGCGGGACTCCGGCACCGGGAACCCCGCCGACGCCATCCAGTTGGCCAGCATGCGGTGGCCGCCGTCGGTGAGGACCGACTCGGGGTGGAACTGGACGCCCTCCACCGGCAGGGTCCGGTGGCGCATGGCCATCACGATGCCGGACCCGGTCCGGCCGGTGACCTCGAACTCGGCGTCCGGGATCGTCTCCGGGAGCACGGTCAGCGAGTGGTACCGGGTCGCGGTGAACGGGCTGGGCAGACCGGCCAGCACGCCCGCGCCCCCGTGCTCCACCAGGCTCGTCTTGCCGTGCAGCAGCTCGGGCGCGCGGTCGACCGTCGCCCCCCACGCCACGCCCATGGCCTGGTGGCCGAGGCAGACGCCCAGCACCGGCAGGCGGGCCGCGGCGCACCGGCGGATCACGTCGATGCTGTGCCCGGCCCGCTCCGGCGTGCTCGGCCCCGGGCTGATCAGCACCCCGTCGAACCCGGCGAGGGCGTCATCGGCGGTCAGCTCGTCGGCGTCGTTGCGCCAGACCTGGCACTCGGCGCCGAGCTGGGCCAGGTACTGGACCAGGTTGTAGACGAAGCTGTCGTAGTTGTCGACCACGAGGACGCGCATACCGTCAACCTACCGGCCACCCGCGCCTGTCAGCATCGGTGTATGCGCCGTGAGCTGGGAGTGCGGGACGCCACCGCGATCGGCCTCGGGTCGATGCTCGGCGCCGGGGTGTTCGCCGTGTTCGCCCCGGCCGCCGCGGCCGCGGGCGGGCTCCTGCTCGTCGCCCTGGTCGTGGCCGGGTTCGTCGCCTACTGCAACGCGACCGCCTCGGCCCAGCTCGCCGCGGTGTACCCGGCCTCCGGCGGCACGTACGTCCACGGCCGGGAGGTGCTCGGGCCCTGGTGGGGCTTCACCGCGGGCTGGGGGTTCGTCGTCGGGAAGACGGCCAGTTGCGCGGCGATGGCGATGACCTTCGCCGCGTACGCCGCGCCGGGGTTCGAGCGGCCCGCCGCGCTCGCCGCCGTCGCGGTGCTGACGGCGGTCACCTGCGCGGGCATCACCCGCACCGCCGCGGTCACCAAGGTGCTCCTGGCCGTCGTGCTCCTCGTCTTGCTCAGCACCGTGGCGGTGGCCCTTCCCGCCGCCCAGGCGCCGGACTGGGCGGGGAGCGGGCCGCTGGGCGTCCTGCAGGCGGCCGGGCTGCTGTTCTTCGCCTTCGCCGGGTACGCCCGGATCGCCACGCTGGGCGAGGAGGTCCGCGACCCGGCGCGCACCATCCCGCGCGCGGTGCTCGGCGCGCTCGCCGGGGCGGTGGCGGTCTACCTGCTGGTCGGGCTCACCCTGCTGCTCGTGCTCGGTCCCGCGCGGCTCGCGGCCTCGGCGGCGCCGCTGGTGGACCTGGTCGGGGCGGCAGGCCTGCCCGGCTGGGCGGTGGTCGTGCGGGTCGGCGCGGCGGCGGCGTGCCTGGGGGCGCTGCTGGGGCTGATCGCGGGCGTCGGGCGGACGAGCCTGGCGATGGCCCGCGAGCGTGACCTGCCCTCCGCGCTCGCCGCGGTCCACGATTCCACGCCGCGGGTGGCGCAAATCACAGTGGGCGTGGTGGTCTGCGTCCTCGTGGTGGTCGCGGACCTGCGGGGCGTGGTGGGGTTCTCGTCATTCGGGGTGCTCGTGTACTACGCGGTGGCCAACGCCTGCGCGTACCGGCAGCGGCGGCGGGTGCTGCACGCCGTCGGCCTGGCCGGGTGCGTGGTCCTGGTGCTGACCCTGCCGCCGTGGTCGGCGCTGGCGGGCGCGGGGGTCCTCGCCGCCGGGCTGCTCGGGCGGCTGGCTATTCGGTCGTCACCTCGTTGAACGGCAGCTTCGGCTCGACCCACGGGAACACGACGAACATCAGCAGCGCGACCACGCCCGCCGCCAGCAGGACCGCGGTCAGCGCGCGGACCGCGACCGGGCCGGGCAGGTGCCGCCAGATCCAGCCGTACATCAGAGCGTCTCCTTCAGCTCCGGCGGTGTGGCGCCGGGGTCGTCGGGGTTCTTCGCGTACTGCTTGACCAGCACGGCGTGCACGATGAGCCGCTGCCGGTCGGAGAAGCGCGGGTGGCACGTGGTCAGGGTCATCAGCGCCGCCTGCTCGCCGACGCTGCTCTCCGCCCCGGGACGGCCGGGGACGGCGGCGATGACCTCGCCCTGGCCCGGGGTGACGATCTGCTGCCCAAGCACCTGCTCGTAGGGCGCGCCCAGCGGGGACACCCCGGTGCAGCGCGGCTCGGCGGCGTGGGTGCTCGGCCAGTCGGCGGCCTCGCCCCGCTTGGGCAGCACCCGGTAGACGAACCAGCTGAGCCGGGTCTCCACCACGATCGCGTCGCAGGAGTTCAGCAGGTCGATGTCGTTGAACGGGGCGCCCTTGCCGACCCGGTGCCCGGCGACGGCGAAGTTGCCCGGCTCGCCGGGGTAGGCCGTATCGGGGTAGTGGCCGGGGCCGATCTCCAGGGTCCGCTCCGTGGTGCCTTCCAGGACCGTGAAGGCGTAGTCGGCGCCGAAGGCGGGGATGAACATCTTGGCGAAGCCCGCGCCCTCGTCGAGGCCGTCGAAGCGCTCGACCCGCCGCGGGTCGTCGGCCGGGGCCGGGTCGGCGTCCCAGCGCTGGTCCAGCGCCGCCGTGGCGTCCTCCTGCTTGGCCGCGGAGAACAGGTCGGTGACGTAGACCTCGTAGACCACGAAAAGCAGCACCACCAGGCCCAACGTGATGAGCGCCTCGCCGACACCGCGCACGGCCGCGCGCGCCCTGTCGCCGCGCCGCGGGCCGTCGGGGGCCGCGGGCGCCGCTGTGCCGACCATGCCCACCCGCATTTCTCCCCAGGATCGTTGGCGACTGGTGATCCGGCCACCTGCTCCGTTACGTTAACGTGTTGCATCGGCGCGAGTTGCGCCCATGCCGCGCGCACCCCGATTAGCTCCAGCCAGGCGAGGACAGCATGCCGAAGTCGAAGGTCCGCAAGAAGGCCGCCTACACACCTCCGGCCGACCGCCGGACACCGGTGAAGGTCAAGCCCGCCGGACCGTCCCACCCGCTCTACATCACGATCATGCTGGGCATCATGGTGCTCGGGCTGGCATGGCTGGTCGTGAACTACATCGCCGGGGACAAGATCCCCTTCATGGCGGATCTCGGAAACTGGAACTTCGCCATCGGCTTCGCGCTGATGATCGCGGGTCTCCTGATGACGATGCGCTGGCGGTAGCCGTTATCCACACACGGTCAGCCGATACCCCCGATCGGGGTCTCAAGGCTTGCGACGTTCAGCCCACAGGGGCTAAACCACACGGATGTAAGTCATCCCCATTGTGGATAACTGCTGTGGACAACCATGAGCGAGCCTGAGCTGACCTGGTCGCCCGACCCCGCCGCGGTAGGCGTGGCGTGGGCGCTGAGCGCCGCCGCGGTGGTGGCCGCGCTGCTGGTGGACGACGTCCGCGGCAGCGTGCTGCTGGTCGTGGCCGCGGCGATGCTCGGGCTGCTCGCCCTGTTCGGCACGGTGGCCCGGCCCCGGCTGGCAGCCGACCACGACGGGGTGAGCGTGCGCGGGCTGACCGGGCGCAGGCACTGGCGGTGGGGCGAGGTCAACGTGCGACTCGTGCGCACCCGCAGGCTCGGCCGCGACAGTGCCGCGGTCGAGTTGGACGCCGACAACGCCGAGCCGCCCGCCTTGGTCCTGCTCGGCCGCTTGGACCTGGGCGCCGACCCGGAGGACGTCGCCGAGGCCCTGGTCCGGCTGCGGACATAGGGCGCTGCGGACATAGGGCATCGGGTCAGTCCGGCTGCGGACATGGCGCGGCGGGTCCGCCGGCTGCGAGCCCAGAACGCCGCGGGCCTAGAACAGGGCCAGCAGCTGCGCTTGGCGGAACAGGACCAGGCCGACGAGCGCCACCGCGATGAGCGCCACCGCGCCCACCTGGAACGGGACGCGGCGCGCGGGTGGGGCGTAGGCGAAGGCGAAGGCCACCCCGGCGCCGACGACGAGCCCGCCCGCGTGCGCCAGCAGCGAGACGTTCGGGATCACCAGGCTGGTGACCACCAAGAGCCCGAGCACCATGAGGACCAGCTGCCACGGGTTGGCCGCCCGCTTGAGCCGGATCGCGATGACCACGAACGCGCCGAGCAGGCCGTAGATGGCCCCTGACGCGCCCGCCAGCGGCCTGCCGTCGCCGAACAGGAAGTCGGCGACCGAACCGCCGAGCATGGCCATCAGGTAGAGCACTGCGAAGCGCGCCCGCCCGAGCACGGTCTCCACGTCCCGCAGGAACCACAACGAGACCATGTTGACCAGCAGGTGCACCGGTCCGTAGTGCAGGAAGCCGTGGGTGATCAGCCGCCAGAACTCGCCCGCGGCGACCAGCGGGCTGAACTCCACCAGGGCGCTGAAGAACGCCGAGCGCTGGTTGCCCATGACGCTGCCCGCGAGCGCCGCGGTGATCACGTACATCGCGACGTTGACCGCGATCAGGGCGGGCACCAGCACCGACTGGGCGCCCGCCTCCGCGCCCGCGACCGTCGTGGCCCGCCGGACGGTCCTGCCGCCCTCGTTGACGCAGTCGACGCACTGGTAGCCGACCGACGCCTCCACCAGGCACTGCGGGCAGGACGGCCTGCCACAGCGCGTGCAGGACAGGCCAGTCGGCCGGTCGGTGTGCCGGGCGCAGACGGGCTGGCCCGCCTGCGCCCCGTGCGGTGTCCCCATGGCGCTCAGGCGCGCTCGATGGTGACCTTGGTGATCACGATGTCCACGGTGGGCCGGTCACCGGGGCCGGTGCTGGTCCTGCCGATGGCGTCGATGAAGTCGCGCGACTGCTGGTCGGCGGCCTCACCGAAGATCGTGTGCTTGAAGTTCAGCCAGGTGGTCGGACCCACCGTGAGGAAGAACTGCGAGCCGTTGGTGTTGGCCCCCGCGTTCGCCATCGCCAGCAGGTACGGCCTGTTGAACTGCAGTTCCGGGTGGAACTCGTCGGCGAACTTGTACCCGGGCCCGCCGCGGCCGGTGCCGGTCGGGTCACCCCCCTGGATCATGAAGCCGGAGATCACCCGGTGGAAGATCGACCCGTCGTAGAACGGGCCGGACTTGCCGCCTTGTGCGTTGGGCTCGGAGTAGTCCTTCGTCCCCTCGGCGAGGCCGACGAAGTTGGCCACCGTCTTGGGCGCCTGGTCGGGGAACAGGTTCAGGCGGATGTCACCCTGCGAGGTGTGCAGGATGGCCGTCACCTTGGTCCCGACGAGCGATTCGTTGCTGTCTGCCACCGCCCCATCGTGCCATCTTCGGCGGGATCGGTCGGGAAGGGGCAGGATTGGGCGGGTCACGTATCCGTTACCAACACAGAACGGACAGAGGTGAAGCCATGACCCGGGCCGGAGAGACGGTGGGCAAGGCCGTCGGCACCGGCTGGCGCGCTGTGCGCCAGGGTGCCGCTCGCGCCGGAGCCGCGGGCGCCGAGGCGGCCCACGCCGCCGAGCACAAGCTGGCGGCCAGGGGCTTGGCCCCGCAACAGGTCGCAGAGGCGATCGCCGAGAGCGCCCAGGTGGCTCGGCAGGAGCTGCAGGAGACCAGCAAGCGCACGCGCAAGCGCCTGGCCAAGACGGCCAAGCAGACGCGCAAGGACCTGGCCAAGGCGGCCAAGCAGGCCCGCAAGGACGCGGGCCGCTCACGGGCCGCCAAGGGTGCCGCCTCGGCGGTCGCACCGCTGCGGGCGCAGGCCAAGGCGCTGAAGAAGGATTACAAGCCGCAGGTCAAGCAGTACCAGGCCGAGCTGCGCGAGCAGGTCAAGGCGGCCAAGGCCGCGGCGAGGGCGGCCGCGAAGGACAACCGCTCGCCGCGGCGGTGGCCGTGGCTGGTGGCCGCGGTCGCGCTGGCCGCGGGTGCCGCGGTGGTCCTGCGGGGCAAGCAGGCCGAGCCGGAGCGGACCGCGCCCGTGGTGCCCACGCCCGCGCCCGCGCAGTCCGCCGCCGAGCGCAACGGGCAGACCAAGCCCGAGGTGCGGATCACAGCGGAGAAGAACAACTAGGTTCGGCAGTACTGGGCCGCACCCCCGTTGACGGGGGTGCGGCCCTTTCACATGCCCAGGCTGTCGATGACGGTCTCGGTGATGCGGCGGGCCTTGATGGTCTGCTCCTGGTTGGTGGTGACCACCACAGCGGCGCCGTCCTTGGCCACGGCGTAGACCGCGCCGTCGTCGCCGGAGAGCGAGCCGCCCTGCCACCCCGCGGGCGAGCGGGCCGGGTTCGAGGTGGCGACCGGGACGGCGGCGTCGACAACGGCGGTGGCCACCGCGGGCTCGCCCTGGTAGATCCGCACGGCGAGCTGGACGTCGCCGTCGGCCCGGTAGAAGAAGCACGCGGGCGGGTCGTCGGCGGAGATCCGGACCGCGCTGACCCGCTGGCCGTTGGCGTCGGCGACGTCGGCGTCGTCGAGGTACGGGCACGGCCCGTCGGCGCTCGGCTCGGGGGCCGGTGGGGCGGTGACCGGCGCGTCCACCGAGGTCGCGGGGGCCGTCGGGGTGGTCGTGGGCGCGGTTGCCTGCCCGGGCTCGGCGGAGCAGGCCGCGAGCGCGATCAAGGGCAGCACGAGGATGACTCGGTTCATGGCGGAGCCAGTCAACCAGACCCACTCGAATGTGATCTACGCCACTCGTTGAACCCACTTGAGTCCGCGAGCATTACTCCAGGTGTGGCCAATGCCACCCGAAAGTGAGCATTCTGCCGTTTGACTAGAGAGGGCCTGATCGAGATGGACCTGATCGAGCGGACAAAACCGCACGTCTTAGAGCTGTTCCGGGTCGTCGTCGCCTTGTTGTTCATGTTCCACGGCACCGCGACGCTGTTCGGCTTCATGGGCTCGCCGCGCGGCGGCGTCGCCCCGGAGATCGGCACCTGGCCGAGCTGGTGGGCCGCGGCCATCCAGCTCGTCGCGGGCGCGCTCGTGCTCGTCGGCCTCGCCACCCGGGTGGCGGCCCTGCTGTGCTCGGGCTCAATGGCCTACGCGTACTTCGTCGTGCACCAGCCGCAAGACCTCTCGCCGCTGACCAACGGCGGTGAGCTCTCGGCGATGTTCGCGTGGTCGTTCCTGCTCGTCGCCGTCGTCGGACCCGGCAAGTGGGCGCTGGACACCGCACTCGCCCGCCTCCGGACGAACTCCGCGGAACGGGACGCCGTCCTCCTCCCGGCCTGAGCCTCGGCGAGCGGCCTGCGCGGGGACCAGCGCAGGCCGCGGCCAAGGTTCCACGTGGAACCTCGCCGGGGAACCTCGCCGGGGGAACCTCAGCCGAGCGCCCGCTCCAGGAAACCGGCCACGACCAGCCGGTTCCACTCCACCAGCCCGTGCGGGTCGCCTCGCAACAGCGCCTCGGCGTCGGTGAACGACCCGTGCCCGGCGTTCGGCGCCGTCAGCGCGCTGTGCGACCCCGCCGAGTTCGCCATCAGCGCCCGCCACGACGGCGGCGGCGGTCCGGCGCCGACCAGGAGGAAGGGCCGGTCAGTGCCTTCCCTGGCCACCGCGAACAGGTCGGTGCCGTCGTCCTCGAAGGAGTAGGTCAGCGGCCCGTCGAAGTTCACCGCCGCCCCGACCCGCGCGTCGTCGCGCATGACCCGCAGCCCGGCCGACCCGCCCGCGCAGTGCCCCACCACCGCCACCCGCCGCAGGTCCATCCCGTACCGCGCTGCGATGTGACCCAGCTGCCCCAGCACGAACCGCAGGTCGGCGACCCGGGTGTCGAGGCTCGCCCTGTGCAGCTCCCGCGTCGGCTCCCGGTGGAACAGCACGCTGCGCTCGACCCGGCCGTCGGGGAACTGCACCCCGGAGGAGTCGTAGGTGTGGTCGACGGTGACCACGACGTACCCCCGGCTGACGAGGTCGTCCACCAGCGCCGTGTTCCACGCGCGGGCGTCGCCCAGCCCCGGGGAGTACAGCACCACCGGCCACCGCCCCTGCCGGACGGCCACGTCCCGGTACGCGTGCGTCGACGTCCCCGCCCAGTCGAACCCACCCGGCTCGACCCCGTAGTTGACCCGCCCGGCCAACTCCCCGAACGCCCGGGCCTCCCCCACAGAGAACTGCGCCGCCCGCTCCCCCGCCGCCCAACGAGCCGGATACCGGACATCGACCATCAGCTCCCGGTGGGAACGCCCCCCAAGGGGGTCCCCCCGCTGCCGGTCAACAACCCGCAACGAGGTCATGCCGACGGGATGGACACCGAGGGGCTCCGGAAGAGCGGCCACTGTGGACACAATCGCATTCTGCATACACACCAACGTAAGCAGACCCCCCACCCACCGAATCGGGGTTTACCCGGAACCTGACCCCGGAGCGAAACCAGGTGGACCCGGGTCCACCAAACGCTGGTTCGCGAGATACCGCACCGTGGGCGACCCACCCGATGCTTACGTGCCCTGGCGCCGGGTCGAGACGTACCGCACCGTGGGGGTGTGGGGCTCGGCCCCACAACGATGAAAAGCGACCCGGTCCACGCTTTCCGTGGACACAAGCCGCCCGAGCTTGTGGAGACGAGGGGAATCGAACCCCTAACCCCTGCCTTGCAAAGGCAGTGCTCTGCCAATTGAGCTACGTCCCCCTGCGGACACGACCGGAGCCGTGTCCGAGGCTTACTTGGCGGGGGCGGTGGCCTCGCGCCAGAGGTTGGCTTCAGCCTTGGCCGCGCTCTTGCGCCGCACCACGAACAGCACTCCGCCCACAACGGCGGCCAGCGCAAGAACCTTCTTCACGACCCCTGCCTTCCTTGAAGATCAACCAGGCACCCCAACCGGAGCGCCACGACCAGTCTAGCCACAACCGCCGGGGGGAATGACGAAGGGCGATCCGCGTACGCGAACCGCCCTTGTCCGTGGGCCTAGGAGGACTTGAACCTCCGACCTCTTCGTTATCAGCGAAGCGCTCTAACCGCCTGAGCTATAGGCCCCTGGGAACGGAGAAAGGCTACCAGCGCCGGGGCTCCGTCCCCAAACCGGGTGGTCACTCGCGTTCGGCGAGGGTGACCTCCAGGCCGCCCGCCAGGTCGGCGGAGACGTTGTAGACGAACGCGCCGACGGTGGCCAGGGCGCTGAACAGCACGATGTTGATCGCGCCGATGATGGCCGCGATGCCGAAGACGCGGCCCGCGCTGATCAGCGGCTCGCCGCCCGCGGCGGTGTTGGCGTTGAGGAGCTCGCTGGAGATGCCGTTGAGCTTGTCCCAGACGCCCATGCCGTCGAGGACGGCGTAGAGGGCGCCGACGGCGACCAGCCACACGAAGAACAGCGCCACGCCCAGGACCAGGGACAGCTTGAGCACCGACCACGGGTCGAAGCGCTTGACCTGCAGGTTGGCCCGGCGCGGGCCGCGGCCGGGCCTGCGCAGCGCCGACGGCGGGCCGCCGGACGCGCCCAGACCGCCGAGCGCGCCCGTGCCAAGACCACCCGTTCGGGGAGCGCTGTCGTGGCTGTCACCGCCGAAAAGCCGGGGCGCGGCCGTGCCGCTGACCGCGGGCCTGGCGACGGTGACGGTGGCGTCGTCGGCCGAGCCGGTCGGCCAGGCCGGGCTGCCGCCGTTCTGGGCCGCACTCTGGGCCGGGTTCTGGACCAGGTTCTGGGTGGCCTCCGCGTCCGGCTTCGGCTCGGCGGCCTGCTGCTGGCCAGACTGCTGATGACCGGACTGTTGGCCGGTCTTCTGCTGGTCAGTGGCGACGCGCTGCCACGGCGGCGGCGTCGTGGTCGCCGTCGGCTCGTCGTCGGGCGCATCCGCGGGGACGACCTTGCCCGCCGCGATGACCGTGGTCCGCTCGGCTGGCCGATCGGCCTCGGTGTCTTCCGGCTTGTCGGGTGATGTCACCTGCGAATTCCCCTACGTCTCGCTGCCTGCTTCGGTCAGCGCCTCGGTGTCCTCGTCGGGCTCCTCGGCACTGCGGGCGATGGCCACCAGAGTGGTGCCCTCGCCCAGGTTCATCAAACGCACGCCCTTGGTCTGGCGGCCCGCCCTGCGGACCTCGCGGGCGCTGGTGCGGATGACACCGCCCGACGAGGTGATCGCGTACACCTCGTCGCTCTCGTCCACGATCAGCGCCCCCACCAGCCTGCCACGGCGGTCGTCGTACTGGATGGTGAGCACGCCCTTCCCGCCGCGGCCCTGCACGGAGTAGTCACCCATCGCGGTTCGCTTGGCGTACCCGCCCCGGGTGGCGACCAAAACAAACGTGTCGTCGCGGACGACGCCGATGGTGAGCAGCTCGTCGCCGGAGTTGAAGCGCATCCCGGTGACGCCGGAGGTGGCCCGGCCCATCGGGCGCAGCGCGTCGTCGTCGGCGTGGAAGCGGATGGACTGCCCGAGCGCGGAGATCAGCAGCAGGTCGTCGTCGGAGGAGCACAGCACCGCGCCGACCAGCTCGTCGCTGTCGCGCAGGTTGATGCCGATGAGACCGCCGGAGCGGTTGCTGTCGAAGTCGCTCAGCCGCGACTTCTTCACCAGCCCGGCCCGCGTCGCCAGCACCAGGTACGGCGCGACCTGGTAGTCCTTGATCTGGATGACCTGCGCGATGGTCTCGTCCGGCTGGAAGGCCAGCAGGTTCGCCACGTGCTGCCCGCGCGCGGCCCGGTTCGACTCGGGCAGCTCGTAGGCCTTCGCCCGGTACACCCGGCCCTGGTTGGTGAAGAACAGGATCCAGTCGTGGGTGGAGCACACGAAGAAGTGCGCCACGATGTCGTCCTGCTTCAGCGCCGCGCCCTGCACGCCCTTGCCGCCGCGCTTCTGCGCCCGGTACAGGTCGGTCTTGGTGCGCTTGGCGTAGCCGGTGCGGGTGATGGTGACGACGACGTCCTCGACCGCGATCAGGTCCTCAAGGGACACGTCCCCGTCGAAGGGCACGATCCGGGTGCGCCGCTCGTCGCCGTGCTTCTCGACGATCTCCATCAGCTCGTCGCGCACGATCCCGCGCTGGAGCTCGTCGCTGGCCAGGATCTTGTTCAGCTCGCCGATGTAGCGCTCGATCTCGCCGAGCTCGTCGATGATCCGCTGCCGCTCCAGGGCGGCCAGCCTGCGCAGCTGCAGCTCCAGGATCGCCGTCGCCTGGATCTCGTCGACCTCGAGCAGCGCGATCAGCCCGGTGCGCGCCTCCTCGGCGTTGGGCGAGCGGCGGATCAGCGCGATGACCTCGTCGAGCAGGTCGAGCGCCTTGCGGTAGCCGCGCAGGATGTGGGCGCGCTCCTCGGCCTTGCGCAGCCGGTACCTGGTGCGCCGGACGATGACCTCGACCTGGTGCTTGACGTAGTGCCGGATGATCTGGTCGAGGCGCAGGGTGCGCGGCACCCGGTCGACCAGGGCCAGCATGTTCACGCCGAAGGTGTGCTGCAGCTGGGTGTGCTTGTAGAGGTTGTTCAGCACCACCTTGGCCACCGCGTCGCGCTTGAGCCCGATCACGATGCGCATGCCGCTGCGCCGGTTGGACTCGTCGGCGATCTCGGAGATCCCGGTCAGCTTCCCGTCGCGGACCAGCTGGGCCATGTTCTCGATCAGGTTGTCCGGGTTGACCTGGTAGGGCAGCTCGGTGACGACGAGGATCGTGCGCCCCTTGGCGTCCTCCTCGACCTCCACCACCGCCCGCATCCGCACCGACCCGCGCCCGGTCCGGTACGCCTCCTCAATGCCCGCGGTGCCCAGGATCAGGCCGCGCGTCGGGAAGTCCGGCCCCTTGATCCGCGTCATCAGCGCCGCGAGCGTCTCGTCCTCGGAGGCGTCGGGGTTGTCCAGCGCCCAGACGACACCCTCGGCGACCTCGCGCAGGTTGTGCGGCGGGATGTTGGTCGCCATACCGACGGCGATACCGCTGCCGCCGTTGACCAGCAGGTTCGGGATGCGCGCGGGCAGGACCTCGGGCTCTTCGGTCTTGCCGTCGTAGTTCGGCGCGAAGTCGACGGTGTCCTCGCCGATGTCCCGCAACATGTCCATGGCCAACGGCATCAGCCGCGCCTCGGTGTAACGCATTGCGGCTGCCGGGTCGTTGCCTGGGGAGCCGAAGTTGCCCTGGCCGTCGACCAGGGGGTAGCGCATCGACCAGGGTTGGGCGAGGCGGACGAGGGTGTCGTAGATGGAGCTGTCGCCGTGGGGGTGGTAGTTGCCCATGACGTCGCCGACGACGCGGGAGCACTTGACGTAGCTGCGGTCGGGGCGAAGACCGGTGTCGTACATCGAGTACAGGACACGGCGGTGGACCGGCTTGAGGCCGTCGCGGACGTCGGGCAGAGCGCGGGAGACGATGACGCTCATCGCGTAATCGATGTAGGAGCTCTGCATCTCCTGCTGGATGTCGACCGGCTCGATGCGACCGCCGGGCGGCGGCAGGGTTTCGGTCACGACAGGTAAATCCCTTCAAGCGGTGATTCGACGACTCACACGTCGAGGAAGCGGACGTCCTTGGCGTTGCGGGTGATGAAGGAGCGGCGGGCCTCGACGTCCTCGCCCATGAGCACGCTGAACAGCTCGTCGGCGGTGGCGGCGTCGTCGAGGTTGACCCGGAGGAACAGGCGGTTGGCCGGGTCCATCGTGGTCTCCCACAGCTCCTCGGCGTTCATCTCGCCGAGACCCTTGTAGCGCTGGATGCCGTCCTCTTTGTTGATCTTCTTGCCCGCGGCCACGCCCTCCTTGATCAGCCCGTCGCGCTCGCGGTCGGAGTAGGCGTAGTCCGGCTCGCTGCGCTGCCACTTGATCTTGTACAGCGGGGGCTGCGACAGGTACACGTGGCCGTTCTCGATGAGCGGGCGCATGAAGCGGAACAGCAGGGTCAGCAGCAGGGTGGTGATGTGCTTGCCGTCGACGTCGGCGTCGGCCATCAGCACGAGCTTGTGGTAGCGCAGCTTGGAGAGGTCGAAGTCCTCCTGGATGCCCGTGCCCAGCGCGGTGATCAGGCTCTGCACCTCGGTGTTCTTCAGCACCCGGTCGATGCGGGCCTTCTCCACGTTGATGATCTTGCCGCGGATGGGCAGGATCGCCTGGAACGCCGAGTCGCGGCCCTCCTTGGCCGAGCCGCCCGCCGAGTCGCCCTCGACGATGTAGAGCTCGCACTCGGCCGGGTTGGTGGAGCGGCAGTCGCGCAGCTTGCCGGGCAGGCCGCCGATGTCCAGGGCGCCCTTGCGGCGGACGAGCTCGCGGGCCTTGCGGGCGGCCATGCGCGCCTGGGCGGAGGAGACCGCCTTGGTGACGATCATCCTGGCCTCGGTCGGGTTGCGCTCGAACCAGTCGGCCAGCCACTCGTTGCAGGTGGCCTGGACGAACGTCTTGGCCTCGCTGTTGCCCAGCTTCTGCTTGGTCTGGCCCTCGAACTGCGGCTCGGCCAGCTTCACCGACACGATCGCGGCAAGGCCCTCGCGCACGTCGTCACCGCCGAGGTTGGTGTCCTTCTCCTTGAGTAGCTTCTTCTCGCGCGCGTAGAGGTTGACCACCCGGGTCAGCGCGGCGCGGAAGCCCTCCTCGTGGGTGCCGCCCTCGGGGGTGTTGATGGTGTTGGCGAAGGTGTGCACCGACTCGCTGTAGCCGGTGTTCCACTGCATCGCGACCTCGACCTGGATGCCGCGGGTCTTGTCCTCGGCCTCGAAGGAGATCACGTTCTTGTGCAGCGCCTCGCGCGCGTGGTTGATGTGCTTGACGAAGTCCTCAAGGCCGCCCGGGTAGTGGAACGTGCGCTCCTTGACGCGCACCGGCTGGCCGGAGGCGTCCTCCAGGGTCTCCTCGTCGGAGACGCGCTCGTCGCGCAGGGAGATCGTCAGGCCCTTGTTGAGGAAGGCCATCTCCTGCAGGCGCCGGGCCACTGTCTCGGCGTTGAAGGTGACCGTCTCGAAGATCGAGTCGTCGGGCACGAAGGTGATCTCGGTGCCGGTGTCCTCGGCGGTCTCGCCCTTGATGACGTCGGTGACCGGCTTGGAGTCGCGGTACTCCTGGCGCCAGACGTGGCCCTGGCGCCTGATGACCGCGAACAGCGAGGTGGACAGGGCGTTGACCACGGAGATGCCCACGCCGTGCAGGCCGCCGGAGACGGCGTAGCTGTCGCTGTCGAACTTGCCGCCCGCGTGCAGGACGGTCATGACGACCTCCAGCGCGGAGCGCTTCTCCTCGGGGTGCTCGTCGACCGGGATGCCGCGGCCGTCATCGATGACGCGGACGCCGCCCTCGCGCAGCAGGGTGACCTCGACCTTGGTGGCGTGGCCCGCCATGGCCTCGTCGACGCTGTTGTCGACGACCTCCCAGATCAGGTGGTGCAGGCCGGGCTCGGCGGTGGAGCCGATGTACATGCCCGGCCGCAGCCGGACGGCCTCCAGCCCCTTGAGGACCCCGATCGACCCGGCACCGTAAGTGCTCTCCTGCTTGTCAGCTGCCACGTGACCGGTGTCTCCTCGTGATCGGAACGCCTTCATCGGCGACGGTGCTTCTCCGGCGCCGTCCGGAGGGCTCCGCGCGCCCTCGTCCATACTACTGGTGCGCCCGTCCAGAAGTGGCCCAAGGACCCGCCTGACTTGCTCACAGAGCGCCGGATCGGAACCAGCGCGGGTCAGGACGCCAGCGACCCGCTCTCAAGCCGTGATATTCAACCGTAGGTGTCCCGCGGTCCGCGACCGGGAACCCGCCGGGGGCCGTGCCGCCAACTCGGCGCGCTCGGGCCGTGCACCTTGAGCCTGCGCACCACCCCGGGGCCGACGCCCGCGGCGATGCGGGCCAGCAGCTGGCGCTGGAGCAGCCGCAGCTGCGTGGCCCACGCGGTCGAGTCGGCCTGCACGGTCAGCTCGCCGTCCTTCAAGGCCAGCGGCCGGGCGTGCTCGGCGACCTCTGAACCGACCAGCGCGGCCCACTTGCCGAACACCCGGCCGCCCGCCAGGTGGTCGGCCCACCCTCGGTCCGTGGCGATTCTACTGGCCAGTCGGCCCAGCGGCTGCGGGTCGCGCTCATCGGCGCCCGGTCCTGACCAGCGGCGACGCCGCCGGGCGCCGGTCGCTGTTCCACGTGGAACACCGCGCTTGGGTTTGGCGCGGGCGGTTTTGCGGGCCGCGTCCAGGGCCGCGCGGGCCAGGTCGGAGCCCCGCAGCGGCTTGTCACTGTCCGTCACCGAGGAGTCCGGAGGCGACGGAGAACCACCCGACTGTGTGGATGACTCGCCGAATCCGGTGGACCGCGTTGGGCCGAACGCCCGCTCGGTGACCGTGTTATCCACACTATCCACAGGGTTGTCCCCAGATGTGGGGTCTTTCCGCGCCCGGCCGGTCACACCTTGTGGTGGGACCTTAGGCCGATCGAGTTGCCCGCCGAACAGGTCATCGGTCACGCCGCACCTCCCCATCGGCCACGGTGTACCGGGCGCCGGACAGCTCTGTGGGGACATCCTCGGCCACCGCGGCGGTCACGATGACCTGTTCGGCCAACACGGCGGTCTCGGCGAGCCGCTCCCGGCGGACCCGGTCGAGTTCGGCGAAGACGTCGTCGAGGATCAGCACCGGCTCGCTGCCCTCCGCGCGCAGCAGCTCGTAGGACCCCAGCCGCAGCGCGAGCGCGAACGACCAGGACTCGCCGTGGCTGGCGTAGCCCTTCGCGGGCAGGTCGCCGAGGACCAGCTCCAGCTCGTCGCGGTGCGGGCCGACGAGGCTGACCCCGCGGTCGAGTTCGGCGTCGCGGCGCGCGGCCATGCCCGCCAGCAGCGCCTCGGCGACCACGGCCTGGTCGGCGGCGACCCCGCCGGGCACGCCGTACCCCTCGGGCAGCTCCACCCCGGCCCGGTAGGTGATGCGGGCGGGCGCGGACTCCGGCGCCACCCCGGCGTACGCCTCGGCGACGCGGGGCCCCATCGCGGCGACCAGGTCGAGCCGGGCGGCGAGCAGCTGCGCGCCGTGCGCGGCCAGGTGGCCGTCCCACACCTCCAGCGTGGACAGCGCGTCCGGGTCGGCGCGGCGGGCGCGGCGGTTGGTCGCGGCGCTCTTGAGCAGCGCGTTGCGCTGGCGCAGCACCCTGTCGTAGTCCGCGCGCACCCCGGCGTACCTCGGGGCCCGCTGGACGAGGAGGTCGTCGAGGAAGCGGCGGCGCTCGCCGGGGTCGCCGCGCACCAGGGCCAGGTCCTCGGGGGCGAACAGCACCGTGCGCAGGATGCCGAGCACGTCGCGGGGCCTGCCGACGGCGCCCCGGTTGACGCGGGCGCGGTTGGCCTTGCCGGGGGTGATCTCCAGCTCGACGGTCAGCTCGCGGTCGTCGTTGACCACCACCAGCCGCACGATGGCGCGCGGGCAGCCGTGCCGGACCAGCGGCGCGTCGGCGGCGACCCGGTGCGATGCCAGGGTCGCCACGTAGCCGACCGCCTCGACCAGGTTCGTCTTGCCCTGGCCGTTGCGGCCGATCAGCACCGCCGCGCCCGGCTCCAGTTCCAGGTCCGCGTGCTGCCAGGAGCGGAAGTCGGCGACCTGCAAGTGCCGGACGTGCACTACTAGTTCGTCTCGCCGGACCCGGAGGTCGGTCCCGCCTTGTGCACCGCGTGCCCGCCGAACTGGTTGCGCAGCGCCGAGACCGCCTTCATCGCGGGCGAGTCGCCCTGGCGGGAGGCGAACCGGGCGAACAGCGCCGCGGAGATCACCGGGGCGGGAACGGCGTGGCGCACCGCTTCCTCGACGGTCCAGCGACCCTCGCCGGAGTCCTCGACGTAGCCGGAGAGCTCGGCCAGCCTCGGGTCCTCGTCCAGCGCCTTGACCAGCAGGTCGAGCAGCCAGGACCGGACCACGGTGCCGCGGGTCCACGCCTTGAGGACCCCGCGCACGTCGGTGACCTCGCTGGCGGCGTCGAGCAGCTCGTAGCCCTCGGCGTAGGCCTGCATCAGGCCGTACTCGATGCCGTTGTGGACCATCTTCGCGTAGTGGCCCGCGCCGGTGGCCCCGGCGTGGACGAAGCCCTCCTCGCGCGGGCCCTCGGGGCGCAGCGCGTCGAAGATCGGCATGGCGTGCTCGACGAACTTGGCGTCGCCGCCGACCATCAGGCCGTAGCCGTTCTCCCGGCCCCAGACCCCGCCGGAGACCCCGCAGTCGAGGTAGCCGACGCCGCAGGTGGCGAGCAGGTCGGCGTTGCCGCGGTCGTCGGTGTACCGGGAGTTGCCGCCGTCGATGACGATGTCGCCCTCGTCGAGCAGGTCGCCCAGCTCGGCCACGGTGGTGCGGGTCGGCTGGCCCGCGGGGACCATGACCCACACGGTGCGCGGCGTGGCGAGCGTGGCGACCATGTCGGCCAGCGACTCCGCGTCGCTGACCTCGGGGTTGCGGTCGTAGCCGATGACTTCGTGCCCGGCGGCGCGCAGCCGCTCGCGCATGTTGAAGCCCATCTTGCCCAGGCCGACGAGTCCGAGCTGCACGGTGATCCTCTCGGGTCGGGGGTCAGCCGGGAAGGCGGACCGGCATCAGCAGGTAGAGGTACCCGGGGGTGACCTCGCCATCCTCCCCGACGGGCTTGATCAGCGCAGGCCGGTTGGGCGTGGTGAAGGACAGCTCGGCGCGGTCGGCGTGCAGCGCGGCCAGGCCGTCCTGCAGGTAGGTCGGGTTGAACGCGATGGTGACCGGGTCGCCGGTGAACTCCACCGACAGCTCCTCCTCCGCGCTGCCCTCGTCGTCGCCGCCCGCGGTCAGGCGCAGGACGCCGTCGGCGAACTCCAGCCGGACCTGGGTGCCGCGCTCGGCGACCAGCGACACGCGCTTGATCGCCTCGACGAGCGGGGCGACGGCGATGATCGCCGCCGAGCTCTGCTCGGAGGGCAGCAGCTGGCGGTAGCGCGGGAACTCCGCGTCGAGCAGGCGGGTGGTCGCGCGGCGGCCGGAGCCGGACAGGCCGAGCAGCCCGTCGCCGGAGGACAGCGCCAGCTCGACGGTGCGCCCCGAGGTGCCCAGCGCCTTGGCGGCCTCGGCCAGGGTTCGGGCCGGGACCAGGACGGCGGCGTCCTCGACGTCGCCGCTGGGCTTCCACGCGAACTCGCGCATCGCCAGGCGGAAGCGGTCGGTGGCGACCAGGGTCAGCTTGTCGCCCGCGATCTCGACGCGGACGCCGGTGAGCATGGGCAGGGTGTCGTCCTTGCCCGCGGCGATGGCGACCTGGCTGACCGCCTGGCCGAAGACCTCGCCCGCGGCCTCCCCGGCGTGCTGGGGCATGGTGGGCAGGGACGGGTAGTCCTCGACCGGCATGGTCGGGAGGCTGAACTTGGCGTTGCCGCACGCGATCGCGACCCGGGAGCCGTCGACGGAGATCTCCACCGGCTGGGCGGGCAGCGCCTTGGTGATGTCGGCGAGCAGCCTGCCGGAGACCAGGGTGCGGCCCTCGTCGGCGATCGTGGCGGGCACGCTGACCGTGGCCGAGACCTCGTAGTCGAAGCCGGAGACGGTGAGCCCGTCGGTGCCGTCTGCCGAGCCGGCGTCCAAGAGCACGCCGCCGAGGACGGGCACCGGGGGCCGGGAGGGAAGGCTGCGCGCCACCCAGGCGACAGCGTCGGCGAGGCTGTCGCGCTCGACGCGGATCTTCATGGGAGTCCTTTCCACCGCCCGTGCGGGTCGCCGCACCGGGGGCGTGACCCGGGTGGGCTGTCCACGCTGTAGGGCCCAACCGTAGAGCGTTGGCCGCCCCGGCGTCATCCGGGGCTTGGGGCGCCGGGGACGGCTCGGCGGCGGTTGTCCCCAGATTCGGCCCGCCCCTGTTTCTAGCTTTTTTGTTCTTGGGGAAGAGAGAAAAGACAGTAGTAGTAATAAGGGCTGTGGATTGTGTGGACAACGCCTGTCCGCGCAGGTCACACGGCGCGGATCGATGTGGACGGCCGGTGGGTGCAACCGGTGGACAACTCGGGCCGTCGGTGGATGGTTTCGCGGCCCGTCCGATCCATCCACAGGCGGCCCGAGTTGTCCACAGTTCCATCCCCAGTTGTGCACCGAGTAGTACCCAGGCTGTCCCAGCTCTGCCCACAGGGCTGTGGATGGCCGAAGACCCCCATACCGGTGACGCAGATCTCCTGGGCACCCCCGAACGGGGCATCCACGGCGGCAATAAACCCTGGCGCCGGACGGGTGGCCATCCCGCGAATCTATGGCCAACTGTGATTGTTCCGCCCCGGACCGGCGACCGCATAGTTGCGGTGCGCCCCGCGCCACCCTGCGCGCGGGTCGAACCCTGCGGATGGAAGGAGCCGGTATGCGGCTTCGGAGGATCGTGGCGGGTGTCGCCGCGGCGGCGGCCTGCGCCGGTGGGCTGGTCGCGGTGGGCGGCCCCGCCCAGGCGGTACCGCCCAGCTCCACCCCCGGCGAGGTGACCCCGTACATCATCGGCGGCGTCCCGGCCACGGAGAACTACCCGTTCTACGTCAAGCTCTTCGCCAGCGGCCGGTTCGGCTGCGGTGGCTCGCTGATCGCGCCCACCTGGGTGGTGACCGCCAACCACTGCATCAGCGGCGTCACCTCGGTGCGCGTCGGCGGCACCACGCTCAACAGCGGCGAGGCCATCAACGTCGCCCAGCGGATCGCCGGTCCCAGCGGCTACGACATCGCGCTGCTGCGGCTGAGCAGCGCGTCGGCCTCCACGCCCATCAAGATCACCGCGACCACGCTGAACACCGGCACGGCGGTGCGGATCATCGGCCACGGCCAGACCTGTCCCACCCGCGGCTGCGGCAGCGCGCCGAACACCCTGCAGCAGCTGGACACCCGCCTGGTCACCGGCTGCACCGACCCGGCGTTCAGCCCGACCTACGAGCTGTGCGTCGGCGACCAGTCCGGCAGGGGCGCCTGCTACGGCGACTCCGGCGGACCGCTGGTCGTGCAGGCGGGCGGCCGCTGGGAGCTGGGCGGGGCGACCAGCAGGGCGGGCGCGCAGAACCCGACCTGCGCCACCGCGCCGTCCATCTATATGCGCGTCCCGGCGTTCAAGTCCTGGATCGAGGGCCACACCGGCGACCTGGACGGCCCTGGCCAGGACCCCGACCCGGACCCGGGCTCCTGCTCCGAGGCGACCTACACCGGCTCGCTGAACGCGGGCGCCTCGGTGTACCAGCCCAACGGCAGCTACTACTACAGCAGCGCCTCGGGTGCGCACCGCGGCTGCCTGACCGGCCCCTCGGGCGCGGACTTCGACCTGTTCCTGCAGAAGTGGAACGGGTCGACTTGGGCGAACGTGGGCGCGGGTGAGACCCCGGCGGCCGCCGAGACCGTGGAGTACACGGGCACCGCGGGCTACTACCGCTGGCGGGTGCTCGCCTACAGCGGCGGCGGCGCCTACACCCTGAAGACCGACAACCCCTGATGACGGCGGCTGCCTAAAGGACAACTGCCTGAAAGACAACTGCCCCCTCGCCGACGGACGGGTCGGCAAGGGGGCAGTTCCATGCTCTCACGCGCGGGGCGCTCAGGCGCGGGCGCGCTGCTTGATCCGGGAGGTCATCTCCTGGACCTGGTCGTAGACGCGGCGCCGCTCGGCCATCTCCTTGCGAATCTTCTTGTCCGCGTGCATGACCGTGGTGTGGTCGCGCCCGCCGAAGGTCTGCCCGATCTTGGGCAGCGACAGGTCGGTCAGCTCGCGGCACAGGTACATGGAGATCTGCCGGGCCTGGGCAAGCGCTTTCGTCTTGCCGGGGCCGCAGAGGTCGTCGATGCTCACGCCGAAGTACTCCGCGGTCACCGCCATGATCGTGGCCGCGCTGATCTCCGGCGCCTGCGAGTCCGGGATGAGGTCGCGCAGCACGATCTCGGCGAGGCCGACGTCGACGGGCTGGCGGTTGAGCGAGGCGAAGGCGGTCACCCGGATCAGCGCGCCCTCCAGCTCCCGGATGTTGGCCTCGACCCGCGCGGCGATGAACTCCAGCACCTCGCCGGGCACGGCCAAGCGGTCCTGGGCGGCCTTCTTGCGCAGGATGGCGATGCGGGTCTCCAGCTCGGGGGGCTGGATGTCGGTGATCAGGCCCCACTCGAACCGCGTGCGCAGCCGGTCCTCCAGCGTCTCCAGCCGCTTGGGCGGACGGTCGGAGGAGACCACGATCTGCTTGTTGGCGTTGTGCAGGGTGTTGAAGGTGTGGAAGAACTCCTCCTGGGTGCCTTCCTTGCCCTCCAGGAACTGGATGTCGTCGACCAGCAGCACGTCGATGTCGCGGTAGCGGCGCTGGAAGGCCACCTTGCGGTCGTCGCGCAGGGAGTTGATGAAGTCGTTGGTGAACTCCTCGGTGGACACGTAGCGCACGCGCATCCCCGGGAACAGGCGCTGGGCGTAGTGGCCGACCGCGTGCAGCAGGTGGGTCTTGCCCAGCCCGGACTCGCCCCAGATGAACAGCGGGTTGTACGCCCGCGCGGGCGCCTCGGCCACCGCGACCGACGCGGCGTGGGCGAAGCGGTTGGACGCGCCGATGACGAAGGTGTCGAAGGTGTACTTCTCGTTCAGCCGGGTCTTGGACGTCTGCGGCTGCGCGGGCGCGGTGTAGGGCTGGCCGATCGCCGGGCGGCCGTTGAACGTCGGCCAGATCTCGTGGACGGCGGCGAGCGCGTCGCCCTCCTCGTCGACCTCCTCGGAGTCGTCCTCCAGGAGGCCGTCGACCGGCGGCGGCTCGATGGGCAGCGTCACCGTCTCGGCGTCGACCGGCTCGGCCGCGACGGTGACCGGCTTGACCGGGGCGGGCGCGACGTCGACCTTCACCGCGAGCGAGACCACCCGGCCGAGCCTGCGGGAGAGCGCGCTGGTGATGGGCTCGCGCAGGGCGCGCTCGATGGCTTCCTTGGCGAACTCACTGGGGGCCGAGAGCAGCGCGGTGCCGTCCAGCAGGCCGATCGGCCGGGTCATGCGCATCCACGCGCGCTGGGACGGGGAGAGCGTGCCCGCTGACAGCTCGCGCACGACCTGCTCCCAGACCACGCCCAGGTTCATCTGGTGGTCGGACATCGACGCCGCTCCCTCCCCTGATCTGGCCTCCGCGCGCGCTCATCCACAGAGTTGTCCACAACTGTGCACGAAGGGTACGGCGAGCCGCGGCCGTGGCGGGTCAACGGTACTCAGTGGTCCGGCACGGTTGGCCCGGCAGGGGCTCCCATCGCGTCCGGCAAGCCAAGAGCCCGCACGCTAACAAGCCGGGCCGGTCGCCACAAGCGGCCCCGGTTTGGTCCTGGCCGAACGGGTGCGTACTCTCATAAGGTCTCCCGCTTGCGGCGGGCGAGTTCTGCGTGCCCGCACCTGTGGCGGCCCGCGCGCGTTCCGCCAGGCCGTGCCCGCGCGAGACCCGACCAACGGCCAGAACGACTGGCAGGGCTAGTACCCGGGAGATAGAGCTGTGAGCAAGCGCACCTTCCAGCCGAACAACCGTCGCCGTTCCAAGACCCACGGCTTCCGCCTGCGGATGCGGACCCGCGCGGGCCGCGCGATCCTCGCCGCCCGTCGGCGCAAGGGTCGCGACAAGCTGTCGGCCTGAGTCCACCCGCCGCCGTGCTCCCCGCGGCCGCCCGGCTGACCACCAGCGCGGACTTCAAGCTGGTGACCCGCGGCGGTCACCGGGCAGGCCGTCCCCGCCTGGTGGTGCACGCGGCGCGCAGCGGGATCGAAGCCGACCCTCGATCACCGAGGGTCGGTTTCGTCGTGAGTAAGGCCGTCGGCAACTCGGTGGTCCGCCACCGGGTGAGCAGGCGTCTGCGGCACGTCGTGCGCGAGCGGCTTGGAACTCTGCCGCCGGGCAGCGCGTTGGTCGTGCGAGCGCTGCCGCGCTCAGCCGAGGCGACCAGCGCCGAGCTGGCCGCGGACTTCGACGCCGCGATCCGCAGGCTTCGGCTGCAGGATGACAGTGGTGGTGCGTTGTGACGGTTGGGCCCGGCGCCAGGGTGCTGCTCGCACCGGTGCGCGTGTACCGGCGGTGGGTCTCCCCGCTGCTGCCGCCCGCCTGCCGCTTCTACCCCAGCTGCAGCGCGTACGCCGTGGAGGCGTTGACCGAGCACGGTGCGCTGCGCGGGTCGTGGCTGGCGCTGCGCAGGCTGCTGCGCTGTGGTCCATGGCACCCTGGCGGCCTTGACCCGGTGCCGCCGCGGCACCCCGAGAACTCGACCGGGACCGGCCCGGCTGACGCGAGAGCTGCCGAGGAGTAGTTCGTGCTTGATTTCATCTACTACCCGGTGTCCTTCATCCTCTGGTGCTGGCACTGGGTCTTCGGTCACATCTTCGGCGAGGCCAGCGCGATCTCCTGGGCGCTGGGCATCGTCTTCCTGGTCTTCACCCTGCGCGCGATCATGTACAAGCCCATGGTCAAGCAGGTGCGCTCCATGCGGAAGATGCAGGAGTTCGCCCCCGAGATCAAGAAGCTGCAGAAGAAGTACGCCAACGACAAGCAGAAGCTCGCCCAGGAGATGCAGAAGCTCCAGGCCCAGCACGGGGTGAGCCCGCTGGGCGGCTGCCTGCCGATGCTGCTGCAGATCCCGGTCTTCATCGGCCTGTTCCACGTGCTGCGCGAGTTCAAGCCGGGCAAGACCGAGAACTACTTCTTCGACGCCTCGGGCGTGGAGTCCTACCTCAACGCCGACCTGTTCGGCGCGCGGCTGAGCAACTGGATCACCCAGGCCCAGGCCGAGCTCGACCTGTTCAACGTCGAGCGGACCGCGGTCATCCTGGTGTCGATCCCGCTGATGATCCTCGCCAGCGTGCTGACGCACCTGACCGCGCGGCACTCGGTGGCCCGGCAGAACCCGGACGCGGCCACCCAGCAGACCGCGATCATGAACAAGCTGACGCTCTACATCTTCCCGCTGGGCGTGCTCGTCGGTGGCTTCTTCTTCCCGATCGGCCTGCTGCTCTACTGGCTGAGCAACAACAGCTGGACGCTGATGCAGCAGCACCTCGTCTACCAGAAGATCGACAAGGAGGAGGCCGCCGCGAAGGCGGCCGCCATCGAGAAGCGCACGGCCGCCGCGCCGAAGCCCGGCCAGAAGCCGAAGCGCGTCCCGCCCGTCGCCAAGAAGCCCGGCGAGATTGACGGCGTGGCCGGGGCCGATGCCACTGCGCCCGACGCCACCGCGCCGGAGCCCCCCGCGGGCCCGAGCAAGCCCGTCCCCGGCGCCAAGCCCCAGCCCGGCGCGAAGCCGCGCCCCGCCGCCAAGCCCGCCGCGGGCGCGAAGCCGTCGCCGAACGGCAAGGACGGCACCCCGGTTCCCGGTCTGAGTACGGACCGATCCCGTAAGAAGTCAGGTCGCAAGAACCGCTGAGGCGTCGCTCGACCTGGAGAGGAGTTACCGTGCCGGAGACGGTGCAGGAGTCCGAGACCACCGATCAGGAGGTGGGCACCGAGCGGGTGGCCACCGAGGACCTGTTGGTCAAGGAGGGCGACATCGCGGGTGACTACCTGGAGCGCCTGCTCGACATTCTCGACTACGACGGCGACATCGACCTCGACGTCGAGGCCAGCCGCGCGGTGGTGAGCATCGACGGCGGCGAGGACCTGGAGAAGCTGGTGGGCCCGCGCGGCAGCGTCCTCGAATCGCTGCAGGAGCTGACCCGCCTGGCGGTGCAGCAGGAGACCGGCGCGCGCAGCAGGCTGATGCTCGACATCGCGGGCTGGCGCGCGGGCCGTCGCGAGGAGCTGGCCGACCTCGGTCGCTCGACCGCGGAGAAGGCGCTGTCGACCGGCGAGCGCATCCGGCTCCAGCCGATGACGCCGTTCGAGCGCAAGGTCGTGCACGACGCCGTGGCGACGGTGAAGGGCGTGCACAGCGAGAGCGAAGGCGAGGACCCGCGCCGTCGCGTCGTGGTCTTCCCGCAGTAGCACTAGTCACCACGAGACGCGGTCCGCTCCGGCGGGCCGCGTCTCGTCGTTTCACGTGAAACACCGGAGCCGGGGTCAGGGGGCTTCCGGGGCATCGGCCACAATTGGCGGACTGTTTCACGTGGAACATCGGAGTGGCATGACGAATCTGGATCGGGACCGGGTCGAGTCGGTCTTCGGTGACCGGACCGGGCTCGCGGAGCGGTTCGTCGAACTGCTGGCGGTGCACGGGGTGGACCGCGGGCTGATCGGGCCGCGCGAGGTGGACCGGCTCTGGGACCGGCACGTGCTGAACTCCGCCGTGGTCGCCGAGGTGCTGCCCGAGGAGGCGCGGGTGGTCGACGTGGGATCGGGCGCCGGGCTGCCCGGCATCCCGCTGGCGATCGCCCGGCCGGACCTCTCGATGACGCTCGTGGAACCGATGGCGCGGCGGGTGGCATGGCTGACCGAGGTCGTGGAGACTCTGGGCCTGTCGTCGGTCGTCGTGGTGCGCGGACGGGCCGAGGAGCCCGCCCTGCGCGGCGAGGTCACCGGGACCGATGTGGTCACCGCCCGCGCGGTCGCCCCCCTGGGCAAGCTCGGCGCGTGGTGCCTGCCCCTGCTGCGGATCGGTGGCCGGATGGTCGCGCTCAAGGGGGCCAGCGCGTCCGAGGAGATCAACCGGGACCGCGCGGAGATCCGGCGCGCGGGCGGCGGGGACCCCCGGATCGTGCGTTGTGGAGTGACGGTGGTCGACCCGCCGACGACGGTTGTGGTGGTTGAGCGTCTGCCACGGAAGGATCAGCGTGCACGTCGAGGCTGAGAACGGAGCGAGGATGTTCCACGTGAAACAGCGATCGGTCATGGGGTGTTGTCGATGACCCAGCCCTCCGCCGCGTCCGTCGCCGGGTGGACGCCCATCGCCGAGGAAGCCGCCAGGGCGACCCGGGTCAAGCACCCGGACCGGATGTTCCCCCGGCCCCGGGGCCGCCGGGTGCTGACCGTCTCCAACCAGAAGGGCGGCGTCGGCAAGACGACCAGCACGGTGAACATCGCCGCCGGTCTCGCGCTGCACGGCCTGCGGGTGCTCGTCATCGACCTCGACCCCCAGGGCAACGCCAGTACCGCGCTCGGTGTCGAGCACCGCTCGGGCACGCCGTCGATCTACGAGGTGCTGCTCGGCGAGATGTCGGTGGCCGACGCCGCGCAGACCAGCGACCAGTCGGAGCGCCTGTTCTGCGTGCCCGCGACCATCGACCTGGCGGGCGCGGAGATCGAGCTGGTCTCCATGCAGTCGCGGGAGTCCCGGCTGAAGGAGGCGCTCTCCCCCGAGGCGCTCGACCAGATCGACCCGGACTACGTGTTCATCGACTGCCCGCCGTCGCTGGGCCTGCTGACCGTCAACGCGATGGTCGCCGCGCAGGAGGTGCTCATCCCGATTCAGTGCGAGTACTACGCGCTGGAGGGGCTGAGCCAGCTGCTCCGCAACATCGAGCTGGTGCAGACCCACCTCAACCGCGCGCTGACCGTCTCCACGATCCTGCTCACCATGTACGACGGCCGCACGAAGCTGGCCGACCAGGTGACCAACGAGGTCCGCACCCACTTCGGCGACACCGTGCTGCGGACCGTCATCCCGCGCAGCGTGAAGGTGTCCGAGGCGCCCGGGTACGGCCAGACGGTGCTCGCCTACGACCCGGGCTCGCGAGGCGCGATGAGCTACCTCGACGCGGCCAGGGAGATCGCTGAACGAGGAGCAGGAGAGAGCACATGAGCGCAGCCGGAGCAGGCCGCAAGGGCGGGCTGGGCCGTGGCCTGGCGGCGCTGATCCCGCAGGGACCGCCCGCGGCGCCCGCCATGGGCAACGGCCTGAAGCTGTCCACGCCGCCGGAGGCCCGGCAGGCGGAGCCCGCTCCCCCGGTGGCGGGCGCGGTGTACCGCGAGGTGCCCATCGCCTCGGTCACCGCGAACCCCAAGCAGCCCCGCCAGGTCTTCGACGAGGACGCCCTCGCCGAGCTGGAGCACTCGATCCGCGAGTTCGGCCTCATGCAGCCGATCGTCGTCCGCGAGCTGGACGCCTCGGGGTACGAGCTGGTGATGGGCGAGCGCCGCCTGCGCGCCGCCCAGCGCGCGGGTCTTGAGCGCATCCCCGCGATCGTCCGGCAGACCGCCGACGACGCGATGCTCCGCGACGCCCTGCTGGAGAACATCCACCGGGTTCAGCTGAACCCGCTGGAGGAGGCGGCGGCCTACCAGCAGTTGCTGGACGAGTTCGCGGTGACGCACGAGGAACTGGCGGGCCGCATCGGCCGCAGCCGCCCGGTCATCACCAACACCATCCGCCTGCTCCGCCTCCCCCTGCCGGTCCAGCGCCGCGTCGCCGCGGGCGTGCTGTCGGCAGGCCACGCCCGCGCCCTGCTCGGCCTGGACGAGCCGGGCGCCCAGGAGGACCTGGCCACGCGGATCGTTGCGGAGGGGCTGTCGGTCCGCGCGACGGAGGAGGCGGTCACCCTCGCCAAGGGCGCTCCTCCGGCCAAGGCCAAGCCCGCCGCGCGGAAGCCGATGCACGCGCCGGGGCTGCAGGACGTCGCTGAGCGCCTCTCGGACCGCTTCGACACCCGCGTCAAGGTCGAACTCGGCAAGCGAAAAGGCCGCATCGTCGTCGAATTCGGGTCGGTTGACGACCTGGAGCGGATCGTGGAGCTGATGGCCAAAAATGGGATGAATCAGACATGATTGACCCCTAAGGGATCACACCAGCCTGTTTCGTCACGGTGACGATGACGTTCCGTCGCGGAATCGTGACGGAACGTCGTGGGTCGGCTCAGTGCCCGCGGGCGATCGCGCGGTCGACCAAGGCCGCGTAGATCTCCCCGAGGGAGCGGCCCGCGGCCTCCACGGCCATCGGCACCAAGGACGTCTCGGTGAGCCCCGGGGAGAGGTTGACTTCCAGGAAGTGCACGTCGCCGTTCGCGTCGACGACCGCGTCGGTGCGGGAGATGTCGCGCAAGCCGAGCAGGCGGTGGGCCGAGAGCGCCAAGTCGGCGACCTTGGCCGCGGTGGCGTCGTCCAGGCGGGCGGGCGTGTGGAACTCGGTGAGCCCCGCGGTGTAGCGGGCGGTGTAGTCGTAGACGCCGTTGTGGGCGGTGATCTCGACGGCGGGCAGGGCCAGCGGGCCCTGGGGCCCGTCGACCACGGTCACCGCGACCTCGGTCCCCTCGACGTACCGCTCCGCCAGCACCGCGTCGCTGTAGGCCAGGCAGCCGACCATCGCGGTGGGCAGGTGCGCGGCGTCGCGCACGACCTGGGCGCCGAGGGCCGAGCCGCCCTGGTCGGGCTTGAGCATCATCGGCAGGCCGAGGCGCTCGACCATCGCGTCGAGCACCGGCTGCGCGCCCAGCTCGCGGAAGCTGCCGTGCGGCAGGACGACCCAGTCCGGGGTGAGCAGGCCGCTGCGGGCGAGCTCCGCCTTCGCGGTCGGCTTGTCCCAGGCGCGGCGGCAGGCGTCGGGGTCGGCGCCGACGTACGGGATGCCGAGCAGTTCCAGGATCGTCTGGATGGAGCCGTTCTCCCCCTCGCCGCCGTGCAGGGCGATGACGACCGCGTCCGGGCGGTGCTCCCGCAGGCGGGGCAGCAGGGCCGCGTCGGCGTCCCACTCCTCCACCGCGACCCCGGCCGCGCGCAGCGCCGCCGACACGCGCCTGCCCGAGCGCAGGGAGACGTCGCGCTCGTGGGACAGGCCACCGGCCAGGACGGTCACCCAGCGATCGGACACAGCGGACTCTCCTCGGACTCCTCAGCGCGTGCGGAAACGTGCCGACCGTACACCGGCACGATTGCGCTGCCCGCTCAGGCGGTGTCCGGCGAAGGGGTCTGCGGCCCCGACAGCGTGCGGCTGGTTGACGGGCCGAAGGTGCGCAGCAGCTCGAGCTCCTCGGCCAGCACCCCGGCCAGCCTGCGCACGCCCTCGGTGATCCGCTCCGGCGGCGGGTAGCAGAACGACAGGCGCATCTGCCTGCTGCCGAACCCGTCGGAGTAGAAGCCGGTGCCCGGCACGTAGGCCACCCTGGCCGTCACCGCGCGCGGCTGCATCGCCTTGGTGTCCACGCCCTCGGGCACGGTCAGCCAGACGAAGAAGCCGCCGTCGGGGCGCGTCCACGTGCAGCCCGGCGGCATGTACTGCTCCAGGCCCGCCAGCAGCGCGTCGCGGCGCTCGCGGTACATGGTCTGGAAGGACTTGATCTGGCCCTTCCAGTCGTGCGTGGCCAGGTAGCGCGAGACCACCAGCTGGTTGAGCGTCGGGGGGCACAGCGAGGCCGACTCGGCGGCCAGCACCAGCTTCTCCCTGACCCCGTGCGGGGCCAGCGCCCAGCCCACGCGCAGGCCGGAGGCGAAGGTCTTGGAGAAGGAGCCGAGGTAGATGACGTTGTCGCGGTCCATCGACCGCAGCGCCGGGTAGATCTGGCCGTCGAAGCCGAGCAGGCCGTAGGGGTTGTCCTCGATGACCAGCACGTCGTGGCGCAGGCAGATGTCGAGGATCTCCGCGCGCCTGGGCACCGCCAGGGTCACGCCCGCGGGGTTCTGGAAGTTCGGGATCGTGTACAGGAACTTGACCCGCCGACCGGCGGCGCGCACGGCCACGATGGCCTCCTCCAGCGCCGCGGGGACCAGGCCGTCGGAGTCCATGGCGACGTGCCGCACGTCGGCCTGGTAGGAGGCGAAGGTGCCCAGCGCGCCGACGTAGGACGGGCCCTCTGCCAGCACCACGTCGCCGGGGTCGCAGAAGATGCGGGTCACCAGGTCCAGGGCCATCTGCGAGCCGACGGTGACGACGAGGTCGTCGGGGTGGCCGTGCACGCCCTCCAGGGCCATGACCTCGCAGATCTGCTCGCGCAGCACCGGCACGCCGTGCGCGGAGCCGTACTGCAGGGCGGTCATGCCCTCCTCGGCGATGATCGCGGCCATCTGCGCGGAGAGCGACTCCAGCGGCAGCGCGGCCAGGTTGGGCATGCCGCCCGCCAGCGAGACCACCTCGGGCCTGCTCGCCACGGCGAAGAGCGCGCGCACCTCGGAGGCGGTCATGCCCTCCGCCCTGGCCGCGTAGCGGCTCAGGTGCGGGTCGAGGCTGCGGGCCCCTGCTCTGTCCGGCGGCTGTCCCACGCTGCTCATCGGCGCTCCGTTTACGTCGCGGGCGATCGATCGAGTGTAACCGGAGGGGTGACGTCGGCCTGATATCGCCGTCCACGGTTCCGGCGCAGGTCACATCGCCCTATCCTGGGGCGGTAGGAAGTCGGTGCCAGGCGGGGGAGGTTGGGTGTCGCGACGCGTCGTCGGCGTCACGCTGGACAACCTGGAGCAACTGCCCAAGCAGTGCAGGTCCTGCGTGTACTGGGAACTCGCGCCGCACCTCAAGGAGCAGGCCGAGGAGTTCGGCACCACCGAGCTGGAGAAGGAGGCGTGGGTCTCCAGCGTGCTGCTGGAATGGGGCTCCTGCGGGCGCATCGTCTACAGCGAGAAGCTGCCGGTGGGCTTCGTGTTCTACGCCCCGCCCAACGCCGTCCCGCGCGCCTCGGCGTTCCCGACCTCGCCGATCAGCCCCGACGCCGTCGTGCTGACGGGGTTCCACGTGCTCCCGGAGTTCCGCAAGGGCGGCCTCGGCAGGCTCCTGGTCCAGTCGGTGGCCAAGGACCTCACCCGTCGCGGCGTCCGCGCCATCGAGACCTTCGGCGACATGGACCCCGACGAGGACCACAGCTGCGTGGTCCCGGCGGAGTTCCTGAGCAGCGTCGGGTTCAAGACCGTCCGCCCGCACCCGAGGTGGCCCCGGCTGCGCCTGGAGCTGCGCTCGGCGATCACCTGGAAGGAAGACGTCGAGGCGGCCCTCGAACGCCTGCTGGGCACGGTCACCATCAGCACGGTCGGCACCCCGGCCATGCAGCGCTGACCGGCCCGGCTGCCCAGCCCCAGGACTGGTCGGCCCCGAGATTGGTCGGCCCCGAGATTGCCCAGCCCCGGCTGCCCGGTTTCGCCTACTCGGCCTTGGCCAGTTCGTGGGCCAGGACGTCGGCGAAGGTGAAGGTGCCGGTGGGCTGGTCGTTCTGGCCCAGCAGGTAGAGGCGCTTCACCGCGACCAGGATGCCCTCGGCGACGACGTCGCGGAACGCGGGCTCGCCCAGGCGGCGGCGGTCCTCCTCGTTGGTCAGGTACCCGATCTCGATGCGCACGGCCGGGCAGCGGGTGAGCCGCAGCAGGTCCCACGTCTTCGGGTGGGCGCCGCAGTTGCGCATGCCGGTGCGCATGACCAGCTCGCGCTGGATGAGACCGGCCATGGCCTCCCCGAGGGTGGAGGTCGCGCCGTTGCCGGTGCCGAAGTGGAAGGCCGCGACGCCCTGGGCCAGCGGCGAGCGGTTGCCGTCGGTGTGCAGGGACAGCACGAGGTCGGCGCCCGCGTCGTTGGCGAAGTTGGCCCGGTCGGCCTCGTCGGGGCAGCGGTCGGGGCCGCGGGAGAGCAGGGCCTCCATGCCGGTGGCGACCATCTTGCCCTCGAGGCGGGTGGCCAGGTCCCACATCAGGTCGGCCTCGTTGAGGCCGCCGATGGACAGGCCGGTGTCGGCGCCGCCGTGGCCGGGGTCGATGACGATGCGCTTGCCGCGCAGCCGTGGCCCGGCCTTGCGGACGCGCTCCTGCTCGCGCAGCAGGACCGGGCGGCCGCCGCGGGCGCGCGGGGAGAGCTGGCGCAGGGCGCGGACGGTCTCCGGGCCGCAGATGCCGTCGACGGTGAGGCCGTAGTCGCGCTGGAAATTGCGCAGCGCGGCCTCGGTCTGGGCGCCGAAGACGCCGTTGGAGCGCCCGGCGTCGTAGCCCATCTCCAGCAGGCGCTCCTGCAGCGTGAGCACGTCGTCGCCGGACAGCGGGGCCGAGACCAGGTAGGCCAGCGGACGGCCGCCGAGGGAGTAGGTGGCGTCGCGCAGGGCCCGGTAGGTGGCCGCGCCGACGACGCCGTCGGTGATCAAACCGCGGCGCTGCTGGAACGCGCGCACGGCGTGCTCCATCGCCGCGTCGAACACGGCCGCGTCCTGGATCGGGGGCACCAGGCCCAGCGCGGTGAGCGTGGATCGAACCTCGGCTACGGCCTGGCCCGTGTCGCCGCGGCGGAGAACCCGCATGCACCCTCGCTCTCGAGTCGGTGGGAATCCCTGACAGTCGACCATTGTGCCTGCCGGTGCCCGCGATCCGCGCACCGGTGGGGAGCGGGGGCCTCCTTTTCGCCGAAACACGAAACCGGGGCCCGTGCCCCACTCAACGAGACGGACGGACCCCGGGTTCGGGTTGCCTCAGGCCAGGACGTCGTCCAGGTCGCTGAGCAGGGCGGCCTTCGGCTTGGCGCCGACGATGGTCTTCACCGGCTCGCCGCCCTGGAACAGGATCAGGGTGGGCACGGACATCACCTGGTAGTCGCGGGCGATGCCGGGGTGGGCGTCGATGTCGAGCTTGGCCACGGTGATCTTCTCGGCGTGCTCGCCCGCGATCTCCTCGAGGACCGGCGCGACCATCCGGCACGGGCCGCACCAGGTCGCCCAGAAGTCGACCAGGACGGGCTTGTCGCTCTTGAGGACGTCACCGGCGAACGAGTCCGCGGTGACGGTGACAGTGTTGCTGGCCATCTTCTTCTCCTCGTGGTGTTCTCTAGTTGCTCTTGCCGTAGCCGCCGCCGACCAGCTCGGCGGCCATCTCGGCCTCGCCGGTGCCGTGCTCGGCCAGCCAGCGCTCGGCATCGATGGCCGCCGCGCAGCCGGAGCCCGCGGCGGTGATGGCCTGCCGGTAGGTGTGGTCGACCAGGTCGCCCGCGGCGAAGACGCCGTCGAGGTTGGTGTAGGTCGTGGTGCCCCGGGTGATGACGTAGCCCTCGTCGTCCACCTCGACCTGGCCCTTGACCAGGGCGCTGCGCGGGTCGTGGCCGATGGCGAGGAAGAAGCCGGTGACGTCGAGCTCACCGGGCTCGCCGGTGACGGTGTCGTGCACCTTCACGCCGGTGACCTTCGTGTCGCCGACGACCTCGTCCACGGCGGTGTTGAGCTGCCAGCGGATCTTCTCGTTCGCCTTGGCCCGCTCCAGCATGATCTTCGAGGCGCGGAACTCCTCGCGGCGGTGCACGATCGTCACCGACCTGGCGAACTTGGTCAGGAAGGTGGCCTCCTCCATCGCCGAGTCGCCGCCGCCGACCACGGCGATGTCCTGGTCGCGGAAGAAGAAGCCGTCGCAGGTGGCGCAGGACGACACCCCGCGGCCGAGCAGCCGCTGCTCGCCGGGCGCGTTCAGGTACCGCGCGGCGGCGCCCATCGCCAGGACGACCGCCTTGGCCGCGTAGCGCACGCCGTTGGCCTCGACGTACTTGACCGGGCCGGTCAGCTCGACCGACTCGACGTCCTCCGGGCGCAGCTCGGCGCCGAAGCGCTCGGCCTGGGCGCGCATCTGCTCCATGAGGTCGGGGCCCATGATGCCGTCGCGGAAGCCCGGGAAGTTCTCGACCTCCGTCGTGGTCATCAGCGCGCCGCCGAACTGGGCGCCCTCGAAGACCAACGGGTCGAGCTGCGCGCGCGCGGCGTAGACCGCCGCGGTGTATCCGGCGGGTCCGGACCCGATGATGATCAGGTTTCGGATCTGCGCAGACATTCGCCCTCCAACGGCTCCGCCGGACGTGATCGCCCGGTCGCACTGGTGTCAACGCGATGGTATGGGGCGGTTGTTCCGCGCGGACCCGGCGGCGTGCCGTGAGCGTCCAGCAGGTGGGACGAATCAGTTGATCGTGTCGTTGAACAGCGCCGAGCAGTCCGGGGCGACGACCAGCACGCGGAAGGTGCCCGGCTGCGAGGTGAGCATGAGCGCCATGACGCCCGGCTTGCCCTCAAGGGTCACCGGGCGCACGCCGACGATCTGCTCCTCGGCGGGGTCGAGGTCGTTGGCGCCCAGGCAGCGGTCCAGCCCGGCCTTGTCGTCGAGCGGGCCGTACTCGCGGGCGCCGACGACGTCGTTGACCGACGCGCCGATGTCGCCCTGGCTCAGCGCCAGCGGCGGCTCGGCGGCGGGCTGGCTCGCCGCCGGCTGCGGCGCGGCGACCCCGCCGGTGGTGTCCTGGGAGTCCGGCAGCGCGACGAAGGCCACCGCGACGGCGGCGGCCGCGGTGGCGAGCACCCCGACCCCCCAACCGGCGAGCCTGCCGCGCTTGCGCCGGGCCGCGGCGAGGTCGACCACGGGAGCGGGCTTGCCGAAGGCGCGCCTGGCCTCCTCCGCCATCGCGGCGTCGAGGCGGGCGGCGAAGTGCTCGGGCATCGGCGGGGCGGGCGCGGCGCCGTAGCCGCTGAGGTCGGCGCGCACGGAGTCCAGGGCGTCGAGGACCGCGCGGGCATCAGGATCGGCGCCCACCCGGGCGCGGACGTCGGCGGCCCGGCTCGGTTCCAGCACGCCCGCGTGCAGGTCGGCCAGCAGGTCGACGGGCCATGGCGGGCCGTCGGGGCCGATACTGCCCCGAATCTTGTCCGTCATCGTCCCTCCCCGTGGCGGCGCTCTGGCACGCCTCGCCGTTCAACAGCGCCACCTGGGACGTTCGCATCTGCACCGTGGTTCCGCAGATGTCCGAGCAGTTTGGCGAGCTTGGCCCGGCCGCGCGCGCAGCGGCTCTTGACCGTGCCCTCCGCGATGCCCAGCAGTTTTGCGGTCTCGGCGACGGAGTACCCCTCGACGTCGACGAGCATGATCGGCATTCGCTGCTCGTCGGACAGCTCGGCGAGCGCGCGCCGCACGACCAGCTGGGTCTCCCGGTCGGCCATGGCGTCGCGGGGCATGACCGGCTCGCCGGGGCCCGCCTCGGGCAGCGGCACGGTGGGGCGGGCGTTGCGGCGGCGGATGCGGTCCAGGCAGGCGTTGACGACGATGCGGTGCAGCCACGTGGTCACCTGCGACTCGGCGCGGAAGGACCCGGCGGCGCGGAAGGCGGAGATGAACGCCTCCTGGAGGGCGTCGGAGGCTTCCTCGGGGTCGCGCAGCGTGCGCAGGGCGACGGCCCAGAGGCGGTCGCGGTGCCTGCGGACCAGTTCGGAGAACGCGCGCGGGTCCCCGGCGGCATGCGCCGCGATGAGGTCGGCGTCCGAGCTGGCGGCGGCGGTCACCGGGACAATGTATCGGGCGGCCCCGGGCGCGTGAGCGCTGAGGTAACCGCCGGTCACTGGGCCCGGACGAACCTGATCTCGGTCAGTTCGGACATGTTGCCCTCGGCCAGGGCGGTGATCCAGACGAGCACGTGCTGGGTCGGCTCGGCGCGGTCGAGCTGCAGCTGGGTCTGGCCGGGCCGCAGGGTCGCCTTGCCGATGACCTTGGTCTCCTCCAGCGTCGGGTTCTCCGACGGGGCGCTGCGGACCTCCACGACCGTGCCGTCGCTGGGCGAGTCGACGGTCACCTCGGCGAGGACGACCGGCTCGGCGAAGGAGGCCATCAGGCCGATGCCGGGCTTGAGCGCGGGGAATGGCTGCTTGTAGGTGTCGGTCTTCCAGGCCGTGGCGGGGTCGCCGTCCACCGCGCGGCTGGCGCGGCGGGGGTTGTCCGGGGTGCCCGCGACGTTGAAGACCTCCACCCCGGCGGCCTTGATCGGCCCGGCGGCCACGACCGGCGGCGGGGCGGGCAGGCCGCTGGCGCCGGTGTTGTTGCCCGGGGCGGTCGCGGTGACAGTGGGGCCCGTGGTGCCGCCGCCGTCGTCGAAGAAGCTGATCAGCTGCACGCCGAGCCAGGCGAGCACGCCGACGGTGGCCACGGCCAGCACGGTGACGCCGACGGCCAGCTTGCGCCGCTTGGCCCGGTCGTTGCTGGGCGGGCGCGTGGTCCAGACCGTGCCGTCCTCGGCGTAGGTGACCTCGGGCTCGATCGCCCCGAGCCGCTGGGTCTGGTCCTCGGTGATCCGGGCCCGCTCCAGCACCTGCAGCAGCGCCGCGCCCGTGCGGATGCCGCCGCCGTCCTCGGCGAGGCAGTGCACGGCGGCGACGGAGAGCTCCATCGGGATGTACGGGAACAGCGCGCGCGGCGGGACCACCGCGCCGTCGGGACCGCGGGGGGCCGGGGGGACGCCGTCGGGGCCGCCGGGCAGCGGCCAGCGGCCGGTGAGCAGCAGGTACAGGACCGCGCCGAGACCGCGCACGTCGTCGCGCAGGCCCGCGTCGGGCAGCGGGCCGGGGAAGGCCAGCCGCAGCTGCCCGTCCGGGGTGACGCGCACCCGCTGCGGGTGGTCGAGGCCCAGCACCAGCCCGGAGTGGTGGGCGGTGTCGACGGCGGAGGCCAGCGGCTCGACCAGGCGCGCGGCGGTGCCCGGGGGCAGCGGGTGCTCGGCGATCAGGTCGATGAGGTCGGTGCCCGCCGCCCAGTCGGCCACGACCAGGCCGAGCACGCCCTCGCCCGGGGCGAGCCCGGGGCCGGGGGCGACGACGTCGAGCACGCGGGCGGTCCCGGGGTGGTCGAGGCGGGCGGTGTGCGCGGCCCGTTCGAGCACGCGGCGGGCCTGTCCGGCGGCGTGGCCGTCGCTCGGGCCGCCCATGAGGACGGTGAGGGCGACGTCGCGGCGCAGGTGGTTGTCGCGGGCCCGCCAGAGCTGGGCGCCCGCCCTGGTGTCGACGCCGTAGTGGACGAGCAGCCGGTAGCGGCCCTGCCCGACGAGGCCGCCGGGAACCAGCCCACCGGGAACAGGGCCGCCGGGAACAGGTCCACCGGGGACGGCGGGAATGGGCACGCCAGGAATGGGCACACTGGGAACGGGCGGGACGGCGGCGGCTCGATAGCCTGCCGACTCCCCGCTCGCGGGCATCTCGGGTCGCCTCGTCGTCACCGTGCTCTCGCTTCTCGCTGCGCTCCCGCCTGAGGGTACGGGAATCCGACCCGCCCGCGGTGACGAGCGGATCAGCCCCGGCGCACGAGGCGGGCGATCCGGGCGGTGGCCGGCTTGAGCTCGGGCACCTTGAGCAGGGCCAGCACGCCGAAGGCGACCCCGCCCGCGACGAGCCCCTGGACGAGGACGGCGACCCACGCCGTGGCGAGCGAATCGATGCCACCAGGCAAGATCATCTTGGTGGCCAGCCAGGCGACGCCCACTCCCGCGAGCCCGGCGACGACGGTCTTGGCGATCAGCCAGACGATCTTCTTGCTGCGCAGGTGGCCGAGTCGGACCCACAGCCACATCTGCCCGGCGACCGCGCCGATGACGTAGGTCAGCGAGTTGACGAGCATCACACCGATGACGACCTGATCCGGGTCGAGCACCGCGCCGCACATGTAGAGCAGCGGGACCTTGACGACGGTCATCCCGACCATGATCAGGGTGGGGGTGCGGGCGTCCTTCATCGAGTAGAACACCCGCAGCTGGAGCATGACCAGCGCGTAGGGCAGCAGGCCGAACGCGGAGAAGGCCAGTGCCGCGCCCAGGCGCTCCGCGTCGGCCGGGGTCCCCTCGCCGACGCTGTACACGGCGAGGCCGATCGCCGTGCCCGCGACGGTGAGCACCGCGCTGATCGGCACGAGCATGACCGCGGAGAGCCTGCTGCCGGTCGATAGGTCGTCGATGAGGCCCTTGATGTCGTTGTTGGCCGCGGACCGGCTCATCCTCGGCAGGATCGCGGTGAGCAGGGAGACGCCGATGACGCCGTACGGGAGCTGGAACAGCAGCCAGGCGTTGCTGTAGATCGACACCCCGCCTTCCTCGCCCGCGGTCAGCACCCGCTGGGTGACCACCATGCCGACCTGGCTCACCGCGACGTAGCCCAGCACCCAGAGCCCGAGCCCGGCGAACTCCCTGAGCCGCGAGTCGAACCCCCAGGTCCAGCGGAACCGGAAGCCGATGCCGCGCAGGGCGGGCAGCAGCACCAGCGCCTGCACGACGATGCCGAGGGTGACGCCGATGCCCAGGACCAGCAGCTTCGGCTCGCCCATCCGCACCGGGTCGATGGTGATCTCGCCGGGGACGAGGGTGTAGACGACCAGCGTGGCCATGACCACCAGGTTGTTGACCACCGGCGCCCACGCCGTCGGGCCGAACACGTGCCGGGCCTGGAGGATCGCGCTGAGCAGGGCGAACAGGCCGTAGAACAGGATCTCCGGCAGCAGCAGGTAGGCGAAGGCGGTGGTCAGCTCGGGGCTGGCCTCGCCGGTGGAGCCGTCGACGTAGAGCCGGGTGAGCAGCGGGGCGGCGGCGATGGTGATGACCGTGCCCACCGCGAGGCCGGTCATGGCGACGGTGAGCAGCCGGTTCGTGTACGCCTGGCCGCCGTCGGGGTCGTCCTGCGAGCGCACCAGCAGCGGCACGACCACGCTGGCCAGCACACCGCCGATGAGCAGCTCGAAGATGATGTTGGGCAGCGTGTTGGCGATGGTGAAGGAGTCCTGCACCACGTTGAAGCCGATCAGCCAGGCCAGCATCAGCTTCCAGCCGAAGCCGGTGATCCGGCTGACCAGGGTCGCCACGGCCATCATCGAGCTGGACCTGGCCAGCGACGGCACCTTCGGCTGCTCGCCGCCCTGCTTCACTCGCGCTCCCGCCTGGGTCAGAGGTCGGCCCCGGCGGAGTCCGCGGCCTTGGCCGCACGAAGCCTACGCACCAGGCGCAGTCCGACGAGCAGCACCAAGGCTCCCGCCGCCGTCCCGGTGATCACGAGAGTGATGGCGCCGAAGGAGGTGGAGTTCAGCTCGACCCTGGAGGTGCCGCCCAGCGTGGTGCCGCTCTGCGTGGTGAGCCAGACGTTGACGGTGAAGCGGCCGGAGCGGGTGACCTCGGTGGCCAGGTAGCGCGGGGCGGTGGCGTGGGCCGGGATGCGGACCAGCACCTCCTCCATCGGGCGCAGGCCGGGAGTGGTGCCGACGTTGATCTTGGCGAGCACGGTCACCGGGAGCTTGTTGCTGATGTAGACCGGCAGCGGGCTGTCCTTGGAGGCCAGCGAGAGCGGCCTGCCGGGGTCGGTCACCGACACCTGGTCGAGCATCCCGCCGAGCGCGGCGGACACCCCGGCCACGGCCTGCTCCGCCCGGCGCGGCTCGGGGCGCCACGCGCTGGAGGCCGCCCTGACCAGGCCGCGGCGCAGCGGGGCCAGCAGCCTGCTCGGCTCGACCTGGGCGGTGGCGTCCTCGAAGAGCACCTTGTCGAGCAGCTCGCGCTGCACGCGCTCGACGCGGGCGATGCGGGCGGTGATCGGCGCCGGGATCTCCTCGGTGGCGTCCTGGGCGTTGTACTCCACCGCGGACGCCGTGCCGTTGGCGCCGCCCGCCAGCAGGGTCGGCAGGCTCAGCGGCGTGGTGTAGCGCCGGGCGCCCAGGGCGCGGACGGTGTCGAGGAAGACCCGCAGGTCGTCCTCCCCCGCCGTCCAGCGCCGGGGCGGGGCGACGATCACCGGCTCGGGGGTGGCGGCCAGCCCGCCGCGGAAGACCAGGGCGGACAGGCCGTTCTGCACCGACGAGGTGGCCACGGCCCCGTCCGCGCCCCGCACGCGCGGGCGCAGCGACAGCGCGACCAGGCCGTCGTACGGCGTGGCGCGCAGGTTGGCGGCCAGCGCGTAGGGGGCCGAGCCGGTGGCGCCCGCGAGGCGGGTGCTGTCGGCCAGCACCGTGGTCGGGCGGGCGGCGGCGAGGTCGGTGAGGGTGCGCGGGTCGAGGGTGCCGCCGATCGGCCACACCGCGCCCTCGACGGGGTCGACCTCCAGCACCGCCCGGACGGTGTCGGCGCCGCTCAGCGCGAGGTCGCGCAGGTCGACGGTCTCGGCGCGGGAGAGCGCAGCCAGGTCGGCGTCGGCGAAGGGCAGCGCGATCACGCACTGGTCCCGCGCCAGCTCGCGCAGCGTGGCCAGCCACAGCTCGGCCGTGGACGCACCCCTGCCGTCGACCATGCCGTCGCCGCTGCGCACGCGGTAGCCCTGCGCCATCGCCGCGGCCGTGTCGAGCAGGTCGGGGTCCACGGCGAAGCACAGCGACCGCAGCACCGAGCGGTCGGTCTCCGCGGCCTGGCGCACGACGTCGAGCAGGGTGTGGAGCCGCCCGCCCACGGCGAGGGACCGGGCCAGCTCGTCGTCGGTCAGCACGGCCGAGCCGCCCGCCAGCGGGCTCTCCACGCGGCGCGGCTGGTCCACCAGCGGCCACAGCACGCTCAGCGGGGTCGGGATCGCGGGCGGGGACACGCCGGGGCCGCCGCCGGGCAGCGAGAGCACCGGCAGCAGCGTGCTCAGCGAGCCGATCCGCTCGGTGGTGCCGTAGTCGGGCACCCCGTTGAAGTTCAGCGCCAGCGGGTACACCCCGGGCCGGTCGATGCGCAGCGCGTCCTTGCCGACGGCGACGGTCACCTCGAAGGACACGCTCGCCCCGCGCGCCAGCTCCTTGGTGACCTCCTCGAAGGTCGAGGTCGCCGCGGGCCGGTTCAGCGCCGAGGTCAGCGACGGGTCGGTGATCGCCTCGCGCAGCCCGGCCTCGGTGTTGAGCAGGTCGCCGCGCTGCACGCGCAGGTCGACGTTGCGGATCAGGCGGTCGCCGGTGTTGGTGAGCGTGCCCGCCACCGTCAGCGTCGAGGTCGACGCCTGCACCACGCGCGGGGTCAGGGTGTCGAGTTCCACCCGCAGCCTGCTGCTCGACTGGGCGTGCGCGGGCGCGCCGGTCAGCAGCGTGGCGGCGAACGTCGTCACGACTGCTGCCACCGCGGCGGCGACGCGGCGCGGGCGAGCGGTCACGTGGGCTCTCCATGCGGGGACAGGTCCCGGTCGGGACCGGGGATGAGGGGCTGCTCGGAGAGTAGTTGGCGGGCCCTGCGCACCAGACGCCGCTCGTCGCCGTAGGCCAGGCGCGCCTCCAGCTCGGCGATGTCGACCCAGGCGACCTCGCTGACCTCGACGTCCTCGTCGGAGAGCTCGTAGGACTGGGCGATCAGCAGGAAGTGGTGGACGGTCTTGTGCACGCGCCTGGTGCCGTCGGCGATGAACCAGTAGTCGATGGTGCCCAGCGGCCGCACGACCTCGCCGTCGATGCCGGTCTCCTCGGCGATCTCCCGGACGGCGGTCTGCTCGGGGGTCTCACCGGCCTCGATGTGGCCCTTGGGCAGCGACCACAGCAGCTGCCCGCGCCGGTCGAGGCGGCCGATGACGGCGACCCGGCCGCGGGCGGCGTCGATGACCAGCCCGCCCGCCGAGGTCTCGTCGACGGTCTTCAGCGCGCGCCCGCGCCCTCGGGCGCGGCGCCCGGAGCGGGCACCGCGGGACCTGCCGGACGACGGGGGCACCTGTCCGATGGTAGTGCGAATGGGGTAGTGCGAATGGTTGGTGCGAACGGCGCAGTGCCGGACGGCCCGGCACCGGCCCCGCGCGCCCGGATACCCTCGATCCTTGTGTCCAGTTCGCCGGTTACCCACCCCTCGCCCGAGCAGAAAGCCGTGATGGACCTGCTGCGCACCGCTCCCGTCGTGGACGACCTCGCCGCGCGCTTCGCCGCCGCGGGCCACCGGCTCTACCTCGTCGGCGGCAGCGTGCGCGACGCGCTCATCGGCAAACCGGGCACCGACCTGGACTTCACCACCGACGCCCGGCCCGAGCACGTCATGGCGCTGGTGAAGGACTGGGCCGACGCGGTCTGGGACACCGGCATCGCCTTCGGCACCGTCGGGGCGGCCAAGGGCGGGCAGACGTGCGAGATCACCACCTTCCGCGCCGACGCCTACGACCGGGTCTCCCGCAACCCGCAGGTGCGCTTCGGCGACACGATCGAGGGCGACCTGGTGCGCCGGGACTTCACCGTCAACGCGATGGCCGTCGACTTGTCGACAAAGGAGCTGGTCGACCCGCACGGCGGCGCCGCGGCGCTGAGCACCCGCGTGCTCGACACCCCGGCCACCCCGGAGGAGTCCTTCGCCGACGACCCGCTGCGGATGCTGCGCGCCGCGCGGTTCGTCAGCCAGCTCTGCTTCGTCCCCGCGCCGCGCGTGGTGGCGGCGATGACCGCGATGAGCGCCGAGATCGCCAGGATCACCCCCGAGCGGGTGCAGGCCGAGCTGTCCAAGCTGCTCTGCGGCGACCACCCGCGCGCAGGCGTCGAGCTGCTGGTCGACACCGGCCTCGCCGACCACGTGCTGCCCGAGATCCCGGCGCTGCGCCTGGAGATCGACGAGCACCACCAGCACAAGGACGTCTACGAGCACTCGCTCGTCGTCCTCGAGCAGGCCATCGACCTGGAGGAGGACGGCCCCGACCTGGTGCTGCGGCTGGCCGCGCTGCTGCACGACATCGGCAAGCCGGACACCCGCAGGCACGTGCCCGACGGCGGGGTCAGCTTCCACCACCACGAGGTGGTGGGCGCGAAGATGTCCCGCAAGCGCTTGCGGGCGCTGCGGTACTCCAAGGACATCACCGAGGACGTCGCCCGGCTGGTGTTCCTGCACCTGCGCTTCCACGGCTACGGCAAGGGCGAGTGGACCGACTCGGCCGTGCGCCGCTACGTCACCGACGCAGGCGACCTGCTCACCCGCCTGCACAAGCTCGTGCGGGCCGACTGCACCACCCGCAACCGCCGCAAGGCGAGCATGCTCCAGCGCACCTACGACGGCCTGGAGGAGCGCATCGCCCGCATCGCCGCCGAGGAGGACCTGGCGCGGGTGCGCCCGGACATCGACGGCAACGACATCATGCTGCTGCTCGGCCTGCCGCCCGGCCCGCTGGTCGGGCAGGCGTGGCGCCACCTCAAGGAGCTGCGCCTGGACCGCGGCCCCCTCGACCGCGACGAGGCCGAAGCGGCGCTGCGCGCGTGGGCGGCCGAGCGCGGTCTAGGCGTGCCCGCGGCTGGCCAGGGCGAACCCGCCGAGCCCGGCCAGGTAGACGACGGCGGCGGCGGCGATCAGCCCGGGTGAGGCGCCGTCCCCGGCCACGACCAGCGCGGCCAGCGACAGCGACACGACCTGGGCGAGGTTGAACAGGGTGTCGTAGAGGGCGAAGACCCGGCCGCGGCTCTCGTCGCCGATGTCGCGCTGCACCGCGGCGTCGACGCAGAGCTTGACCACCTGCCCGACGAAGGACACCACGAAGGCCGCGGCCAGCGTGGTCGCCATGGTCATCGGCAGGCCGAGCGCCAGGATGGCGACCGCGCCGACGACCATCGCCGCGCCCATCGTCCGCCGCCTGCCGACGGTGGCCACGATGCGCGCGGTGGTCAGCCCGGCGGCCAGCACGCCCAGGCCGAACAGCCCGGCGACCTGGCCGAGCCCGGGCAGGCCCGCGTCGAACCGGAACCGCGTCAGCAGCACGGTCAGCAGCAGCAGGACGCCGAAGACCGCCCGGTGGGCCAGCAGCGCGACGAACCCGGCCAGCACCGACGGGGTGCGCACGGCGACCCTCGCGCCGTCGAACAGGCCCCTGGCCACGGCGAGGACGGTCCCCGCGGGCTCGTCGACCTCGTCGGGGCCCAGCGCGTTGCGGGCGAAGCGGCCCGCGACCACCGCGGCGGTGATCGAGCCGATCACGGCCACGGCGGTGGTCAGCCCGGAGCCGGTGTCATCGTCGCCGAGCAGCGCGCGCAGCCCGACCGCGCACCCGGCCCCGAGCACGGCGACCACCGCGCCAAGTGTGGTGGCGATGGCGTTGGCCTCGACCAGGTTGCGCACCGGGACCACGTGCGGCAGCGACGCCGAGAGCCCCGACCCGACGAACCGGCTGATGCCGACCACGACCAGGGCCAGGGTGAACAGGAGGGTCCCGCTGCCGCCCGCGACCACGCAGGCGGCGGCGACCAGGATCATCAGCCCGCGCAGCAGGTTGGCCGCCACCAGCACGCGGCGGCGGTCCCACCGGTCGAGCAGGGCGCCCGCGAACGGCCCGACCACCGAGTACGGCAGCAGCAGCGCGGCGAAACCCGCGGCGATGGCCAGCGGGTCGGTCTCGCGCTCGGGGTTGAACAGCACCGCGCCCGCCAGACCGGCCTGGAACAGCCCGTCGCCCCACTGCGCGGCGAAGCGGCTGACCAGCAGCCTGCGGAACCCGGCGAAGCGGAGCATCCGCCGCGGCCCGATCCGGTCGTGGTGGTGCTCGTGTCCCGCTGCCCGGCCCGCGGTCTGCGCCGACGTGCTCACGACGGTCCAGCCTACGGGGCGCGCCCGGCCCGGGGCGAACGAACGGGCGGCCCCCGGCAGGGGGCCGCCCGTCCCGGTCGACGCCCGGTCGCCTCACGGCGGGTCGCGCGACGTGGCTCCAGCCGAGCGGTATTCCACGAAGGCGGTTCTTGGTTGAGCCCGGGGGACACGGTGGCGCCGACCGCCCTGTTCAACGAACGGGGTGCCCGGGTTGTTCCGGGCGGATGGGATCATGTCGCTCGTGTCGTCCGACGTCGCGGTGGAGCCGGGAACACTGCTGGTCGCCGCGCCCAGCCTGCTCGACGAGAATTTCCGTCGCACGGTGGTCTTCGTCATCGACCACCGGGGCGAGGGCACGCTGGGCGTTGTGCTCAACCGACCCAGCGAGGTGCCCGTTGGTGAGGTGCTGCCCACGTGGGGCCCACACGTGACCGACCCGGCGTCGGTCTTCGTGGGCGGTCCCGTGGAGCAGAAGACCGCCCTGTGCCTGGCGGCCATGCGCACCGGGGAGTCCGTGGACGGGGTGCGGGGGCTGATCGGGGTGCGCGGCCCGGTCGCGCTGGTCGACCTCGACACCGACCCCGAGCACCTGGTGCCCAAGCTGCGCGGCGTGCGGGTCTTCGCGGGCTACTCCGGCTGGGAGGTGGGCCAGCTGGCAGGCGAGATCGACCGCGGCGACTGGATCGTGGTCCCGGCGCTGCCCACCGACGTGCTCGCCCCGCCCGCGCAGGACCTGTGGGGCCGGGTGCTGCGCCGCCAGGGCATGCCGCTGGCGCTGCTGGCCACCCATCCCGGCGACGTCCGCCAGAACTGACCCGGCGCGGGCATCATGGCCGAATGACGATCACGGTTTTCGGCCGGGACCAGTGGCAGTGGGTCAACGAGCCCCGTTCCTGGTCCGACCAGGGCGGGCTGACGGTCACCGCCGACCCCGACACCGACTTCTGGCGCACCACCCACTACGGCTACGACCGCGACTCCGGGCACGTGCTCGGCGTGCCGGTGGCGGGCGACTTCACCCTGGTCACCTCGTTCACCGCCGACTACGCCGCCCAGTACGACCAGGCGGGCGTCGCGCTGCGCGTCGACGAGCGGAACTGGATCAAGGCGGGCGTCGAGCTGGTGGACGGCGAGTTCCAGATCAGCACGGTGGTCACCCGGGACTTCTCCGACTGGTCCGTGCTCGCCGTCGGCCAGGTCGACCGCGTGAGCATCTCGGCGGTCCGCGAGGGCGACGCGGTCACGATCAGCTACGGCCTCGGCGACGCCGAACCGGCCACGATGCTGCGCCTGGCCTACTTCCCGCCCGGGGTGTCCACGCTGGCCGGGGTGATGGCGGCGGCGCCGACCGGGCCCGGCTTCACCACCCGCTTCGACCGGCTCCAGATCAGCTAGGCCCTGCTGAAGACCCCGCAGCCGCCGCTGCCGCACTGGCAGCCCTTGCAGCCCGCGGGCACCGCCGCGGCCGGCTCGGGCACCGCGGCGGCGGCGCGGGCGCCGAGCAGCCCGCCCGCGACGGTGATGACCAGCAGGCCGACCAGGGCGAGCACGCAGGCCAGGACCGGGCTGGGCATCAGCCAGCCGAGCACCGCGCCGAGCACGCCGACGGCGCCCGCCACCGCGATCGGCAGCCCCGCCACCTTGTTGCCGACCCGGAAGGCGTCGTCGTCGCGCAGGGTCGACGCGGTGCGCACGCCCGCGTAGCGGTTGCGGGGCAGTCGCCCGGTGAACCCGAGGAACCCGACGACGAGCAGCGAGAGGCCGGCGACCAGGGGCGCGAGCGGCAGCAGAGTCACGGTGTCGATGGTAGGTCGTGGGCCCGGTCACGTCGCATACCGCTGGACCCCCTGCGCTACGCTGGGTGGCATGTGCACGGGTCACCTGCTCCTCAGCGGGCCGTGCTGACCGGCACTCGGTGAGCACGGCAACCCCTCATGCCCTCGGGCTGAGGGGTTTTCGTTTACCCGGAGCAGGACTGGAAGGAACTTTTCGATGAGCGACGAGCCCGCCCACCGGTACACCGCCGCGCTGGCAGGCGCCATCGAGCGCCGCTGGCAGGACCACTGGGAGAGCAACGGCACGTTCCACGCGCCGAACCCGGTCGGCAAGCTGGCCGGACCCGTCCCGCCCGACAAGCTGTTCGTGCAGGACATGTTCCCGTACCCGTCCGGGGCGGGCCTGCACGTCGGGCACCCGCTGGGCTTCATCGGCACCGACGTCTACGCCCGCTACCACCGGATGACCGGCCGCAACGTCCTGCACACCATGGGCTTCGACGCCTTCGGCCTGCCCGCCGAGCAGTACGCGGTGCAGACCGGGCAGCACCCGCGCACGACCACCGAGGCCAACATCGAGACCTACCTGCGCCAGATCCGCAGGCTGGGCCTGGGCCACGACGACCGCAGGCGGATCTCCACGATCGATCCGGACTACTACCGCTGGACTCAGTGGATCTTCCTGCAGATCTTCAACTCCTGGTACGACGAGTCCATCGGCCGCGCCCGGCCCATCGCCGAGCTGGCCGCGCAGTACGTCACCGGGCAGCGCCCGACGCCCGACGGGCGCTCGTGGGCGGAGCTGTCGCACGCCGAGCGCCAGGAGCTGCTGAACGAGCACCGGCTGGTGTACCTGTCCGACGCGCCGGTGAACTGGGTCCCCGGCCTGGGCACGGTGATCTCCAACGAGGAGGTCACCGCCGACGGGCGCAGCGAGCGCGGCAACTTCCCGGTGTACCGCAAGAACCTGCGCCAGTGGATGATGCGGATCACCGCCTACGCCGACCGGCTGATCGACGACCTGGACCGGCTGGACTGGCCGGAGAAGGTCAAGTCGATGCAGCGCAACTGGATCGGCCGCTCGCACGGCGCGCGCGTGTCCTTCGCGTGCGGGGCCGATTCCATCGAGGTCTTCACCACCCGCCCCGACACCCTGTTCGGCGCGACCTACGTGGTCCTGGCCCCCGAGCACCCGCTGGTCGACGCCGTGCTGGCCGAGGCGTGGCCCGCCGGGGTGGACAGCCGGTGGACCGCGGGCGCGGCGACCCCGGCGCAGGCGGTCGCCGAGTACCGCCGCACGGCGTCGACGAAGTCGGACCTGGACCGGCAGGAGAACAAGGTCAAGACCGGCGTCTTCACCGGCGCGCACGCGGTCAACCCGGCCACCGGCGGGCAGATCCCGGTGTTCATCGCCGACTACGTGCTGATGGGCTACGGCACCGGCGCGATCATGGCCGTCCCCGGGCAGGACCAGCGCGACTGGGACTTCGCCACCGCGTTCGGCCTGCCCGTCGTGCGCACGGTCACGCCGTCGGAGGGCTTCGACGGCGAGGCGTACACCGGCGACGGGCCCGCGGTGAACTCCGGCTTCCTGGACGGGCTGGACATCGCCGAGGCGAAGAAGACGGTCATCGCCTGGCTGGAGGAGCACGGCCACGGCCGCGGCACCGTGCAGTACAAGCTGCGCGACTGGCTGTTCTCCCGCCAGCGCTACTGGGGTGAGCCGTTCCCGATCGTCTACGACAGCGAGGGCGTGCCGGTCGCGATCCCGGAGTCGATGCTGCCGGTCGAGCTGCCCGAGGTCGACGACTACTCCCCCGCCACCTACGACCCCGAGGACGCCGACACCTCCCCGTCGCCGCCGCTGTCGAAGGCGGCCGACTGGGTGGAGGTCGAGCTGGACCTGGGCGACGGGCCGCGGACCTACCGCCGCGACACCAACACCATGCCCAACTGGGCGGGCTCCTGCTGGTACCAGCTGCGCTACGTCGACCCGACCGACGACGCGCACCTGTGCGCCCCGGAGAACGAGCGCTACTGGCTGGGCCCGCGCCCGCGGGATCACGGCGCGAACGACCCCGGCGGCGTGGACCTGTACGTCGGCGGGGTGGAGCACGCGGTGCTGCACCTGCTGTACGCGCGGTTCTGGCAGAAGGTCCTGTTCGACCTGGGCCACGTCAGCGGCGACGAGCCATACCGGCGGCTGTTCAACCAGGGCTACATCCAGGCCTACGCCTACTCCGACGCCCGCGGCGTCTACGTCAACGCGCACGAGGTCGTCGAGCGCGACGGCAAGTTCTTCCACGGCTCCGAGGAGGTCACCCAGGAGTACGGGAAGATGGGCAAGTCGCTGAAGAACGTGGTGACCCCCGACGAGATGTGCGAGACCTACGGCGCGGACACGTTCCGGCTGTACGAGATGTCGATGGGCCCGATGGACGTCTCGCGGCCGTGGGCGACCAAGGACGTCGTCGGCGCGCAGCGGTTCCTGCAGCGGCTGTGGCGGGCGATCATCGACGAGGAGACCGGCGAGGTCCGCGTCGTCGACGGCGAGGTGGACGAGCCGACGCTGCGGCTGATGCACAAGACGGTCGCCGGGGTGCACGAGGACTACGCGGGCCTGCGGTACAACACCGCGGGCGCGAAGCTGATCGAGCTGACCAACCACATCACCAAGCACCACGGCGCGGGCTGCCCGCGGCTGGTCGCCGAGACGATCGTCCCGCTGCTGGCCCCGATGTGCCCGCACGTCGCCGAGGAGCTGTGGTCGCGCCTGGGGCACACCGAGTCCCTGGCGCACGGCCCGTTCCCGGTCGCCGACGAGCGCTACCTGGTCGAGGACACCGTCGAGTACCCGATCCAGGTCAACGGCAAGGTCCGCGGCCGGGTCACGGTCTCGGCGTCGGCGGGGGCCGAGGAGATCAAGGCCGCGGCGCTGGCCGAGGAGAAGGTCGCCGCCCTGGTCGCGGGCGCCACCCCGCGCAAGGTGATCGTGGTCCCGGGCAGGCTGGTCAACGTGGTGCTGTGACGGGTGGCAACGCCCGTTCGGCCGTGGCGCCGGTCTGCCGTCGAGATCCACTTCGGCGGCGGGTCGGCCCAATTTCGTTGACAGGGTTCGGCGCGGTGATCTAGTCACTGATCATGGGCCGTTGTTCGGCGGTCCTTCCCTGGAGTAGGCCGGGCTCGCGTCCCTCGGGCCCGTCCACGCCGATCAAGGAGTCAGCTCCGATGAGATCAGCGACCAGCACCCTGTCCTGCGCCCTCGCCCTGGCCGCCACCGCGGTCTTCGCGGGGAGCGCGTCCGCGGCCCCCACCGTCCCGTTCGCGGGCAGCCACCTTGACCGGTGCCTGTCCAGCGGCACCAGCGGCGAGCTGGCCTGGCAGGACAACCGCCTGACCGCGGTGGCGGTGACCGGCTCGGTCACCTTGCGCGATCCGCGGCAGTGCACCTTCCCGTCCACTCCGGTCGCGGTGGCGGTCTTCACCGCCTACAGCGGCCTCGCGGTCATCGACACCCGGCGCGAGAGCACCCCGGTGGGCGCGAAGACCTTCCGGTTCGTCCTGACCGAGGAGGTCAGCCCGGTGCCCGTCCTGCGCCCCATCGACCGGGTCACCGTGCAGGTCTGCCACACGGCGCCGTCGACCTCGCCGGTGCGCGTGACCTGCGGGGAGGTGTCCACCTACAAGCCGTGACGGCGGGTCAGCCCAGCTCGGCGGCCGTCGGGTAGGACGGCTGGGCGCCCGGGCGGGTGACCGAGACGGCGGCGACCCGGCAGGCCCACCCGGCCGCGGTGACCAGGTCGTCGCCCGCGGCCAGGCGGTGGGCCAGCGCGCCCGCGAAGGCGTCGCCCGCGCCGGTGGTGTCCACCGGGGCCACGCGCGGCGCGGGGACGCTGGTCACCCCGTCAGGGGTCAGCACGTCCGCGCCGCGCGGTCCTCTGGTGATGACCGCGCTGCGCGGGCCCAGGGCGAGCAGGTCGTCGCCCAGGGCGGCGGCCTCGTGCTCGTTGACGATCAGCGGGTCGAGCCCGGCGAGCGTCCGCGGCGACAGCTCGGCGACCGGCGAGAGGTTCACCACCGCCCGCACCCCGGCGGCGACCGCCAGGGCGACCGCGTGCTCGACCACCGCGACCGGCACCTCCAGCGAGGCGACCAGCAGCCCGGCCCCCGACAGGTCCACGTCCTCGGGCCGCAGCGCGGCGTTGGCCCCCGGGGAGACCACGATCGAGTTCTCCCCGTCGGGGGTCACGGTGATGAACGCGGCCCCCGTGGGGCGCTCGACGACGCGGACACGCCCGGTATCAACCCCACAAGTGTGCAACGAATCCAACAGCATCGAACCGTGACCATCGGCGCCGACCGCGCCGAGGAAGATCACCCGCGCGCCGAGCCGCGCCGCGGCGACGGCGGTGTTCGCGCCCTTGCCTCCGGGAAGAATCCGCACGTCAGAGCCCAGAACCGTCTCACCGCCGCCGGGCCGGGCCGCGACGTCGACGACCAGATCGGCGTTCGCCGAGCCGAGAACCGCCACCCCTGGAGCCACCGCGCGCCCTCCCACTGCGTTGCCGTAAACGGAAGCGAACGTGCGCAAGTGTGAACGAATGCGTAGTCGAACGGCTCCTGAGTGCCACAATTGACGTCAACGTTTCACGGAGGCCGGGAACCCGGCCCCCGTGGTCGAGAACCCCGGGGCCGTCACTGGCCCCGGGCGCCGGTCAGGGCCAGGGGGCCACGACCGGCACTGGTCACCGGCGTCGATCGCGTAGCCCCCCGAGCGATCGGCGCCGGTGCCACCCTCTTGACGGGGTCAGACCCGTTCCAGCTCCCGCGGCTTCTCCGCCTCGGAGAGCCCGGCGCGCTCCTGGAGCCTGCGCAGGCCGCGCGGCGCCCACCAGGACGCGTCGCCGAGCAGCCGCAGCACCGCGGGCACCAGCAGCATCCGCACGACGGTGGCGTCCAGCAGCAGGGCGACGATCATGCCGGTGCCGATGAACCGCATGCTCGCCAGCGACGACATCGCGAACGCGCCGGTCACCACGCCCAGCAGCAGCGCCGCCGCGGTGATCATCCGGCCGGTGCGGACCAGCCCGGTGCGCACGGCCTCCGGCGTGGACTGCCCGGCGTTGCGGGCCTCGACCATCCGGGAGAGCAGGAACGTCTCGTAGTCGGTGGACAGGCCGAACACGACCGCGCCGATGAGCACCATCATCCCGGCCTGCGCGGGCTGCGGGGTCACGCCGAGGGCGTCGGCGAAGTGGCCCTGCTGGAAGACGAACACCAGCACGCCGAAGGTCGCCGACAGGCTCAGCGCGCTCATCACGACCGCCTTGACCGGCAGCAGCACCGAGCCGAAGGCCAGGAACATCAGCAGCAGCGTGGCCCCGACCAGAATCGCGATCATCCACGGCACCTGCCCGACGATGGCCTCGACGCTGTCGGCCACCGCCGCCGGGAACCCGCCGACGAGCACCTCGCCGTCGGCGGCGACGGCGCGCAGGCCGTCCACGGCGTCGCGGGCCTCATCCGATGACGAGTCGCCCACCAGCGGCGCGGTGAAGGCGAAGGTGTCGCCGTTGACGCCGCTGGGCACCACGTCGAGCACGCCGGGCACCTGCTTGGCGGTGGCCACGAACTCGGCCGCGGCGGCGTTGTCGGCCCCGCGCAGCACGATCTCGGCGGTGTTGGAGCCCGCGCCGGGGAAGTTCTCGGCGATCACCTCGGCGGTGACCCGGTTCGGGTCGCCGGGCGGGAGCTGCTTGACGTCGGAGCCGCCGAAGCGCACGTCGCCGAAGGGCAGCGCGAGCAGGACCAGCACGGCCACGATCGGCGCGGCGAACCACACCGGGCGCTTCATCACCGCGTCGCCGATGCGGCCGAGCAGGCGGGAGTCGCCCGAGCGGCGCCGCCACGGCACCGCGAGCCGGTCGACGCGGTGGCCGAGGATGGCCAGCAGCGCGGGCAGCAGGGTCAGGGAGATGACCGCGGCGATGGCGACGGCGGACATGCCGCCGTAGGCCATCGACTTGAGGAAGTCCATCGGGAAGACCAGCAGCGCCGAGAGGGCGATGACCAGCAGCGTCGCCGAGAACGCGACCGTGCGCCCGGCGGTGGCCACGGTCCTGCGCACCGCGTCGCGCGGGTCGGCGCCGCCCGCGAGCTCCTCGCGGAACCGCCCGACGATGAACAGCCCGTAGTCGATGGCCATGCCGAGGCCGAGCAGGGTGGCCACGTTGACGGCGAAGGTGTTCACCTCAAGGCCCAGGCTCAGCGCCCGCAGCACGCCCAGCGCGCCGAAGATCGACAGGCCGCCGACGAGCACCGGCAGCGACGCGGCGACGGCGCTGCCGAAGATGACGACGAGCAGGATCAGGGTGACCGGCAGGGAGATGGCCTCGGCGACGACGAGGTCGGAGTTCGACTGCTCGGTCATCGCCTGCTCGGTGGGGGCCCGGCCGCCGATCCTGGTCTCGACGCCGTCGACGGCGAGCTGGTCCTTGACGGCGGCGTAGTTGGCCTGGCGGGTGTCGTAGTCCTCGCCCGCGAGCGTGATCGTGGCGAGCGCGAGGTCCTTGCCCTGGCTGGCCATGCCCGGCTGCTGGGTGCTCCAGTAGTCCAGCCGCTGGGCCACGCGCTCGGCGGGGAGCGCGTCGAGGGCCTGGGTGACCTTGGCCGCGACCTCGGGATCGTCGACGGTCGTGCCCGCCGGGGCGGTGTAGACGACCACGATGTCGGTGGGCCGCTTGCCCATCGTGTCCTGCATGATCTGGCTCACCTGGGCCGACTGGCTGCCCGGGTCCTCGTAGCCGCCCTGGGTGAGCTTGTCGAAGACGCCGAGCCCCCATAAGCCGCCGGTCACCGTGAGCACCAGGACCGCGATGAGCACCGCCCACCGCCGCCGGTGCACCCGCTCGCCCCACGTCTCGAACACTGTCGAACCCCTCCCGCTGGGTGGCCATCGCGGCCGCCGCCGACTACGGTGCGATGACCACGCAATGCGTAAACACCGTTCACTCAAGTCGTACGGTACGGGTGAGTTAACGGCGTTCACAAGAGCACGGAGTAAGAGATGACGCAGGCCACACGCCGCGACCGTGGCCGCGCGGACACCGATCGGGCGATCCGCGCGCAGGCGCGGGCACTCTTGGTGAGTGACGGACCCCAGGCCGTCACCCTTCGGGCGATCGCGCGCGAAATGGGCATCACCGCGCCCGCGCTGTACCGGTACTACGCCTCGCGTGAGGACCTGATCGAGCACCTGCGCACCGACGTATGCGAGGACCTCGCCGCCGAACTGGTCGCCGACCTCGCGGTGCTGGCCGACGACGACCGCGCGGGCCAGGTCCTGGCCGTCTGCCGCGGCTTCCGGCGCTGGGCGCTCGGGCACCCGCAGGAGTTCGTCCTGGTCTTCGCCTCGCCGGCGGAGGCATCGGCCAACTGCCCGGTGGGCGAGGGCGGCCAGGACATCTCGAAGGACTCCTTCGGCCGGATCTTCCTCTCCGTCGCCGGGCGCGTGCTGGCGTCGGGCCCCCTGACCATGCCCCCCGACGAGTCCGTCCCGCCGTCCCTCGTGGACGACCTGACGGCGTTCCGCGGGGAGTTGTTGCGGGTGATCGGCGAGACCGGGGTGGAGGTGCCCGCCGAGCGGCTCAGCGTCGCCACGGCGTACGTCATGCTCCAGTTCTGGGTCCGCCTCTACGGGCAGGTGGCGCTGGAGGTCTTCGGCCAGTACCCCTTCCCGGTCACCGACGCCGAGCACCTGTTCGAGGTCATGCTGACCGACCTGACCCGCGACGTCGGCCTCGTCTAGGCCGCGACCGCCTTGACGAACAGGTCGGCGACCGCGCGGCCGTAGGACCCCATGTCCAGGCCCTCCGCCGCGCGCTCGACCGCGCCGTCGACGGCCGAGCGGATGGACTGCGCGGTGACGGTGACGTCGATGTCGCCGAAGGCGCCTTCCGCCTTGCCCTGGGCGAGCTGGCGCTCCAGGCGGCCGAGGCGGAAATCGCGCAGGACGGCGGCGAAGTCGGGCACGTTCCGGCCGATCTCGACGATGGCGCGCGCATAGGTCGGGTGCAGGCGCAGGAGGTCCACCTGGGACTCGATGTACGCGCGCAGCATCTCGACCCGGTCGGCCGTGCCCGCCAGGCGGTCGTTCATCAGCTCGTCGGCCCGGCCGATGGTGACGGTGAGCAGGGTCATGAGCAGCTCGTTCTTGTCCTGGAAGTGGTAGGACACCAGCCGGGTGCTGCTCAGCCCGGCCTCCTCGGTGATGCGCTTGAACGTGCACTGGGCGAAGCCGTGCTCGCCGATGATGTCGATGGCCGTCTGGGCGATCTGCGCGCGGCGATCCGTTACCTGCATGAGTAACAGAGTAACTTGGCTGAGTAAATCAGGCCAGGGCGGTCGCGGCTTCGCGCAGCGCCCGGCCGACGGCGGAGACCAGCGGGTGGTCCTCCCGGCCCCGCCGTACCGCGGCGAACACCCGGCGCGTGGGCGGCTCCCCCGCGACCGGGACGCCCCCGCCGCGCGCGGCCGTCCTCGGGATGAGCGCGACGCCCACCCCGGCGGCGACCAGCGCGGCCTCGGCGGCGAAGTCGTCGGAGGTGTGGGTGATCCTCGGGGCGAACCCGGCGTGCTCGCAGGCCAGGACGACCACGTCCCGGCACGGGTTGCCGAAGGCGGGGGCCACCCAGTCGTCCTCGGCGAGGTCCCGCACGTCGACGGTGGGCCGCCCGAGCAGCCGGTGCCCCGGCGGCAGCACGGCGTCGAAGGGCTCGGCGTAGAGGCGGTCGCGCACGATCCGGCTGTCGTCCTCGGCGGGCGTCGCGCGGTACTCCATGGTCACGGCGATGTCGATCTCCCCGTCGAGGAGCATCGGCAGGCTCTCCTGGCCCTCGGCGTCGCACACCAGCACCGCCACCCCCGGCGCCCGCTCCCGCAGCACCCGCACCGCGGGCGCCACCACCTGCACGATCGCCGAGGCGAACGCCGCCACCCGCACCTTCCCCGCCTGCCCGGACGCGTGCGCCGCCAACCGCGCCTCGGCCCGGTCCAGTTCGGCGAAGACGGCGTTGGCGTGCTCGACCAGCATCTCCCCCGCCCCGGTCAGCCACACCCGGCGCCCCTTGCGGCGCAGCAACTCCTGCCCCGCCTCACCCTCCAGCGCCGCCAACTGCTGCGACACCGCGGACGGGGTCAGGTGCAGCGCCTTGCCCGCCGCGGTCACCGTCCCGTGGTCGGCCAGCGCCCGCAACACCCGCAGACGGCGCGGGTCGATCACGGCTGAGCCACCACATCGGACATACGCCAGACGGTACTAGCCCAGCTTCTCCCGGGCGGTGATGAAGGCGTCGACAGCGCGGTTGACGTCGTCGGTGGAGTGGGCGGCGGACATCTGGGTGCGGATGCGGGCCTTGCCGTGCGGGACGACCGGGTAGGAGAAGCCGATGACGTAGACGCCCTGCTCCAGCAGCAGGTCGGCGAGCTGGGCGGCGCGGGCGGCGTCGCCGATCATCACCGGGATGATGGGGTGCTCGCCGGGCAGGAGGTCGAAGCCCGCCTCGGTCATGCGGGTGCGGAACAGGGCGCTGTTCTCGCGCAGCCGGGTCAGCAGGTCGGCGGAGGAGTCGAGCAGGTCCAGGCAGGCCAGGCTCGCCGCGGTGATGGACGGGGCCAGGGAGTTGGAGAACAGGTACGGCCGGGAGCGCTGGCGCAGGACCTCCACGATCTCGGCGTGGGCGGAGACGTAGCCGCCGCTGGCGCCGCCGAGGGCCTTGCCGAGGGTGCCGGTGTAGATGTCGACGCGGTCGCCGACGCCGAAGTGCTCCGGGGTGCCGCGGCCGGTCGGGCCCATGAAGCCCACCGCGTGCGAGTCGTCCACCATGACCAGGGCGTCGTGGCGCTCGGCGAGGTCGCAGATCTCGTCGAGGGGGGCGAGGTAGCCGTCCATGGAGAAGACGCCGTCGGTGGCGATGAGGCGGTAGCGGGCGTCGGCGGCCTCGACCAGCCGCGCTTCCAGCTCGCCCATGTCGCGGTTGCGGTAGCGCAGGCGCCGCGCCTTGGACAGGCGGATGCCGTCGATGATCGACGCGTGGTTCAGCTCATCGGAGATGACGGCGTCCTGGTCGGTCAGCAGGGTCTCGAACAGGCCGCCGTTGGCGTCGAAGCAGGAGCTGTAGAGGATGGTGTCCTCGGTGCCGAGGAACTGCGACAGCCGCGCTTCCAGCTGCTTGTGCGGGGCCTGCGTGCCGCAGATGAACCGCACCGAGGCCATGCCGAAGCCCCACTCGTCCAGCGCTGACTGCGCGGCCTGGACCAGCGCCGGGTGGTCGGCCAGGCCGAGGTAGTTGTTGGCGCAGAAGTTCAGCACCGGCTCATCGGCGCCGACGGTCACCGCGGCGCGCTGCGGGCTGGTGATCACCCGCTCGGACTTGTACAGCCCGGCGGCGCGGATCTCGTCGAGGGTGGTGCGCAGGTTCGCGCGCATCTCGCCGAACATTCAGCTCTCCCAATCCATGATGACCTTGCCGCAGTGCCCGCCCCGGGCGGTGTCGAAGGCCGCGGCGTGCTCGGTGTGGTGGAACCGGTGGGTGATCACCGGGGTGAGGTCGAGGCCCGCGCGCAGCAGCACCGACATCGCGTACCAGGTCTCGAACATCTCCCGGCCGTAGATGCCCTTGATGGTCAGCATCTTGAGCACGACGGTGCTGAAGTCGACGGCGATCTCGCGGGCGGGCAGGCCCAGCATCGCGATCCGCCCGCCGTGGGTCATGGTGGAGATCATCTCGCGCAGGGCGGAGGGCTGCCCGCTCATCTCCATGCCGACGTCGAAGCCCTCGGTCATCTCCAGGCGCCCGCACACGTCGGCGATGGGCCCCTCACCCACGTTGAGCGCCACGTCCACCCCGAGCTTGGCCGCCAGCTCCAGCCGCGCGTCGCTGATGTCGGTGATCACCACGTTCCGCGCGCCCGCGTGCTTGGCCACCGCGGCGGCCATCAGCCCGATCGGGCCCGCGCCGGTGATCAGCACGTCCTCCCCCAGGACGGGGAAGGACAGCGCGGTGTGCACGGCGTTGCCGAACGGGTCGAAGATCGCGGCGACGTCCAGGTCGACGTGGTGGTTGTGCACCCAGGCGTTCTGCTCGGGGAGGGTGACGTACTCGGCGAAGGCGCCGTTGACGTGCACGCCCAGCCCGATGGTGTTGGCGCAGAGGTGGCGGCGGCCCGCCCGGCAGTTGCGGCAGGTGCCGCACACGATGTGGCCCTCACCGCTGACCAGGTCGCCGGGTTTCACCCGCGTCACCGCGGCGCCGACCTCGACCACCTCGCCGACGAACTCGTGCCCGAGCACGAGCGGCGCCTGGATGGTCCGCGCCGCCCACTCGTCCCAGGCGTCGATGTGCAGGTCGGTGCCGCAGATGCCGGTGCGCAGCACGCGCAGCAGCACGTCACCGGGACCGGGTCGGGGGTCGGGCACGTCGACCAGTTCGAGCCCGGGGCCCGGGGCGCCTTTGACCAGAGCCTTCACGCTGTCCTCCACGAGTTCTCATCGCGGAGTCTGGCCCCGCCGCGCTGTGCGGTCCATCCGAAGTTTCTGCAGTGCTTGTTCAGTGATCCTTTACAGGCGGCACCACCAGGCGCACCGTGCCCGCGGAGAAGTCGACGACCGTCCGCGGCGGCGCGTTGTCCCCCACCTCGTCACGCATCATCAGCGAGTGCGCCTTGTGGTCCCGCTCGATGAGCTTGTTGGCCTGGAAGACCCCGGCGAAGTCCTCCAGCCCGGCAGCCGAGACCGGCAGCCCATCCGCCCCCCGCCGCCCCCGCTTCGCGAACGCCTCCACGGCGGCCACCACCACCAGGAGGAGGACCAGTCCGGGAAGCGTCATCGACCACAACCACCCCATGCCTGCTCAACGCCGCAGCCCCTCGGCCGGTTCCGAGACGGCCTTGGCCTCCAGCAGGTTGACGATGGAGTAGAAGTGCGGCTTCAACCCATCCACCTCGGCGGCGACGTCCCGAGGATCGGCGGTGAACTCGGTGTCCTCCTCCGGCACGACGCTCACCGTTAGCTGCCACCGACCGCAGACGCCCGAGATGGTCCAGGTTTTCTCCATGGGGGAACGATCACCCGGCTCCTGAGCGGGGTGCAAACAGCGGGGGGTTTGGTTCCACCGTGGAGACAGCCGATAACAAAGTCATGGGTGAACGGAGTGGAGTGTCGGTCCGCCAGCGGCGGGTGTCGGCGGAGCTGCGGGAGTGGCGGAGGAAGGCGGGCCTCACCTGCAAGGCGGTGGCTGAGGCACTGGATGTGTCGGTGGCCAAGGTCAGCCGGATGGAGACCAGGGAGCGCGGACTCCACGCGGACGACGTGTCGGCCCTGCTGGGCCTCTACCGGGTTCCACAACAGCGCAGACTGGAACTCCTGGAGATGGTCCGCAATTGCCACGAACCCAACTGGTGGCAAATCGTGGGGACGGCTCTGCCGAAGGACCTGCCAAAGTCGTGGACCGAGGTGGCTGACCTCGAGTCGAGAGCGGCGAGCATCATCAACTTCGAGACGATGCTGGCTCCTGGTCTTGTGCAGACACCGGAATACACGGCCGAGATTCTGCGCGGCGCGTCTTGGGACACCCCGCCTGAGGCATTGGTGCAGAAGCTGGTCGCGGCTCGGATGGGGAGGACGCGGATTCTGTCCACCCGCCCAGCCCCGGCGATCTCGCTGATCATGGACGAAGCCGTGCTGCACAGGTCGATCGGCGGTCCGCGAGTGATGGCGGACCAGTTGCACCACTTGCTGAATTGCGCGCGCCGCGAGAACGTGACGGTCCAGATACTCCCGTTCTCGGCCGGGGTGACGCCAGGTTTGGAAGGACCGTCGGTTCTCTATGACCTGCGAGACGGCACGAGCCTTGTCTATGCCGAGGGGCGCGGAACGAGCGCGTTTCTAGGAGAGGAACCGGCGATCCGTCGAACGCGCCTCGCGCTGCGTAAGATCGCCAAATCGGCGTTGTCGCCAGCGGACTCGGCCCGGCTCATCGCACGAGTGGCGGAGCAGCTAAACACATCAGGCAAGGAGTAGCGGTTATGGCAACCAGCTGGCGCAAGAGCAGCTTCAGCAGCACTGATGGCAACTGTGTCGAGGTGGCCTTCGCAGATACCGTCGGCGTGCGGGACTCGAAGAACGTTCCCGGTCCCCTGCTGACTTTTCCGACCACCTCGTGGAAGGACTTCCTGGCTAGCTCTCCCAGGTGACCTTCCAGGGCCTGCGGACCACCATGTTGCCGATGCGCACGTACTTCGGCTTCCGCAGGGTCAGGGAGCCCGCTGTCACCGAGCCCGTCACGATGAACTTGGGGTGGCCCGGTCCGCCGTGGGCCTTGTTCGTGACGCTGCCCGCGATGACGTTGACCTCGTCGGCCTCCACCGTGGCGTTGTCCGGCAGCAGCAGGTCCATCGAACCGCCCGCGAGGTCGACCTCGACGTGGACCTGGGCGTGGTCGATCACGGCCTCGGTGAAGTCGAGGTACGTCGAGCCCATGCGGTTGTAGACGGAGATCGACTGGGGCACGACCCAGCGGCCGTCGCGCTTGGTGGAGGACATCGTGTTGCGGAACTCCACCGGCTTGCCCGGGGGCTGACCGGAGTCCGGATGCGCGACGCCCGGGAGGTCCACCAGGACCGCGTTCAGCTCCGCCCGGGTGCGCGACGCCAGTGCCAGGTCGGTGCGGCGGGTGAACTCGTCGAGGTCCAGCAGGCCCCGGCCGATGGCCTTCTGCAGCACGTTGACCACGTGTTCGCGCTCGGCGTCCGACACGCGCAGGTCGCGGGGGTTGATCGGAGCTGGGTGCATACCCCGAGACTACTGCTCCGGGTCGTCGTCGAGGCCGTGTTCGATGGCGTAGCGGGCCAGTTCGACGCGGTTGTGGAGCTGGAGCTTGCGCAGCGTCGACTGCACGTGGTTCTCCACGGTGCGGTGGGAGAGCACCAGGCGCTCGGCGATCTTGCGGGCGCTGAGGCCCTTGGCGACCAGGCGCAAAACCTCGGTCTCGCGGTCGGTCAGCCGGGGGCCGTTGTCCGCCGGGCCCGCCGCCATCCGCCGGTACTCGCCCAGCACCAACCCGGCCAGCCCGGGGGTGAACACCGCGTCCCCCGCCGCCGTCCTGCGGACCGCGTCGACCAGCTCCTCCGCCGAGGCCGACTTGACCAGGTACCCCGACGCCCCCGCCTTCACCGCCTCCAGCACGTCGCTGTGCTCCCCGCTGGCCGAGAGCACCAGCACCCGCACCTCCGGCGCCTCGGCGGTGATCCGCGCGATCGCCCGCACCCCGGACTCCCCCGCCAGGTTCAGGTCCATCAGCACCACCTGCGGGCGCACCGTCCCCGCGATCCGCACCGCCTGCGCCGCCCCGGATGCCGTCGCGCGCACGTCGAACCCGCGCTCGGCCAGGTCCCTGGCGACGCCGTCGCGCCACATCGGGTGGTCGTCGACGACCATGACGGTGATGCTCACCTGCTGCCCCGCTTCCCGTTCCGGCGCGGAATCCGCACCTCCCACTCGGTTCCCTCCGCGGGCGCGGTGTCCAGGGTGACGGTCCCGCCCAGGTCGGCCACCCGCCCCTTGATCGACTTGGCCACGCCCAGCCTGCCCTCGGCCGCCGCCGTGCGCAGCCGCCCGCCCGCGATGCCGACGCCGTCGTCGCGGATGCTCAGCACCACCTCGGCGCCCAGGTCCTCCAGCAGCACCCACGCCCGCGCCGCCGGGCCCGCGTGCCGCTCGACGTTGGCCAGCGCCTCCCGGACGAGGTTGCCCAGCTCGCCCGCCGTCCGGCCGTCGACCACGACCGGCGTCGCGGGCACCGAGACCTGCGCGCGGTCGGTCGCCAGCACCTGCAGCAGCCCGCGCAGGTCGACCTCGTCCGCCCCCGAGTCCAGCGGCGCGGCGGCGACCAGCGCGCGCAGCGCCACCTCCTGCCTGCCCGCCAGCTCCGCCAGTTCCGCGGCCTCCCCGCCCAGTTCCCGCCCGCGCTTGCGCACCCGGGCCAGCACCTGCAGCACCCCGTCGTGGATGGAGCGGGCCAGCCGCTCGCGCTCCGCGGTGGCCGCCTCGACGCGCAGCGCGCGCTCCAGCCGCTCGGCGGAGCGCCGCGACGTCGTGGCCGCCAGACCCAGCACGAACCCGATCGCGACGAGCAGCACCATGTCCCGGGTCAGGTCCGTGTCGACGTAGCCGCGCAGCCCGTAGTTGAACAGCCCGACGACCGCGCCGAACGCCGTCCCCCCGACCGTCCCGCCCCGGACAGCGCCGACAGCCACCACCGCGGTCACCCACACCGTGGTCACCAGCGGCACCGCGTGCACCCTCAGCTGCGCCTCGGTCAGGGCCAGCGGCGACAGCGACATGATCGCGCAGCACACCGCCAGGTCCAGCCCGGTGAACCACGCCGAGGGCGAGGACCGCAGGTAGTGGACCGCCGTCACCGCCGTCCACGCCGCCATCAGCCCGACCGCCAGCCACGCCACCGCGACGTCGGCGTACTCGCCGTGGTGGAGCCCGACGACGCCCGCGGCGAAGACCAGGGTGATGACCCGCAGCAGGACCGCGGCCCGCCACAGCGGTGTCGTGGGGTCCTTGCGGCTCACGTCTTGCGGTCTCCCCAGGGCGGGGTGCCATCGGCCTCGCCCGGCACCGACCCGGTGTCGTCGAGCACGTCGACCGCGTCCGGCTCGGGCTCCTCGTGGGCCACCAGCGACCGCACGCCCGCGTTGAGCACGGCCAGCAGCGGCACCGACAGCAGCGCCCCGGCGATCCCGGCGGCCACCAGCCCGACACCGATGGCGAGCACGACCGCCAGCGGGTGCAGCTTCACCGCCCGGCCCAGCAGCCACGGCTGCAGCACGTGGCTCTCGATCTGCATGACGCCGATCACGACGGCCAGCACCACCAGCGCCGCGACGAAGCTGTTGGCCACCAGCGCCACCAGCACCGCGATGGTGCCCGCGAGCAGCGCGCCGATGATCGGGATGAACGCGGTGAGGAACACCAGCGCGGCCAGCGGCACGAACAGCGGCACCCCGACGATCCAGAGCCCGATGCCGATGCCCACGGCGTCGAAGATCGCCACCGCCGCGGTGGCCCGCACGTAGCTGACCAGCGAGGAGAACCCGCGCCGCCCGGCCACGTCGACCCGGTCGCGCACCTGCTGGGGCACCCCGCGCACCACGAACCGCCAGATGCCGGGGCCGTCGTAGAGGAAGAAGATCAGGACGAACACGGTCAGCAGCAGGCCGGTCAGGACCTCGCCGATGGTCGCCGCGGTCGTGATCGCCCCGGAGGTGATCGCCGACTGGTTGTCCTTGAGCGTGTCGATGACGGTGTTGATGTACGCCTGGATCTGGTCCTGGCGCAGGTGCAGCGGCCCGGTGGCCAGCCAGTCCCTGATCGTCTCCAGGCTCTCGTTGACCTGGCGCTGCAGGTCCGGCAGGCCGGTGGTGAACTCGGTGATCACGAACGTCAGCACGCCGCCGACCACCGCGATCCCGCCGACCATCACCACGGCGGTGGCCAGCCCGCGCGGCACCCGCATCTCCACGAGCTTGTGGACGCCGGGGGCCATCAGCGCGGCCAGCAGCAGCGCGATGGCGATCGGGATGACCACGTGGGCGAAGTAGCCCAGCAGCCAGATCACCACGTACAGCGCGCCGATGACCATGAGGAAGCGCCAGGCGAGCGCGCCACCGACGCGCAGACCCTGGGGAACGAGTGGGGTGACGTCGGCCAGCGGCGTCTTCGGGGCGTGCTTGCGACCCGCGACGCGGTTCCTGTTCATCGCTGGTCACGGTATCTGCCGAAACGCCGCGGACGCGACGATTTCTCTGATCTCATGGGCGCGTGTCCGAGTACGTGTCCTACGTACCCCTGGCCGGCCTGACCGAGACCGAGCACGAGGTGCTCGACGCCTTCGGCACCGGCTTCCGGCTCGACCTCGGCGGGCGCGCGGTCCGCGGCCCGGTGCTGGCCGGGCTGCTCAGCGGCGCCTACCCCCTCGGCGAGGGCGCGATGCCCGCGCTGCGGCTGGACCGGGCCAGGATCACCGGGCGCTTCGACCTCGAAGGCCGCACCGTCGGCCACGTGATCACCCTGCGGGACTGTGTGTTCGAGCGCACACCCGTGCTGCGCATGGCCCGGCTGGTGTCGCTGAACATGCGCGGCTGCCGGGCGCCCGGCCTGCGCGCGCGGAACCTGCGCGTGGCCAGCGACCTGCTCCTGGAGGCCGGGTTCACCTGCGAGGGTGTGCTCGACCTCACCGACGCCACCATCGACGGCACGCTGCGGATGGCCGGGGCGACGATCAGCCACCCCCGCGCGGGCGCGCTGCTGGGCGCGCGGCTGCGGGTGGCGGGCTCGATCCAGGCGACCGCGCTGCGCGCCGAGGGCGAGGTGCGGCTGCGCGGGGCGCACATCGGCGGCAGCGTGCACCTCACCGGCGCCGCGCTCTCGAACCCGAAGGGCGACGCGCTGGAGGCGACCGGGATGGTCGTGGAGGGCAACCTGTTCTGCGACAGCCTCCAGCGCCAGGGGTTCGACTCCGCGGGCGTGGTGCGGCTCAGCGGGGCGCGCATCGGCGGTGACGCGGTGTTCTCCGGGGCCACCATGCACGACGGCGCCGACGAGGGCGCGGTGCTGGTCCTGCCGCACGGCATCGCGGAGGACCACACCGTCCTCGACGGCGACCGGCTGCGGGTCGACGGCGACGTCAAGCTCGACGCCGGGTTCACCGCGCGCGGCTCGGTCGCGCTGCGCGGCGCCCGCATCGGCGGCCACCTGCTGCTCTCCGGCGCGCGCATCGGCAGGCCGTCGGTGGTGCGGGAGATGTCCGCCGCGTTCCAGGCGGCGCGGGCCGTCGAGCGGGTCCCGGTGGCGCTGCTGGCCGACGGCGTCGAGGTCGGCGGCGACGTCGAGGCCCGCGGCGACTGGCGCGGGCGCGACTCCGACGGCGACCCGCACGGCGCGCTGCGGGCCTACGGGCAGGTCCGGCTGGTCGACGCGACGGTGCACGGCAGCGCCAGCCTGTCGCGGGCGCGGCTCTACGGCCCGGCCATCGACGTGCTGTTCGCCGACCGGCTCACCGTGGGCGGCACGCTGTTCCTGCGCAAGGTCAGGGTCAGCGGGTCGGTGCGGCTGCAGAACGCCCACATCGGGTCCAGTTTGGACTGTTCCGGCGCGCGGCTGCGCAAACCCCGGCTGCGGCCCAACGGCACCGTCAAGCCATCGCTGGACGCGCGCGTGGCGACCATCGGCAAGGACCTGCTGTGCAGCCGTGGGTTCGTGGCCGTCGGCGGGGTGCGGGTGCGGCTGGTCGAGGTCGGCAAGATGGCCAGCTTCCACGGCGCGCGCCTGGGCGGGCGCACCCATCCCGCCCACCCGCGCACCGACAAGGCGCTCTCGGCGTACGGCCTCTCCGCCCAGGAGCTGGTGCTGGTGTTCCCGCCGCGCTTCCCGCCGCGCGGATCGGTGATCCTCACCCGCGCCAAGGTCGTCTCCGTCATCGACGGCCCGGCGCTGTGGGAGGCCGTCGGCGGGGTGGACGTGGAGGACTTCGCCTTCGAGGCCATCGCCGCCCAGCCCGAGGTGCCGGTGCGCACCCGGCTGGCCTGGCTGCGCGCGGTGCAGCCGGACTTCGCGCCGGGGCCCTACGAACAGCTCGCCGCGGTCTACTCCGCCGGTGGCGACGAGGAACTGGCGCAGCGGGTCCTGATGGAGCGCCAGCGCCGCCGCTACGCCGAGCTGCACCTCGCGGGCCGGATCTGGGGCAAGCTGCAGCACGTCACCGTCGGCTTCGGCTACCGGCCCTGGCTGGCCATGGTGTGGCTGGCGCTGTTCTGGATCGTCGGCACGGTCTGGTTCGCCGACAACGTGATGGAGCGCCTGGACGCCGACCAGAACCCGGTGTGGAACCCGCCGCTGCTGGCCACCGACCTGCTGCTGCCCATCATCGATCTGGGGCAGGACAACAAGTGGCGGATGGTCGGCCCGTCGCAGTGGATCTCCGGCGGGCTGATCGCCGTCGGCTGGATTCTGGCCACCACCGCCGCCGCGGGCGCCACCCGCGTGCTCAAGCGGAACTAGCCTCGCGGTCCACCTGCGCCCTTTGCTGACCGTGATCCGTGAAAACACGCTCGGTTTGTCACACGATCAGGTGGCCATCGCCAATCACCCGTGCATAACGGGCTCGTGGGATGAAAGTGTCTGCCTTGCGCGGTAATCACCGTGCGGCCAGGCTGAAATGAAAGCGACGGAATTCCACCGTGGACCCAGTGCGACGCGAGCGGACCGCCACCCGGCGCCTGCTCAGCCGTGCGCTGCTGGTCCTCGGCGGCGCCGCAGCGGCCTGGGCGGTCTCCGCGGGCACCGCGGCGGCCGACGCGGGCGCCGGTCTCCCCCGGGACCTCGGCGTGGCCATCGAGGCCGCGCCCACGTCGTACCCGGTCCTGACCGAGGGCACGGCCGCGGTCGCCGATCTCGTCGGCGACGTGGCGCACGTGCTGCGCTCCCCCGTCGACCCGGTGATCGAGGACGGCGCCAACTCCGCCGTCCGCGAGGTGGCTCAGAAGCTCAGCCACACCACGCCCGGGCAGCAGGTGGACACCCCGCTGCCCCTCCTCCCCGACCTTTCCCCGCTGCCCGACTCCGCCGCGGCGGACGGCCCCCACGCCGTCGCGCCGGAAATCGAGCGGCCGGTCGCCGTGTCCGCTGCCGAAGCGCAGCGGCACGGCGAGCCCGTCGCGTCGGCGCTCTCCTCCGCCGACGCGGACACCATCACCAAGCGCGGCCCGCCGGAGACCTCGTCGCAGGCTCCCGTGCTGCCCAGCGGCCCCCGCCCCTTGGCGCCGCTGTCCGTGCCCGCCCCCGCCCCCTCGGGGCACTCGGGGACGGGCGCCGGGGACGCGCCGCACTCCGGCCTGCTGTCCACGGTCCCCGCGGCCACCGAGCCCGCCGTCGTGCGCACCCCGCACGCCGCCCGGGTCGACGTGCCCGCGACCGTCGACGCGCAGCCCGGCGTCACCCCCGACTGAATTCCCGCGCGGCCGCGGGCGCTGTGACAGCGCCCGGCAAGGCAGGCGCGTGGACCCCACACCTGCCCCAGGCCGCGCATTCCCGCCGCGGGCATTCCCGCACTCCCTGATCAGGGCGTGATATTCGGCCGCGCCTATTCCGCGGCCAACCGCCCACATCCCGCGCAACGCGGAAACCACTGAAGGAGAACACCAGAATGCAAACCTGGGCGAAGCGCGGTATCCAGACCGCGCTGGTCACGGGTGGCCTGTTGATGCTGGGCACCGGCATCGCGGCGGCCGACGACAACATCCACCCGGACACGCCACCCTCGCCGCTGGACGCGAGCGTGCAGGTTCCCGTCAAGGTCGGCGAGAACGTGATCGCCACCCCGCAGGGCAAGCGGCACCTGCCCGCGGTGGACCGCCAGATCGCGGTGACCCCCGCCGCGGTGACCCCGAGGGTCCCGGCGGCCAAGAAGGTCACCGAGAAGGTGGCGAAGGCGGCCGCCGACGAGAACGACGTGCTGCGCGGCAACAAGGCCGCGGGCAACGTCGTCGCCCCGGTGAAGGTCACCGGCAACGCCGTGGCCCTCGGCGACGACGTCACCGTGGCCGACAGCTCCAGCCAGCACGCCGCCCACACCCACGACATGTACACCGACGGCAGCGACAAGGCCCTGGCGGGCAACGCCGTCCACCTGGCCTACGGCCTGCCCATCGACGTCAGCGGCAACGCCGTCGCCGCGGGCGGCTCGGCCACCACGGCCAACTCCTCCGAGCAGAGCGCCGCGGCCGACGGCGACATCGCCACCAACGGCGACAAGGGCGTGTTCTCCGGCAACGTCATGGCCGGGCACGGCGCGACCCCGGTCGAGCTGAGCGGCAACGGCCTCGCGGCGGCGGGCATCGCCAACACCGCTTCCGAGGCGTCCTCGAGCGCCACTTCCGGCGGCACCATCGAGAACGGCGGCGACGACGGCGTGCTGTCGGGCAACGGGGGCGGCGCCCCCGTCGCCGTCCCGGTGCGCGGCTCCGGCAACTCCGCGGCCGTGCTCGGCATCGCCGACACGCGGTCCTCGGCCGACACCACCGCGCAGGCGGGCGACGAGCGGCCCGACCTGTACGGCGTGCCGTCCTACATCGAGACCGACGGCGGCCACGGCGCCACCATGTCCGGCAACGCCGCGCAGCCCGCGGTGTCCGGCCCGATCGCGCTGGACTGCAACGGCGTCGGGGGCGGCGGCAACGTCGACTCGCAGTGCGTCACCACGGCCGACGCGGGCGCGGGCGGCGGCACCCGCACCTTCGGCGACGCGTCGGTGCTCTCCGGCGCCATCGCCTCCGGGCCGGTCGCGCTGCCCGCCCAGGGGCAGGGCAACTGCGGCGCGGTGGCGGGCAACTGCGATGTCACCGCGGTCAACGAGGTCGGCTCCGACGCGGGCGGCGACGGCCACACCCGCGGCCACGACAGCGTGCTCTCCGGCTCCACCGGCACCGTCCCGGTCTCCGGCCCGGTCGACCTGTGCGGCAATGCCACCGGCGGCCTGGGCAAGACCGACGTCGTGTGCGACAACACCTCCACCACCCACGCGGGCGGCGCCACCGGCACCACCGGCTCGGACTCCATCGTGGGCGGCAACCACGGCTCGGCGCCCGTCGCCGTCCCGGTCGCGGGCCTCGGCACCACGGCGGGAGCGCTCGGCGACGCCGAGACCGTGATCGCGCAGGACAAGGTCGCCACCGCGGGCGGCGCCAACAGCACCGACGACGACGCCGCGCTCGGCGCGGCCAACCTGGTCACCGTCCCGGTCGCCGGGCCGGTGCAGAGCTTCAGCAACGGCGCGGGCGTCGGCGCCACCGTCGAGTCCGAAATGGACGGCACGACCGACGTCACCGCGGGCGGCCCATCGCGGGCCAAGGGCACGATGGGCACCGGATCGGGCAACGTCGGGCAGGTCCCGGTCGCGGCGCCGACGCAGCTGTTCGGCTCCGGCGCCACGGCCGCGGGCAACGGCAAGCACAACGGGGTCAACGCCACCTCGTCCGCCGCGGGCGGCCACGCGCTGACCGACGGCGCCGACGGCAGGGCCTCCGGCAACCTGGTCACCGTCCCGGTCGCCTCGACCGCGCAGGGCTTCGGCGTCGCGGGCGCCGCGGCCGGTGACAACGTCGCCGTGGCCGACAACGCCACCGCGACCGCCGCGGGCGGCGACGGCGCCACCAGCGGCAGGTTCGGCACCGCGTCCGGCAACGTCGTCGGCGCCCAGGCGCTGCCGATCGGGCAGACCTTCGGCCCGGCCGTCTCGGGAGCGGCGGGCGACGCCAGCGGCGCGGCCACCAGCTCCACCCACGGCACCTCCGGCGGGGACCTGAGCACCAACGGCGACCACGGGACGCTGTCGGGCAACCTGGTCGACAGCCCGGTCGCCGCCATGGCCCAGGGCCACGGCGACGGCGTGGCGGCCGTCGCGGCCGACTCCGCGGGCGTTTCCGACAACATCACCACCGGCAGCGCCGGTGGCGTCGGCACCACCAGCGGCGCGGGCGGCCGCCTCAACGGCATGGACGTCGCCACCCCGGTCGGCGCGGACGCGCCGGTCTACGACGTGCCGGTCGCGGTCGTGGCCGACGCCATGACCAGCGGCGTGCACGCCAACGACGTCACCGTCGGCGAGCGGGAGCCGACCATCGAGGTGCCGGAGACCAAGGTGCTCGAAGCCACCGAGCTGCCCACCCTGCCGAAGCCGGGAAGCCTGGCGCTGCCCAGGCCGTTCGCGCTGACCGGCGGCCAGGCCCGCGCGGGCGACCCGATCACGGGCCTGCTGGGCGGCGTGACCGCGGGCACCCCCGTGGGCGCCCTGACCGGCGGCACCCTGCTGGGCGGCGTGACCGGCGGCAGCAACCCCCTGGGTGGCCTGACCGGCGGGAACCCGCTGGGCGCCCTGACCGGCGGCGTAACCCGCTCCGAGGACCCGATCACGGGTCTGCTGGGCGGCGTGACCGGCGGCGACCTGCTGGGTGGCGTGACCGGTGGCAGCCCGGTGGGTGCGCTGACCGGCGGCGACCTGCTGGGCGGTCTGACCGGTGGGAACCCGCTGAGTGGCGTGACCGGCGGCCTGACCCGCTCTGAGGACCCGATCACGGGCTTGCTGGGCGGCATGACCGCGGGCACCCCGGTGGGTGCCCTGACGGGCGGCGACCTGCTCGGCGGCGTGACCGATGGCGACCTGCTGGGTGGCGTGACCGGTGGGAACCCGCTGAGTGGCGTGACCGGTGGCGTGACCCGCTCCGATGACCCGATCACGGGTCTGCTGGGCGGCGTGACCGCGGGCACCCCGGCGGGCGCCGTGACCGGCGGCGACCTGCTGGATGGCGCGAGCGGCAGGAACCCGCTGGGTGGCGTCACCGGTGGTCTGACCCGCTCTGCGGACCCCATCACGGACGTGCTGGGCAACCTGGTCGGTGGCCAGGGTGGTCCGCTGGGCGCCGTGACCGGCGGGGACCTGCTCGGTGGCGTGACCGGCGGGAACCCGCTGGGCAGCGTGACCGGCGGTGGCCTGACCCGCTCTGAGGACCCCATCACCGGCTTGGTGGGCAACCTGGTCGGTGGCCAGGGTGGTCCGCTGGGCAGCGTGACCGGCGGCGACCTGCTCGGCGGCGACCTGCTGGGTGGCGTGACCGGCGGCGGCCCGCTGGGCGGTCTGACCGGTGGCCTGACCCGCTCCGAAGACCCCATCACGGGCCTGGTGGGCAACCTGGTCGGTGGCCAGGGTGGTCCGCTGGGCGCCGTGACTGGTGGCGACCTGCTCGGTGGCGTGACCGGTGGCGACGCCCTGGGCGGCCTGACCGGCGGCGGCCCGCTGGGTGGGCTGACCGGCGGCCTGACCCGCTCCGTCGACCCCACCCGGACCGTGGCGGACGAGCTGCCCGCCCGCGGGGTCAGCGACGCGGCCAAGAAGGTGGTCCGCGACGTGGTGGGCCAGAGCGCGCTGGGTGGCCTGTCCCGCTCCGGTGAGCCCGCCTCGGGCCAGCTGGACGGCGCCAAGGGCCTCAGCCCGATGGGCAGCCTGACCGGCGGGACCACCGCCCTGCAGGGCCTGGACGACATCACCATCCGCACCGTCACCGGGATGGCCGCTGGCCTGCTCGGCGCGGACGTGCCCACCCCCCGCGACGCCGCTCCGGTCATGCCCGGCCTGACCGGCGTCTCGGGTCTGGAGAACGTCGAGGGCTCCTTCTCCGGCACCCTCGTCGAGACCCCCGCGGTGGACCGGTTCCCGGTCCGGACCCCCGCGCTGTCGGACCTGGACTCCCGGTTCGCCCTCCCGACCGCCGACGGCTCCTCCCTGGCCGACACGCGGTCGCGGCTGAGCGGGCTGGTCGGCCGGATCGGCTGACCACCGATCCACAGTGGACAGGCCCGGGAGTGCTCCCGGGCCTGTTTGCTGTCCGCGGTATTTCGCGGCGGGTTACCCGAACTGCCAGGAGCGCTTGGCCAGGCCGTACCAGAAGCCGTCGATCACGCTGTGCCCCTGCTCACCCCCGGCGGCGCCGAGCGCGACGAACAGCGGCGCGAAGTGCTCGGTGCGGGGGTGCGCGAGCGCCGCGGCGGGGGCCTTGCGCTGGAAGTCGACGAGGGCGTCGAGGTCGCCCCCGCTCAGGGCCCGGTTGCCCCAGTCGTCGAACTCGCTCGACCAGGCGGGCGGGGCGCTGCCGGGGCGGGCGGCGCCCATGCCGGAGAGGTTGTGGGTGAAGAAGCCGCTGCCGATGATCAGCACGCCCTCCTCGCGCAGGGGCTTGAGCCGGGCGCCGAGGGCGATCAGTTCCCCGGGGTCCAGCGTGGGCATGGAGATCTGCAGGACCGGGACGTCGGCGTCAGGGAACATCTCGACCAGCGGCACGTAGGCGCCGTGGTCGAGGCCGCGCCCGGGATCGTCGGCGGTGTTCTTGATGAGCGCGCGGACCTTGGCGGCCAGCTCGGGGGCGCCGGGAGCCGGGTAGGTGACGCGGTAGTACTTCTCCGGGAAGCCCCAGAAGTCGTAGGTCAGCGGCACGGTCCCGGTCGCGCCCAGCAGGACCGGCGCGGCCTCCCAGTGCGCGGAGACGACCAGGATCGCCGTGGGCCGGGGCAGGTCCGCCGACCACGCGGCCAGCTGCGCGGTCCAGGCGCGGTCGTCGGCCAGCGGCGGCGCGCCGTGGCTGAGGTAGAGCACGGGCTGCATCGGGCTACTCCCTTGAATATTAAACAATCTATCCGACGCCCCGTGCCCCGGCGATATTCCCTGACGCGGCCCTGACCCCGACCTGACGCGTGATCGACTCGGCGCGCGGTGTGCCGGCAAGGTGGACTCGTTGCCGGCCGCGACGGACTCCACCAGCTCTCTATGAAGGGGAATTCGCGTGAGCGACCTCAAGGAACTCGTCGACCGCTACCTCCAGGTGTGGAACACCCCCGACGCCGACGCCCGCCAGGCCATCATCGCCGACCTGTGGACCGCCGACGGCGTCTACGTCGACCCGCTGATGGACGTCCAGGGACCTGAGGCCATCAACGCGGGCATCGGCGCCGCCCTGGCCCAGTTCGCAGGCCACGACATCACCCTCCTCGGCGAGGTCGACGCCCACCACAACACCGCCCGCTTCCGCTGGCAGCTCGTCCCGGTCGGCGGCGGCGAGTCCGTCGTCGAGGGCTTCGACGTCGTCGTCGTCCAGGACGGCCGCTTCTCGGGCGTCTACGGCTTCATCGACAAGATGCCCGCCGCCTGACCTCACGCGAAAAAGGCGCGGACCCGCTGGGGTCCGCGCCTTTTGTCGAGAAGTTTCAGTGAGGATGTCGGAGACGGAAGGCGTCCGCGACCTCGCACAGGTACAGGGTGTCGCTGTCGAGGTCGAGCCCACCGGGGCCGGGTTTCCCCGGCCGGGCGGGCGATGCGGTCTCGGCGCGCGCGGTGATCGCCGCGGCGATCACCGCGGCTTCGACCGCTATCTCGTCCGCGCCGCCCGCCCTGGCCGTGGCGGCGACGTCCTCGTCCCGGTAGGGCTGGAGGTCGAGCAGGCCGTCCCGAATCTCGATCACCCGCCGGTACAGGCGCAGGCGCATGTTCCAGAACCCGATCCGCTGGGTCAGCGCGATGGCCGGGTCCGCCTCGTACAGCGCCTGCCAGAGCGGGCCCAGCCGCCGGTACCGCCGGTATCGGCGCCACCAGCCCGCCACCGCGGGGACGGCGACGCCGAGCAGCACGAGGAGGTGCGCGGTGTTGGGCGCCACCGCGCTGACCACGAACAGGTGCCCCAGCTCGTAGTCGAACCCGAACCGGCCGGACGCCGTGCGCACGACCCTGTTCACGAGGTAGGCCAAGGCCAGCGCGGTGCCGAGCACGATCAGGCGCAGGCCGATCCGCAGCGCGCGATCCGCCGTGACGCGGGCGTAGCGCAGGCAGAGGCGGATCACGTTGCCGAACGCGGGCGTCAGCGTCAGCAGGTAGACGACCCAGTACTCGAACACCCACGGCGAGTGCGGCCACAGGTCCGGGGTCAGCGCGTAGAGGAGGCACATCACCGCGAACATGCCCGTCGCCCACCACAGGTTCCAGCGGCTGCGGGGCAGGCCGTTCAGCTGGGCGAGGAGGTCCTGGGCCGACCACGCCACGAGCACCATGCCCGCGTGCCCCACGAGCCTGGCCAGGTTGACCGACCCGCTCAGCCAGGTGATCGCCGCGTGGCCCGCCGGGGTCAGCGCGGTCAGGGAGAGGGCGAGGCCCAGCAGCAGCCAGCGGAGCACGCCGCCACTCCCACGCCTGCCGAACAGCAGCAGCCAGGCGATGCCCGGCGGGACGTAGCGGACGAGCAGCTCACCCATGGAAGCCGTCGAAGGCGTTGCGCAGCCGGTCGGTCAGGGTCGCGTCGGTGCGGGCGCGCTGGCGGATCAGCGAGGCCAGCATCTCCGCCTCGCGCTCCTCCTCCGTCGAGTACCCCGCGCGGCCCAGCACCCGTTGCACCAGCGCGGGATCAAGGCTGGGCAGCAGCGTCATGGCCTGCTCGGCCAGGCTGAGCGAGACCGGGTAGTGGTCGCACAGCACGTGTGCCAGCTCGTGCAGGACGATGTGCTCGCGGTGCGGCGGAGTGGTGTCCTGTTCGTAGAAGACCAGGTCGACGGTCTCGGTGGCGATCCACAGCCCGCACACGCCGGTGAGCCCCGCCATCGGCACCAGCCGGATCGGCCGCCCGCGCCGCGCGGCGATCCGCTCGGTCAGCGCGCCGAGGTCGAACGGCACGGGAATCTCCAGCCCTCGCAACCGCTTGCGCAGGCTCACCGACCGCCGTCCGACTCGGGCAGGCCCTCCAGCTCCCGCACCCGCTCGACCATGTCGGCGATGGTGGCCAGGCTTTTCGCGGACAACCCGGTGGCCCGCAACGCGATCTGCCGCACCGGCGTGTTCCGGAAGGCGTTCAGCAGGGCCAGTTCCGCGTCGATCCGCGCGGCCTCGGCGTCATCGAAGAAGTACGCGGGCGGCACGCCGAAGAACCCGGCCAGCGCCTCCAAGTGGCGCTTCGTCGGGTTGTCCCGCTGCCCCTTGCGCAACTGCCACACGTAGGTCGCCGAGATCGTCGGCCCACCCCTGGCCCTGATGGCCTCGGCGACCTCTTCGAAGGTGTACTCGCGGCCGTCGGCGGGCCGCACCGTGCGGAACAGGTGATCGACCCGCGCGGCCAGCCCTCCCACGCCCCCGGACATGGCGCTCAGCGTAGCGCCCGCACCGGCTCGGGTGGAGGTTCCGCTTCCACCCCTGTTGACGGCCCGCTTCGTTTTCAGTTTACTGGTGGAGTCGTCTTCTTAGCTGAGATGAATGACGCTCCGCATGGCGCGGGAGGAGACTCCCAGCGCCGGAAGATCACCCAGCGGACGCGCGCAGCGCAAAGCGCGGCGTCGCATGGCGTCGCGTCGGATGGACGCTGCTGGTCGGTGCCGCAGGCCGCTGTGGGGGGATCAGCGGCGTCGGACCGACCGGCACGTCGATTCCGAAGCGACGATCGAGGCCCGACCACTGGCTGGTCGGGCCTCGACCCTTTTGTCACCCCTGGGCCAGGTCGGCGAAGCGGCTGTAGTGGAGTTGGTGGGCGACGACGACGGTGGCTGTGGGGCCGGCGCGGTGCTTGGCGAGGATGAGGTCGGCCTCGCCCGCGCGGGGGTCGTCGCGCTCCCAGGCGTCGGGGCGGTTGATGAGCAGGACGATGTCGGCGTCCTGCTCCAGGGAGCCGGACTCACGCAGGTCGGAGAGCATCGGGCGCTTGTCGGTGCGCTGTTCGGGGCCGCGGTTCAGCTGGCTGATGGCGATGACCGGGACTTCCAGCTCCTTGGCGAGCAGCTTGAGCTGGCGGGAGAACTCCGAGACCTCCTGCTGGCGGGACTCCACCCGCTTGCCCGAGGACATCAGCTGCAGGTAGTCCACCACCACGAGCCGCAGGTCGTGGCGCTGCTTGAGGCGGCGGGCCTTCGCCCTGATCTCCATCATCGTCATGTTCGGGGAGTCGTCGACGAACAGCGGCGCCTCGCTGATCTCGCTCATCCTGCGGGCCAGCTTGGTCCAGTCGTCGTCGCCCATGCGGCCACCGCGCATGTCGGCCAGCCGAATCCGGGCCTCGGCGGAGAGCATGCGCATGACGATCTCGGTCTTGCTCATCTCCAGGCTGAAGATGACGCTGGTCATGCCGTTCTTGATGGAGCACGAGCGCGCGAAGTCCAGCCCCAGCGTGGAGTTGTGCGTGGGCACCATGGATCGCCCGGCCAGGTACAGGTGGTCGGCGTTGTCCACCTCGACGCACCGCACGGCGACGCTGGCGACAGGCCGGACGTCGGTGATGCGGCGCGACCCGGCCGGAGCGGGCGACGCCGCCCGGCGCTCCTTGAGCAGCAGGCGCTTGCGCTCCAGGCGGAACACGTCGTCGTCGGTGCCGAAGGTGACCGAAGCCGTGCCCGCCTCGCAGTGGTGGCCGAGACCGGCGATGAGGTCGCGCACGTCGTCGGCGAGCTCGTCGGTGCCCGCGGCGAAGCGCACCAGGCCGTCGTCGGTGACGTCGCCGTCGATGTCCAGCAGGCCCGCCAGCAGCGCGCGCCGCTGGTCGAGGGAACCGCGCAGGTACACCGCCGGGATGCGGGTTTCACCGCAGGGGGCGGCGGCATCGTGGCCCTCCGCCTCGACCTGGACGGCGATCTCCTCGTCCACGGCCGAGCGCCCGAGCCGGACACCCAGCACGTAGGGCGGCAGCGGGAGCAGGCGCGCAGGCAGGTCGAGCGGGGCGCTGTTGACGACCCGGTGGGTCGCGCGCGGGGTCTCGGCGAGCCGCGCGGTCGTCCGGACCTCGGCAGGCGCGCCGTCGCTCTCGGTCAGCCACTGGTGCTCGGCGTCGGCGACGATGACCGTGCCGTCGGAGAACTCCACCTCGTAGCACGGCCTGCCTGCCAGCACCTCGGTCGCCGCGACCACCGTCGTCGGGCGGCCGTCGGCGCCCAGGAGCCGGTCGCCGACAGCGACGGCGCCCATCGTGGTCCACCCGGTCGGGGTGGGCAGGGGGGTGTCGATGGCCAGGGCCTTCCCCACGCCGGGACGGGCCGCGACAATGATCATCTGGCCCGGGTGCAGGCCGTTGGTGATCTCGTCGAGGTCGGCGAACCCGGTGGGGATGCCCAGGGAGTTGCCGCCGCGGGAGGCGATGGCGTCGATCTCGTCCATGGTGGGCTGGAGGAGGTCCTCCAGCGCCACGTAGTCCTCGCTCATGCTGCGCTCGGTGACCTCGTAGATCGAGGCCTGCGCGCGGTCGACCACCTCGGTCACGTCGGCACCCTCCGCGCCCTGGTAGCCCAGCTGCACGATGCGCGTGCCCGCCTCCACCAGCCGCCGCAGGATGGCCTTCTCGGCGACGATCTCGGCGTAGTAGCCCGCGTTGGCCGCGGTCGGGACGGTCGCGATCAGGGTGTGCAGGTAGGGCGCGCCGCCGACGCGGCGGAGCTCGCCGCGGCGTTCGAGCTCGGCGGAGACCATGATCGGGTCGGCGGGCTCGCCGCGGCCGTAGAGGTCGAGGACGCAGTCGTAGATGATCTGGTGCGCCGGGCGGTAGAAGTCGCCGGGGCGCAGGGCCTCGACCACGTCGGCGATGGCGTCCTTGGACAGCATCATCCCGCCGAGCACGCTCTGCTCCGCGGCCAGGTCCTGCGGCGGCTGGCGGTCCATGCCGTGGTTCTGCGCGGGGGGCGGCGTTCGGTCGTCTGTCAGCGCCACAGCAGTCCCCTCGCGTTCGCGCCCGGTCTCCCGAGCGCTCGGAACGGTACGTCTCCCACCCGACAAGATCGCCGGGAAGCGGGCCCGTGAGGCGACGGTAGGGCACCCGCGCGGCCCGCCACAAAACGCGCCTGTGGATAACTTGGGGATGGTTCGGCAGGGCTGAGCACAGGTCCCCACCGCCCTGTGGACAATCTGGGGACAACTTGTGTGGCATTCACCGAACTAGCAGGTCAGAGCCTGTGCACAGGGTGTGGGCAAATCCGTGCGGCGTGTCGCGCCGGTTGGGCTGTTCGGCGTGTCGCGAAGGCCCGCCGTCGAGGCGGGGACGGGTAGCCTGTGGACAGGTTGTGGACAAGCGAAGCGCCCCTCCCGAAAGCCGGAAGGGGCGCTTTCTCGCGCGGAGATCAGCCCGCGGCGGACACCTCGACGGTGAACGCGGCGTGCACCTCGGGGTGCAGGCGGACGCTCACCGAGTGCTTGCCCACGGTCTTGATGTGGCTGTCGACCTCGACCGCGCGCTTGTCCAGCACGGGGCCGCCCGCGCGCTTGACAGCGGCGACGATGTCGGCGGTGGTGATCGAGCCGAACAGCTTGCCCGAGCCGGAGGCGGCCTTGGCCTTCAGCGGGACGCTGCCCAGCGAGGTCAGCTTGGCCTTGACCTCCTTGGCGTGGTCCAGGTCGCGAATCCGGCTGGCCTCCTGGGCCCGGCGGATGACCTGGACCTGCTTCTCGGCGCCCTTGGAGGCGACGATCGCGTAGCCGCGGGGCAGCAGGTAGTTGCGCCCGTAGCCGTCCTTGACCTCGACGATGTCGCCGGGGCCGCCCAGACCGCTGACGTCCTTGGTGAGGATGAGCTTCATGTCGCGTCCTCTCCTTAGCGGGCGGTCGAGGTGTAGGGCAGCAGGGCCACCTCGCGGGCGTTCTTGACCGCGATGGCGACGTCGCGCTGGTGCTGGCTGCAGTTGCCGGTCACCCGACGCGCGCGGATCTTGCCGCGGTCGGAGATGTACTTGCGCAGCAGCGTGGTGTCCTTGTAGTCGATGTTGACCGGACGCTGCTTCTTCTCGTCCTTGCAGAACACGCAAACCTTCTTCTTCGGCTTGCGGATGGGTGGCTTCGCCACGTCGTCTCCTGGATAGATCTAAAGAAAGGGGAAGGTCTTAGAAGGGCGGCTCGTCGTTGAAACCAGCACCGCCACCGCCGCCGCCGCCACCGCTGGACGCGGGCGGCGCGGAGCCCCACGGGTCGTCGGCGGGCGGGCCGGACTGGCCACCGCCACCGCCGAAGCCACCGCCGCCGGAACCGCGGCTGACCTTGTTGACCTTGGCCGTGGCGTACTTCAGCGATGGGCCGATCTCGTCGACCTCCAGCTCCATGACCGTGCGCTTCTCGCCCTCACGGGTCTCGAACGAGCGCTGCTTGAGCCGCCCGCTCACGATGACCCGCGCGCCCCTGGTCAGGGACTCGGCCACGTTCTCCGCCGCCTGGCGCCAGATGTTGCAGCGCAGGAACAGCGCCTCGCCGTCCTTCCACTCCCCCGACGCCTTGTCGAAGGTGCGCGGGGTGGAGGCCACGGTGAAGCTCGCCACGGCCGCCCCGGAGGGGGTGAACCGCAGCTCGGGGTCAGCGGTCAGGTTGCCGATGACGGTGATCGTCGTGTCGCCAGCCATGTCGCGGGCCTCAGGCTGTCTCGCGCCGCAGGACCTTGGTCCGCAGCACGGACTCCTGCAGCGAGAGCTGGCGGTCCAGCTCCTTGACGGCGTCGGGCTCGGCGTTGACGTCCAGCACCGCGTAGATGCCTTCGGTGTGCTTCTTGATCTCGAACGAGAGGCGGCGCTTGCCCCAGATGTCGACCTTCTCGACGTTGCCGCCCGACGTCCGGATCACGTTGAGGAACGTTTCCAGCGACGGGGCGACGGTGCGCTCATCGAGTGTGGGGTCGAGGATGACCATGACCTCGTAATGACGCATGAAGACCACTCACCTCCTGTGGACTCGGCGGCCACGGACGTTCCGTGGCAGGAGGGTCTGCAGGGCGGAGCGTAACAGCCGCGGTGCCTAGGCCCTGCGCAGCACCCAGGTACGCACGAGCGCACCGGTGACCACCGACAGGAGCAGCACCGCCAGCAGGATGGGGAACGCCACCTGGCCGCCGCCGACCGGCAGCAGGGCCTGGGCGCCGCCCGCGGTGCGGACGGCGGCCTCGTCCTGGCCGAGCAGGCCGAACTGCGGGGTGTAGCCGGGCACGGCGCCGTAGCGGGCGTCGGGGCTGGGCAGGAACAGGCCCGCGCGGGCGGCGGGGACCTCGCCGTGGTCGCGCTGGGCGGCGCGGGCGAACCGCGCCGGGTCGTAGAGGGCGACCTCGCCGGGGGCCGGGTCGGCGCCGCCGACCGGCTGGGTGTTGGGGGTGGTCGACGGGTCGCCGCCCGCGCCGGGCTTGGCGGGCGGGGCCACCGGGGTCTCGCCGGGTGTCTCGCCCGCCGGGTCGAGCGCGCGGACGTCCATGCCGCAGGAGTCCGCGACCAGCGCGCGCACGGCCTCGGTGGCGACGTCGGCGGCCGGGGCGACCTCGGGCATCGGGGCCACGACCTCGGCCACCGCGTCGGCGATCGCCGCGCCGGTGATCCGCCCGTCGCCGCCGGGGACCGTGCCGACCGGGATGGCCGGGCCGAGCGGGAAGGCCAGCCCGACCGACGCCGAGCGCAGGGTGCCGAGGCCCTCGGTCTGCCGCACCGCCGTGGTCACCAGCCGCGACACCGCGATCCGGGACAGGTGCACCGGCTGGCCGCGGAAGGCGTGCACCGTCTGCGCGCAGTCCACGGCGAGGAACGGCAGCGGGGCCGCCGTGGCGGTGGGGCCCAGGCTCGCCGCGGCGCCCGCGGCCACGATGACGAGGGCCGAGCCGAGCAGCCTGCGCACGCGCGTGTCCCTTCATACGATCGGGTGACGGCCAGAACGATAGATCGTTCCGGTGGCTGCCGCTTGATCAGCCGCTTGATCAGGCTGCTTGATCAGGCCGCGGCGGTGCGGCGCAGGACCCAGGTGCGCACCAGGGCCGCGGTGACGCCGGACAGGATGAGCACGGCCAGCAGGACGGGCAGCGCGACGCGGTTGCCGCCCGCCGGGCCGATCGCCTCGGCGTAGCCCGCCGCCTGCACGCCGTCGCTGTCCGCCTCGCTGCCGAGGATGCCGAACTCCGGGGTGTAGCCGGGCACCGCGCCGCCGTAGCGGATCGCGGGTGACGGGGAGAACGCGCCGGGGGCGAAGGCGGGGATGCTGCCGTAGTAGTCCATGGGGACGCGGCCGAGACCGTTGTACAGCGGCACGCCGCCGGGGCCGACGCCGCCGACCACGGGGTTGGTCAGCGGCGGGGCGCCGCCACCGCCTCCGCCACCCGCGGGCGGGCCAGGTGTGCCGCCACCACCGCCACCGCCGCCACCGGGCGTGCCACCGGGGTTGCCCCCGGGCCTGCCGGGGTCCCCGGGCTGGCCGGGGCCGGGTGGCACGGGCTCGGTCACCTTCCTGGCGACCTCGCCGACCTTCTCGACGCCCTCCTGCACGGGCGCCGCGGCGGTGTTGACGACGTCCACGACGATGCGGCACGCGCCCGCCAGCGTGTCCTGCACGCCGGTGACGATGCCGCCGAGGACCGGTCCGATCAGCGGGACGCCCTGGATCGCCGACCTGATCCGCGGCACGGCCGCGGCGGCGATGGTGGTCCCGCTGATGGTGGTGTCCGCGTTCGGGATGACGCCAAGCGGGATGTCGCCCATGCCGCGCACCGCGCCCGCCACCCCGCCCGCGAGGGTGGGGCCGAGCAGCGGCACGGCGCGCACGACCGAGAGCACCGGGTCGAGCACCGCGCTGGGGCTCAGCGAGAGGGGTGTGCCCGGGGCGCCCTTGACCGACGCCGAGCAGCTGCCGACCACGATGGGCGCCGCGGCCGCGGCCGAACTCGTGCCCACCACCAGACCGGCGGAGGCGCCTCCCAGCACCAGGGCCAAACCCGCCGCGATCGTGCCGAGGCGCCGCCGCATCGTCAACCTCCCGGGTACCCGCGAGTAGCTTTCATTGGTAAAACGACGGTAACCCCATCGCGTGACGCCGACCAGGGGAGTTTCCCTACTTTGAGCGACGAGTGGCCCGGATGGAGCAGAGGGTGACCACTGGCGGTGCGGACGCAACCGAGGGCTACCGTCCGCGCCCGCGGCGACTACGCTCGCATTCCATGAGCATCGGCGCCCACGTCCGCGACGACGACCCGATCGGCGCGGCACGCGAACGCGAGGCCGACGTCGTGCAGTTCTTCCTGTCCGACCCGCAGGGCTGGGCCGCCCCGAAGCCGCACCCGCAGACCGCTGAGCTGCTCGAATCCGACCTGACGGTCTTCGTCCACTCCCCGTACCGGGTCAACCTCGCCAGCACGAACAACCGCATCCGCATCCCGTCGCGAAAACTCGTCGCGCAGCACGCGGAGGGCGCGGCCGCGGTCGGCGCGAAAGGGCTGGTCGTGCACGGCGGCCACGTCACCAAGGACGCCGACCCGGCCGAGGGCCTGGTCAACTGGCGCAAGTTCTTCGAGCGCCAGGACAAGGAGGGCGGCTTCGCCGTCCCCATCCTGATCGAGAACACCGCCGGTGGCGACAACGCGATGGTCCGCAGGTTCGACATGCTGGCCCGGCTCTGGGACGAGGTGGGCGAGTTCGGCGCCGGGTTCTGCCTGGACACCTGCCACGCCTTCGCCGCGGGGGAGGACCTCGTGGGCATCGTCGACCGGGTGAAGGCGATCACCGGGCGTATCGATCTCGTCCACCTGAACAGCTCCCGCGACGAGTTCGACTCCGCCCGCGACCGGCACGCCAACATCAAGACTGGCACGATCGAGGCCGAGCAACTCGTGGCTGTCGTGGCCGCGGCGGGCGCGCCGGTCGTCGTCGAGACCCCCAGCGAGGGCCAGGCGGAGGACATCGCGTTCCTGCGCGCCGCGCTCGGCGGGTGAGCGCGGTGGCCCGCGGCGTCACGGCATCAGGGAAGGCGGACACAGCGGTGCCCGATGCGGACCCCCGGTCCGGGGCCGGGCTCGGTCGCGTCGCGCTGGCCGTGCTGGTGCTGGCCTGCGGCGTCACGATGCTGCTGGGGTTCGCCAACAAGGACCGGTGCACCGGCCCCCTGTTCGACGCCTGGGGCCGCAGCGGCCCGGACTTCGACGAGCGCAAGTACGCCGACGCGTGCTACTCCGACATCCAGTACCTGTGGATCGGCCGCGACATCGACCGGCACGTGTTCCCGTACGTGCACGGCGGCATCACCGAGCGGGGCGAGCTGACCGGCGGCGCGGTCGAGTACCCGGTGCTCACCGGCCTGCTGATCTGGGCGGGCGCGCTGCTGGTGGACACCGACGCGGGCTTCCTGCTCGCCTCGGCGCTGCTGATGGCCCCGTTCGGCCTGGTCACCGCGTGGCTGCTGGGCAGGCTCTCCCGATGGCGGGCGCTGATCTGGGCGCTGTCGCCGCCGCTGGTGCTCTACGCCTTCCACAACTGGGAGCTGCCGGTCGTGGCGTGCGCGGTGGCCGCGGTCTACGTCGTGCACCGCGGGTGGGGCGCGCTCGGGGCCGACCGCCCGCTGCGCCCGCGCGCCGACGCCGCCGCGGTGCTGCTCGGGCTGGGGTTCGCGTTCAAGATCTACCCGGCGATCTTCGTGCTGCCGCTGATGCTCTACGTGCTGACCGGCGGGCGCGGCGGTCGCGAGCTGCCCGCGGGCAAGGTCCGCGACGTCGCGGGCATGGTCCGCACGGCGCTGGTGGCGATGGGGACCGCGGTCGCGGTGAACGTGCCGTTCGCGGTGGTCGGGTTCGACGGCTGGCTGGCGTCGTTCGTCTTCCAGGGCCAGCGCAAGGCCGACATCACCGCGAACTCGATCTGGTTCTGGGCGCTGCGCCCGGACTCCAACCCGGACAACGCGGTCGTGCACCGGCTCATCGACATCGCCTCGCCGGTGCTGATGCTCGCCTCCTTCGCCGTGGCCTGCGCGTACGGGTGGTCCCGCTACCAGCGCGAGGGCACCTACCCGTGGGTGGCGGTGTCCGCGGCGATGCTCTGCGGGTTCCTGCTGCTGCACAAGGTGCACTCGCCGCAGTACGCGCTGTGGCTGGTGCCGATGTTCGTGCTGGTCCGGATCAAGTGGGGCTGGCTGGCCGCCTACTTCACCGCCGACCTGGCGATGGGGGTCGGCATCTTCCTGTGGTTCGCCGCCATCGCGCGCGACGACCCCGCGGGCATCTACGACGGGTTCGCCGCGCAGGCGGTGATGATCGGCGTGTGGGGCCGCGCCGCGCTGCTGGTCGGGCTGTTCTTCGCGTTCCTGTCCACCCCGACGACGGTGGACGAGGACGAGTTCCTGCCCGCGCCGCGCTAAACCAGGTGGCGCTGGACCAGCGCGGGCCTGCGCACGGCCCGGCGCCGGTGGGCGAGCGACTCCGCGGTGATGAGCAGCAGCGCCGTCCAGACCAGGCCGAAGCCGATCCAGCGCGCCGGGGTCATCTGCTCGTGGAAGACGACGAGGCCGAGGATGAACTGGATGGTCGGGGTGACGTACTGCAGCATCCCGAGCGTGGCCAGCGGCACCCGGGTGGCGGCCCCGCCGAAGAGCAGCAGCGGGACCACGGTGACCACGCCCATGGCCACGAGCAGCGCAGCGTGCGCCCAGCCCGCGCCGCCGAAGTGGCCACCGCCGCCGCTGTGCAGGACGAGCAGGTAGCCCGCGGCCAGGGGCATGAGCAGCGCGGTCTCCACGGCCAGGCCCTCGACGGCGCCGATGTCGGCCTTCTTCTTCATCAGCCCGTAGGTGCCGAAGGTGGCGGCCAGGCCGAGGGCGAGCCAGGGCAGCCTGCCGTAGTCGACGGTCAGCTGGACCACCGCGGCGAAGGCGACGGCCAGCGCGGCCCACTGCCGCGGGCGCAGCCGCTCGCCGAGCACGGCGACGCCGATGAGGATGGTGACCAGCGGGTTGATGAAGTAGCCCAGCGACACCTCCACCACGTGGCCGTTGTTGACACCCCAGGTGAAGCCCAGCCAGTTGGCGCCGATGCAGACCGCGCCCACCGCGATGAGCCCGAGGGTCCTCGGCGCGCGCAGCACCGCGCGCAGGGTCTGCCAGCGGCGGATGGCGAACAGCAGGGCCGCCACGGCGACCAGCGACCAGACGATCCGGTGGGCCAGGATCTCCACCGCCCCCGAGGGCTTGAGCAGCGGGAAGTACAGCGGGAAGAAGCCCCAGCAGAGGTACGCCCCGAGCCCGAGGAGGAAGCCCTTCCGCTGAGTGCCCACGCTCGCCCCCCGATCATCCGACCATTGAGGCATGGTCTACCGGATCGCAGCACTCCGGGGCGAGCCCGTTATTCCCCGAGGTGACCTAAGTCGCCGGGACCGGCTCGCGCTTGTGCCGCAGCGTGAACTTGTCCGGCGCGTCCTCGATGACCCCGCCGAGGGGGTCGTCGTCGCCGTGGGCGCGCACGAGGTCGCGGTGCGGGCGGTAGATCTCGACGAGCACCATGACGCACAGCGCGATCACCGCGAGGTCGCGGGCGACGACGAAGCCGAGGAACCAGTCCTGCGGCAGGCCCTTGTTGTCGGTGCCCAGGTAGAACAGCATCCGCGGCGCCCACAGCGCGGCGTCGACGGCCATCCACGCCAGCAGCGGCTTCCACCTCGGTATCGCCAGGATCGCCAGCGGCACCAGCCACAGCGAGTACTGCGGGCTCCACACCTTGTTCGTCAGCAGGAACGCGGCCACGACCAGGAAGCACAGCTGCGCCACCCGCGGCCGGGTCGGCGCGTGCCAGGCCACGAACGCGATGCCCGCGCAGGCGACCAGCAGCAGCACGATGGTCACCGCGTTGAGCACCGACGGCGTCTGGCCGAAGGTGAGCGGCCCGTCGAAGCCCGGCCACTGCAGCCAGTGCATGACCACGTTGTAGAGCGAGTCGGGGTCGGCCCCGCGCAGCGAGTTGCGCCGGAAGAACTCGCCCCAGCCGCGCGCGGTCTCCTCGGACAGGATGAACGGCACGTTGACCGCCAGCCAGGCGATCACCGCGGCCAGCGCGGCCTGCCACCACTCGCGCATCTTCCCCGAGCGCACGCAGAGCACCAGCAGCGGTCCGAGGAAGAACACCGGGTACAGCTTCGCCGCGGCGCCGAGCCCCAGGAGCACGCCCGCCAGCACCGGCTGCTTGCGCGCCCAGGCGAGCAGCCCGACCGCGGCGAACGCGGTGGCGAGGGTGTCGAAGTTGGTGAACGCGTGCACCAGCACCAGCGGGGACAGCGCGATGAACGCCGCGTCCCACTTGCGGCGCCGCGCGCTCATCGCCACCGCCCAGATGGTGATGAGCCAGGCCAGCGCCAGCCAGATGGCGGTGATGTCGAAGTAGACGACGACGTCGAGCCCGCCGGGCAGCCAGCCGTCCTGGGACAGCGCCACCCAGCCCTGCGCCATCTTGGCGTTGACCCACATGAACATGCCGGTCAGCACCGGGTACTCCATGTACCGCTCGTGCTGGGTCGGCTTGCCCTCGTCGTCGTACCACATGGTGGCGTAGGGGAAGCCGCCCTTGTCCAGCCGCTCGGCGCCGTAGAGGGGGACGACGTCGGAGTAGCACATGGCGGTGAACTGCCTGCTGCCGCTCCAGTCCAGCCCGAAGGCGCCGTCGGCGCCCGCGTTCTGCTGGATGCACGCCGCCTTGCCGAACCAGCTCAGGGCCAGCGTGATGACGGCCAGCAGCAGCCCGACCCGCAGCGGCGTCCAGAACCAGTGCCTGCCCACCACCGCGTGCTCGCCGATCGGCCCGCCCAGCGGGACGCTGGCGTCGCGGGCCAGCGACTCGGTCAGCGACGGGCGGACCCGTTCGTCGGGCCCGAGCGAGGCGGTGTCGGGCACCCCGTCGACCCCGTCGGACTCCCCCACGGGCGACTCGTCACCGCGCCCACCCGCGGCGCCCCGCTCGGCAGCCCGCTCCTCGACAGGCTGCTCGTCGGCAGCCCGCCCGTCGACGGTGTCTCGCTCGTCGAGACTCTCGTCACCGAGGGCGTCGACACGGCCCTGCTCGACACGGCCCTGCTCGTCGCGGCGACCCGGATCACCTGGCACGGCGCGATGCTACGGCCTGCGGTGTTCGTTCGGGATCAGGCCGGGTCAGTTCCCGGGCAGCGGCAGCCCCGGCCCGTCGCCGTCACCGGGTCCGCCCGGGCGGGTTCGGGTGGTGGTCGTCGTCTCCTCGGGATCGGTCGTGTCCGACGGCTCGGTGGGCTCCGTCGGCTCGGTCGTGGTGGGGTCGGTGGTCTTCTCGGGCTTGCTCTTGGTGGGCTCGGTCGTGGTCGTGGGGGCCTCGCTCGTCGTGGTCGGCGGGACGCTCACCTGCTCGACCCGGCCGATCGGCTCGTACGGGCCGAAGTCGACCTCGTCGGCGCCCTCGAGGTAGCGGTCCATGAACAGCTTCCAGATCTCGCCGGGGAGCCCGCTGCCGTAGATGATCCGGCCGCGGTTGTCGATCAGCCGGGGCTCGGTCTTGGTGTCGCCGGTCATCGAGACCGCCGTGGAGATCTGCGGGGTGTAGCCGACCATCCACGCCTTGGCGTTGTGCTCGGTCTCCACGCCCTGGCGGTTGACGTACTGGTGCGTGCCCGTCTTGCCCGCGCACTCGCGCCCGCCCGAGCACTCGATGCCCGCGTAGTCCGGGATCGGCAGCAGCGACTCGGTCACGTTGCGCGCGATCTGGGAGTTGAGCGCCTGGTCCTGGTCGAAGGCGGGCGTGTCCTGGAAGTCCGGGTGCGTGTCGCCGTTCCAGACGACGTTGCCCTGCGGGTCGAGCACCTTCTCCACCAGGCGCGGGGCCCGGTAGACCCCACCGGCGGCGAAGGTGGCGTAGGAGGAGGCCATGTCGACGGTGGTCACCATCGTGTCGCCGCCGCCGATGGCGATGTTGATGTTGCCGTCGGCCTTGTCCAGCGAGCTGCGGACACCCGCCTGCTTCGCCGCCTCGGCCACGCCCTTGGGCCCGACGTCGTTGAAGACCATGTCGCTGAACACCACGTTCAGCGACTCCTTCATCGCCTCGGCCACCGTGCACTCCGAGCCGCACCGCGGCTGGGAGGCGTTGCGCACGACCTTGCTCTCGCCGAACGCCTTGGGGGTGCTGCTGTAGAGCTCGCCGAGACCTTTGCCCTGCTTGAGCAGGCCGACCAGGTTGAAGGGCTTGAACGCCGAGCCGGGCTGCTGGCGCGCGGAGGCGTAGTCGAACAGCACGCCGTTGGCGCCGGGGTAGTAGGCGCGGATCTTGCCGGTGTTCGGGTCGATGGCGACCATGCCGGTGTTCAGGTTCTTCGGCTGGCCCTTCATCACCTCGGCCACCGACTTCTCGGCGATGTCCTGGGCGCGGGGGTCGATCGTCATGACGATCGTGTAGCCCTTGGCCTTGATCTCCTCCTCGGTGATCCCGCGGGCCTCCAACTCCTCGAAGGCCAGGGCGGGCAGGCCCTTGCGCGGGCCGGGCAGGGAGGTCTTGGTGGCCGAGGACTCGACCGGCTTGGGGAACTCGCCCTTCTCCGCCGCGGTCATCCAGTTGTTCTCGATCATCCGCCCGGTCACGTAGCCCCAGCGCTGGAGCTGGTAGTCCGGGTTGTTGCCGCGCCCAGGGGACTGGATCATGCCCGCGAGCAGCGCGGCCTGGGGCTTGGTGACCTGCTTGATGTCATCGATGTTGAAGTACGCCTTGGCCGCGGCGGCGACGCCGTACGCGCCGCGCCCGAAGTAGATCGTGTTCAGGTACGCGGTGATGATCTCGTCTTTGTCGTAGGTCTCGTTCATCTTGTACGCCTTGACGAGCTCGAACCACTTGCGGGTGAGCGTCTGGTCGTCATCACCGCTGGCGACCTTGATGTACTGCTGGGTGATGGTCGAGCCGCCGCCCGCCTTGCCCCTGACCTGGTTCCACACCGCGCGGGCGATGCCGGTCATGTCGAAGCCCGCGTTGGTCTCGAAGGTGGTGTCCTCCGCGGCGTAGACCGCGTGCTTGATCTGGTCGGGGACCTGGTCCTTCGTGAGCATGATCCGGTTGCCGCCGTCGTCGGCGACCTTGGTCATTTCCTTCTCGTTGGCGTAGAGGAAGGTCACGACCTTGCTCTGGTCCTGCGCCACCGTCGCCGGGTCATCGATCTCGACCAGCTGGTAGGTGATGAAGAACGCCACGATCGGCAGGATGATCCCCAGCGCGGTGCCCACGTACGCGGTGCGCCGCACCCGCCGCCAGATCTTCTTGCGGCGGGCGAGGCGCTGGTTGGTCGCGGGCGCGTGGTCGTCGTAGTCGTCGTCGTAGCCGGGGTCGTAGAAGTCGGCCTCGTCGTCGGGCTCGCGGTGGGTCAGCAGCGCGGGCTCGGGCAGGGAGCGGTCCTGCGGCGGCGGCTGGCGCAGCAGGATCGTCGGGTCGTCCGCGGGGTCGCGGCGCTGCGGCGGGGGCGCGAAGCCCGGCGGCGGCGTGTGCTCGGCGCCGCGGTAGCCGGGCGGCGGGGTGTGCGGGCCGCCGGGGCCCATCGGCCTGCGGCCGGGAGGCACTCCGGGGCCGTGCGGGCCAGGACCGTTCGGACCACCAGGTCCAGGTCCATTGGGACCACCAGGTCCACCAGGTCCACTGGGGCCGCCGGGTCCCATGCCCATCGGCCTCGGGGGACCACCAGGACCACCAGGGCCGCCCGGTCCGCCGAGGCCACCAGGTCCGCTGGGGCCACCAGGACCGCCGAGACCGCTGGAGCCCGCGGGCAGTGGGAAACGGCCGCCCGGTCCGCCGGGGCCGCCCGACCCTCCGGGACCGCCGGGACCGCCGGGGCCACCGGGACCGCCGGGACCGCCGGGACCACTGGGTCCACCGGGGCCACCAGGACCACCGGGTCCATTGGGGCCGCCCGGGCCGCCCGGTCCGCCGGGACCGCGTTGCGGTCCGCGCGGGGGCTGGGGCGGGCGCGGCGGTCCGCCCGCCGGTGGGGACTGCCGGGGCGGAGGACCGCCGGGGGCGTCGTCGTCCTCCCACAGCGGGCTCCAGAAACCGGTGCGCTCCTCCTGACGGCCCGAGTCCGGGTCGTCGCCAGAAGGCCAGTCGGGCTGGTCGCGTCGGCGGTGGTCGTTGTGGTCGTTCACGCAAAGCCTCCAGGTCGGCGCCCCGATAAAGAGCGTCGTCGTGCCCGGCGGGCCGCGTCAGGCCGTGACACGGTGCTCACTCCGCCGCTGTTTTCCTGCGGTTCTTGGGCGCGCGCACGCCCCCGGTCCCCAGGACGTATGACTGCACCAGGTGGTTCCACGAACATGTGCGGCAGACCTCGACGACGTGGACGGTGAACTCGGTGAACACCGCCGCCATCCTGCCCAGCTCGTCCGGGGTGCGGGCGGAGCCCGCCAGGTGCTTGATCTCATCGCCGAAGACCCAGTTCACCCGGGTCAGCTGCTCCTTGCGGCAGACGGGGCAAGCCACCTCGGTGGCCTCGCCGTGGAACTTCGCCGCGCGCAGCAGGTACGGGTTCGCGTCGCACACCTCGCCGGTGCCGACGCGGCCCGCATGGACGTCGGCGAGCAGCGTCCTGCGCTGCAACGCGTAGTCGACCACCTGCCGCTGGGTTCGCACCTCGACAGCGTACGCGGGCGCAATATCACGGTGCCGCGCCGATCGGGCGAGCCGACGCGCGGAGGTGGGGGAGATCGTCGCCGGGATACCCCCTGACCGGCCCGGTTGCCGACTTGGCAGCTCCGGGCGGACGCGGGGTGGGGATTGACACAGGCGCTCGAGTTGTGGGGTCACTGATGTATCGGCACGATATAAACAGACGGTAGGTCGGAAGGTCTGCGCGAAGCTCCGCGAGTGAACCAGGGGAGGGTGCCCGTGCTCGACTTCGCGATTCTCGGGCTGCTCCACGAAGCTCCGATGCACGGGTACGAGCTGCGCAAACGGCTCCATGACGTGCTCGGCGCCTGGCGGACGTTCTCCTACGGCTCGGTGTACCCGACCCTGCGGCGGCTGCTGCGGGGCGGGCTGATCGTCGAGGAGGCGCCGGACCCGCCGCAGTGGGGCAGGCGCGCCAAGCGCGTCTACAAGCTCACCGCCGAGGGCAAGGAGCACTTCGCCGGGATGCTGGCCGACGCCGGTCCGCAGACCTGGGACGACGACTGCTTCGGCGTCCACATGGCGTTCTTCTCGCGGACACCCGCCGAGGTCAGGATGCGAATCCTGGAGGGCAGGCGACGCCGCGTCGAGGAGCGCCGCGAGGGGTTCCGCAGCTCGATGGCGCGCGCGGGCGAGCAGATCGATCGGTACACGCGCGAGCTGCACCGGCTCGGCCTGGAAGCAAGCGAGCGCGAAGTGCGTTGGCTCAATGAGCTGATCGCGCACGAACAGCGCGAGCAGCGCGACACGACCGACTGACCGCAAGGGGCAGGCGACGTCGCCTGGAACTACACCGCGCTCCGCGCGGCTGGAAAACGAGAAGGAGATCCGACAATGGGCGGTAACCGCCGGAGCGTGCGGGTGGCCATCGTCGGCGTCGGTAACTGCGCGGCGTCGCTAGTCCAAGGTGTGCACTACTACCGCGACGCTGATCCCAAGACGCGGGTCCCTGGACTGATGCACGTCCAGTTCGGCGAGTACCACGTCCGGGACGTGGAGTTCGTCGCCGCGTTCGACGTCGACGCCAAGAAGGTCGGGCGCGACCTGTCCGAGGCCATCGTGGCCAGCGAGAACAACACCATCAAGATCTGCGACGTGCCGCCCCTGGGCGTCACCGTGCAGCGCGGCCACACCTTCGACGGCCTGGGCGAGTACTACCGCCAGATCATCACCGAGTCCGACGAGGACCCGGTGGACGTCGTGGCGACCCTGCGCGAGGCCGAGGTCGACGTGCTGGTGTCCTACCTGCCGGTGGGTTCAGAGGACGCCGACCGCTTCTACGCCCAGTGCGCCATCGACGCGGGCGTCGCCTTCGTCAACGCGCTGCCGGTGTTCATCGCCTCGGACCCGGAGTGGGCGGCGAAGTTCACCGAGGCGGGCGTGCCGATCGTCGGCGACGACATCAAGTCCCAGGTCGGCGCCACGATCACCCACCGGGTGATGGCCAAGCTGTTCGAGGACCGCGGGGTGGAGCTGCAGCGGACCTACCAGCTCAACTTCGGCGGCAACATGGACTTCATGAACATGCTGGAGCGCAGCCGCCTGCAGTCGAAGAAGGTCTCCAAGACCCAGTCGGTGACCTCCCAGATCCCGCACGAGATGGCCAAGGCCGACGTCCACATCGGCCCGTCGGACCACGTGCCGTGGCTCGACGACCGCAAGTGGGCCTACGTGCGCCTTGAGGGCCGCTCCTTCGGCGACACCCCGCTGAACCTGGAGTACAAGCTGGAGGTCTGGGACTCCCCGAACTCCGCGGGCGTGATCATCGACGCGGTCCGGGCCGCGAAGATCGCCCTGGACCGGGGTATCGGCGGGCCGATCCTGTCGGCGTCGTCGTACTTCATGAAGTCGCCGCCGGAGCAGTACTCCGACGACGACGCCTTCCAGGCCGTCGAGGCGTTCATCCGGGGCGAGGTCGAGCGCTGAGCCCGCCGGGCCGCCGCGGGGTGTTTCGCCACCCGGCGGCGGCCCGGTCCGGTTCCGGTGCGCGACCGTGGCGGCACGCACCGCAGCGACCTGCGATGACACAGCAGTGTTCGCTGCCCGTTCACCCCGATGTCCGCCGCGCATGGTTTCCGGCTCTTAGGTTCGCGCCCGTTCCCACCTGACGCGAAACGGCTGTCACGGACAGCCCGAGGAGGCCCACTGTGTCGCATGACGGCCGGATCAACCTGCCGCTGCTGCCGCCGAACCACCCGCTCGGCCGCGCGGCGGTGACTTGTGAGTACCGCTGCGGCAACGCCTGTTCGCACGAGGCACCGAACACCTCCGACAACCAGTACTTCGGCGACGTGGTCCGCTCGATGGTGTCCCGGCGCGGGATGCTGAAGGCGGGCGCGGTGCTGGGCCTGACCGGCGCGGGCATGGCCGCCCTCTCGGGCAGCGGTGTCGCGGCGGCGGCGCCCCACGGCCACCGCCCCCCGCGCGGGCTGGACTTCCGGGCCGTGGCGCCCAACACCGCGGACACGATCACCGCGCCCGCGGGCTACCGCAGCGACATCGTGATCCGCTGGGGCGACCCGGTGCTGCCCGGCGCGCCCGCGTTCGACTTCGACGCCCAGACGCCCGCGGCGGCGGCGCGGCAGTTCGGGTTCAACAACGACTTCTGCGGCCTGGTGCCGCTCGCGCGCGACAAGTGGCTGATGGTCAGCAGCCACGAGTACACCTCCGAGCCGTTCATGTTCAAGGACTACGACCCGGCCGCGCCCAAGCGCGAGCACGTCGAGATCGCTTGGGCCAACCACGGCCTGTCGGTGGTCGTCGTCGAGCGCGACAAGCGCGGCGGCACGCTGAACGCCAAGGTGGACCGGCACTACAACCGCCGCGTCACCGCGACCAGCGAGTTCGCCGTGTCCGGCCCGGTGGCCGGGCACGACCTGCTCAAGACCAAGGCCGACCCGAGCGGGCGCAGGGTCCTGGGCACGCTGAACAACTGCGCCGGCGGCGTCACGCCGTGGGGCACGATCCTGTCCGGCGAGGAGAACTTCAACCAGTACTTCGCCAACGGCAACAAGGTCACCGACCCGGCCACGCTCGCCCGGCTGGCCCGCTACGGCATGGTCAGCGGCGCCAGCGGCCGCAAGTGGGAGAACTTCGACGAGCGCTTCGACCTGTCGAAGGAGCCCAACGAGGCCAACCGCTTCGGCTGGATCGTCGAGATCGACCCGTACGAGCCCGACGCCAAGCCGGTCAAGCACACCGCGCTGGGCCGCTTCAAGCACGAGGGCGCCACCGTGCACGTGGCCCGCGACGGCCGCGTGGTCGCGTACATGGGCGACGACGAGCGCTTCGACTACATCTACAAGTTCGTCTCCAAGGAGCGGATGCGCCCCGGGCACAGCCGCCTGGCCCGCGCGCACAACAAGAAGCTGCTCACCGAGGGCACCCTGTACGTCGCGAAGTTCACCGGCGACTCCCCCGCGGGCGAGATCGGCACCGGCGAGCTGCCCGCCGACGGCGCCTACGACGGCCGGGGCAAGTGGATTCCGCTGGCCAGCGGCCGCAAGTCGTTCGTGCCCGGCATGACCGCCGAGGAGGTCTACACCTTCACCCGGCAGGCGGGCGACATCGTCGGCGCGACCAAGATGGACCGCCCCGAGGACATCGAGGCCAACCCCCGCGACGGCCGCGTGTACGCCGCGCTGACCAACAACACCGACCGCGGCAAGCCGGGCAAGGAAGGCCCGACCGAGATCAACCCGCGCAGCGGCAACCGCCACGGCCACGTGCTGGAGTGGGAGGAGGACCGCCGCGACCACACGGCGCTGTCCTTCACCTGGCGCCTCCTGCTCGTCTGCGGCGACCCGGCCTCGGGCGACACCTACTTCGGCGGCTACGACAAGTCCCAGGTCAGCCCGATCTCGTGCCCGGACAACCTGGCCTTCGACGGTCACGGCAACCTGTGGATCTCCACCGACGGCAACGCCCTGGGCTCCAACGACGGCCTGTTCGCCACGGCCACCTCCGGACCCGAGCGCGGCCACCTCAAGCAGTTCCTCACCGTGCCGCGCGGCGCGGAGACCTGCGGTCCGGTGATCGAGGACGAGTTCGTCCTGGTCTCGGTGCAGCACCCCGGTGAGATCGACGGCGCCAGCGCCAACAACCCGCTCTCGCACTGGCCCGACGGCGGCGACTCCCAGCCGCGCCCGTCGGTCGCCGTGGTGTGGAAGCCGGGCGGCGACATCGGCTGATCCGCTCCGGAGTGGACCGGCGCCCCTCCCGGGCGCCGGTCTACATTCGGGCCATGACTCGCCCGCTCGCGCTGATCACGGGGGCGTCGCGCGGCATCGGCGCCGCCGTGGCCGCCTCGCTCGCCGACACCCACACCCTCCTGCTCGGCGGCCGCGACCCCGCCGCGCTGTCGTCGCTGGCCGACGCCCTGCCGGACGCCCGGCCGTGGCCCGTGGAGCTGACCGACGCGGCGGCCCTGGCCACCGCCGTCGCGGGCGTCGACCGCCTCGACGTGCTGGTCCACTCCGCGGGCATGGGCCGCGTCGGCCCCCTCACCTCGGCGTCGGCGGAGCTGTGGCGGCGGATGTACGAGGTCAACGTGATCGCCGTCGCCGAACTCACCCGCCTGCTCCTGCCCGCCCTGCGCGCCGCCCGCGGCCGCGTGATCCTGCTGAACTCCGGCGCGGGCCGAGTGGCCAACGCGGGCTGGGGCCCCTACGCGGCGAGCAAGTTCGCCCTGCGCGCCTACGCCGACGTCCTGCGCGCCGAGGAACCCGACCTCCGCGTCACCACCGTCTACCCCGGCCGCACCGCCACCGACATGCAGCGCACGGTCCGCGCCGACGAAGGCGGCGACTACGAACCCCACCGCTACCTGCGCCCCGAGTCGGTGGCCGCCGCCGTCCACCACGCCGCCACCGCCCCGGACGACGCCCACCTCACCGAACTCATCGTCCGCTCCCGCGCCTAGGGTTTGTCCTCAAACCCCGATCGCGATAGCCGGGCCCTGGCCCCGCGAAGGAGATGGCTGTGCTCGTCGGCGCTCCCGGCCGCGAACCGGCCTTCGCCAACGCCCCCTCAGCCGACCTGGCCCTGGCAGACCACCGCACCCTGGACGGCCGAATCCTGCTGATCGAATACCGCCCGACCGGCCACGGCATCCCCCAAGCCTGACCACCCGAGCCACAAGGGCGCCACCACCCGACCGCGCCACCCACCCAAACCTGCGCACGCGTCCCACCCCTGCCCCGCGCAGCCACCCGACTTCGCCGCACATCCGACCCGCACAGCCCCCTTGCCCCCCCACGACCCGTGCACCCGAGATCCCGCGCACCCGACCGCTGCCCACCCGACTTGCGCGGCCAGCCACGTCGCGCCACGCCCCACATGACCTCATCCCCCGCCACACCACTGGGGGGTCGGCCCTGGGCCAGTCTATCGGCGGTGGGGGGTCGCGAAGGCGGGTTACTGGTCGGTTGTGGACAGCTGCGTTGGCTGTGGATGGCGGTTTGACGTGGGGTGCCTGTTATGCGGTCAGCCTGGCGGTGATGGTCGCGGTGGCGGACTGGGCGGCGGTGCGGTCGACCTTGGTGGGTTCGCGGTCGGCGATCACCAGCTCGCCTGCCACCCAGACGTCGGTCACCGTGCGGGAGCCCGCCGCCCAGACGAGGTTGGCGATCAGCTGGGTGTCGGAGACGTCGAGGCCGCCCGCGAAGGCGGGGTCGTCCACGCCCACGTGGACCAGGTCCGCCCACGCGCCCGGTTCCAGGGCGCCGATGTCGGTGCGGTGCAGGGCGGCGGCGCCGCCTCGGGTGGCCATGAGCAGGACGTCGGGGGCGCCGAGGACGGTGGAGTCCATCGTGGACACGCGGGCCAGCATGGCGGTCCAGCGCATCTCCTCCCACAGGTCCAGGTCGTCGTTGCTGGCCGGGCCGTCGGTGCCCAGGCCGACGGGGACGCCCGCGGCCAGCAGGGCGGGGACGCGGGCGATGCCGGAGGCCAGCTTGGCGTTGGAGCCCGCGCAGTGCGCCACCGAGACGCCCGCCGAGGCGAACAGGGCGATGTCCGAATCGGACAGGTGGACGGCGTGGGCGGCCAGGACCCGGCCGCCCAGGAGGTCCGACGACGCCAGCAGGGCCGGGACCGACCCGTGGGCCTCGCGCTGGGCGACGTCCTCCGCCAGGGACTCGGCCACGTGGATCTGCACCAGGGCGCCGCGCGCGCGGGCGGACTCGCCGACCGCGGTCAGCGCGGCGGGGGGCAGGGTGTACGCCGAGTGGGGGCCGTAGCCCAGCTCCACCCGCTCACCGGGGCCGAAGCGCAGGCCGTCGGCGTCGATCCAGGCGTCGACCTCCGCCAGCAGCGCGCGCCAGTCCCAGCCGGGGGCGTCGATGATGGCGGGCGCCAGCACGACCCGGGCGCCGGTCTCCAGCACCGCGGAGGCGACCTCGGCGCCGTGGAAGTACATCTCCGCCGACGTGGTGACGCCCGCGCGCAGCATCTCCACCGAGCCCAGGACCATCCCCGCGCGCACGTCGGCCGGGGTCATCCTCGCCTCGGTCGGCCAGATCACCTCGGTCAGCCAGCGCATCAGCGGGAGGTCGCCGCCCATGCCGCGCAGGACCGTCATCGGGCTGTGGGCGTGGGTGTTGACCAGGCCGGGCATGAGGATGCCGCTGAGCGCGCGGACCGGCGCGTCGGAGGCGGGGGCCGAGGCCGCCGCCCCGCAGTAGGTGATCCGGCCCGCGTCGTCGACGTCCACCACGGCGTCGCGCAGAACCGAGCACGCCGGGTCACAGGGCAGGACGATGGGAGCACGCAGACGCGAGGACATGCCCGCGATCCTGCCAACCCCTCAGCGGCGGCGGAAGCCCGGCCGCCCCGGCGCCTCGGCCGCGGGCACGTACGCCTCCGGTGAGTGCTCCACCGCCACCCCGGCGGTGTCGAAGGAGTGCAGCACCGCCCGGTTCAGCTCGACGGCGACGCGCTCGCGCCAGAGGGTGCGCTCGGAGGTGGTGTCCAGGCCCAGGCGCTCGGCGATGACCGGGGCGAAGCCGTAGGCGGCCTCGTCGGCCAGGACGTCCTCGCCGACGGCGCGGCACAGGTAAACCCCGTTGTACGGGGTGGAGGGGTACTCGATGCCGCCGATGGTCAGGCGGGTGTTGCTGATCACCGGCACCGCGTGCCAGCGCAGCCCCAGGCCCGCCAGCCACGGCAGGTCCGGGTGTGCCAGCGGCACCTCCAGCACCGCCTCGCGCGGCAGCGTGTGCGCGCGCACGCCCTCGTGGTCGGTCTCCACGACCAGCGGCAGGTGGTCGAACGCGCCGCGCGTGCTCGGCGGGCGCCAGCCCAGGCGGCACACCCCGGTGGTGAAGTCGACGTAGCGGCGGTCGCCCACGACCCGGTCCGCCATCCGGTAGCCCGCGTAGCGCACGAGCTGGTCGTTGCGGATGCGCGGGCCCGGCCGCCACGGGGTGTCCGGGGCGAAGACGGTGACCACCGGCTGGACGGCGCCGCCGCCCGCGGCCATCACCAGGTGCTGGGCGCAGTGCTCGGCGACGGCCGCGGAGTCGCGGACCTGGCGCAGGTCGCGCACCAGGATGCCGCGCCACGGCACCGCCGAGGGGCACCAGCCGCTGTCGCGCAGCGCGACCCGGGCGCCGAAGGCCAGCTCGGCGGGGGTGTGCCGGTAGGTGCCGGTGGCCGCGATCTCGGCGCGCACCTTGGCCATCCGCGCGTCGACGCTGCCCGCCTTGGGGCGCGCGGCGTGGAACTCCCGCAGGAACGCGGCGGCCTCGGCGAGCAGCGGGTTCCGCGCCGAGCGCGCGGAGAGCGTCGTCGGGTCATCGCGCAGAGCGGTCACATCACTGATATCGGTACCCGGGCCGCCCGGCTCGACTACTCGACCGTGTGATGTCGCGCTGGCTGGAGTCACGCAGGGTCAATCCGTCACCCGGTGGAACATCAGGTCTCGGGAGACGCGCCCCTCGACGTCGGCCCGGGACTCGAACTTCGTCACCGGCCGCCAGTCCGGCCGCGGCGCCCAGCCGTCGTGGGCGTTGCGCAGCCTGGGCTCGGCGGAGAGGACGGCCAGCATCTGCTCGGCGTACTCCGCCCAGTCGGTGGCCAGGTGCAGGACGGCGCCCGGGGCCAGCCGGGAGGCGGCCAGCGCGATGAAGCCGGGCTGGACCAGCCTGCGCTTGTGGTGGCGCTTCTTGGGCCACGGGTCGGGGAAGAAGATCCGCAGGCCCGCCAGGGAGTCCGGGCGGATGTGGTCGGTGAGCAGGTCGACGGCGTCGCCGCGCAGCATCCGCAGGTTGGCCAGGCCCAGGTCCTCGGCGCGCAGCAGCAGCTGGGCGAGGCCCGGCTGGTAGACCTCGACGGCGAGGTAGTTCAGCTCCGGCGCGGCCGCGGCCAGCCGCGAGGTGGTCTCGCCCATGCCGGAGCCGATCTCCAGCAGGACCGGCGCGTCCCGGCCGAACCAGGCCGCGAGGTCGAGCGGGCCCTCAGGCAGCTCGGCGACCTGGCGGCCCAGCTCCGGCCAGCGCCGCTCCCAGGCGCGCGCCTGCCCGACGGTCATCCGGCCGCCGCGGTGCACGAAGCTGACGACGGAGCGCCGGTGCTGATTCGTCGATTCCACGCGCGCAAGCCTGCCACGCGCCCAGGTCAGGCCCTGATGGACTCCAGCATGGCCAGGTTGGAGCGCAGGTCGGCCAGCCCGGCGACGGGGATCGGGGCGGGCGGCTTGCGGGCGTGCACGCCGATGACGTCGATCCAGCCCCCGTGTCTGCTGGTGTGGGCGAGGGTGGTGGGCACGCCGGGCTCGCCCAGCGTCCGCTCCGACGGCATGAACTCCCAGTAGCCGGTGTCGCCGTCGATGGCCCACGGCACGAACACCCAGCCGGGGCGGGCGGAGAGCAGCTTGGCGACCCGGTCCTCCACGGCGAAGCCCTCGCGTCTGCTGCTCAGCGTGCCCTCCGCGACCGCGTGCAGCCACCACGGGGCGGGCAGGTGGGGGTCGGCCGCCGCCGCGGCCCGGTACAGGGCGACGACCTGTGGCTCGGGGGCGCGGTGCAGCCAGGATCTGCGCGCGTCGGCGGGCGCGGCGGCGGCGAGACCGCTGGGTTGCTCGATGGCGTCGGACCACTCCAGGCCGATGAGGGGTTCGACGTGCAGACCGCCGCGACTCTGCGGTGTCGGCTCGGACTGTGACTGCCGAGGGATGCTGGCTTTGACCACCGTCAAGGTTCACCTCCAGGGGCTCCTGTGACGGGCTCTGCCCTCCATATGACCGTGCGGAATCCCCATTGTCCGCATTCTGTGCGCGACCTCACCACCGCTTAACGTGTATTTAATGAACTCGCTCGTTCATCGAAACCAAACCGGGTGAATATCCCGCTTGGGGCATGAAAATTGCCACCTGCCCGCGAAAGGCGCAGGTGGGAAGCGCGAAGCCCGGGTCGCCCCCCGAAAGGCGACCCGGGCTCCGTCATTTCCCCCGGCCGGTCCCGCGCGCTCCCCGAATTTCGCGCGCCGGACCGGTGGCGCTAGGCGTCCCGCTTGCGGGCCACGACCAGCGCCGCGATGAGCAGCGCGACGCCGACGCCCGCGAAATAGGCCAGCGAGGCCCACGGGCCCAGGGGCCGCTCCTCGTAGGGCCCGAGCAGGAAGTTCTCCGACATGGCGAACGGCATCCAGGAGCGGATGTCCTGCCCGACGTTCGGGATCAGCGTGACCAGGTTCTCCACCAGCATCGACCAGATCAGCAGCAGCGCGATCGCCCCGGCGGACTGGCGCAGCAGGACGCCCACCGCGACGGCCATCACCGCCGCGACGCCGAAGACCATCGGCACGCCCAGGATGACGCGCCACTCAGCGCCGGAGTCCAGGGCCAGGTTCGCCTCGGGCATCAGGAACACGCCCACGGCCAGCGAGCCGAACGCGGCGACCAGGCCGATGGCCACGGCCAGCAGCGCGACCACGGCGGTCTTGGCCAGCAGGGCCGCGCTGCGGTTCGGCACGGCCAGGAAGGTGGACTTGATGGTGGAGAAGCGGTACTCGGTGGTGACCGCCAGCGCGGCCATCACCAGCACGACCATCAGCCCGAACTGGTAGCCGAACTGGGTCTGGGCGACCTCGACCTCGCTCGGGCGGCTGGCGTTGAGCGCGAAGATCAGCGCGAAGCCGATGGTGAGGCCGAGCGCGGCCAGGGCGGACCACCACGGCGAGCGGGTGGTGAGCAGCTTGATGCGCTCGGTGGCGAGCAGCGTGGTCATCAGGCGTCCCTCTTGTTGGCCGAGACGATCGACAGGATCAGCAGGAGCAGGGCGAACCCGGCGAAGTAGGCCAGCGACCACCACGGGCCCAGCTCCGCGGTCGAGGGCGGCGGGCCGAACTGCACGTCGCGCGGGCTCGGGTCCGGGTTCCCGGTGACGAAGTTGTTGGCCACGTTGAACGGCAGCCACCGGTAGATGTCGTCGCCGACGTTCGGGATGAGCTGGACCAGGCCCTCGACGAGCTGGGAGTAGATCAGCAGCAGCGAGATGGCGCCCGCGGAGTGGCGGATCAGCGTGCCCACCGCGATGGCGATGATCGCGGAGAAGAAGTAGACGAGCCCGACACCGGCGACCGCGCGCCAGGCGTACGGGGTGTTCAGCGCCAGCTGGGCGTCCGGGGCGAGGAGCCTGGCCATGCCCCAGGAGCCGAAGGCGGCCAGCGTGCCGATGATCCCGCCGAGGGTGGCCACGACGGCGGTCTTGGCCAGCAGGGCGGCGGTGCGGTTCGGCACGGCCAGGAAGGTGGCGCGGATCGTGGAGAAGCGGTACTCGGTGGTGACCGCCAGCGCGGCCATCACCATGATCACCACGACGCCGAAGCCGTAGCCGAACTGGGTGGCGGCCAGGTTCATCGGCGCGGTGTCGTCGGCGGTGCCCGCCATCAGCGCGGCGAACCCGATGGTGAGCAGCAGCGCGGCCAGGGCGGACCACCAGGGCGAGCGGGTGGTGAAGAGCTTGATGCGTTCGACGGCGAGCAGGGTCATGACGTCACTTCCCCGCGGTGATCAGGTCGGCGACGGCGGGGTCCAGCTCGGTGTGGTACTCGACGGAGTCGCCGGTCAGCTGCATGAACGCCTCCTCGAGGGAGCCGCGCTGCGGGCTGAGCTCGTGCAGCACGGCGCCGGTGGCCGCGGCCAGCTCGCCGATGTCGGCGCAGTCCATCCCGGACACGACCAGGCTGTCGCCCTCGTCGCGCACCGAGACCCCGGTGCGGCCCAGCGCGGCGCGCAGGGCGGGCAGCTGCGGGCTGCGCACGCGCACGGTGTTCTCCGACGCGGCGTTGACGAAGTCCTCGGTGCTGCTCTGCGCGATCAGCCTGCCGCGGCCGATCACGATGAGCTCCTGGGCGGTCAGGGCCATCTCCGAGAGCAGGTGGCTGGAGACGAAGACGGTGCGGCCCTCGTCGGCCAGGCGGTGCATGAACTTGCGGATCCAGAGGATGCCCTCGGGGTCGAGGCCGTTGACCGGCTCGTCGAACAGCAGCACCTGCGGGTCGCCCAGCAGGGCGCCCGCGATGCCGAGGCGCTGGGACATGCCCAGGGAGAACCCGCCCGCGCGCTTGCTGGCGACCCCGCTGAGACCGACCAGCTCCAGCACCTCGTCGACCCGCGTGGCGGGCAGCCGGTTGGACTTGGCCAGCCAGCGCAGGTGCGCGCGGGCCGAGCGGTTCGGGTGCACCCACTTGGCGTCGAGCAGCGCGCCGACGGTGCGCAGCGGGTGCTTGAGCTGCGCGTAGGGCTTGCCGTCGATGAGCGCGGAGCCGCCGCTGGGGGTGTCGAGGCCGAGGATCATCCGCATGGTGGTGGACTTCCCGGCGCCGTTGGGACCGAGGAAGCCGGTCACCCGACCGGCGGTGACGGAGAAGGAGAGGTTGTCGACGGCCAGCGTCTTGCCGTACCGCTTGGTGAGGCCCCGTGCCTCGATCATTGGTGGCTCCTCGGTGTTTCAGTGCCTGTGGTTCCACGCATCCCCGGCGCGGCATCCCCCGTAATGACTCCATCCTGCCCGTGTCAAGAGCCGGCGGCGTCGTCCTGCGGTAGCGACCTAGGGTCAGCTTCCGGGTGTAGCTTCGCTCAGCCGAACGAGTGATCTCGTCAGTGATGACCCTGATGGCACCCTGATTCCCGGTCACGCGGGGTAGGGGTGGCGGTAGTTACTGAATGGTGGTTCAATAAAACGTGCCCCGCCCGCGCACCATCAGCGACCAGCGCCTTCTCGACGCGACGTCGCGCGTGATCGCCCGGGAGGGGCCGGGCTTCACCATCGCGGGCGTGGCCGCCGAGGCGGGCGTGTCGGTGGGCACGGTCGCGGGCCGGTTCGGCTCGAAAGCGGGCCTGCTGCGGGCGCTCACCGCGCACTTCAGCGCCAGGGCCTCGGTGGCGATGCGCGCGGCGCGCGACGCCGCGCCGGACCCGGTCGCCGGACTGGTCGCCGCCGCGACGGTGTCCTATCTCGACCTGGGGGACGCCACGGCGGCCGGGAACCACCTGGCACAGCTCGGCGTGGACCTGCAGGACCCGGTCCTGCGCTCGATGCTGGGCGAGAACTACGCGGCCGCGGAGGCCGAACTGGAGCGCGCGTGCGCGGCGGCCGCCCCGGCGCTGCCCGGGATGCCCCCGCCCGCGCGCGCGGCCCGGGTGCTGCTGGCGCTGACCAACGGCGGGGCGCTGGACTGGTCCATCCGCCCCAGTGGCCGGATGGTCACCCGACTGACCGAGGACATCGATGCGGTGCTGGAGGGCTGGCGCCGCGACTGAGGAGGGGCTGGACATGCTGCGCGACAAGATCGCCGTCGTCACCGGGGCGACCAGGGGTTGCGGGCGGGGGATCGCGGTCGAACTGGGGGCCGCGGGCGCGACGGTGTACGTCACCGGGCGCACGACCAGGGAGTCGGCGTCGCCGATGGGGCGGAAGGAGACCATCGAGGAGACCGCGGAGCTGGTCGACGCCGCGGGCGGGCGGGGCATCCCGGTGCGCTGCGACTTCACCGTCGTCGACGACGTGCGCGCGTTGCGGGATCGGGTGTCGGCCGAGCACGGCCGGATCGACGTGCTGGTCGACGACGTGTGGGGCGGCGATCCGTTCGTGGAGTTCGACAAGCCGCTGTGGGAGTCCGACCTGGACAAGGCGCTCGGGGTGGTGCACAACGGCCTCGACACCCACCTGATCGCCCTGCACACCCTGCTGCCGCTGGTGGTCTCGGCGGGCGGGCTGGTCATCGAGGTGACCGACGGCGACGACGACGTCTACAGCTACCCGGGCGTCGGCGTGCCGTACTACCTGGTCAAGTCCGGCATCCGGGCGATGGCCCGCGTGCTGGGCACCGACCTGCGCGGGCACGGGGTGGTGGCGATGGGCGTGACCCCGGGATTCCTGCGCTCGGAGATGATGCTGGAGCACTTCGGCGTCACCGAGGCCACCTGGCGCGACGCGCCGGACCCGAACTACGCCATGTCCGAGACGCCCCGGTACCTCGGGCGCGCGGTGGCCCACCTGGCCGCCGACCCGGAGGTGGCGCGCTTCGCGGGCCGGACGCTGGCGAGCTGGACGCTGATGCGGGAGTACGGCTTCACCGACGTCGACGGCAGCAGGCCGGACTGGGGCCGCTGGTTCGACGAGGTCGTCACGCCCGGGGTCGATCCGTCCACGGTGGACGCCGAGCGGTTCCGCCAGGTCTGAAACACGGCCTAGAGGTCGCCGGGGCGCACGAGGCCGGTCTCGTAGGCCAGGACGACGGCCTGCACCCGGTCGCGGATGTCCAGCTTGGACAGCACCCGGCCGACGTGGGTCTTGACCGTGGCCTCGGACAGGAACAGCTTGCGGGCGATCTCGGAGTTGGACATGCCCTGGGCGACGAGCACCAGCACCTCCCGCTCGCGCTCGGTCAGGGCGTCGAGGACCTTCGCGTCGCGCAGCTCGCCGCCGTTCTGGCCCAGGAAGCGGTCCAGCAGGCGGCGGGTGACGCTCGGGGAGACCACCGCGTCCCCGCTGGCCACCGAGCGCAGGGCGGAGACCAGGTGCGCGGGCGGCGTGTCCTTCAACAGGAAGCCGCTCGCGCCCGAGCGCAGCGCCGAGAGCGCGTACTCGTCGAGGTCGAAAGTGGTCATCACCAGGACCTTCGACGTGCCCGCCGCGGTGATCGCCTTGGTCGCCTCGACGCCGTCGAGCACCGGCATGCGGACGTCCATCAGCACCACGTCGGGGCGCAGCCGCTCGGCCAGCTCGATGGCGGCGCGGCCGTCGCCCGCCTCACCGACGACCTCCATGTCGTCCTGGGCGCCGAGCACCATGCGGAACCCGACGCGCATCAGCTCCTGGTCGTCGACCACCACAACGCGGATCACGCGACCAACGTAGCGCCCCGATGCTGAACATTCTTTAAGCGGCCGTGACCGGGAGCACGGCGCGCACCCGCCAGCCGCCGGTCGGCAGCGGCCCGGCCTCCAGCGTGCCGCCGAAGACGTGCGCGCGCTCGCGCATGCCGATCAGGCCGTTGCCGCCGGAGACCTCCGACAGGCCCCGCTTCACCCCGCGGCCCCGGTCGGTGATGTCCAGCTCCACCTGGTCGCCCTCCCGGCGCACGCGCACCGCGGCCGACGCGCCGGGCCCCGCGTGCTTGATCGTGTTGGTCAGCGCCTCCTGGACGATCCGGTACACGCCGAGGCCGACGCCCGCGGGCAGGTCGTCCAGCTCGCCGGTCAGCTCCAGCAGGACGGGCACCCCGACGGCGCGGACCCGCTCGGCCAGCTCGGAGATCGACTGCGCGCCGGGCTGCGGCGCGCGGCCGGTCTCGGCGTCGTCGCTGCGCAGCACGCCCAGCAGCCGCCGCAGCTCGGTCAGGGCGTCGCGGCCCGCCTGGGCGACCGTGCGCATCGCCTGCTCGGCCAGCTCCGGCTCGCCGCGCACCGCGTAGGCCGCGCCCTCGGACTGCACGACCATGACGCTCACCGCGTGGGCCACCACGTCGTGCAGCTCGCGGGCGATGCGGGCGCGCTCCTCCCCCACCGCGATGCGGGCCTGGTGGTCGCGCTCGGTCTCCAGCAGCGCCAGCCGCCGCTCCACCTCGACGTGGTAGGCCCGCCGGGCGCCCGCGAACTCCCCCAGCACCCAGCACAGCGCGAAGGTCACCGTGACGAACAGGATCATGATGACGGCCTCTTGCAGCGTGAAGCGCCACACCGCCCACACCCCGGTGCCGATCGCCAGCCACAGCACGTACAGCGCCGCCTGGCGCCTGCCGACGTAGGCCACCAGCGTGTACAGCGAGATGCCCAGCGCCAGGTCGGCCAGCCGCAGCCGCAGGTCCGGTGTGGTGTCGGTCCCCGGGCCGTGGGTCACCAGCTGCACCGCCCCGGCGGCCAGCACCAGGTACGCCGAGAGCATCGGGTTGCGCCTGCGGATCACCAGCGGCGCCACCAGGCCCAGCCCGACCAGGACGAACACGATCGTCTGCGCGCCGCCCTGGGAGGCGGCCACCAGGGGCAGCTCGAACAGGGCGAGGGCCACCGCGATGTGGGTGTCCCCCGCCATCGGGTGGGCCCGGAACCACAGGCTCAGCCTTCGCACCCTGGAAGCGTAGGCAGCCGCGGCCCGCCCCGGCGTCCGTCTCGCGTCGCACCCCGCCTACGCCCTGCGGCGTAGGCGGGGCGAACTGCCAGGACCGCCCGCGCGTCGGCCCCCCGGCATGGCACGATCTCTGGCGTGCCGAGGGGAGAAGCGTGACCGAGCAGCCGAACTTCGCCGGCCCGCTCTCGGCGGCCGTCGCCCACCTGTGCGGGCGCCTGCAGCCGCAGGTGTCCGCGCGCACCGCGGCCGGGTTCCGCGAGGTGCTGCGCAGGCTCGGCGCGCCGCTGCAGGTCGCCGTGGCCGGGCGGATCAAGTCGGGCAAGTCCACTCTGGTCAACGCGCTCATCGGCCGCAGGGTCGCCCCGACCGACGTCGGCGAGTGCACGCGGCTGGTGACCCGCTTCCAGTACGGCTCCGTCGACCGGGTCGAGCTGGTCTTCTTCGACGGCCGCAAGCAGGTGCTGCCCTTCGACGCCGCGGGCATGATCCCCAAGGACCTGGAGGTCGACTTCGACAAGGTCTCGCACCTGGAGGCGTACCTGACCAACGCCGTCCTGCGCGACCTGACCGTCATCGATACCCCCGGCCTTGGCTCGCTCGACCTGGCCTCGGTCAAGCGCACCGAACAGCTGCTGGGCGCGGCCAAGCACCGCAAGGACCCCGAGGACGACGGCGACAGCGAGACCGATGGCGACGGCAAGGACAACGAGCTCGACGACACCTCGCGCAACGCCGTCGCGGGCGCCGAGGCCGTGCTCTACGTCGTCACCCAGGGCGTGCGCGCCGACGACCAGCAGGCCCTCGCCGCCTTCACCGCCGCCACCGCCAGCCGGGACGCGGGCCCGGTCAACGCGATCGCGGTGCTGAACAAGGCCGACACCATCACCCCGGAGTCGGTCGCGGGCAGCGACGGCGACATCTGGAAGGCCGCATCGATCATCGCCGCCAAGCAGGCCGAGACGCTCAAGCCGCGCGTCGCCGACGTCATCCCGGTGATCGGCCTGCTCGCCGAGTCCGCCGAGTCCGGCGGGTTCACCTCCGCCGACGCCGACGCCCTGCGCGCGCTGTCCAAGCTGGACGACGCGACGTGGGAGACCATGCTCATGTCCGCCGACATCTTCACCGGCTGGGAGTGCGACGTCCCGGTCGGCACCAGGCTGCGGCTGCTGGAGACGCTGGACCTCTACGGCGTGCGCACCGCGGTGGACGCCCTGCGCGCCGACCCGGACCTGACCGCGGGCGCGCTGCGCCGCCGCCTGCTGGAGTCCTCCGGCCTGGCCAGGGTGCGCGCCCGCCTCGACGGGGTCTTCCGCGCCCGCGCCGACGGGATCAAGGCCGCCGCCGCGCTCGCCTCGGTGACCGCCCTCGCGCACGCCTCCGGCGACCCGGGCGAGCGCCAGCGGGTGCACGACGCCATCGAGGTCCTGCTGGCCAAGCCCGAGGCCCACCAGCTGCGGATGCTGGAGGCGCTGACCCTGGTCGCCTCCGGCGCGGTCGACATGCCCGAGGACCTGGCCGACGAGGTGCTGCGGGTGGGCAGCACCGCCGACGTCGGCGAGCAGCTGGGCATGCGGGGCCGCCCGCCCAAGGAGCTGTCGGCCTACGCCCTGGAGCGCGCGGGCTGGTGGCGGTCCTTCGCCTCCTTCGGCGCCACCCCGGCCCAGAGCCGCGTCGCCCACGTCGTGCACCGCTCGTACTTCTTGATCTGGCAGCAGCTCAAGGCCCAACACGGCGCGGGCTCCCCATGAGCCCGCGAGCAATGGCAACAGCTCAACCACAGGCTGGGTGAACACATGGCTACCTGGTTCAAGGGCAAGCGCAAGGACGAGGCCACCCAGCAGGTGGAGGCGCGGGTGGTCGCCGCCCCGGAGTACGCGCCGCCGCCCGCGGTCGACCCGCTCGTCGAGCAGCTGAGCGCCGAGCGCCGGGCGATGGTGGCGCTGTGCCTCTACGCCCACGACCGCGCGCGCAGCTCCGGCGTCGCCGAGCGCATCGAGGAGGGGCTGGCGGGCGTCGGCGTGCTGGCCCTGCGCCCGGACGGGCAGCACTTCGACCCGGCCGTGCACGAGGCGGGCGGCACCGCCGACACCGACGACCCGGCCCTGGACGGCACGGTCGCCGAGACCGAGGTCGTCGGGTTCAGCGACCGCGGCCAGGTGCTGCGCCCGCCGATCGTCACCGTCTACAAGGCGCCCACCGCATGACCAAGCCCCAGCCGCCCTCGCTGCCCAAGCAGGTCGCCCACGCCAGGGAGACCTTGCTCGCGCTGCTCAAGGACATCGAGCCGGAGGCGGCGCGGTGGGTGGAGGACGCCCGCGGCAAGCGCGGCAAGAAGCCCTCCGCGGTGGTCGTCGGGGAGACGAACCGCGGCAAGAGCTCGCTGGTCAACGCCCTGATCGAGGCCCCGGGGCTGTCCCCGGTCGACGCCGAGGTCGCCACCGCGACCTACCTGGTGTTCGACCACGCCCCGCAGTGGCACGCCCGCGCCTGCTACCCCGGCCAGCACGCGCCGGTCCCGGTCGAGCTCGACCGGCTCGTCAACTGGGTCTCCGCCGCCCACGACCTGCCCGACGGGGAGATCCCGCCGCGCTACGTCGAGATCGACGGACCGGCCGAGGTGCTGGAGAAGCTGGTCATCGTCGACACCCCGGGCGTCGGCGGGCTGGACTCGGTGCACGGGGAGCTGGCCGTGGAGGCGGCGTCGACGGCCACCGCGCTGCTGTTCGTGGTGGACGCCTCCGCCCCGTTCACGGTGGGGGAGCTGAACTTCCTGGCGGGCATCGGCGACCGGGTGGAGACGGTCGTGTTCGCGCTGTCCAAGGTGGACGCCTTCCGCGGCTGGCGGCAGGTGCTGGAGGCCAACCAGGCGCTGCTGGCCGCGCACGCCCCGCGGTTCGCGGGCGCCACCTTCCACCCGGTGTCCTCGCGGATGTTCGAGATGGCGGGCAAGGCGCCCAGCCCCGAGGCCGCCGCCATGCTCAAGGAGCGATCCGGCGTCACCGAGTTGCGCGCGGCGCTGCAGTCGCTGCTAGTGGGCCGCTCGGTGATGCTGGCCGAGGCGAACACGCTGCGCGCGCTGTCCTCCGCGCTGCACGAGGTGACGGTCACGCTGGAGGCCGAGAAGCGGGTGCTGACCACCGGCGAGGCCGAGGCCGAGGCGCTGCGGGCGCGCAAGGACGAGCTGACCGCCGAGCGCCGCTCGTCCACCAGGGGCTGGCAGGTGAAGCTGCGCAGCGAGGTCCAGCGCGCGCGGCTGGACAACGCCCACGAGGTCAGCCGGGAGATGCGCGACCTGCAGACCTGGTTCCGCGCGGCCATCGACGCCGCCGACCGCGACCGCATCCGGGAGCTGCCCGGCCAGGTCGACGCCGCGCTGCAGATGGTCTCCAGCCGGGTCGGCAACTCGGTGGGCAACCGGCTCAACCAGGTCGCCGACCTGGTGCTGGCCGACCTGTTCAGCGCCGACGAGCTCGCCGTCATCCGCGGCCAGTTCGCGCGCGCGGGCGGCGCGCAGGTCGTGCTGCGCGCCGCGGAGAAGCGCACCCCGACCGCCGAGGACAAGCTGCTGGTGTTCATGGGCATCTCCGGCGGCTTCGGCGCGGGCAAGATGGCCGTGCTGCCGCTGGCGGGCGCCGTCGTCGCGCCGATCCTGCTGGTGCCCACGGTCATCATCGGCCTCGGCGCGGGCTGGTGGATCGCGCGCACCCGCAAGCACACCGCGGACAAGCAGCACATGAAGCAGTGGCTCTCCGACGCCATCGCCGATTCGAGATCCACTTTGGACCAGCTGGTCTCCGAGCAGCTCATCGACGCCGAGTCCCAGCTCTCCCTGGCCCTCGACGAGGCGCTCGGCAAGCGGATCACGGGCATCGAGGAGCAGTTGCGCGAGGTCGACAAGGCACTGCGGCTCGACGTCAGCGAGCGCCAGAAGCGGGTCACCGTGGTGAACAAGCGGCTGACCGACGTCGTGGCGGGCCGCGAGCGCGCGGAGAAGCTGCTCGCCGGTATCCGGTCCCTGCGCGACAAATCCTGACCTTCCCGCCCGCCGTGAGGAACATCCGTAACGGCGGGAACCGCGCCGACGAAGCGTCAGTCATACCCGCATTGGCAGAACATCCCGCGAGGGAAGAGCAAGGGGGCACTGTGTACGTGGACGAGACCGGCGGCATGGACAGCACTGACACCACTGACGCCACCAGTGACGCCGGTCACGACGAGCTGACCGTCGAGGTGGGTGGCGAGGAGTACGAGGTCACCGAGAACTACGACTACGACTCCGACGGCGACAACGACGCGGCCGTGGTGCAGACCGAGGACGGCTACATGGCCTTCCACGACACCGACGGCGACGGCACCGCCGACACCATGGTCGAGCTCGACGCCGAGGGCAAGGTGACCGGCGCGGCCGAGTACGACGAGGCCAGCGGCGAGTGGACCGCGGCCGACCCCAACTCCGTCGACGCCCCCTCCGGCGACGGCGCGGACAGTGGCACGGACGGCGGCACGGGCTCCGACGGGGGCACCGAGGCCACCGACACCACCGAGGCCACCGACACGACCGAGACGACGGACACCACCGAAGCCACGGACACTTCTGGGGACACCTCCGGGGACGACTCCGCCGAGACCACCGGCGGCGGCGAGCAGATGACCGTCGACACCGCCGAGGGCGAGATGCAGGTCGGCGCCGCGGAGTACGACTCGGACGGCGACGGCACCAACGACACCGCGATCGTCACCGACGAGCAGGGCAACACCTACGCCTTCGTCGACAGCGACGCCGACGGCCAGGCCGACGAGGCGGTCGTGATCGAGGCCGACGGCGACGTCACCGTGGCCCAGCACACCGGCGAGGACGAGTGGACCACCGTCGAGACCGGCCAGATCAACGCTGACGGGACCTACACCTCCGACAGCGCCAACGACGCCGCCTGGCAGAGCTGATCGAGCCCCGCTCGACACCGGAAAGAGTCCCGTCGCACCCCGGTGTGGCGGGATTCTTTCTTTGGTAACCGCGATCACGTGGGCGGAATCACGGTTCAATCGCGGAGCGCCGCAAAACGGACAGGTGTTTCGCATCGCAATCGGGTACTGAATCGATCACCTTATCGTTCCTGTGAGAGAACCGACAGGACAGTGTCCGGCCACCTGCCGGTCACTTCGCTAGCCTCAGTTCATTCCTTCCGGCGACTACCCGCTCTCACCAGGGCGGGTGTTCAGCCGTTCGATGAGGACGCCGACGTCCCCGGTCCGGGTGCGACGACGTCCTGATCGGCGTTTCGGCGTTCAGTCAGGAGACGAGGCGAGATGACGGCAGTGACCATCCCAGGTCTTGACCAGGCACCGACCACGCACACGAGGCTCGTGGCGTGGGTGCGGGAAGTTGCCGAGCTCACCGCGCCCGAGCAGGTTGTGTGGGTCGACGGCTCCGAGGAGGAGTGGACCCGCCTGACCGACAGGCTGGTCGAGGCGGGCACCTTCACCCGCCTGGCGAAGAAACCGAACTCCTTCCACGCGGCGTCCGACCCCAACGACGTCGCGCGCGTCGAGGAGCGCACCTTCATCTGCTCGGCCGACGAGGCCGATTCCGGGCCCACCAACAACTGGATGGCCCCGGACGAGATGAAATCGATCATGACCGAGCTGTACCGCGGCTCGATGCGCGGTCGCACGATGTACGTGATCCCGTTCTGCATGGGCCCGCTCGAGGCCGAGAAGCCGATGCTCGGGGTGGAGATCACCGATTCGGAATACGTCGTGGTCTCCATGAGGATCATGACCCGGATGGGTGCGAAGGCGTTGGCGCGGTTCACCGACGCCGACGGCACCGAGCGCGACTTCGTCCCCGCGCTGCACTCCCTCGGCGCGCCGCTGGCCCCCGGCCAGGACGACGAGCCGTGGCCGTGCAGCGACACGAAGTACATCGTGCACTTCCCCGAGGAGCGGCTGATCTGGAGCTACGGCTCCGGCTACGGCGGCAACGCCCTGCTGGGCAAGAAGTGCTACTCGCTGCGCATCGCCTCGGTGATCGGCCGCGACGAGGGCTGGCTGGCCGAGCACATGCTGATCCTCAAGCTGGTCTCCCCCGAGAACAAGGTCTACTACGTCGCCGCGGCCTTCCCCAGCGCTTGCGGCAAGACGAACCTGGCGATGCTGGAGCCGACCATCCCCGGGTGGCGGGTCGAGACCCTGGGCGACGACATCGCCTGGATGCGCTTCGGCGAGGACGGCCGCCTCTACGCGGTCAACCCCGAGTTCGGCTTCTTCGGCGTCGCGCCGGGCACCAACTGGAAGACCAACCCGAACGCGATGCGCACCATCGACAAGGGCAACTCGCTGTTCACCAACGTGGCGCTGACCGACGACGGCGACATCTGGTGGGAGGGCATGGAGAACCCGCCCGCCCACGCCACGTCGTGGAAGGGCCAGGACTGGTCGCCGGAGTCCGACGAGCTCAGCTCGCACGCCAACTCCCGCTACTGCACGCCGATGGCGCAGTGCCCGGTGCTGGCCCCCGAGTGGGACGACCCGAAGGGCGTGCCGATCTCGGCGATCTTCTTCGGCGGCCGGCGCGCCACGACGATCCCGCTGGTCAGCGAGTCCTTCGACTGGCAGCACGGCACCTTCCTCGGCGCCACGCTGTCCTCGGAGAAGACCGCCGCGGCCACCGGCAACCTCGGCGAGGTCCGCCGCGACCCGATGGCGATGCTGCCCTTCATCGGCTACCACGCCGGTGACTACTTCCGGCACTGGATCGAGACCGGCAAGCGCGCCGACGCCGACAAGCTGCCCAAGATCTTCTACGTCAACTGGTTCCGCCGCGGCGAGGACGGCCGGTTCCTGTGGCCGGGCTTCGGCGAGAACTCCCGGGTGCTCAAGTGGGCCATCGAGCGCATCGAGGGCAAGGCGGCCGCGCACGAGAGCCCGGTCGGCTGGGTGCCGACGGCCGCCGAGCTGGACCTGTCCGGCCTGGACGCCGACCCCGCCGACATCGACGCCGCGCTCGCGGTGGACGTCGAGGAGTGGCGCGCCGAGCTGCCGCTGATCGAGGAGTGGTTCGACAAGATCGGCGACAAGCTGCCGACGTCGCTGCGTGACGAGCTGGCGGCGCTGAAGCAGCGTCTGGCCCAGTAGCCCTTCGATCACACAGTAGTCCTTCGAGCACACCAGTTTCGGCACACCAGTTCTTTGAACACAACAGTTCTTCGAGCACAACGGGAAAGGCCACCGCGCTCGCGGTGGCCTTTCCCGTTCACGCCTCGGTGATCGTGCCTTCCAGGTGTGGCTTTCCGGTGCGGGCGTCGGCGAGGTGGAAGCCGAAGCCGCCGGGCCGGGGCGTGGAGGCGAACCCGACCCTGGCGGGCAGCAGGACCGGGAGTCTGAACCGGACGTCCACTGTGCACGCCTCGGGGAGCCTGCCCTCGAACGCGGCCAGGCAGCGGGCTTTCGTCCACATGCCGTGGGCGATGGCGCGCGGGAACCCGAACAGCCTGGCGGTCAGCGGGTGCAGGTGGATCGGGTTGCGGTCGCCGGAGACCCGGCCGTAGCGGCGGCCGATGTCCTCGGGCACCGTCCACACCGCGCTCGGCTCGGGTCGTCCTGACTGCCCGGATCTCTCCCGCCCGGATTTCTCGGGCTGCCCGGATTTCTCAGATCGCCCGGACTTCTCGGGCTTCCCGGCGTCCGGCTCCGACCCGGTCCCGCCGCGGCGCAGGTAGGTGCTCACGTCGTGCCAGAGCGGCTCGCCGCCGACGAACGCCTGGCTGACCATGTCGAACTGCCTGCCCTTGGCGTGCGGGCGCAGGTTCTCCACGTGCACGCGCAGGTCGAACTCCTCGTCCACCCGAAGTGCGCGGGTCTGGGTGATGCGATTGGCCACGTGCACCGATCCGACGAGCGGGAACGGGAAGTCCGCGTCCGTCATCAGCCGCACCTGCATGGGGAAGGTGAGGACGTGCGGGTAGGTGATCGGCAGCTCGTCGGTCAGCCGGAACCCGCACACCGAGTCGTAGGCGGCCAGGTGCGCGGGGTCGACCCGGACGCCGCGGCGCTGGTAGGAGCGGTCGGGCAGCTCGTGGCCGCCCTTCTTGGCGAGCCCGGCGACGACGGCCTTCGGGAACAGCAGCCCGAGGCGCGGGGACTCCTGGAGGTCCACCACCGCCATCACGCCCCCAGCAGGCTCTGGCCGCACACCCGGACCACGTTGCCGCTGACCGCGCCGGAGGCGGGCGCGGCGAACCACGAGACCGTCTCGGCGACGTCGACCGGCAGCCCGCCCTGGGACATGCTGTTCATCCGCCGCCCGGCCTCCCGGATGACCAGCGGCACCGCGGCGGTCATCCGCGTCTCGATGAACCCCGGCGCCACCGCGTTGACGGTCACGCCCTTCTCCGCGTACAGCGGCGCGTAGGCGTCGACCATGCCGATCACCCCCGCCTTGCTGGCCGCGTAGTTCGTCTGGCCCAGGTTGCCCGCGACACCGGCGATCGAGGACACCCCGATGACGCGCCCGCCGCGGCCGAGCACCCCGGAGTCCAGGAGCGCGTCGTTGATCCGCAGCTGGCTGGCCAGGTTGACCGCGATCACCGAGTCCCAGGCGCCGTCGGTCATCTTCGCCAGCGTCTTGTCGCGGGTGATCCCGGCGTTGTGGACGACGACGTCGACGCCGCCGTGGCGCTGCCTGAGGAACTCGACGAGCCTGGCCGGGGCGTCGGCGGCGGTGATGTCGAGCTGCAGTGTGGTCCCGCCGACCCGGTTCGCGACCTCGGCCAGGTCGGCGCCCTGGGCCGGGACGTCCAGCACGACGACCGTGGCCCCGTCGCGGGCGAGCACCTCGGCGATGGCCGCGCCGATGCCGCGCGAGGCGCCGGTGACCAGGGCGGTCGTGCCCGCCAGCGGGGCGGCCCAGTCGCGCGGGTCCGGCGCGTCGCCGCCGTGCGCGCCGACGCGCACGACCTGGGCGTCGACGTAGGCGGACTTGGCGCTGAGCAGGAACCGCAGCGTCGACTCCGCCTGATCCTCGGCGCCGGGTTCGACGTAGACCAGCTGTGCCGTGGCGCCGCGCTTGAGCTCTTTGCCGACCGAGCGGACGAAGCCCTCCAGCGCGCGCTGGGCGATGGCCTCCCGCGGGTCGCCCGCGCGCTCGGGCGGCGTGCCCAGCACGAGCACGCGCCCGCACGCGGCCACCGAGCGGATCACCGGGTGGAAGAAGTCATACAGCGCCCGCAGGCCCTCGGGTGTGGTGACGCCGGTGGCGTCGAAGACGAGCGCGCCGTACCTCGGGCCGGTCTCCTCGCCCGCGGGCAGTGGGGGCGGGTCTGCGAGCACGTCGACGCCCGCGGACTTCAGCACCGCGCCGACCGGTTCCAGCAGTCGGCCGCCCGGGGCGCCGCCGAGCAGCGCCGGGCCGGGCAGCGGCGGCTCGCCGGGCCGGTGGCGGCGCAGCGGCGTCGGGTTCGGCAGTCCGAGGCGCTTCACCAGTGCCCGCCCGAGGCCGGTCGTGCTGAACTGCTGGTAGCGGTCCGTCATGGAGAACGCCTTCCTACTCGCCGGTAATCCTACTTATGAGTAGGTTAGGATGGTACCGCAGGAGCAGACCGTGTTCAGGAGGTTGGAATGGCCCCGAGTCCCGTGCGCCGGGTGGCGATCCTCGGCGGGAACCGCATCCCCTTCGCGCGGTCCAACGGCCCCTACGCCCAGGCGTCGAACCAGGACATGCTCACCGCGGCCCTCGACGGCCTCGTCGCCCGCTTCGGCCTGCGGGACCAGCGCCTCGGCGAGGTCGTCGCGGGCGCCGTCCTCAAGCACAGCCGGGACTTCAACCTGGCCAGGGAGTGCGTGCTGGGCAGCAGGCTCTCCGCGGACACCCCCGCCCACGACGTCCAGCAGGCGTGCGGCACCGGCCTGCAGGCGATCACCCAGGTCGCCAACAAGATCGCCCTCGGCCAGATCGACTCGGCCGTCGCCGGGGGCGTGGACACCACCAGCGACGCGCCGCTGCAGGTCAACGACAAGTTGCGGCGCATCCTGATCTCGCTGAACAACGCCAAGACCGTCGGGCAGCGCCTGGCGCTGCTCGCGCGCATCCGCCCGGGCCACCTGGTGCCGGACATCCCGCGCAACGCCGAGCCCCGCACCGGGCTGTCCATGGGCGAGCACGCCGCCCTGACCGCCACGGAGTGGGGCGTCAGCCGCGAGGCCCAGGACGAGCTGGCCGCCGCCAGCCACCAGCGCCTCGCCGCCGCCTACGACCGCGGCTTCTTCGACGACCTGGTGACCCCCTTCCAGGGCCTGCGTCGCGACCAGAACCTGCGCCCGGAGTCCTCCGCGGAGAAGCTGGCCACGCTCAAGCCCACCTTCGGCGGTCCGTCGGGCACCATGACCGCGGGCAACTCCACGCCGCTCAGCGACGGCGCCTCCGCGGTGCTGCTGGCCACCGAGGAGTGGGCCACGGAGCGCAGCCTACCGGTGCTGGCGTACCTGACCTTCACCGAGACCGCCGCCGTCGACTACGTCCAGGGCGGCGAGGGCCTGCTCATGGCCCCGGCCTACGCCGTGCCCCGGATGCTGGCCAGGGCCGGGCTGACCCTGCGGGACTTCGACTTCTACGAGATCCACGAGGCGTTCGCCTCCCAGGTCCTGGCCACCCTGGCCGCCTGGGAGGACGACACCTTCGCCACGGAGAGGCTCGGTCTCGCCGAGCCCCTCGGCTCGATCGACCGCGCCAAGCTCAACGTCAACGGGTCCTCGCTGGCCGCGGGCCACCCCTTCGCCGCCACCGGCGGGCGCATCGTGGCCACCCTGGCCAAGCTGCTGGCCGAGAAGGGCTCCGGCCGCGGCCTGATCTCCATCTGCGCCGCGGGCGGCCAGGGCGTCACCGCCATCCTCGAACGCTGATCCCGGTCCTCCCACGGCTCTCCGGCCTCGCGGCCGGAGAGCCGTGGTCATCTGCGCGCCCTTCTCGTCCTCGGTGTGACGGACCAGGCCGCTCACGGTCTTCACCAGATGCCCGGATACTTCGGCAGTTCCGGACGATCGTCAGCAACTTCTATCGTTAACCGACGATTCGCCGGCCTGTGCGCCACTTCACCGATGAATCGCGTGCATTTCTCCGGTGGGTCGGACATACTAGAGGCACAGCGAACAACGAGCAGCACCGAGGGGAAGCGAAACACCCATGAACGTCACCGCGAAGATCCGTGCCCGCCGCGCCGAGGCCCGTACTCGCAGGGCGGTCACCCGGGCCATCGAGCAGGCCGCCACGCCGTCGATGCGCCACGAGCTCATCACGCTCGCCCAGAACCAGCAGGTGAACTGGCGCTGAGCCCCTAGTCGCGGCGTGGGACTGTGATGCAGGGCACATTCCCACGTCCGTGTAACACCGCCGGAGCGCCTCACGATGTTCCGGTTGACCCCGTAGTGCTGGCGGACCCCCGACCTGGCAGCACTACGGGGTTTCTATTGTTTCCAGGCCGTCACGGGCAGTCACGCCGTGCCCCGGCCATTCGGTTCGATGAGTGGCGCGATTGGCTCATCCACCGCAGTGGTGGTCAAATCCCACTGCGCCCCGGCCGCCGGACGGCCCTTCGCTCTCGGCCAATCGTGGTAACCGTTTGTACGCCTCTCACTCGATCGAGTGATACACACCACAGTTGGCCGCTCGGCGACGAACACACTCCGTTCATCGTCTACTGGCGGGTAGCCGCAAGTCATGATCGACGGCTGGAGCACACTGGGCACTGTCAGCGCCAGCCAAAGGAGTCAGACCCCGTGGCCGTGACCGGATCGGAGACCGAGGCAGGTCTCCGGCGCACCGTGCACCTCACCGTCTCCCCCGACCAGCCGCCGATCGCCATGTCGTGGCGGCCACCCAGCCTCCCGCGCCGCTCCTGGCGCGAGCGCGTGCTCCTGTTCGCCGAGCGAGCCGTCGGCGGACTGGCGACCAGGCTGTGGGTGGCGCTGCTCATCCTGTTCGGCGCGCTCGTGATCGTCGGCGTGATCGCCGTGTTCGCCGGGGTGTTCCCGGCCCTGCACGGCGCGCTCGTCATCGCCGTCTTCTACGTCCTCGGACGAAAATAGGGCCGGGGCGGCAGCCGCCCCGGCCCTGTCCTCACCGCTTGACTAGTGCGCCCCGACCGCGCGCAGCTTCGGGTCGCCCTCGTCGGCGTGGTAGTCGTCCGGGCTGGTCTTGTCCAGCCCGTTGGGCCACTTCATCCGCCGCGCGAGCAGCGTGACCAGCACCGCGGCCACCAGGTTGGCCAGCAGCGCGATGAAGCCGACGTAGATCGTCATCGTCGAGCCGCTGAACGGGTGCCAGCCGAAGACGCTGAGCTTGTCCAGCACCAGGGCCGACCCGCCGAAGTGCGCGCGGGACTTGTCGGCGCTGGGGATGTTGTAGAGCAGCCACATGCCCCACGCCATGCCGACCGCCCAGCCCGCGATGAGCCCGCGCAGGTGGAACCAGCGCGTGTAGAGCGCGATGGCCACCGCTGGCAGCGTCTGCAGGATCATCACCCCGCCGATGAGCTGCAGGTCGATGGAGAACTGCGGGTCGATGAACAGGATGAACGCGACCGCGCCGAACTTCACCACCAGCGAGGCGAGCTTGGCCTGCTTGGCCTCTTGGCCCGGCGTGGCCCCCTTGTTGACGTACTCCTTGTAGATGTTGCGGGTCCACAGGTTCGCCGCCGCGATCGACATGATCGCCGCGGGCACCAAGGCGCCGATGCCGATGGCGGCGAAGGCGACGCCCGCGAACCACGACGGGAACATCTGGTCGAACAGGTTCGGCACGATGGTGTTGGTGTCCGGGCGGCCGGTGGCCTGGTTGACCAGTGGCTTGGTCCCCGCGGCGATCGCCATGTAGCCCAGCAGCGCCAGCAGGCCCAGGATCAGCGAGTAGGCGGGCAGCGCCGACATGTTCCGCTTGATCACCTTGCGCCCGCGCGAGGCGAGCACACCGGTCAGCGAGTGCGGGTACAGGAACAGCGCCAGCGCCGAGCCCAGCGCGAGCGTGGCGTACTGGAGCTGGTTGTTGGCGTTGAGCAGCAGGCCGTCACCCGGGGCCGGGGACGCCTCGAACTTCGCCTCGGCCGCGCCGAAGATCGCCGACCAGCCGCCGAGCTTCAGCGGCAGGTAGATGATCGCGACGATGATCACCACGTAGATCAGGATGTCCTTGACGAACGCGATCAGGGCGGGCGCGCGCAGGCCCGACTGGTAGGTGTAGACCGCCAGGATGATGAACGCGATCAGCAGCGGAAGGTGCCCGACGATCCCGGAGCCGTTGAAGCCCAGGGTGCGCAGCACCGCCTCAAGGCCCACCAGCTGCAGCGCGATGTAGGGCATGGTGGCGACGATGCCGGTGATCGCGATGAGCAGCGCCAGCGTCGGCGAGCCGTAGCGGCCCCGCACGAAGTCCGCCGGGGTGACGTAGCCGTGCATGCGCGAGACCGACCACATGCGCAGCAGCGGCATGAACACCAGCGGGTACACGACCACGGTGTAGGGCAGGGCGAAGAAGCCCATCGCGCCCGCGGAGAACATCAGCGCGGGCACGGCGACGAAGGTGTAGGCGGTGTAGAGGTCGCCGCCGATGAGGAACCAGGTGATCCACGAGCCGAACTTGCGGCCGCCGAGGCCCCACTCGTCGAGGTGTTCGAGGGTGCCGCCGGAGCGCCACTTCGCCGCCACGAACCCCATGACGGTGACCACCCCGAACAGCAGGGCGAAGATGATCAGTTCCGGCCACTGCAGCTGGTTCATCGGGCCGTCCCCTCGTCCAGGTCGTCAACATCGGGGCCCGCGCCACGGACCTTCGTGGTGGGCTTGTCCTTGGTCTTGAAGTAGACGATCGAGGTGCACAGGACGCCCACGGCGATGCCGAGGAACTGGAACCAGTAGTAGAACGGCATCCCGATCAGCTCGGGCCCGGTGCGGTTGAAAATCGGTGTGACCAGCCACAGCAGCGGTACCAGCAGCAGCAGGTTCCACGGGCTCCAACGCAGGCCGGACTTCCCCGGTGGTGCCATCGACGCTCCCCTCACAACGACGTGTTGCGGCGAAACAGTAGAGGTCAGCGGCGCGTTAGTCACTGGTCAGTTCGGACGGTGGACGAAATATGTCGGCCCGGCTTGTTAGCGTTCGGCAGTGACTCCCGGAGCCGACGAACTGGACTGGGCGGCGACGACCGCCGGGACCCCGGTGGCGGGCGTGCGCAGCCTGCGGGCGGGCGGCTCGCCGTGGCTGCTGGACCTCGGCGCCGACACCGCCGTGCTGCTCACCGGCCGCAAGCCCGCCGAGCTGCGGACCCAGGCCGCGGCCCTGCTGGCGTGCGCTGAGCGCGGCGTGCCCGCGCCGCGGCTGCTCGGGGCCGACGCCGAGCGCGGCCTGCTCCTGACCACCACCCTGCCCGGCGGCAGCCACCTCGGCGGTCCCGCCGCACCCGCCCGGCTGCGCGCCCTGGGCTCCGCCGCGACGCTGCTGGCCGCGATGCCACTGGAGCCGACCCCGGACCTGCCGCGGCGTCACCGGCCCATCGAGCTGGACGAGTTCGCCGAGCTCTCCCCCATGCAGGAGCGCGCCGCCGCCGCGCTCGCCGAGCACCCCGAGCCGTCCGGTCCCACCGTGCTCGTCCACGGCGACCTGTGGACGGGCAACACGATGTGGGACGGCGACACCCTGACCGGCTTCATCGACTGGGACTGCGCGGGCGCCGGGCCGGTCGGCCTCGACCTGGGCTCGCTGCGCTTCGACGCGGCCACCGCCGTCGGCGTCGAGGCGACAGCGCACGTCCTGGCGGGCTGGGGCCTGCCCGCGCCCGACCTGGCGTACTGGGACATCCGCGCGGGGATCAGCTCGCCCGCCGACCTGGCCACCTGGTTGCCGATCATGCACGACCAGGGCCGCACGGACCTCGACGCGGCGACGATGAACGCCCGCCGCGAGGCGTTCCTGGCCGCCGCGCTGCGCCGTCTGGGCTGAGACGTCCACAGGCTGTGCACAAGTCCATCCACAGGCTGTGGACAACTTCGGAGCACGTGAGAGCCCTGTCGCGCCGGTGACCACGGGGACTGGCGGCCTGAGTTGTCCACAGCCGAACCACGACCTAGGCCGGGGGTGTGGGCAGCCAGACGGTGCCCTCGACCAGATCGCCGAAGCCCATCCACACGAGGTTCATCAGCCAGCCCGCGACGGTCTTGTCGGGGATCTCCGGGTGGTCGAGCCACCAGTCGGCCAGCGACTCGCCCGCGCCGACGAGGGCGGCGGCCAGCGCCTCGGTGGACTTGGTGGCGCTCTCGTCCATGCCCCGGCTGGTCGCCGAGCGGACCAGGAGGGCGTTGACCAGGGCGATGGCCCGGTCGCGCATGGCCAGCAGCTCGTCGCTGAAGGGGCCGCCCTGGGAGGTGGCCTGGCGGTGCAGGACCCGCCAGCTCTGCTTCTGCTCACCGACGAAGCGGAAGAACGCGCGCAGGCCGTGCCACAGCTGCATGTCCGGGGGCTGCTCCGCCTCGACGCCCGCGGCGATGGCCTCGATGAGCAGGGTGGCCTCGCGGCGGATGCAGGCGGCGAACAGGTCTTCCTTGTGCCCGAGGTAGGCGTAGATCATCGGCTTGGAGACGCCCGCGACCTCGGAGATCTCGTCCATCGACGCGTTGTGGTAGCCGTTCTCGGAGAAGACCCGGACGGCGGCGTCGAGTATCTGGCGCTCCCTGACCTCCCGCGGCAGCCGCTTGACCTTGGTCGGCCGACGCTCGTCGACGCTCACGCCGCACTCCTCCCCATAGCCGAATTCACCAGTAGTCGAATCCACTTGCCCGTCCACACCGCCCCCACCCGTAGCCTACTCGTGAGTAGGTAGACCGGAGTGGCATGCCCGAGTCGAGGGGCGCCGACGCGGTGCTCGGCACCCTCCCGCCGTGGGAACCGGTCGAGCCACCCGATCGGATGAGCCCCGCGGACGTCGCCGAGTGGAGCACCGACAGGGATGCTATCGGGCGGGCCGGTGATCCACGGCAGCTGCGCGGGAAGGATCTGCCCACGCCGCTCACGGCGGCCATCACCCTGGCGCCCCGGCGGGCCTGGCCGGGCTTGTCGCCCTGCCGAGCGGGTGAGGGTCTGGTTGTCTGGCCGAATGCGTCGCCGAAGGCAGAAGTGGCACCGGCTCGTCCCCCAGCGCGTCACGGGCATCGACGACTTCGCCGACCTCATCGACCCAAGCAGGCTGACGCCCGCGCAGTTCGTCGAACTGGTCTCCGTGCTGGACATGCTCGGCTCGGCGGGCGCGGGCGTCGACCTGCGCGGGATGCGCACCAGCACCTTCGTCCGCTTCCTCGACCGCGCCTCCCGCGAGCAGGTCGCGGCGCTGATGGCCCACCCGCGCCTGCGCCACGTCGTGTTCACCGAGCTGTTCGACCGGATGGCCGCCCACCTCGACCCCGCCCGCGCGGGCGGCCTGCGCGCGGTCGTGCACTGGCGCTTCACCGGCGGGGACGCCGACGACGGCTACGACCGCTTCGAGACCCGCATCCGCGGCGGCGCCTGCGTCACCGGCGACGAGCCGACCGCCGACCCCCGCGTCACCCTGACCGTCGACCCGGTCGACTTCCTCCGGGTGGTCACCGGCTCGGCCAGCGTGCCCGCGCTGTTCCTCTCCGGCCGCGTCAAGGCCAAGGGCGACATCCCCTTCGCGGCGACCCTGATCGGCTGCTTCGACCTGCCCCGCGGATGAGGAAGGGCGGGAAGCCACCCCGGCTTCCCGCCCTTCCCGCCCATCCGTCCTAAAAGGTCATCGCCATGCCAGGGTCGGCCAGCAGCGCGCCGACGTCGGCCAGGAACTCCGAGCCCTGCTGGCCGTCGACCACGCGGTGGTCGAAGCTCAGGGCCAGCTGGCAGACCTTGCGGACCTTGACGTCGCCGTCGACCACCCACGGCATGTCGCGGATCGCGCCGAAGGCCAGGATCGCCGACTCGCCCGGGTTGATGATCGGGGTGCCGGTGTCGACGCCGAAGACGCCGACGTTGGTGATCGTGAAGGTGCCGTTGACCATGTCCCCCGGCGGGGTCTTGCCCTCGCGGGCGGTGGCGGTCAGCTCGTCGAGGGCGAGCGCCAGCTCCCGCAGGGACAGCGACTCCGCGTCGCGGACCTTGGGCACGATCAGGCCGCGGGGGGTGGCCGCGGCGATGCCCAGGTGGACGTAGTCCTTGTAGACGATCTCCTGCGCCGCCTCGTCCCAGGTCGAGTTGACCTCCGGGGTGCGCCTGACGGCCATCGTCACCGCGCGGGCGCAGAAGGCCAGCGGGGTCAGGCGGACGTCGCGGAACGCGCGGTGGGACTTCAGCCGGGCGCGCAGTTCCATCATCGGGGTCACGTCGACGGTCAGGAACTCGGTGACGTGCGGTGCGGTGAAGGCGCTGCTGACCATCGCCTGGGCGGTCATCTTGCGGACGCCCTTGATCGGCACCCGGCGCTCCCTGGCCCCCGGGGGGGCCGCGGCGGCGACGGGCGCGGGCGCGGCGGCCTGCTGGACGTCCTCGCGGGTGATGACCCCGCCGGGGCCGCTGCCGGTCAGCGCGCGCAGGTCGATGCCGAGGTCCTTGGCCAGCTTGCGGACCGGCGGCTTGGCCAGCGGCACGTGGCCGCCCCGCGGCTCGGCGGAGGTGTGCGGCACCGCCGCCACGGGCTCGGCGGGCGCGGGCTGAGCGGGCACGACCTGGGGGGCCGAGCCGTTGCCGCCGGAGGCCGTGAACGCCGCGCCGAGCAGCTCCTGGGCGACCGCCGCCGCGGGCTCTGCCGGGACGGCGGGGCCCCGGCGGGCGCGCCGCTTGGCGGTGACCGTCTTGGAGCCGTAGCCGACCAGCGGCTTCATCTCCTCCTCGGCCTCCGCCTCGGCGGGAGCGGCGGCGGCTGGGGTGGGGGCTGCCGCGCCGCCCGGGTCGACATCGATGGTCAGGATCGGGGTGCCGACCTCGACGGTCTGGCCGGGCTTCACGTGCAGCTCGGTGACCACGCCCGCCCACGGGCAGGGCAGCTCGACGGCGGCCTTGGCGGTCTCGATCTCCACGATGATCTGGTTGACCGTGACCGTGTCCCCCGGCTTGACCTGCCAGGACAGGATCTCCGCCTCGGTCAGGCCCTCGGCGGTGTCGGGCAGGGGGAAGCTCTTGAACTCGGGCATCAGCGGCTCACCAGGCCAGGGAACGGTCGACGGCGTCGAGCACCCGGTCCAGGTCGGGCAGGAAGTGCTCCTCCAGCTTCGCGGGCGGGTACGGCACGTCGAAGCCGTGCACCCGCAGCACCGGGGCCTCCAGGGAGTGGAAGCACTCCTGCTGGACCCGGGCGGCGATCTCCGAGCCGATCGAGGCCTCCGACGGCGACTCGCTGATCACCACCAGCCGACCGGTGCGGCGCACCGAGTCGAACACCGGGGCGAGGTCCATCGGGGAGAGCGTGCGCAGGTCGATGACCTCCAGCGCGTGCCCGTCCTCCTCGGCGGCGGTGGCCGCGTCCATCGCGACCTTCACCGAGGGCCCGTAGGCGACCAGGGTCGCCGTCGTGCCCGCCCGCACGACCCGCGAGGCGAACAGCGGGTCGGGGGTGGCGCCCGGGTCGATCTCGGCCTTCATCGCCGCGGAGTGGTAGTACCGCTTGGGCTCGAAGAAGACCACCGGGTCGTCGCAGCGGATCGCCTGCTGGATCATCCAGTACGCGTCCACGGCGTTCGAGCAGCTCACGACCTTGAGCCCGGCGGTGTGGGCGAAGTAGGACTCCGGGGACTCCGAGTGGTGCTCGACCGCGCCGATGCCGCCGCCGAACGGGATGCGGATGACCATCGGCACCTTCACCCGGCCCTGGGTGCGGGCGTGCAGCTTGGCGACCTGGGAGACGATCTGGTCGAAGCCGGGGAAGACGAACCCGTCGAACTGGATCTCGCACACCGGCCGGTAGCCGCGCACGGCCAGGCCGACCGCGGTGCCGATGATGCCGGACTCGGCCAGCGGGGTGTCCATCACGCGGTGCTCGCCGAAGTCCTTCTGCAGGCCGTCGGTGATGCGGAAGACGCCGCCGAGCTTGCCGACGTCCTCACCCATGATGAGGACCTTCGGGTCGGCCTCCATGGCCGCGCGCAGACCGAGGTTCAGGGCCTTGCCCAGGGTCAGCGACTGCACGGCCGGTGCGGTCTGGGGCTTGCTGATCGCGGGTGCGGCCATCAGTGCTCACCTCCGAAAGCGGACAGGTAGGTCAGGAACTCGTCGCGCTGGGCGTCCAGGGCCGGGCTGGGCTCGGCGTAGACGTTGTCGAACATCTGCCTGGTCGGCGGGTCTTCCATGGTGAAGCAGTACTCGCGCAGGTCGGCGGCCATCTTGTCGGCGTCGGCCTGCACGGAGTCCAGGAAGTCCTGGTCGGCGGCGCCGTGGCGGACCAAGTGCACGCGGACCCGCTCGATCGGGTCCTTGAGCTTCCACGCCTCGAGCTCGTCGGAGAGCCGGTAGCGGGTCGGGTCGTCGGTGGTGGTGTGGGCGTCCATGCGGTAGGTGAACGCCTCGATCAGCACCGGGCCGTTGCCGTTGCGGCACGCGTCCAGCGCCCAGCGGGAGACCGCGAGCGTGCCGAGCACGTCGTTGCCGTCGACCCGGATGCCGGGGAAGCCGTAGCCGCGGGCGCGCTGGTACAGCGGCAGGCGGGACTGGCGCTCGGTCGGCTCGGAGATGGCCCACTGGTTGTTCTGGCAGAAGAAGACCAGCGGCGCGTCGTACACTGCGGCCCACACGAAGCCCTCGTGCACGTCGCCCTGGCTGGTGGCGCCGTCGCCGAAGAAGCACATGGTGGCCTCGCCGTCGGCGTCGCCCACCTTGCCGTCGAAGCGCTGGCCCATCGCGTACCCGGCGGCGTTGAGGACCTGGTTGCCGATCACGATGGTGTACGGGTGGAAGCGGTGCGCCACCGAGTCCCAGGTGCCGTTGTCGGTGCCGCGGAAGATGCCCAGCAGCTCCTCGGGCTTGATCCCCCGGCACCACGCGACGCCGTGCTCGCGGTAGGAGGGGAAGACCATGTCGGTCGGCCGCAGCGCCCGCCCGGCGCCCACCTGCGCGGCCTCCTGGCCGAGCAGCGGCACCCAGATGCCCAGCTGGCCCTGGCGCTGCAGCGCGTTGGACTCGCGGTCGGCGCGCCGCACGAGCACCATGTCGCGGTAGAGCCCGCGCAGGTCCTCGTCGGTGATGTCGGCGACGTAGCGGTCGAACTCCGGATTCTCGACCCGCTCGCCCTCGGGGGTGAGGAGCTGAACCAGCTCCGGACCGCCCTCGCTGGTCGCACGCAAACCCGCGATCACCTGCTCTGCTGTCGGTGCGGCCGCGGTGGCGGCGGGGCCCTCCCGGGGCTCCGGGTGTGTCCACTGTTCGGCAGAGGACATGTGGTTCTCCTCATTGGTGTGTGGTCCGCACCCCCGCTCGTGACGGGAAGGCACGGCCGCGCCGCTCGTCGCCGCCGCCGTTGTCCTCGGCCCCGGCCCCGTCGACGCTGACGGTTCGTTCTCACATCCTGGCACGGCGAGGCCCGATCTGGTGAGCCCGCGACGCCCGTTCGTTACCAACAGTAGGCCCCTGACCTGGGAAAACCATTGGACTACCGACGATAGGGGGTCAAAGCGGCCCACGAAGGGCGCAGCTCGGGCCGCCACCACCCGCCTGAGTGGTCCCGTAAGTGAGGTGCGTCACCTGCGGTGATGACGAGCCCGCGGCCGCGGGCGGGAACGGCGCGGCCGCGGGCCCACCCGCGAGCCTGGCGCACCGCGGCTGAGACGGTCTCAGGCAGGATCAGGACATGGACACCGCAGCGGTTCAGCAGAGCGTCCGTCAGGTGTGGGAGGCAGCGATCCTGCCCAGCCTGCGTGACTTCATCGCCATCCCGGCCCTCTCCCCCGGCTTCGACGCGGACTGGGCCGCCGCCGGGCACCTCGACGCCGCCGTCGCGCACCTGCGCGCCTGGATCGAGGGCCGCGGCCTGCCCGGCGCGACCCTGGAGGTCCTCTCGCTCGAGGGCCGCTCGCCGGTGCTCATGGTCGACGTCCCCGGCACCGTCGACGGCGGGACCGTGCTGCTCTACGGGCACCTCGACAAGCAGCCCCCGGTCGGCGGCTGGTCGGAGGGCCTCGGGCCGTGGACGCCCGTGCAGCGCGGTGACCGCCTGTACGGCCGCGGGTCCGCCGACGACGGGTACGCGGGCTACGCCGCGACCGCCGCCATCGAGGCCGTCCGCGCCGCGGGCGGGGCGCACTCGCGGTGCGTGATCCTGCTGGAGACCGCCGAGGAGTCCGGCAGCCCCGACCTGCCCGCCTACCTGGAGCACCTGGGCGAGCCGCTCGGCGAGGTCGCGCTGGTGGTCTGCCTCGACTCCGGCGGCAGCGACTACGAGCGCCTGTGGCTGACCACCTCGCTGCGCGGGCTGGTCTCGGTCGACGTGACCGTGCGCGTGCTCGACTCCGGACAGCACTCCGGCCTGGCGGGCGGCATCGCGCCCAGCTCGTTCCGCGTCCTGCGGCTGCTCCTCGACCGCCTCGAGGACGCCGAGACCGGCGAGCTGCGGCTGCCCGAGCTGGCCGCCGAGATCCCGCCCGACCGGGTCGCCGAGGCCCGCGCGACCGCCGAGGTCGCGCCGGAGGCGCTCAAGAAGACCTACCCGCTGCACGGCGCCACCCGGCCGATGGCCGACAACGAGCTCGACCTCCTCCTCAACAACAGCTGGCGCGCCACCCTCGGCGTCGTCGGCGCCGACGGCCTGCCCGCGCCGGTGGAGGCGGGCAACGTCCTGCGCCCCTTCACCACGCTGTCGCTGAGCTTCCGCCTCCCGCCGACCGCCGACGCGAAGACCGCCCTCGACGCCATCCGCGCCGCCCTGACCACCGACGTCCCCTCCGGCGCGACCGTGGAGCTGAGCAGGGTGGACATCGCCGACGGCTGGAACGCCCCGCCCCTGGCGCCCTGGCTGCGGGCCGCCCTCGACCACGCGTCGGAGGAGGTGTTCGCCAGCCCGTGGCGCACCGTCGGCCTCGGCGGGTCGATCCCGTTCATGGGCCAGCTCGCCGCCCGCTACCCGGACGCCCAGTTCGTGGTCACCGGCGCGCTCGGGTCCGACAGCAACGCCCACGTGCCCGACGAGTGGCTGCACGTCCCGCAGGCCATGCGGGTCACCGAGGCCGTCGCGCACGTGCTGGACGCGCACGGTCACCAGGCCGGGTAGCGGTCCTGCCAGTCGGGGTCGACGTCGTCGGCGCCGAAGACGACCAGGGCGTCGAGGACGAGCTGGGTGGTGACCTCGCCCAGCTCGACCCCGTCGAGCAGGGGCCTCGGGATGGCGTCGACGCCGTGGACGGCGCCGAGGAGGTTTCCGCAGATCGAGCCGGTCGAGTCGCTGTCGCCGGAGTGGGTCACGGCCATGGCCAGGCCGTCGACGAGGCCGTCGGCGCTCAGCGCGGCGCAGACGCCGATGGCCAGGGCCTCCTCGCCGACCCAGCCCCCGCCCAGGGTCTCCAGGGCCTCGGCGCCCGGCCTGCCCTTCTCGGCGAGGGCGAGCGCACCCGCGAGGGCGTCGACGGTCTCGTCGGCGCCGTCCCACTCGGCCAGCTCGGCGCGCACCTCGTCCAGCGCGGCGGGCAGGGCGGCGCCGTCGACGAGCCTGCGGACCAGGAACGCCAGCGCGCCCGCGCTGAGGTAGCCGCTGGGGTGGCCGTGGGTCAGCGCGCCGGAGCGGGCCGCGATGTCGAAGACCTCGGCGGCGTCGGTCGACCACAGGGCGACCGGGGCGGCGCGCATGACCGCGCCGCAGCCCTTGGAGTCGTTGATCCGGTTCTCCGGCGAGCCGGAGGGGATGCCGCCCGCGAACCCGCGCAGCGCGGTCAGCACCGTCGCGCCCGGGGCCCGGCGGTGGTGCAAATCCTGCTCGGCGACCAGCCAGCCGTCGGGCCGCTCGGCCATCGCGTACGACCCGCCCGCGCGGTGCCACGGCGTGCCCTGCGTGTGGTACCAGCGCTGGTAGGCGTGTTGCAGCACCGACACGGGGTGCTCGGCGAGCCCCAGCCTGCGCGCCATCTGCGCGCGGACCATGGCCTCCAGGGTGAACAGCGTCATCTGGGTGTCGTCGGTGATCCGGCCGGTGCCGCCGTATGCCTCCGCGTACTCGCGCACGCCGTCGGGGAACCGGCCCCGGATGTCGGCCAGGCTCTGGAACTCCACCGGCCCGCCGAGCGCGTCACCAACGGCGCCCGCCAACACACACCCCAACCAGGCTTCCCGCACGCAGTGAGCCTAGTGGAGGCTCGACTGCAGCTCGCTGAGCCGCTTGCCGATGACCGGCACGGTGCCAGGGACGGCGGTGACGAACGGCTCGCCGCGCCCGCGCACCCGGTAGAGCGCCCAGCGGCCCTCCTGCAGGTCGATGGCGTCCACCCAGTCCTGGGCCCGCACCCGCCTCCCGTGCGGGTCGCGCCTGGCGGTGTAGAGCTTGCCGCCACCCTTGCGCGGGGCCCTGAGCAGCGCCTCCAACCTGCGCGCCTCCGGCGGGCGGGCCGAGGACGGCGCGCGCATGAAGTCGCCGCCGCGAGGCTTGTCGGACAGGTCGGTCAGCCGCACCGACATCGCCTCGCCGCGGGCGGGCGGCGTGGTCGGCAGCCGGAACAGGAACGCGTCGAGCAGCCGCGCCGCGTCGACCCACTCGAAGGTGACCTTGTCCCCGGCCCGCTCGGCCAGCACCGCCGCCCGGCCCGCGGCCGCGGTCAGCACCGAGTACGGGCCCTCCGCGTCGTAGAGCCAGCCGTAGAACTCGACGTGGGCGCGCTGCATGACCGTCAGCAGCTCGACGAACTCCGGGTCGAGCCCGCGGGAGGTGTTCAGCCCGGCGGCGTCGAGGGCGCGGCGCAGCTCGGCGTCGGCCTCCTGCTTGAAGCGCGGCGAGTAGTAGCGCTCGCCGCCGGTGAACAGCGGGTGCGGCTCGCCGAGGTCCAGCTGGTGGAGCAGCCGGTACAGGGTGCTGACCGACAGCTCCACCTTCGCCATGGTCGGCACGGCCTACTCCCCGATGACCGGCGGCGCGGTCAGCTGGTCGGTGCCGAAGATCGCCTCCGGGTCGTCCTCCTGGAGGAAGGACGCGCGGGTGTGCTCCTCGTCCTCACCGCCCTGGCCACGCGCGCCGCCTGCGCCCATGCCGCCGCCACCCATGCCCGCGCCGCCGCGGCCACCCTGGCCCGCCGCCGCGCCTCCCGGGCCACCACCCGGACTGCCACCTGGGCCGCCGCCTCGGGCGCCTTGGCCGTGCTGGTCACCGAGCGCGCCCGCGCCCGCGCGCGCCCCGGCCTCGTTCGGGGTGCTGCCCATGCCGCCGCCGGGACCGAAGCCGCCGCCGGGCCTGCCGCCGTAACCGCCTGCACCACCGGGTCCGCCGCCAGGTCCACCGCCGGGGCCGCGCCCGGTGCCGCCGCCGCCGGGACCGCGCCCGGTGCCGCCGCCGCCGGGACCGCGCCCGGTGCCGCCGCCGCCCGGACCACGCCCGGTACCGCCGCCGGTGCCACGCCCGGTGCCGTCACCCGTCCCGCGACCGGGGCCGTACGGCGGGAGTCCGGGCGGGAGCGGCGGGTTCACGGGGGGCGTGACGGGTGGGGTGATCGGCGGGATCGGGGGCAGGACCGGCGGCCGCGGCGGGTTCGGTGGCGGGATGCTCACCTGGGGCCGGGTTATGTCCGCCTGCGCTCGGGTGCCGTCCTGGTCTCCGCTGATGGTCGGCGGGGGCGTCGGGTCGCGGCGCTCGCCGGTGCCGGGCGGGGTGGTCTCGTCCTCGCCGCCGCCGTCGTCCTTGCCGGGCGGGGGTGGCGGGTCGTCGGGGCGCTGCACGCCGATCTCGCCGCCGGGGTCCTCCAGGGTGGAGTAGTCCATCGGCAGGGAGGTCTCGTTGTTGAAGCTCTGCTCGTCGTACTGCCGGTAGACCCGGATGTTGTGGTCGGAGTCGGCCGCGTGCTGGGCCTGCTCCTTCTCGGTGTCGGTGTCCCAGGGCGAGATGTCGTCCAGGAACCCCGTCTCCGGCGGGTTCTCCGACACCGGCTTGACGTTCGCCCGCGCCGCGTCGAAGGAGTAGGTCTGCTGGTTCAGCAGGTTGTGGGTCAGCTCCAGGTTCGCCGCCCCCACCGTGGACACCATCGCGATCGGCCGCGCCGCCCCGAACGCGGCCGCCCCGGCCTCGCCCTGCCAGCCCGCCTCGATCTTGCCCGCCAGCTCCTTGATCCGCTTGGCCCGCTCCGCCTCGCGCTGGGCCTCGATGTCGGCCGTGTCATAGGCGTTCTGGAGACTGCCAGGACCGCGCCCGTTGTGCAGCGACTGGTAGATCTCGTAGGCCGTCATCCCCGTCATGTCAGCCCTCCTTGATGGTCGTCACGACCATGTCCGCGACATCCGCCGCCACCGAGCACGGGTCCGCCGTGCCGACCTTGTCCCCCGACTGGCTCAGGCCCACCATGAAAGACGTGGTGTCCGAGGTGCCGACCAGGACGCCGCAGTTGCCGTTCTCCCGCCGGTCCAGCTGGTTGGCCACGACCGCGGGCAGGCCGCCCACGTCCGGGATCTCCTTGAAGAGCTCGTACACGCCCCGGGCATTGGCCTGGTAGACCGATTCCAACCCGCGGGTGTTCGACCAGAAGAGGTGAACCGCGCCGCCCTGGTCGTTGCGCCACAGGCAGGCCTTGCCGTCGGCGGCGGGCTCCTCCTTGCCGGGCGGTTCGACACCGAGGTCACTGATCTGCGCCGCACTGAGCGACAGGCACGGGTCGTCCCGGAACCTGGCGGTCTCGACGGGGTCGGCCACCCGGGGGGCGCCGGAGCCTGGCCCTGCCGAGGTGGTGGGGGAGTCGGAGGTCGGCCCACCGGTCGCCGGGGTGGTCGTCTCCGTGCCGGTGGTCGACGTCGGCTCACCCGGGTCAGTGGTGGTGCAGCCAACCAGCGCGCCGATCAACACCGTTCCCAGAGCGGCCAGCGAAAGGGCACGCACGTCAGATTCCCCCGGGCTTCGACGAGCCCTCGCCCGCCGTGTTGAGCTTGCGGACGTTCTGCCGGTCGGTCCCCAGGTAGTCATGGAGCGCGTCTTGGAACTTCTGCGCCTGACTGAAGCAGTACTGCTGCTTCTCTTGCAGCGACTGCGCGTAGAGCGTGCCCGAGTGGCTGGCCGCGTTGGCGTGGAACTCGCTCGCGTACTCGTCCCCCGGTGGTTGCACGCGGACCAGGTCGTCAGAGCGCTGGATCGAGTCGTTGTACTCCTCGGCGAGGTCCAGCCAGTCCTTGACGATCGCGCGGATCTCGTCGGGTTCGAAGGTGAACTTGCCCCCGCCCCCGCCGCCGGTGGTCTCACCCGGCATCGGGGGTGGTCCGGACGACATCGGTGCGCCTGCGATGGGCGCCAGCGAGGCGCTGATGTCGTGGAATGCCGACTGCATGACGCGCTTCTGCCCCCTACGTTCACCCTGTGTGACACGCAGCCTACGACACCCTCAACCAGCATGTGCGCGATTCCGGTATGTCAGCAACGTCGGTCACACTGGCGTGGATGAGCGAGCGCGAGCGGCTGGACGAGTCCGGGTCCTCACAGGCGCCATGGCGACTGTGGGGGCCTTACCTGGCTGCCCGGCAGTGGGGCACCGTCCGCGAGGACTACTCACCGCACGGGGACGCGTGGGGGCACTTCCCGTTCGAGCAGGCGCGGTCGCGGGCCTACCGGTGGGGCGAGGACGGCATCGCGGGGGTCTGCGACCGGCACGGGTTCCTCAACATCGGGGTGGCCCTGTGGAACGGGCACGACGAGATCCTGAAGGAGCGGTACTTCGGGCTGTCCAACGCCGAGGGCAACCACGGTGAGGACGCCAAGGAGTACTGGTGGATCACCGACGGCACCCCCACCCACTCCTGGATGCGGATGGTCTACCGCTACCCGCAGGCCGCCTTCCCCTACGCCGAGCTGCGCGAGATGGCCGCCCGCGCGGGCCGCGACGGCCGGGAGCCGGAGCTGTCCGACACCGGTGTCCTCGACGGCAACCGCTTCTTCGACGTCGAGGTCACCTACGCCAAGTCCGCCCCGGACGACCTGTGCGTGGAGATCGCGGCCACCAACCACGGCCCGGTGGCCGCGCCGCTGCACCTGGTCCCGCAGGTCTGGTTCCGCAACACCTGGTCGTGGGGCCGCGACGCCCGCAGGCCCGCGCTCATCGCCTCCTCCGCCGACGGCTGGTGCCGCGTGCTGGCCGAGCACACCCTGCTCGGCCGCTACACCCTGCACTTCGACGGCGCCCCCACGCTGCTGGTCACCGACAACGAGACCGACGAGGCGGGCCTGTTCAACCGGGCGGTCAACCCCAGCCGCTACACCAAGGCGGGCATCGGCGACCACATCGTCAGCAAGATGACCGACGCCTGCCAGGTGGTCAAGGAGGGCGCGGCGTCGCAGCCGGGCACCAAGGCCGCGGGCTGGTACCACTTCCCCGAGGTCGCCCCCGGCGAGACGGTGCGCGTGCGGCTGCGGCTGGTGGCGGGCAGCGGGCACGGCGCGGCGTTCGGGCGCTCGTTCATGGCGACGATGTGGGACCGCAAGGCCGAGGCCGACGAGTTCTACGACGAGGTCGCGGGCCACCTGGACACGGCCGAGAAGGACGTGGTCCGCCGCGCGTACGCCGGTCTGCTGTGGACCAAGCAGCACTACCGCTTCCGGGTGCGCGACTGGCTCGAGGGCGACCCGGCGCACCCGCCCGCCCCGGCGGAGCGGCAGGGCCCGTACGGGCGCAACGCGCACTGGAAGCACGTCGACGTCGCCGACGTGCTGTCCATGCCCGACGAGTGGGAGTACCCGTGGTTCGCCGCGTGGGACCTGGCCTTCCACATGGTCCCGTTCGCCGTGGTGGACCCGGCCTTCGCCAAGGACCAGCTGCTGCTGATGTGCCGCGAGTGGCTGATGCACCCCAACGGCCAGCTCCCGGCCTACGAGTGGTCCTTCGGCGACGTCAACCCGCCGGTGCACGCGTGGGCGGCGCTGCAGGTCTACCGCGCCGAGGAGTCGGCGACCGGGCGCGGTGACCGGGTGTTCCTGGCCAGGGTGTTCCACAAGCTGCTGCTGAACTTCTCCTGGTGGGTCAACCGCAAGGACCCCGAGGGCAACTACCTGTTCGAGGGCGGCTTCCTCGGCATGGACAACATCGGCCCGGTCAACCGCTCCGAGCCGCTGGCGGGCGGGTGGCGCCTGGAGCAGTCCGACGCGACGTCCTGGATGGCGACCTACGCGCTGCACCTGATGCAGATGGCCCTGGAGCTGGCCCGCGAGGACGAGGCCTATGAGGACGTGGCGACGAAGTTCGTCGAGCACTTCCTCTGCATCGCGCAGGCCTCCACCCACTTCGGCTCGGCGGACCGGCCGATCTGGGACGACGAGGACGGCTTCTGCTACGACCTGCTCTCCCGGGTCCGCGACGACGGCGCGGTGGAGTCCCAGCCGGTGCGGGTGCGCTCGATGGTCGGGCTGATCCCGCTGCTGGCCGTCGCGCCGCTGCCCGCGTGGGTGTTCACCGAGCTGCCGCACTTCGCCGAGCGGCTGAACTTCCTGCTGCGCCGCCAGCCCGCCTTCGGTCAGTTCCTGACCTGGCACACCGACGGCGAGCGCAGCGCGCTGCTGTCCCTGTTGGACGTGCGCAAGCTGCAGCGGGTGCTGGGGCGGATGCTCGACGAGGACGAGTTCCTCTCCCCGCACGGCATCCGCTCGCTCTCCGCGGCCCACCGCGACGGCGTCGACGTGCACATCGACGGCTGGCCGCACCGCATCGAGTACGAGCCCGGCGAGTCGCGCACCCCGATGTTCGGCGGCAACTCCAACTGGCGCGGCCCGATCTGGTTCCCCACCAACGCCCTGCTCGTGCAGGCGCTGCACGTGCTCGACGCCTTCCACGGCAAGGACCTGCGGGTGGAGCTGCCCACCGGCTCCGGCACCCAGCTGACCGCGGGCGACGCCGCGCGCGAGCTCTCCCAGCGGCTGGCCTCGCTGTTCCTGCCCGGCCGCGACGGGCGCAGGCCCGCCGACGGTGAGCGGATCGAGGCCGACGGCTCCCCGCTCTGGCGCGAGCACGTGACCTTCAGCGAGTACTTCGACGGCGACACCGGCGAGGGCCTCGGCGCCGCCCACCAGACCGGGTGGACCGCCCTGGTCGCCGTCCTCATCGCGGGCTGGCCCGGCACCAGCGGGAAATAAGCCGGGCCGATGGTGATGCGTCCGTAACCAAGGCCGTGCTGTGCGGACCGGTGCCTGGGTGGCAGTATCCCCTGCACTCCGGTTAACCAGACACGAGGAGTAGATGGTGTCCCGACGACAGTTCCGCAGGCTGACCCAGCTGACCACGGGGTTCGCGGCGCTCGCGCTGACCGTGACCGCGTGTGGCTCGGGTGGCAGCGGCGCCCCGCAAGACCCCGGTGCCGGGCAGAGCAGCGCCACCGCGGAGATCCCCACGGTCGCCAAGGACCCGGCGCTCGCCGCGCTCGTCCCTGCCGATATCGCCTCCGACGGAAAGATCGTCGTCGGCCAAGACCAGAGCTACCCGCCGAACGAGTTCGTCGACGAGCAGAACCAGGCCGTCGGCATGGACATCGACATGGGCAACGCCATCGCCGCCAAGCTGGGCCTGACCATGGAGTACCAGAACGGCGCGTTCGACGGCATCATCCCGGGCCTGACCTCGGGCAAGTACGAGCTGGCCATGTCGTCGTTCACGATCAACGCCGAGCGCCTGCAGCAGGTCGACATGGTGTCCTACTTCAGCGCGGGCACCTCGATGGCCGTGCTGAAGGGCAACCCCGACGGCATCGCCATCGACGACCTGTGCGGCAAGAACGTGGCCGTGCAGAAGGGCACCGTGCAGGTCGAGGACCTGGAGAAGGCGTCGGCGGAGTGCAAGTCCGCGAGCAAGGCGGAGATCACCGTCACCCAGTTCCAGAACCAGACCGACGTGACGCTGGCGCTGACCGCCAAGCGCGCGCAGGCCATGCTGGCCGACTCCCCGGTCGTGGACTACGCGGTCAAGCAGACCGAGGGCGCGCTGGAGACCGCGGGCGCGCCGTACGACACCGCGCCGTACGGGATCATCGTGCCCAAGGGCAAGGGTGACTACGCCAAGGCCGTGCAGGGCGCGTTGCAGGCCCTGATCGGCGACGGCACGTACACCAAGATCCTGGAGAAGTGGGGCGTGCAGAGCGGCGCCATCACCAGCGCCGAGGTCAACCCCGAGCCCGCGGGCTGATGGGGCAGGACCAGCCGCTGAAGGTCGTGCCGGTGCGCCACCCGTGGCGGTGGGTCACCGGCGCGATCCTCGCGGTCCTCCTCGCCCAGGCCGCGACGAGCATCGTCACCAACAAGAACTTCGGCTGGCCGGTCGTCTGGGACTACCTGTTCGACCCCCGGATCATCCAGGGCCTGCAGAACACGCTGCTGCTGACCGTGCTGGCAATGATCATCGGCGTGGTCGGCGGCATCGTGCTCGCGATCATGCGGCTGTCGGGGAACCCGCTGGCCTCGGGCGTGGCCAGCGGCTACATCTGGCTGTTCCGCGGCACCCCGCTGATCACGCAGCTGATCTTCTGGTTCTTCATCGGCGCGCTCTACCCGCGACTGGGCCTCGGCGTCCCGTTCGGCGGTCCGGAGTTCGTGTCCTGGGACACGAACATGCTGATCACCCAGTTCACCGCGGCGCTGCTGGGGCTCGGCCTGAACGAGGCCGCCTACATGGCCGAGATCGTGCGCGGCGGCATCCAGTCCGTCGACGAGGGCCAGACGGAGGCGGCGGGCGCGCTGGGCATGACCCGCGGCCGCGTCCTGCGCCGGATCGTGCTCCCGCAGGCCATGCGCGTGATCATCCCGCCGACGGGCAACCAGACGATCTCGATGCTGAAGACGACGTCGCTGGTGATCGTGATCGGCTACTACGAGCTGATGGTCGCCGCCCAGCAGGTCTACTCGCGGAACTTCCAGACCATCCCGCTGCTCATCACCGCCGCGCTCTGGTACCTGGCGCTGACCTCGGTGCTGACGCTGGTCCAGATGCGGATCGAACGCCGGTACTCGCGCGGCCTGTCCCGCTCGTCCAAGGCCGAGCGCGGGCTGGTCAACCGGCTGCTGACCAGCGGGAGTGATCAGGTATGACCGAACCGATGGTGCGCGCGGAGGGTGTCCGCAAGAACTACGGCAGGCTGGAGGTGCTGCGCGGGATCGACCTGGAGGTCGGCAACGGCGAGGTCATGTGCGTGATCGGCCCGTCCGGCTCGGGCAAGTCGACCTTCCTGCGCTGCATCAACCACCTGGAGAAGGTCAACGCGGGCAGGCTCTACGTCGACGGCGAGCTGGTGGGCTACCGCCAGCGCGGCGACAGGCTGCACGAGCTGCGCGAGGACGAGGTCGCCCACAAGCGGCGCTCGATCGGCATGGTGTTCCAGCGGTTCAACCTGTTCCCGCACATGACCTCGCTGCAGAACATCACCGAGGCCCCGATCGGCGTGCTCGGCAAGTCGAAGGCCGCCGCCCGCGAGCGCGGGCTGGAGCTGCTGGAGCAGGTCGGCCTGGGCGACAAGGCCACGGCGTACCCCAACCAGCTCTCGGGCGGGCAGCAGCAGCGCGTGGCCATCGCCAGGGCGCTGGCCATGGAGCCGAAGCTGATGCTCTTCGACGAGCCGACCTCGGCGCTGGACCCCGAGCTGGTCGGCGATGTCCTGGAGGTCATGCGCGACCTGGCCGAACAGGGCATGACGATGGTCGTGGTCACCCACGAGATGGGCTTCGCCAGGGAGGTCGGCGACTCGCTGGTCTTCATGGACGAGGGCGTCATCGTCGAGCACGGCCACCCGCGTGAGGTCCTGGGCAACCCGCGTGAGGAGCGGACGAAGGAGTTCCTCAGCAAGGTCCTGTAATCGGGTCACCCCCCGCCCGACTCAAGGCGGCCGTCGAGGCCCGCCCTTGTGCTTCACTGTTGGTGACGGGGGGTGTCATCGACATGACGGAAAGCAACGACCGCACGCTCGACCCGCACGACGAGAACCCGCCTGCCTGGGCGCACATCAGCGCCGACGAGGTCCTGCGCCACGCGGCCGACGAGGAGGCGGGCGGCGTCCCGCGCAAGCGCAGGCTCGCCGCCCCCGCCGTCCACCGGTGGACCGACCGCTACATCACCGGCACCCTCGACCTGCGCAACAGCGAGTTCGCCCTCCTCGAGTTCGAACGCTGCCGGTTCGAGCGGCCCCCCGACCTGCGCCAGGGCAAGCTCGCGGGCATCGAGTTCCGTGACTGCGCCCTGCCCGGCCTCCAAGCCCGCAACCTGCGCACCGACAACGACCTGGTCCTGCAGGCGACCGTCGTCACCGGGACCGTCGACCTCACCGACGCCGACGTCCGCGGCACCCTCGTCCTGCGCCAGAGCACCCTGATCAGCCGCGACGGCCGCCGCCCGGCCCTGCACGGCGACCGCCTGCAGCTGGCGGGCGCCCTGCTCGCGGCCGGGCTCACCAGCCGGGGGGAGGTGCGCATCCCCGGCCTGCGCACCGGCGGCAACGTCAACTTCGCGGGCGCGCACCTGGACAACCCCCGCGGCTTCGCCTTGAACGGCAACGGGATGCAGGTCGGCGGCAACCTGTACTTCACCATCGATCCGCAGGGCGTCCCGTTCCGCAGCGTCGGGCAGGTCTTCATCCCCAGCGCCCGGGTGGACAGCGACGTCTCCATGCGCGGGGCCCAGCTCAGGCCGCGCACCGAGCACTCCCGCCCCGTCCCGCCGGACGACCCGTTCTTCGACCCCAACGCCACGCTGGTCGCTGACCGGTCCAAAGTGGACGGCAATGTCAACCTCGACCGCGGGTTCACCAGCATCGGGACCGTGCGGGTCGTCAACGCGACCATCGGCGGGTCGCTGCGGCTCTCGCAGGCGCGGATCGACCTCTCCGGCGGGCGGGAGGGGTTCACCGAGACCGGCGCGGCCCCCGGCCCGTACCCCGACCGGTCGCTGCACCTGGACGGCACCGGGGTCGGCGGCAACATCGACGCGCGCGACGCGCGGATCGCCGGGCAGGTGCGGCTGGTGGAGGTGGCCGTGCGGGGCAGCGTCCTGCTCGACCGGGCGGTGATCAGCAACCGGTGCGGGGACGCGGTGGAGGGGCGACGGTTCTCCGTCGGCGGCAACCTCGACGCCCGCGCGGTGCTGGTGTTCGGCTCGGTCCTGCTCTCCGGCGCCAAGATCGAGGCCAACCTCGACCTGCGCGGCAGCAGGCTGCTGGCCCCGGGCGTCTACCACCGCGACGCGAGCGCCAAGCCCTCCTTGGACCTGCGCGTCGCGCGCATCGGCCGGGACCTGATCTGCGCGGCGGGCGACGAGCCCTTCTCCGCGCACGGGGAGGTCCGGCTGCGCCGCACGGAGGTCGGGCGGGTCACCGACTTCGCGGGCGCCGAGTTGGGCGCGGAGCTGGGCGCGGGCAACAGCACCGTGGCGGTGAACGCCTTCGGCCTGCACACCCAGGAGCTGCGCCTGACCGTGGCGGGCGCGCCGCGCGGGGGCGTCGACCTCGGCCACGCCCGCTGCGCGTCGCTGGCCGACAACGCCGCCCTGTGGTCCGCCCACGGCCGCGTCGAGCTGGAGGACTTCCGCTACGAGACCCTCGCCGACCCGATCGCGCCTGCCGACGACGACCGGGTCGGCACGCGGCTCGCCTGGCTGCGCAAGGGAACCCGCGACCTCTACAGCCCCGGCCCGTACGACCAGTTCGCCGCGATGCTGCGGGCGGCGGGCAACGAGGAGCACGCCGCGACCGTCCTGGTGGAGAAGCAGCGCCACCGCTACCGCGCGCTCGCCGACGGGGCCGGGTTCACCGGCCCCGGCATCCGGGTGTGGAGCTGGCTGCAGCGCGCCACCGTGGGCTACGGCTACCGCCCGACCCGGGCGCTGAGCTGGCTGCTGGCCTTCCTCGTCATCGGCACCGGGTGGTTCTTCCTCATCCCCGAGCCGCGCGAGACCAACGCCGACGACGAGCTGGTGTGGAACCCCCTGCTGTACACACTGGACCTGCTCGTGCCCATCGTCGACTTCGGACACAAGAACAAGTGGACGATCGGCGGTGTTTCCCAATGGATCTCCGCGGTGTTCATCGCCCTGGGCTGGATTCTGGCCTCCACCGTGGCCACCGGCCTGACCCGCCTGCTGCGCCGCGCGGCCTGAGCGGCACGTAAGCTGCGCAAACGTGTCCACGCTCGCTGATTACCCCAGGGTCGCCGCCGGGAAGGTGCGCGAGCTCTACGCCGTCGACGACGAGCACCTGCTGCTGGTCGCCTCCGACCGGATCTCCGCCTACGACCACGTCCTCGTGACCGAGATCCCGGACAAGGGCCGGGTCCTGACCGCGATGAGCGTGTTCTGGTTCGAGCTGCTGGCCGACATCGTCGACCACCACATGGTCGCCTACGACGACCCGCGCATCCCCGCCGAGGTCCGCGGCCGCGCGCTGCTGGTGCGGCGCCTGGAGATGCTGCCGGTGGAGGCCGTCGCCCGCGGCTACCTCGCGGGCTCGGGCACCGCCGACTACCGGGCCACCGGCGCGGTCTGCGGCATCACCCTGCCCGCGGGCCTCACCGAGGGCTCGCGGCTGCCGGAGCCGATCTTCACCCCGGCCACCAAGGCCGCGATCGGCGAGCACGACGAGAACATCGACTTCGCCGCCGTCGCCGCGACCCTCGGCGTCGAGCTGGCCGAGCAGGTCCGCGACCTGACCCTGCGCCTCTACGCCCGCGGCGCCGAGCACGCCGGGAGCCGCGGGATCATCCTCGCCGACACCAAGGTCGAGCTGGGCCTGCGCGACGGCCGGGTCGTCCTCGGCGACGAGGTGCTGACCCCGGACTCCTCCCGCTACTGGCCCACCGAGACCTGGTCCCCCGGCGCCGCGCAGCCCTCCTTCGACAAGCAGTACGTCCGCGACTGGCTGGTCTCCCCCGCTTCCGGCTGGGACCGCGCCTCCGACACGCCCCCGCCGCCGCTGCCCGACGACGTCGTCGCCAACACCCGCGCCCGCTACGTGCAGGCGTACGAGCAGCTCACCGGTCGGAAGTTCGCCGACTGGATCGGCTGAGTCCGCGCCGGGGCCACCTGGCGGCCACGCGCGTCCGGTGTGCTCGTGGGTATGACGGCCCGACTCGTGGTCTCCCTGTCCGGGATCAACGCCCGGACCCTGCCCGACTGCGCCGCGTTCGCCGCCGAGCTGGACCGCCGGGGCGTGCCGCTGTCGCTGCTGCTCGCCCCCCGCGCGCCCGCGGCCGACGTGGTGGCCTGGGTGCGGGATCGTCGGGCGACCGGCGACGCCCTGCTGGCCCACGGCTTCGACCACGCCGCCGAACCCCGTGGCCGCCGGGTCGCGCTGGGCAGGCGCGCGGAGTTCGCCGCGCTGCCCGCGCACGAGGCCGGGCTGCGGCTGACCGCCGTGGTCGCCGCCCTGGACGCCGCGGGCCTGGCCACCGACGCCTTCGCCCCGCCCCGCTGGTTCGCCTCGCCCGGCACGCTGCTCGCCCTGCGGCTGCTGGGCTTCACCCTCTGCGCCGACCTGTTCGCCGTGCGCGAGCTGGGGTCGGGGACCGTCCACCACGGCCGGGCGCTGGTCGTCGGCAGGCGGGCCGAGCCGTGGTGGTGCTACGCCCTCGTGCAGGTCGCCGCCCGGACCGCCCGGCGCGGCGGGCTGATCCGCGTCGCCGCCGACGCCGCCGACCTGACCCGCCCCGGCCCGAGGCAGGCGCTGCTGGACGCGGTCGACATCGCCTCGCACCACGGCGCCGAGGCGCTCACCTACCCGGGACTGCGGACGGCCCCCGCCGGGGCGAGGGCCGTCATCGAGGTGCCCCGGCAGCGTCAGAAGGTCAGCTTCCAGGAGTTGAGGTAGCCGGTGTCGGTCCGGTAGAGGTCGCGGACCCGCAGCTGCCAGTCCCCGTTGGCCACCTCCGCCGACGCGTCGACGGTGTAGGCCGCCACGATGTTGTCGGCGCCGTCACCGGTGCTGGCGTTCTTCAGCCGGTACGCGGTGCCGTCCGGGGCCACGAGGTCGACGACCAGGTCGCCGCGGTAGCTGTGCACGACGTTGACGTCCACCTTCAGCGTCGCGGGCGCGTTGCCCGCCACGCCGGAGACGGTGATCGTGCTGGTCACGGCCGCGCCCGCGTCCGGGATCGGCACGTCGGCGGCGTTCTCGAAGGTCGCGCGGGGCGGCTGCGCGCCGCTGACGGCCTCGTAGGCGTCGACCCGGCCCTCGCCGAAGAAGTTGTTGCGCGCGGTGGTGCCCGAGCAGCGGCTGTCGTCGCAGGCCAGGTCGTCGGCGTGGGTGGCGAGCATCGTCCGCAGCTCGGCGGGGGTCGCCGCCGGGTGCGCGCTCTTGAGCAGCGCCGCGACGCCCGCCACGTGCGGGGACGCCATCGAGGTGCCGGAGAGGCCGGCGTAGCGCCCGCCGGGGATGGTGGAGTAGACGCTGTCGCCCGGCGCGGCCACCGCGATCTTGTCGGCGCCGTAGTTGGAGAAGCCCGACTTGCCGTTGGCCGAGGTGATCGAGGAGACGTTCACGACGCCGGACACCTCGCCGGGGACCTTCAGGCAGGCGTCGCCGATCGTGCGGCGGCCCGGGGTCGAGTCGTTCGGGCTGGAGCTGTCGCTGGTCTTGTTGGCCAGGTCGTAGTTCTCGTTGCCCGCCGCGGCCACGTTCAGCACGCCCTTGCCCTCGGCGTAGGCGATCGAGCGGCGCACGCCCTCCAGGATGGCGTCCTGGTCGGCGTTGTCCGGGCAGTTGAACATCCACGGATCGGTGTAGTAGCTGTTGTTGGTCACCTCGAAGCCGCGGTCGCCGGAGAACACGAACGCGCAGATGGTGTTCTCCGGGAAGAACAGCCCGCTCGGGCGCTCCGCGATCCGCACCGAGGCGATCTTCACCCCAGGGGCGACGCCGACCGCGCCGCGGCCGTTCTTCGCCGCGGCCACCGTGCCCGCCACGTGCGTGCCGTGGGAGCCGGTGTCGCGCCAGGAGCCCGCGCGGGTGTCGAGCTTGCCGTAGGCGCAGGAGGCGGAGTTGGCGGCGTCGAAGTTGGCCTTGAGGTCGTGGTGCTGGTCGTCGACGCCGGTGTCCAGGATGCCGACGGTGACCGCGGCCGACCCCGGGTTCACCGCCCACGCCCGGTCCGCGCCGATCTGGGCCATGTCCGCGCGCACCGGCTCCCCGGTGGGCGGCGTGACCTGCGACGGGGCGGTCGGGATCGCCGGGTCGGCCGCCGCGGCGGGGACGTCGGAGGTCCGGGTCTGGCCGACCTTCTGCACGCCGCTCACCGCGCGCATCCGGTCGGCGAAGTCGCTCGACGCCGAGTGGGCGACCAGCACGCCGATGGCGTCGTAGGCGGCGATGAGCGAGCCGCTGTGGGCGCCGACCGCCGTCTTGGCGGCGGCGGTGTCCTCGGGCGCGGTGATCACCAGGTAGGCGCGCAGGCCCGCGGTGGGGGCCGCGGTGGCGGGGGCGGCGGCCAGCATCCCGGCGCCGAGCGCCAGGGTGGTGACCGCCGCGCGCAGGCGTGGTCGTGAACGCAGGAACACGGTGTCCTCCGAAACTTCCGGGGGCGTGCCCGCGCCTGGGAGCGCGGGGTGCAGGGGCCCCGTATGGGCAAGGAGGGGACCGGGCCCGGTTCGGGACGTGCGCGCGGCAGGTTGCCCCGCGCGGGGGAGGTCAGACCTCGGTGGTGTCGGCCAGTGGGAGCACGACGAGCCGCGCCCCCGCCGGGGCCAGGGTGTCGAACCGGTTCAGGGCGATGTCGATGCCCGCGCGGCTCAGGGTCAGCTCGTGGATCGGCACGGCGGCCCGGGGCGCGACCGCCCGGAAGAACTCCACCGCCTCGGACACCTTCAGCCACGGCGCGCCGGTCGGCAGCCCCAGCACGTCGACCGCCTGCTCGGGCACGAACAGCGAGTCGCCGGGGTGGTAGAAGGCGCCGTGGTCGACGAGGTAGCCGATGTTGGGCGGCACCTCGACCTCGGGGTGGATCGTCGCGTGCTCCCCGCCCACCGCGGTGACGCTCGCCCCCGCCACCTCGACGCTATCGCCGGGGCGCACGGCCCTGGCGGCCAGCCCGAGTTCGGCCACCACCGCGGCCGACCCGGGATCGGTGATCAGCTCGGCCTCGGGGTTGGCCGCCAGCAGCGCCGGGAGCCGGTCGGTGTCGAGGTGGTCCCCGTGCAGGTGGGTGACCAGCACGGCGTCGAGTCCCCGCAGGTCCTCGAAGCCGTGCGACCACCCGCCCGGGTCGAGCAGCAGCCTGGCCGTGCTGGTCTCCAGCAGGACGCACGAGTGGCCGAAGTGGGTGATACGCACGGGGGCCAGGGTATCGCCAGCGGGCTGTACCGGCGGGTAGCTTGGCCGGTATGACGACCGTTCAGGCGAACACGTTCGAGTCGCTCAACCCGGCCACCGACGAGGTTGTGGGCACGCACCCGGTGCACTCCGACGAGGACGTGCGCGCGGCGGTGGGCCGAGCGCGCTCGGCCGCGCAGTGGTGGGGCGAGCTGGGCTTCGCCGGGCGCGCCGAGCGGCTGACCCGCTGGAAGGGCATCATGACCCGGCGCGCGCAGCAGCTCGCGGAGGTGGTGCACGCCGAGACCGGCAAGCCGCACGGCGACGCCATGCTGGAGATCGTGCTGGCCATCGACCACACCGCCTGGGCCGCGCGCAACGCCAAGCGGGTGCTGGGGCAGAAGCGCCGCCCGTCCGGCCTGCTGATGGCCAACCAGAGCTCCACTGTGGAGTACCAGCCGCTCGGGGTGGTCGGCGTCATCGGCCCGTGGAACTACCCGGTGTTCACCCCGATGGGCTCCATCGCGTACGCGCTGGCGGCCGGGAACGCCGTGGTGTTCAAGCCCAGCGAGTACACCCCCGGGGTGGGGCGCTGGCTGGCCGACAGCTTCGCCGAGGCGGTGCCGGAGCACCCGGTGTTCCAGGTGGTGACCGGGTTCGGCGCCACCGGGGCCGCGCTGTGCCGGTCCGGGGCCGCCAAGATCGCCTTCACCGGCTCGCCCGCCACCGGCCGCAAGATCATGGCCGCCTGCGCGGAGACCCTGACGCCGGTGCTGATCGAGGCGGGCGGCAAGGACGCCCTGCTGGTCGACGCCGACGCGGACCTCGACGCCGCCGCCGAGGCCGCGGTGTGGGGCGCGATGTCCAACGCGGGGCAGACGTGCACCGGCGTCGAGCGGGTCTACGTGCACGAGCGGGTGTACGACGCGTTCGTGGCGAAGGTGGGCGCGCACGCGGGCGACCTCCGCGTCGGTTTCGACGGCGACGCCCAGATCGGCCCGATCACCATGCCGGGCCAGATCGACATCATCCGCAGGCACGTGGCCGACGCGCTGGCGCGCGGGGCGCGGGCGCTGACCGGCGGGGCGGTCCCGGAGGGGGCGCGGTACGTGCAGCCGACCGTGCTCGTCGACGTGCCGGAGGACTCCGTCGCCGTCCGCGAGGAGACCTTCGGGCCCACGGTCACGGTGACGCGGGTGCGCGACATGGACCAGGCGGTGGAGCTCGCCAACGCGACGGCCTACGGGCTGGGCGGCACCGTCTTCTCCCGGGCGCGCGGCCTGGAGCTGGCGCGGCGGCTGCGGGCGGGCATGGTGGCGGTCAACTCGGTGATCAGCTTCGCGGGCGTGCCGTCCCTGCCGTTCGGCGGCGTCGGCGAGTCCGGCTTCGGCCGCATCCACGGCCCCGAGGGCCTGCGCGAGTTCGGCCGCGCGAAGGCGATCACCCGCCAGCGGTTCAAGACGCCCCTGACGATGACCACCTTCGCCCGCACGGCCAAGGTGGACGCCCAGGTGGCGAAGCTGATCACGCTGCTGCACGGAAAGCGCGGCTGAGAAGCGGGAGCGTGCCGGGCCGCCGTGGCGGCCCGGCACGCCCGCGCTCAGCCCGACGGGCGGTTGAGCACGCCCGCGAGCAGCGAGTGGACCGCGGCGTGGTCGCCGGGGTCGGCGAGCCTGCACTGGCCGCCCCGCAGGCGGTACCACTCCTCGGCGCCCGCGTAGCGGACCTTCGCGGTCACCACGTTGTCCGGGCCGCAGACCGTGCGCAGTTCCAGGTCGCCGGTGACGACGCCCGCTTCCTCCGTCATGACGCCGGGCCCCGCGCTGAAGGGGGTGGAGTAGTCGCTCATGCCGCCATCCTCGACGATCAGCAGCGGTCCAGCATGGACAGCAGGGCCGACTTCTCCGCGGAGTTCACCGAGAGGGCGTACTTGTACTTGACCCGCGTCCACATCTTGGCGTAGGTGCACCAGTAGGAGGTCAGCGGCGGCTTCCAGGTGGCCGGGGTCTGGTCGCCCTTGGCCTGGTTGACGTTGTCGGTCACCGCGATCAGCTGCGGCGAGCTGAGGTCGTTGGCGAAGGACTGCCGCTTCGAGGTCGTCCACGATGCCGCGCCCGAGCGCCAGGCGGCGGCCAGGGGGACGACGTGGTCGATGTCCACATCGGACGCGGTGGACCAGGTGGCGCCGTCGAAGGGGCTGTACCAGCGGCCCGAGGTGGCGTAGCAGGAGGAGTCGGTGACCACGCCGGAGCCATCGCGCTTGAGGACGGTCTCGCGGGTGTTGCACGCGCCGGAAACGGTGATCCAGTGCGGGAACTTGTCGCGGGAGTAGCCGGTCATCGAGCCGTCGGCCGCCACCCGGAGGGCGGACAGCTCGGCGCGGGCGGTGCTCTCGGCGGGGATGCCGGGCGGGGTGGCGCTCGCGGTGCCCGCGAGGCCTGCGGTGAGGGCGGCGGATAAGAGCAGGGAGCCGAGCAGGGCACGTGTCTTCGTCATCGTTCCTCCGTGGCAGGGGATCACGTGGAGCGGGTCAACCGTGACGAGTCGAGGTGGAATGCCTCACACCAAAGGGTGACCTGTTGACGACGTACAGTGGAAGATCGTCCGCCGAATTGCGCCGATCAGAGCAGCCCGCGTACCAACCGCAGGTCGGACGTGTGCCGGTACCAGGTCCAGCGCTTGGCCTCGCGGGGGTGGTCGACGCCGTCGCTGCGCGGGATCACCGGCAGGCAGCCGACCTGCACCGCGCGTCCCCTGAAGGTCTCCACCCGCTTGCCGAGCAGCCCGATGCGCACGACCCGGGCCACCAGCCCGGCGCCGCGGTCGGGGTCGGGGGTCACCTCGACGCGGCTGGCCCGCCCGCGCAGGGCGGTGGTGTCGTCGCAGTAGACCAGGCCGCGGACCTGGCGCAGCACGCCGAGGCCGACCAGGACGCCGCCGGTGTCGTCGCGGACCAGGGGGACCGGCTCGACCTCCCCGCGCAGGGCGAGGTCGGCGGCCATGGCCGGGTCGTCGGGCAGGTCCCAGAGCGCGCGCACCGCCGAGTCCCGCTCGATCGGCACAAAGCCGACCGCGGTTGTTTCCAATCGCTCGGTCCGCATCAGCCGCAGGGCGACCGCGGCGAGGTCGGCGTCCGTGCCGTGCACGACGACCCGCTCGGCGGTCTTGAGCAGCGGATCAAGGGTCGCCCGGTCGGGTCGGGCGGGCACCGCGCGCACCCGCAGATCATCACGCTCGGTGAACAGCGGCGCGCCCTCGGCAACGTCGGTGTTTCCGCAGGCCAGCACGAGTGCGCTCACGGGGCCCTCCTGGTCTAGGCTGAGTCACCGGCATTCGCCCGAGGCAGTTTCCGGGTCCGGGTGTCACAGGTACTCCACTTGACGAACACCTGGAGTTTCACATGCCGGCAATCGTGCTGATCGGCGCCCAGTGGGGCGACGAGGGCAAGGGCAAGGCGACCGACCTGCTGGGCGGGCAGGTCCAGTGGGTCGTGCGCTATCAGGGCGGGAACAACGCGGGCCACACCGTCGTGCTGCCGGACGGCCAGGACTTCGCGCTGCACCTGATCCCCTCGGGCATCCTCACCCCCGGAGTCACCAACGTCATCGGCAACGGTGTGGTGGTCGACCCCGGCGTGCTGCTGACCGAGCTCGCGGGCCTGGAGAAGCGCGGCGTGGACACGTCCAAGCTGCTGCTCTCCGCCGACGCGCACCTGATCATGCCCTACCACGTGGCAATCGATAAGGTCACCGAGCGCTACCTGGGCAAGGCCAAGATCGGCACCACCGGGCGCGGCATCGGCCCGGCGTACCAGGACAAGGTCGCCCGCGTCGGCGTGCGCGTGCAGGACCTGCTGGACGAGAAGATCCTGCGGCAGAAGGTCGAGGCCGCGCTGGACACCAAGAACCAGGTGCTGGTGAAGGTGTACAACCGCAAGGGCCTCGACGCCGACCAGGTCGTCGACGAGGTGCTCGGCGCGGGCGAGCACTTCGCCCACCGCATCGCCGACACCCGGCTGCTGCTCAACCAGGCCCTCGACCGCGGCGAGACCGTGCTGCTGGAGGGCTCGCAGGGCACCCTGCTCGACGTCGACCACGGCACCTACCCGTTCGTCACCTCGTCGAACCCGACCTCCGGCGGCGCCTGCGCGGGCTCCGGCATCGGCCCGACGCGGATCACCACGGTCATCGGCATCCTCAAGGCGTACACCACGCGCGTGGGCTCCGGGCCGTTCCCGACCGAGCTGAACGACGAGATGGGCGAGCGGCTGCGCAAGGTCGGCGGCGAGGTCGGCGTGACCACCGGCCGCCAGCGCCGCACCGGCTGGTTCGACGCGGTGATCGCCCGCTACGCCGCGCGGGTCAACGGGATCACCGACTTCTTCCTGACCAAGCTCGACGTGCTCTCCGGCCTGGAGACGGTGCCGGTGTGCGTGGCCTACGAGGTCGACGGGCGCCGGGTGGACGAGATGCCGATGAGCCAGACCGACGTGCACCACGCGGTCCCGGTGTACGAGAACCTGCCCGGCTGGTTCGAGGACATCACCCACTGCCGGACGTGGGACGAGCTGCCCGCCAACGCCAAGGCGTACGTGGAGCACCTGGAGAAGATCTCCGGCGCCCGCATGTCGGCCGTGGGGGTCGGGCCGGGGCGCGAGCAGACGATCGTGCGGCACGAGATGGCGTGACGCCGAACGGCCCCCTGGTCCATGACCAGGGGGCCGCTTCCTTGGTGCCCTACCGGCGGGCGAAGACCTCGGCCCGCGAGGCGACGGCGATGTCGGGGTTGTCGGTGAACACCCCGTCCACCCCGGCCCGCCAGAACGCGTCCAGCTCGCCGAAGAGGTCGCCGTAGTCGGCCGGGTTCGCCGAGGAGCGCAGGTTCACGGGCAGGAACGTGTTCTCCGCGCGGAAGGTGTACGGGTGCACCTTCAGGCCCGCGCCGTGCGCGTCGCGGACCAGGCTGGTCGGCCGGGCCAGGTTGCCCGCGGCGTCGCGCGGGATCACCAGGTCCTTGGCCGGGCCGATGCCCGCGGCGTAGGTGGAGACCTCGCGCAGGCCCGCGGGGGTCATCAGGTCGCGGTAGGTGCGCGGGTCGCCGGCGGCGGTGAAGTCGTACGGGCGGCCCGAGGCGCTGGTCAGCTGGATCAGCGGGACGCGCAGGTGCCGGTCGAGCAGCTTGAGGTTGCCGACCTCGAAGGACTGCACAAACACCTTCGCGTTGGGCCGGTTGAGGCCGTTGCGGTTGAGGACCCCGACGAGCACCGGCTCCAGTTCGAGGCCGAGCTCGCGGAAGTAGGTGGGGTGCTTGGTCTCGGGGTAGATGCCGATGTCGCGGCCCAGCTCCCGGGACAGGCGCCTGGTGAGGTCGATGACCTCCTGCAGCGTCGGGACCTCGTAGCGGCCGTTGTAGACGGTGTTCTGCTGGCGCACGTCGGGGATGCGCTCGACGGCGCGCAGGGTCTTCAGCTCGGCGAGGGTGAAGTCCTCGGTCCACCAGCCGGTCACGCTGTGCCCGTCGAGCAGCTTGGTCGCTTTGCGCGCGGCGAACTCCGGCCTGCTCGCGACGTCGGTCGTCCCGCCGATCTCCGGCTCGTGCCGCGCGACGAGCACGCCGTCCTTTGTGGACACGAGGTCGGGTTCGACGTAGTCCGCCCCCATCCGCGCGGCCAGTTCGTAGGCGGCCAGCGTGTGCTCCGGCCGGTACCCCGACGCGCCCCGGTGGCCGAGCACCAGTGGCTCGGCGTGGTGGTGCCCGCCCCGGTGCTCCGGCGCCGCACTGGCCGGGCTGAACGTCACCACGCCCAGCACCGCGACCGCGGCCATGACCAACCCGCTACCCGCTCGCATGGAACCTCCTCGTTGTCGACGCGCCACCATCACCCGGCCCCACGACCGCGGGCCAGCCACCGCCTGACCGCACGCCGACGACCGGATGAACGCCAGGCTTCTGCGTGGGCTTCACCACCGGTAGCGTGCGTTGGGGATCAACGCACCACTGGGAGGCTCGGTTGGCAACGGTGGTCGCGCAGGAGGAGGAGCGCCCCTCCCGCCTGCTCACCGGCCGCTGGGCCCTGCTCGTCTGGGCCGCCTGCGTGGCGGTGGCGCTGCTGGTCCTCAAGCAGGTCTTCTGGCCCTTCGCCAAGGGCGGCCAGTTCTACCTGGTGGTCTTCCTCGGCCTGACCCTCCCGCTGATCTTCCTCGCCTACCGGCCCACCCGCCGTCAGTCGGCCAGTGATCCGGAGGGGCCGCGGGAGGACAACCCGCGGCCGGTGGACTGGGCGCTGGCGGCCGTCTCGCTGCTGGTGGGGCTCTACCCCGTGCTGCCGGTGGGCGGCGGCGGGTTCGCGGGCGGGTACGACGCGTTCCTGGACCGGGCGGTGCTGTCCACCGCCGACGTCGTCGCCGGGGCGCTGTTGCTGCTGCTCGTCCTCGAAGCCGCCCGGCGCACCACCGGGTGGGTGCTGCCCGTCGTCTGCGCGGCGTTCCTCGCCTTCGCCTACTACGGCGGCTACCTGCCCCAGAACTGGGGAATCGCGCACGCCGGGGTCGACTTCTCGCAGATCGTCAACGCGCTCTACAACGAGCAGAGCGGCTTCTACGGGATTCCGCTCGACGTCGCCGCCACCTACATCGTCCTGTTCACCATCTACGGCGCCGTCCTCAACACCTCCGGCGCGGGCGCGTTCTTCGTCGACTTCAGCTTCGCGGTCTTCCGCCGGTCGCGGACCGCGGCCGGGCGCACGGCCGCGCTCTCCGGCTTCCTCCTGGGCACGGTGTCCGGCTCGGGCACCGCGACGACGGTGAGCCTGGGGGCGATCACCTGGCCGGTGCTGCGCAAGGCGGGCTACCCCAGGGAGAACGCGGGCGGCCTGCTCGCCGCCTCCGGCATCGGGGCGATCCTGTCGCCGCCGACGCTGGGCGCGGCGGCGTTCATCATCGCCGAGTACCTTGAGACGTCCTATGTGGACGTCCTGGTCTGGGCGATCGTGCCGACCGTCCTGTACTACCTGGGGATCGTCCTGGCCGTGGAGGCCGACGCGCGGCGGTTCGGCGCCAAGCGGGTCGAGGTGGAGACGCCGGGGGTCAAGGCGGTCCTGCTGCGCGGCGGCTACCACTTCGCCTCGCTGGCGATCATCGTGGTGTTCCTGGCGATGGACATCCCGCCGTTCACCGCCGTCGTCTACGCCACCGGCGTGGCCGCGGTGTTCTCACTGATCAAGAACGGCTGGGCCGGGTGGCTGCGCGACCTGGCCGACTCGCTGGCCGCGGGCGTGCGCGGCGCGCTGCCGGTGATCGCGGTGTGCGCGGCGGCGGGGGCGATCACCTCGACGATCACCAAGACCGGGCTCGGCCTGGAACTGGCCGCCGCGCTGGTGGACGCGGCCACGGCGCTGGCGTCGGACCCGGCGGTCGTGCTCGCGCTGACGGCGGTCTTCGCCGCGGTGGCGATCGGGGTGCTCGGGCTGGCGGTGCCGGTGACGGCGTCGTTCATCATCGCCTGGGTGGTGCTCGGCCCGGCGCTGACCGACCTCGGGGCGGCCCCTGCCGAGGCCGCCATGTTCATCTTCTACTACGCGGTGCTCTCCGAAGTGACCCCGCCGACCGCCCTCGCCGCCGTCGCCGCGGCCGCGGTCACCGGCGGGCAGGTCATCGCGACCATGTGGCAGACGTGGAAGTACACCCTGCCCGCGTTCCTCGTGCCGCTGGCCATCGTGCTCACCGACAACGGCGCCGCCCTGCTGCTCCAGGCGCCCCCGACCACCGTGCTCTGGGTCTTCGCGGTGTCGGCGGCGGGCGTGGCGGCGCTGGCCGTGGTCACCGGGGGCTGGCTGCTCGGCCCGGCCCGCTGGCCCGAGCGCGCCCTCTGCCTGCCCGCCGCGCTGCTGCTGCTCTACCTGCACCCGGTCTCCATCGGCGTCGGCCTCGGGCTGTTCGCCGCCGCCGTCGCCGTGCACCTGCTCACCAAGGAGAAGGCCCATGCGTAACCTGATCGCCCTGCTCGCCGCGTGCGTCCTGGTCGCCGGGTGCGGCGGCAAGCGCGCCGACACCACCACGGGCGCCGACAGCGGCGACTGCGCCGCGACCGAGGGCCGCGTCACCATCGCCACCGGCAACACCGGCGGCGTCTACTACACCCTCGGCGGCGGCCTGGCCCAGCTGATCAGCGACAAGTCCCCGCTCAAGGCGACCGCCGCGGAGACCGGCGCGTCCGTGCAGAACATCCAGCAGCTCGTCTCGGGGGACTACGACCTGGCCTTCGCCCTGGCCGACACCGCCGCCGACGCCATCGCGGGCAAGGGCGCCTTCGAGGGCAAGCCGGTCGAGGTGCAAGCGCTTGCCCGCATCTACCCGAACTCCACCCAGGTCGTCGTGCGCTCCGGCAGCGGCATCACGTCCGTGGCCGACCTGCGCGGCAAGACGGTCTCCACCGGCTCGCCGCGCTCGGGCACCGAGGTCATCGCCAACCGCCTGCTCACCGCGGCGGGCCTCGACCCGGCCGCCGACGTCTCCGCCCAGCGCCTGGCGCTGCGCCCCACCGTCGACGGCATGAAGACCGGCCAGGTCGACGCCCTGTTCTGGTCCGGCGGCCTGCCCACCCCCGAGCTGACCGACCTGTTCACCTCGATGAAGGGCAAGGTCGAGGTCATCGACATCACCCCCTTGCTGCCCGAGCTGCAGAAGATCAACCCCGTCTACGACCGCGGCGCCATCCCCGCGGCCACCTACGGCCTGCCCGCCGACGTGCCCACCATCGTCGTGCCCAACCTGCTGCTCGTGCGCCCGGACTTCGCCGCGGGCAACGCCTGCGCCATCACCAAGCTCGTCCTCGACAACACCGCCGACCTGGCCAAGGTGCACCCCGCGGCGAACGCCATCGACCGCGCCACCGCACCCAAGACCGACCCCGTGCCGCTGCACCCGGGGGCCGAGCGGGCCATCGGCGGCTGAGCCGGTTGAGCCAACCGCGCGGCGGGCATCTAGGCTCCCGTGCCGTGCGTGTCCTGGTAATCGGCTCCGGCGCCCGTGAGCATGCCCTCGTCCTCGCCCTGTCCCACGACCCGGCGGTGACGGCCCTGGCCTGCGCCCCCGGCAACGCCGGCATCGCCGGGCTGGCCGAGCGGCACCCGGTCGACGCCGCCGACAAGGCCGCCGTCGCCGCGCTGGCCCAGCGCTGGTCCGCCGACCTGGTCGTCATCGGCCCGGAGGTGCCGCTGGTCGCGGGCGCCGCCGACGCGGTGCGCGCGGCGGGCATCGCCTGCTTCGGCCCCAGCGCGGCGGCCTCGCGGATCGAGGCGTCCAAGGCGTTCGCCAAGGACGTCATGGCCGCCGCGGGCGTGCCCACCGCGCACAGCGAGATCGTCGACAACCCGGCGCGCCTCGACGCCGCGCTGGCCCGCTTCGGCCCCACCTGGGTGGTCAAGGACGACGGGCTGGCCGCGGGCAAGGGCGTCGTCGTCACCGCCGACCTGGACAAGGCCCGCGCGCACGCGATGACCCTGCTCGACGGCGGGCACCCGGTGCTGCTGGAGTCCTTCCTCGACGGTCCGGAGGTGTCGCTGTTCTGCCTGGTCGACGCCGCCGGGACGGTCGTGCCGCTGCTGCCCGCCCAGGACTTCAAGCGCGTCGGCGACGGCGACCACGGACCCAACACCGGCGGCATGGGCGCCTACAGCCCGCTGCCCTGGGCGGCCGACGGCCTGGCCGAGGACATCGTGCGCGACATCGTCAAGCCGGTGGTGGACGAGATGGCCGCGCGCGGCACCCCGTTCACCGGGCTGCTGTACGCGGGCCTCGCGCTGACGTCGACCGGCACCCAGGTCATCGAGTTCAACTGCCGCTTCGGCGACCCGGAGACCCAGGCCGTCCTGGCCCTGCTGCGCTCCCCGCTGGCCGGTCTGCTCGACGCCGCGGCCCGCGGCGCCCTCGCCGCGCACCCCCCGCTGGACTGGGCCCCGGGCGCCGCCGTCACCGTGGTGATCGCCGCCGGGGGCTACCCCGGCGTCCCGCGCACCAACGACGTCATCACCGGCGCCGACGGCCACGGCGTCCTGCACGCGGGCACCCGCCGCCGCGACGACGGCGCCATCGTCTCCACCGGCGGCCGCGTCCTGTCGGTCGTCGGCCTGGGCGACACCCTCGCCCAGGCCCGCGAGGACGCGTACCGCCGGGTCGGCAGCGTCCATCTGGCAGGCTCCCACCACCGCACCGACATCGCCCTGCGCGCCCAACTCGGCGAGATCGCCGTCCCGCTCGTCGGCTAGGCGGGAACCCCGGGGCGGGTTCATTCGTCAAACTTCAGGTGGGCCCACAGCACCATTGGTAGCCTGCGAACCGAGACGACACCGTCACGATGCGTACGGGGGTGCGTGGCATGAAAATCGGAGACGTCGGCATGATCGCCAACGCGGTCAGCGCCTCGATCCGGGGGCTGGCCACCGCCAACTCAGGCACATTCGTCGTCAACCACGACAACGTCCTCGCCGCCGCCAAGATCATCCAGAACCAGGTGGACGTTCTGAAGACGCGGGTCGACGAAGCCGCGATGGATCTACAGGTCGTTCCGCCGGGCAATGACCGGGTCAGTGGCCTGGTCGCCAAGGAGTGGAACAAGCGACTTCTCATTGACGAGGGTTGCTACGCGCAGCGCGTCAAGGATTACACCGATGGGCTCGACAAGTTGGTGACGCAACTGCGGGACTCCGCGCTGGCCTATGGCTACAACGAGGATGAGGTCGCCGCCGCGCTGGGGATCACCGGTGACTAAGTCCGCGCTTCTGTTGGTCACGCTGATCGCCGTATTCGCGGGAGCGTGCAGTACCAACGAGCCCGGGCAGCCAGTACCGGGCGACAAGGGCTCACCCGGTTCGGGCTCCGCGACCACAGACACGACCACTACGGCGTCGGAGCCGACGGCCGCGCTTCCGCCTCGGCCGGAGGACCTGCCGATCGACGGTGTCCAGCAGCCGTGCGAGTTGTTCACCGACGCTCAGCGTGCCGAGCTGAAAGTCGATCGCGCGCGGAAGACCGTCTCGCAGACCCAGACCTACGAAGGCCAACTGGTGTGTGCCCTCACACTCCAGGGTGGTGACCCCTATCTCGACGTTTTCGTCCTCCTCGCCACCAGTGAAGGTGCCGACGCGTGGCTGATGGGCAACCGCAATGTCGACGCCGAGGTGGCAGCGGTCGACGGGTTCGGCGCTGCCCACTTCTGGATCGCGGGTGGCGAGGGCGCGGAGTGCAACACGGCCGTCGATGTCGCGGACGGACAACATCTTCAGGTCCGACTCGCCATGCCAGGCAAGGGAAAGACCAAAGCGGAGCTCTGTGAGACCACCGATCGAGTCGCCGCAGCGGCGCTGACAACGCTGCGCGCCGGGTGAGGGGCGGGGAAATGAGCGGACTCAGCAATCTTCGGTTCGAGGGTCTGAGCAACGAGCAGTTGGCCGTCGAGGTCGACGGGCTGCGGAATGGCGCGGGGTCGGAGTCGCTGCACCGGGCGGTGCGGGCGTTGATGCACATCGCCGACGCGCTCGCGGACACCGATCGGACGCTGCGGGGCGAGTTGGCCAAGATCGGGGTGGAGTGGGAGGGGGCCGCGTCCGAGCGGGGGCATGAGGAGACGCAGCAGGCCAGCATCTACGCCGAGGAAGCGGTGCCCAGGGTGGCGCAGTCCGCGGGCGGGGTCGGCCAGCAGGGGGACGCCTTCTCGCACAGCCGCAACGGCGCGCCGGACTCCGGGGAGCTGCGGGGGCCGACGCAGCTCAACGGGATCGACCGGTTCGCCGGGATGCTCGGGCACACCACGGACAACGCGCGCAAGGTCGAGGAGACGCAGGCCGCGCGCCAGCAGGCCATCGGGTCCCTCAACAACTACCAGCGCGGCAGCCAGTCCGCGCTGGACAACCACCAGTCGCTCCCGGTACCGCCCGGGATGGGCCTGGTCGCCCAGCCGACCGACCCGCAGGGGATGACCTCGGCGCAGAGCGCCAACCTCAGCCCCGGCGCCTACAGCCCCACCGGCGGCGGTCCCGGCGTGCCTGCCACGGGCACCACCGGTCCCTTCGGCGGCAACCCCAACCAGCTCGGCTACACCGGCACCACCCAGCCGGGGCCCGGCGGTCAGCCCGGTCTCGGCCAGGGCAACCCGCTGCCCGGGCGCACGGCGGGCATCGGGCCGGTCGGGCCGAACATCGGCGGGATGCCGCCCGGCGGCGCGCTGGGGCTGCCGCGGCCCGGCTTCCCGATGGGCATGATCGGTGACGCGGGCGCGCTGGCCGGTCTGGCCAGCGCGGGCGCAGGCGGCGCCGCGGCGGGCGCGGCGCTGCCCAAGGACCGACTGGTACGCGGTGGCGGCGCCAATTCCGGGGGCGCGGCAGGTGCGAACGGCAAGGCAGGCGCGGGCGCGGGCGGGGCGAACGGCAAGGCAGGCGCGGGTGCCGACGGGCCGGACGCCAGGGCCCGCGGCGGCTCGGCGATGGCCGGTGCGCCCGACGAGGGCGCCCGCGCGGCCCGCGCCGCTGAGCGGCTGGGCGGCACGGGGGGCAGGCCGGGGGGATCGCTGATGTCGCCCGCGGCCGCCGCCGGTGGCGCGCAGGGTGAGGACGATGAGGAGCACGTGCGCAAGTACGGCATCGACTCCGACGACGTCTTCGGCGACGACCGGCTGGTCATCGACGCGGTGCTCGGCGGGGACGACCCGGACCGTTGACCGAGAGCCTGGTCCTGTCGGCCCTGGAGTTCGACGTGCTGTGGGAGTCCGAGCGGCTGCCCGCCAAGCACGTCGCCCTCGACGTGCCCAGCCCCGGCGCGACCCACACCGAGCGGGCCCAGCTGGTCGAGCGGGCCTTCGGCACGCTGGCCGCGCGCGGGCTGGTCAAGGGCGGCCGGGCGGTGCCCGAGCTGGCCGACCGACTGGCGTTGCTGGCCTATCCGCAGGTCAGCGTGGACACCTGGGTGTGGACCGATCGTGAGATCGCCGGTTTGGCCGCCGCCCAGGGCAGCCAGGCGATGCTGGGTGTGGTCGACCGCGCCGAGGTGTGGCTGATCCCGACGCGTGCGACGGCGCTGGCCGACGCCGCGGTGTCGATCGCGGGCGCGGCGCCCGCCGGGCCGGGCCGGTCGGTGAGCCTGCCGACGGACGTGCTGACCGAGGCCGACGCCCGCTGCGGCGGCGACGCGCAGAAGCTCGTCACCGTGCTGTCCGAGCGCGGCATCTCGTTCAGCGAGGCGCAGTCGCTGGCATCCATGCTGGGCGGCATGGGCGCGCGCGGCCAACTCGGCGCCGAGCGCACGCAGCGGGACCAGCGCCGCACCCGGGCAACCCGCACCATCGCCTTCCACGACACTGTGGACGGTCGCTACCTGTACCTGACCCGCGCCGCCAACGACGGTCGCATGTGGAGCACGATCACCCCAGCCGACAACCCCCGCATCGCCGCCTGCGTCCGGGAACTCCTCGACGAGGTGTGACCGACCCTCACCGGCGTGCGACGAGGACAACTGCTCGGTCGCCGAGGTTGCTACTGAACACGGCTTGCGCTGGTCCGCCGTTGAGAGTGATGGTCATTCGCCGACCCCGAGCCCAGGGGGCGACGTCTGCGTAGGTCTCGGCGAGGTGTGATTGGTCTTTACTGGCGTGCGACGAGGACGACTGCGCGGTTGCCGGGGGTGCTGCCGAACACCGCTTGGGCTGATCCGCCGTTGAGGGCGATGGCCACCCGGCCCGCTGAGTCCAGGAGGACGACCGCTGATCCGGGGGCGACGTCGGCGAAGGTGCGGCCGACCACCGCTTCCAGGGAGCGGCCGCCGATCTCGACGTGTACGCCGCGGCCCGGGGTCGCGCCTGCGACTGCCAGGTCGACCGCGACGGCGGCCAGTTGGACGTTGCCGAAGACGTCGGTGCCCAGGACCTCGGTGGTCAGGCGGCCCGGCAGGGCCGAGGTCGTCGGTGACGGGAGCCGGACCAGGCCCGCCGGGTCGATTGACGGGCCCAGCGCCGTCAGGGGGCGTCCCAGCGCCACCTGGGCGGCGGCGGGGGCGAACACGTCGCGGCCGTGGAAGGTCGCCGAGACTGGTTGCAATTGGTATTCGGTCAGTTCGACGGCGGCCACCACGCCGCCGAGGGCCTCCGCGGCCGCGATGAGCAGGCCGTTGTCCGGGCCTACCAGGACTCCCTCGGCGGCGGCCAGCGCGACCGCCCTGCGTCGCGTGCCGACGCCCGGGTCGACCACGGCGAGGTGGACCGACGGGGGCAGGTACGGCACCGCCTGGGCCAGCAGGTCGGCCCCGCGCCGGATGTCCTGGGCGGGCACCTGGTGGGTGACGTGCAGGACCCGCGCGGTGGGCGCGATGCGGGCGATGACGCCCTCGCAGACCGCGGCGAACCCGTCGGCCAGGCCGTAGTCGGTGGTGAGGGAGACCCAGTCGTACGCCATGCCACAGTGTCCCGCAATGCGGACACCGGAACACGTCCCCCGGGTCATGGTGTTCACTCCGCACGTGACAACGCTGGTCAAGGTGCGGGCGCCGGAGCTCGTCGGACGCGGGTGGCTGAACACCGGGGGCGCGGACCTGCGCCTGGCCGACCTCCGCGGCAAGGTCCTGTTGCTGGATTTCTGGACGTTCTGCTGCGTGAACTGCCTGCACGTCCTGGACGAGCTGCGCCCCTTGGAGGAGGAGTTCGCCGACGTCCTGGTGACCGTCGGGGTGCACTCGCCGAAGTTCGCGCACGAGGCCGACGAGGCCGCACTGCGCGCCGCGGTCGAGCGCTACGACGTGCGCCACCCCGTGCTCGACGACCCGGACCTGAGCACCTGGCAGGCGTACGCGGTCAAGGCGTGGCCGACGCTGGTCGTGGTCGACCCCGAGGGCCACGTCGTGCACGTCGCCGCCGGTGAGGGCCACGCCGAGGCGCTGCGCAGGGTGATCACCGAGGTCGTCGCCACCCATGAGGCCAAGGGCACGCTGCACCGCGGCGACGGGCCGTACGTGCCACCGCCGCCCGCGGAGTCCGAGCTGCGCTTCCCCGCCAAGGCCGTGGCCACGGCGACCGGCCTGCTGGTGGCCGACACCGCCCACCACCGCGTCGTCGAGCTGGTCGACGGCGTCCTGACCCGGGCGTTCGGCACCGGGGAGCGCGGCCGGGCCGACGGCGCGGCCCCGACCTTCGCCGAGCCGTCCGGGCTGGCCGTGCTGCCCGAGCACGTCGCCGCCCAGGTGGGCTACGACGTCGTCGTCGCCGACACCGTCAACCACCTGCTACGCGGCCTGGACACCCGCACGGGCGCGGTGACCACCGTCGCCGGGACCGGCGCCCAGTGGCGCGACGGCGCCACCGACGGCCCCGCGCGGACCGTCGACCTGACCAGCCCGTGGGACGTGGCCTGGTGGCCGCCCGCCAACGGCGTCGTCATCGCGATGGCGGGCAACCACACCCTCGGCCTGTTCGACCTGCTGGCAGGCCACGTCAGCCGGTTCGCGGGCACGACCGTCGAGGGCCTGCTCGACGGCCCCGCCGAGCAGGCGTTCTTCGCCCAGACCTCGGGCCTGGCCGCGACCGAGGAGCGGCTGTGGCTGGTCGACGCCGAGACCTCCGCGTTGCGCTGGGTCGAGCCCGACGGCGCGGGCTTCGCGGTGCGCACGGCCGTGGGCGCCGGGCTGTTCGACTTCGGCCACCGTGACGGACCGGCGGCCAAGGCGCTGCTGCAGCACCCGCTGGGCGTCACCGCCCTGCCCGACGGCTCGGTCGCCGTCGCCGACACCTACAACGGCGCCATCCGCCGCTACGACCCCGCCACCGACGAGGTCAGCACCCTGGCCACCGGCATCGCCGAGCCGTCGGGGGCGGTCCTGGTCGACGGCGAGCTGGTCGTGGTCGCCTCCGCCGCGCACCGCTTGGAGCACGCGGTGACCGCCGCCCAGCTCGTCACGGGCGACGCGCACCAGGTGCGCAGGCCGCCGACCGACATCGCCGCGGGCGGGGTCGAGCTGGCGGTGGTCTTCACCCCGCCGCCGGGGCAGAAGCTGGACGACCGCTACGGCCCCAGCACCCGCCTGGAGGTCACCGCGTCCCCGCCGGAGCTGCTCGCCGACGGCGCCGGTGTGGGCACCGACCTCACCCGCGCGCTGGTGGTCTCCGACACGGTCACCGAGGGCGTGCTGCACGTCGTCGCCCAGGCCGCGGCCTGTGACACCGACGGCGCCGAGCACGGCGCGTGCCACCTGACCAGGCAGGACTGGGGCGTGCCCATCCGGGTGCTGCCCTCCGGCGCGAGCAGGCTGCCGCTGGTTCTTGGCGGCTTGGACCACCACTCCTAGCACACCTGAAAGTGGCGCGCGCGCGGACGGTTAGGATTCGCCGGTGCCGGAACTGAAGCTCGAGATCCAGCTGCTGCACGACCGCGTGCTGGTCGCGCTCACCCCCGAGGAGGGGGAGCGCCGCAGCACCGGCGGCATCGTCATCCCGGCCACCGCGCAGATGGCGAAGCGGCTCTCCTGGGGCGACGTGCTGGGCGTGGGGACCAGCGCGCGCCACGTGAAGGTGGGCGACCGGGTGCTGTTCAACCCGGACGACCAGTCGGAAGTCGAGATCCAGGGACGCACCTACCTGGTCATCCGCGAGCGGGACGTGCACGCCATCGCCAGCGAGCGCACCGAGCACGGCACCGGGCTGTACCTGTGAGCGGGAAGGGGTAGACGTGGCGCAGGAGCACCAACCGCAGGGTCAGCACCAGTGGCCGGAGTCCCACGCCGAGCAGACGGACCTGCTCCCGGTGCCGGGCTACGACGCTGCCACGCAGCGCATCGCGCCCGTGGGTCCGCAGGCGCAGGCCAAGCGCGCGTTGCGCAAGCCCGCGATCATCGCGGGCGCGGTCTTCGGCGCGCTGGTCCTGCTCTACGGCATCGACCTGCTGGTGACCAGCGGCTCCGTGCCGCGCGGGGTGACGGTGGCGGGCGTCGACGTGGGCGGCATGTCCGAGGCGGAGGCCGAGGCCGCGCTGCGCGCGCGAATCGAGCCGCGCCTGAGCGAGCCGGTGGCGGTGCGGGCGGGCAGCGTCGAGCAGCAGCTGGACCCCGCCGCGGCGGGCCTGACGCTGGACTGGGCGGGCACCATCGACCAGGCGGGCGACCAGCCGCTCAACCCGTTCACCCGCATCGGGTCCTTCTTCAGCACCCGCGAGGTCGGCGTCGTCACCGCGACCGATGACGCCAAGCTGGACGCGGCCATGGCGAAGCTGAAGACCGACACCACCAAGGCCCCCGTCGAGGGCGCCATCACCTTCACCGGCGCCAAGCCTGTCGCCGTCGACCCGGTCCCGGGCCAGGAGCTGGACGCCCCTGGCGCCCGCGACGCGGTCGTCGCGGGCTGGGCGGGCGGGGAGACGCTGGTGCTGCCGGTGACCGAGACCCCGGTGAAGACCACCGCCGAGGGCGTCGCCGCCGCGCTGGCGCAGGTCGCCCAGCCCGCGGTGTCCGGCCCGGTCGTGGTCAAGGGCGAGGGCAAGGACGCCACGATCACCCCCGAGGCCATCGCGGGCGCGCTGAGCTTCGCCCCGGCCGACGGCGGCGGCCTCACGCCGAAGATCGATCAGGCCAAGATCGTCGCCGCGGTGAAGCCGCAGCTGGCCGAGACCGAGAAGGAGGGCAAGGACGCCGAGATCGTGTTCGAGGGCGGCAAGCCCACGGTCACCCCGTCGGTGGACGGGCTCGGCGTCAAGTACGACACCGCGTTCGCGAAGCTGCTCGACGTGCTCAAGAAGACCGAGGGCCGCGAGATCAAGGTCGAGTACACCAAGACCCCGGCGAAGGTGACCACCGAGCAGGCCAAGGGCCTGGGCATCAAGGAGGTCATCGGCGAGTTCACCACCCGCGGGTTCGCCCCGGACTCCGGGGTCAACATCCGGGTGGTCGCGGGCAAGGTGACCGGCGCGATCGTCAAGCCGGGCGAGACGTTCAGCCTCAACGGCCACACCGGCCCGCGCACCACGGCCCAGGGCTACGTCGCGGCGGGCATCATCTCCGACGGCGCGCCCGGCAAGGCGGTCGGCGGCGGCATCTCGCAGTTCGCCACGACGCTGTACAACGCCGCGTACTTCGCGGGCCTGAAGGACGCCGGGCACAAGGAGCACAGCTACTTCATCAGCCGCTATCCGCCCGCGCGCGAGGCCACGGTGTTCCAGAACCCCGACGGCAGCAGCGTCATCGACCTGAAGTTCACCAACGACGCCGAGACCGGCATCGCCATCCAGACCGTCTGGACGTCGTCGTCGATCACGGTGAAGATCTGGGGCACCAAGCGCTACACCGTCGACTCGGTGACCGGCCCGCGCACCGCGGAGACCCCGCCCTTCGAGAAGGACGGGCCCGCGGAGAACTGCAAGGCCTCGAACGGCGCGCCGGGCTTCACCATCACCGACACCCGGATCGTCAAGAGCCTCTCCGGGTCCGTGGTGCGCCGCGACACCCGCACGGTGCGCTACAACCCGCAGCCGAAGATCATCTGCAAGGCGCCGGAGAAGCCGCCCGCGTAATCCTCCGGACAGGCCCGTAACCCAGGACAGGCCGGGGTCGGGAGGCTCGCGAGCCTCCCGACCCCGGCTCGCTCAGGTCCGTCGGGTCTTCATCTTCGCCCAGATCCCCGCCACGACGGTCACCGCGATCACGGCCACGATGACCTGCAGCACGATCTCCAGGACGTCGATGCCCTTGGTGTCGTCCCAGCCGAACGGCTTGGCCAGCAGCGTGCCGATGAACGCCGCGGCGATGCCGGTGAGGATGGTCAGCCACCAGGGGATCTTCTGGTCGCCCTTGGCGATGGCTCGGCCGAGGACGCCGAGGATGGCGCCCACGATGATCGCGCTGATGATGCCGCCGATACCCATTCCACTCCTCCGTAGGTCTTGCCAGGTCACCAGACTCGCACCGGATGTTTTGACCTGCCTGTCGAGGGACACCTACCCCCCAGCAGCACCACCCAATCGAGTGGTGGGCCAATCGAGTGGTGGGAGGCGGAGGGTGGACGCACAGGAGGCGCACCGGGCCAGACCGGTGCAGTGGATGGGCCGGGCGGGCATGGTCTGCTACGGCCTGGTCTACGTGGTGCTCGCCTACATCGCCGCCCAGGTGGCGCTCGGCTCGAAGCGCGAGGCCGACCACACCGGGGCGCTGGCGGAGATCTCCGCGACCGGTCTCGGGACGGCGCTGATGTGGGTGCTGGCGGTGGGGCTGTTCGCGTTCGCCCTCTGGCAGGGGCTGATGGCCGCGCTGGGCTACCGCTGGGTCGACAAGCCGGGCAAGCGCACCCGCAAGCGGCTCGGGGCCGTCATCCGCGCGGGCACCGGGATCTCGCTGGGCATCGCCTCGGCGCGGATCGCCTCGGGCGGCGCGGCGGGCAGTGGCGACCAGAAGCAGAAGGAGCTGACCGCCCAGGTGATGTCGCTGCCCGCGGGGCGGTTCATCGTCGGGGCCGTCGCGCTCGTGGTGATCGGGGTCGGCGTCTCGCGGGTGGTCTCCGGCGTCCGCGGCTCGTTCATGCACGACCTCAACGCGGGCGAGCTGCCCACCGGCACGCGCAAGTGGGTGGAGCGCCTGGGCCGGGTCGGCTACATCGCCAAGGGCATCGCCATCGCCATCGTCGGCGGCCTGCTGGGCGTGGCGGCGCTGTACACCGACCCGCAGGAGGCGGGCGGGTTCGACGCCGCCCTGCGCACCCTGGCGGCGCAGCCCTTCGGCATGTTCCTGCTGCTGGTGATGGCCGTGGGCTTCGCCGCCTTCGGCGTCTACTGCTTCGCCGCGGCGAGAGCGCACCGGACGTGAGGTGAACAGGCGGCCCCCGGGGGATTGGGGCCGCCTGTTCCACCCCTGCTCAGAACGCGGCTTCGTCCACGTCCATGATGTCGTTGTCCGCGGACTCGACGATCTTGCGGGCACCGGACAGCTCCGGCAGCACGTTCTTGGCGAAGAACGACGCGACCGCCAGCTTGCCCTCGTAGAACGCCTTGTCCTTGGCCGAGGCGCCCGCGTCCAGCGCGGCCATGGCGATCTCGGCCTGGCGCAGCAGCTGCCAGCCCACCAGCAGGTCGCCGGTGCCCATCAGCAGGCGCACGGTGTGCTGGCCGACCTTGTAGAGGTTGCGGGGGTCCTCCTGCGCGGAGGTCAGGGCGCCGATCAGCGAGCCCAGCATCGCCTGGACGTCCTCCAGGGCCTGCTTGAGCAGCACGCGCTCCTGCTTGAAGCGGCCGTTGCCGCCCTCGGCCTCCAGGAACGCGGTGATCTCCCCGGCGATGTGGCCCAGGGCCGTGCCCTTGTCGCGGACGACCTTGCGGAAGAAGAAGTCCATCGACTGGATGGCGGTGGTGCCCTCGTACAGCGAGTCGATCTTGGCGTCGCGGATGTACTGCTCGATCGGGTACTCCTGCAGGAAGCCGGAGCCGCCGAGGATCTGCAGCGCCTGCACCAGCTGCTCGGTGGCCCGCTCGGAGCCGACGCCCTTGACGATCGGCAGCAGCAGGTCGTTGACCCGCTCGGCGAGCTCCTGGTCGCCCTCCCCCGTCCAGACCTGGTCCTGGAAGGAGGCGGTGTAGAGGTAGATCGCGCGCAGGCCCTCGGCGTAGGCCTTCTGCAGCATCAGGGAGCGGCGGACCTCGGGGTGGCGGGTGATGGCCACCCGCGGCGCGGTCTTGTCCAGCATCTGGGTCAGGTCGGCGCCCTGCACGCGCTCCTTGGCGTACTCCAGGGCGTTGAGGTAGCCGGTGGACAGCGTGCCGATGGCCTTGGTGCCGACCATCATCCGGGCGTACTCGATGACCTGGAACATCTGCGCGATGCCGTCGTGCACCTCGCCGAGCAGCCAGCCCACCGCGGGGGTGCCGTGCTGGCCGAAGGTCAGCTCGCAGGTGGTGGAGACCTTCAGGCCCATCTTGTGCTCGACGTTGGTGACGAAGGCGCCGTTGCGCTCGCCCAGCTCGCCGGTGGCGCTGTCGAAGTGGTACTTGGGGACCAGGAACAGGCTCAGGCCCTTGGTGCCCGGTCCCGCGCCCTCGGGGCGGGCCAGCACCAGGTGCACGATGTTCTCGGTCATGTCCTGGTCGCCCGAGGTGATGAACCGCTTCACGCCGTCGATGTGCCAGGTGCCGTCGGGCTGCTGCACGGCCTTGGTGCGGCCCGCGCCGACGTCGGAGCCCGCGTCGGGCTCGGTCAGCACCATCGTCGCGCCCCAGCCGCGGTCGATCATGAACTGCGCCCAGCCGCGCTGCTCCTCGGTGCCGTTCTTGTGCAGGATCATGGCGAAGTTGGGGCCCGCCAGGTACATGAACAGCGCGGGGTTGGCGCCGAGGATCAGCTCGGCGGCGGCCCACTGGACGGTGGGGGGCAGGCCGAGGCCGCCGAGCTCGTTGGTCAGCCCGAGGCGCCACCACTCGCCGTCCCACAGCGCCTGGTAGGACTTCTTGAACGACTCCGGCAGGGTGGCCGAGAAGGTCTTGGGGTCGTACACCGGGGGGTTGCGGTCGGCGTCGACGAAGGACTCGGCCAGCGGGCCCACGGCGAGCTTGTTCAGCTCGGCGAGCACCCCGCGGGCGGTCTCCTCGTCGGAATCGGCCAGCACGCCGGTGCCCAGGCGCTCCTGAACCTTCAGCACCTCGAAAAGGTTGAATTCGAGGTCGCGGACGTTGCTCTTGTAGTGACCCATGTCTGTTGCTCCGTGTCCTCACGAGCGGCAGCGTGCTACTCACCGGTAACAACAGGATATTACCAGCGGGTAACTCAGGCAAGTGATGCGTGGTTTCGTGCCTGTTCTCACGTGCCCGTGCGCGTCTGGCCTGCCGAAGTGGTACTGAGCACCCCGGCGCGGAAGGCCACGGCGACCGCGTGCGTGCGGTCGCGGGCGGAGAGCTTGCGCAGGATCGACTTGACGTGGGTGCGGACGGTCTCGACGGAGACGTAGAGGATCTTGGCGATGGCCTGGTTCTCCAGCCCGTCGGCGATGAGCTGCAGCACCTGGAACTCCCGCCGGGACAGCGGCTGGGTGTTGTCCGAGAGCCAGGCCAGCCTGGCCCGCGGCGCGGCGACGGTCTGGGCCAGCGCGGAGTCGACGTAGCGGCGGTCGCGGTGCAGCGCGTGCAGCGCCTCGACCACCTGGGGCGGCTCGGCCGAGCGCAGGATCACCCCGTGCACGCCCGAGGCCAGCGCGGTGGCGACGTAGTGCGTGGTGCGGTGGGTGTCGCGGACGAGGATCAGGATGGTCAGGTCAGGGTGCCCGGCGGTGAGCATGTGGCTGAGGTGGTGCCGGGGGTCGAGGCCGGAGTCGACGAGGGCTATCGCCGGGTGGAAGCGCTCGACCAGGGCGATCGCGCCCTGCTGGGTGTCGGTCGCGCCGAGCCAGCGCAGGCCGGGGGTGCGCATGACCAGCGCGGACAGGCCCTCGCGGAACAGGGGGACCCCGTCGACCAGCACGATGCCCATGCCCGCCTGTCCTACCGGACGCGCGATGGTGGTCGGAGGCATACGTGACCCTTCGTCAAGAAAATCCCGTCCGGTAGGCGACGTGTCAGCGGGCCGGTTGTGACGTGCCGTGGCCCAATGAGGCCCAAGTCACCCTGGTGGGCGAGTGCATGTGATCTGGGTTACATCAATTGTCTGGGTAATCGTCGGCGGATGGGCCCGTGTGTCGCCCAACCGAGGAATACCGACGGGTAGGTGAGGGATTGAGTAGGAACGGTCGCCCGTCCGGGATAGGGTCGAGATGTCTCCGGAGTGACCGCCCGACTGCGGTGCGTACGCGGAGTGTCCAACCGAGAGGGGCAACCGGTGGAGCCAGGCGCGGTCCGCAACGCCGACGGATGGTTCCGCCTGATGGTCGAGACCGACCTCGGCCCCGGCCTGCGCGCCCTGGGCCTCTCCGGCAGCGACCGCCATTATCGCCTGGTCACCGACACCCACCGCGGCGAGATCTCCATCGTCCAGGGCCCCGCCCGTCCGGGCACCACCCGCTTCACCCTGTCGGTCGGGGTCACCCCGACCGACGAGTGGACCGCCCAGCGCCGCATCCGCCCGTACCTGCGCCACTCCCAGCCCGGGTGGCAGCCCGGCTGGCGCGCCCCCATCGGCAGCGTGGTCATGGTCGGCGCGGGCGTCCCGATCGGCGACCTCTGGTGGCAGGTCCAGGCGGGCAAGCCCTTCGCCGCGCTGTCCCAGGAGATCCTGCGGCTGGTCCGGGAGTTCGCCCTGCCCGCCATGCACGCCCAGATCCGCAGGCGCACGAGCGGGACATGAGAAAACCCCAGGCCACTGACCTGGGGTTTCGCCACTGAGCGGATGACGGGAATCGAACCCGCGTATTCAGCTTGGGAAGCTGATGTTCTACCATTGAACTACATCCGCGTGATCAAGCTCGGCACGATCATACACCGTGCCGAGGCCACCCCGAGCGCCCGGGTTACTGTAGGCCGGTGCTGCTCAGCGACCGCGACCTTCGCAAGGAACTGGACTCCGGTCGGCTCCGGGTGGAGCCTCTCGACCCGGCGATGGTGCAGCCCTCCAGCATCGACGTGCGGCTGGACCGGTTCTTCCGGGTGTTCAACAACACCCGCTACACCCACATCGATCCGCAGCAGCAGCAGGACGACCTGACCTCGCTCGTCGAGGCCGAGGGGGACGAGCCGTTCGTGCTGCACCCCGGGGAGTTCGTGCTCGGCTCGACGTTCGAGGCGGTGACCCTCCCCGACGACCTGGCAGGCAGGCTGGAGGGCAAGTCCTCGCTCGGGCGCCTGGGCCTGCTGACCCACTCGACGGCCGGGTTCATCGATCCGGGGTTCACCGGGCACATCACGCTGGAACTGTCCAATGTGGCGAACCTGCCGATCACGCTGTGGCCGGGCATGAAGATCGGGCAGCTGTGCCTCTTCCAGCTCTCCTCGGCCGCGGAGTTCCCCTATGGGTCCACACAGGCCGGTTCCCGGTACCAGGGACAGCGGGGGCCGACGCCGTCGCGGGCGTACCGCAACTTCCACCGGGTCGACACGCGCCGCTGAGCGGGCTCAGGCGAACCAGCGCTCGATGTCCTCCGGCGGGCCCGGTTTCGCGTAGAGCCAGCCCTGGGCGCTGTCGCACCCGATGGTCGCGAGGCGGTCGGCCTGCTGCGGCTCCTCCACGCCCTCGGCGATCACCTCAAGGCCCAGCACGTGCGCCAGCGACACCAGGCTCGACACGATCTGGCTGTCGGCGGCGTCGGCCTCCGGGATGCCGCGCAGGCCCTCCATGAACGAGCCCGCCAGCTTGATCGCGTGCACCGGCAGGTGCCGCAGGTAGGCCAGGTTGGAGTACCCGGTGCCGAAGTCGTCGATGGCGATGCGCACGCCGAGGTCGGCCAGCCCGTGCAGGGCGGCCAGCGGCTTCCCGGTGGTCTCCATGATCGCCGACTCGGTCAGCTCCAGCTGGATGGCGCTCGCGGGGATGTCCGCGGCGGCCAGGATCGTGGCGACGTCGGCGACCAGCGTGGGCTCCTCGGTCTGCCGGGCGGCCAGGTTGACGCTGACCCGGGGCGCGCGGTCGCCGTAGGCCGCGCGCCAGCGGCGCGCCTGGCCCGCGGCCTCGCGCAGCACCCACCGGCCGATCGGGACGATCAGGCCGGTCTCCTCGGCCAGCCCGATGAACTGGTCGGGCCCGAGCCGCCCGAACTCCGGGTGGGCCCAGCGGACCAGGGCCTCGACCCCGACCAGCGCGCTGTCGGAGAGCCGGACGATGGGCTGGTAGTCGACGTAGAACTCCTCGCTCTCCACCGCGGCGGGCATCCGCGCGGAGAGGGTGAAGCGGGCGACCTCGCGGGCGTTGCGCTCGGCGTCGTAGTCGGCCCAGCGGTTCTTGCCGTCCGCCTTGGCCCAGTAAAGGGTCACGTCGGCGTCGCGCATCGTCTCCGCCGGGCTGGTGCCCACCACGTTCCGCTCGACGACGCCCACGCTGGCCGAGACCGACAGCCGGTGCCCGCCGATGCTGACCGGCTCGGCCAGCGCGGCCAGGATGCGCTCGGCGAGGCCCACCAGCTCCTCGCGCCCGGAGCTGCGCTCGACCAGGACCACGAACTCGTCGCCGCCCATCCGCGCGACCAGCCGGTTGGGCGCGGTGATCAGCGCGTCGAGCCGGGCGGCGACGGCGACGAGCAGCTCGTCGCCGACGTCGTGGCCGAGGCTGTCGTTGATGACCTTGAACCCGTCGAGGTCGAGGTAGCAGACGCCGACGCGGTTGTGGCTGCCGACGGCGAAGGCCGCGGCCAGCCGCTCGGTGAACAGCGCCCGGTTGCCCAGGCCGGTGAGCGGGTCGTGGTTGGCCTGGTGACGCAGACGGGCCTCAAGGCTGTGCCGTTCGGTGATGTCCTCGAACATGCCGACCATGAACCGCGGCGCGCCGGTCTCGTCGCGCACCAGCGACACCGACTGGTCGACCCACAGGCCGCTGCCGTCGGACTTCTTGAGCAGCCGCTCCATCCGGTAGTGGTCGCGCTCGCCCGCGGTCATCTGCTGGAACGGCTCGAGCATCGCGGGCGGCTCGTCGGGGAAGCGCAGGTCGGTGACCGTCATGCCGACCAGCGCGGCCTGCTCGTAGCCGAACATCGCGGCGAAGGCGGCGTTGGCCTCCAGCAGGGTGCCGACCCCGTCGGTGATGACGATGCCGATGGCGGCCTGGGTGAACATCGCCCGGAAGCGCGCCTCGCTGGCCAGCAGCGCGGCCTCGACGCCGCGGCGGGCGTGCAGCGCGGCGCGGCGGATGGCCTCCTGGTCGCGGAAGATGCGCTCCTGCTGGGCGGTGACGAACCCGGTGGTCAGCGCGGCCTGCAGGGCGGGCAGGCGGGGGCCGGGCAGGTGCTCGCCGAGGAGCCGGATCGTCGCGGCCAGGGTGGCGGCGCCGGTCAGGCTGAGCTCGACCAGGCCGGTGCCGACCTTGGCGACGGCCTCGTCGTCGACCTCATCGGCGGCCAGGGCGGCGTAGACGACGTCGACGAAGGCACGGACGCGGCTCAGCAGCGTGGCCCGGTCCAAGGCGACGTACCCGGTGGAGACCAGCACGGTCGTCCACCGCTCGGCGAACGCGTCCGGCCCGGCCGGTGCGTTGTCCACCCCTGCCCCCTTCCGTGGTTCCACACACAGTTTCACCTGTACAACGCCATGTAGCCAGACCGGATGCGCATTTGCGACCCGCCTGCACCTCTGTTCACATAAGGCTTCCGGGTGACTACCGAAAGCGTTCGCACGGAGGTGGCCATGGTCAAGTCTCCACCCATCGCCGTGGCCATTCGACCTGCCCATGACGATCAAGTGATTCATTCACGCGAAAGCGTGACAAATGGGTGGTTAATCCAGCACACTAGGTGTTCGGTCGGCTACCCCCGGTTAGCGGCCGACGTGAGGGCACTCGGAAGGGGCATCAACGATGAAGTCCTTGTTAATGACGGCTGTACTGGTGCTGACCGCGGTCCTGCCCGCCTCCCCCGCGGCGGGCGCCGTGCCAGACCAGGTCCTCGCCCAGGACCACCCCATGGGCTCGCAGATCCGCAAGCACGAAGGCGGCGACGGCAACGCCCGCCGCCCCATGCCCGACCCGGGCGTGGCGGCCACTGTGGACGGGATCGACGTCTCCGGCTGGCAGGGCAACGTCGACTGGGCGCACTGGTGGAACCAGGGCAAGCGCTTCGCCTACGTCAAGGCGACCGAGGGCACCACCTACCGCAACCCCTACTTCGCCCAGCAGTACAACGGGTCCTACAACGTCGGCATGATCCGCGGCGCCTACCACTTCGCGCTGCCGGACCGCTCCTCCGGCGCGGTGCAGGCGAACTTCTTCGTCAGCAACGGCGGCGGCTGGTCCCGCGACGGCAGGACCCTGCCCGGCGTCGCCGACCTGGAGTACAACCCCTACGGCGCTACCTGCTACGGCAAGACGCAGGCCGCGATGGCCGCCTGGATCGCCGACTTCAGCAACACCTACAGATCCCGCACCGGCCGGGACCCGGTGTTCTACACGAGCACCAGCTGGTGGTCGCAGTGCGTCGGCACGGCCGCCCGGTTCGCGGGCACGAACCCGCTGTGGGTGGCGCGCTACTCCTCCACCGTCGGCGCGCTGCCCTACAACTGGACCGTGTGGACGTTCTGGCAGTTCACGGCCTCCCCCATCGACCAGAACTACTTCAACGGCGCCTACGACCGGCTGCAGGCGCTCGCCAACGGCTGACCATGGGCTAGGTTCGCGCCCGTGGGCACCGGTTTCCTGATCACGGGCGCGGTACTGGTCGGCGCGGGCGCGGGCGTCTTCGCGCTGTCGCGGCGCAGGCCGGGCCGCTGGCTGGCGGGCACGGTGCTGCTCTCGGCGGGCCTGCTGGGCGTGGTCACCGGCTGGCTGCTCACCGAGCCGAACGCCAACCGCGGCGAGGCCCTGAAGACCGGGGGCCTCGCCGCGGGGGCGGTCGTGGCGCTCTACGCGCTGTGGCTCAACGACCGCCGCCGCCGCACCGACGAGGACCGCCAGGAGATCGAGCGGCGCAGGCAGGACCTGGAGACCGCGCGCGCCGACCACGACCGCGAGCGGGTCGCCGACGAGCGCTTCGCCCGCGCCGTCGAGCTGCTGGGCAGCGACGCCGACCAGGTGCGGGTGGGCGCCCTGCACGCCCTGGCGGGCCTGGCCCGCAACCACGAGCGCTACACCCAGACCGTCCTCGACATCCTGTGCTCCTACCTGCGGCGGCCGTTCGACTACGCGGCGGAGGACGCCGACGTGCGCGAGCGCGTGGTCCGCACGACCGCCCAGCGCCTGGTCCGCGACCTGCTGCCCACCACCGACGTCCAGGACGCGCCGCGCCACAACCTCGACCTGACCGGCGCCGAGCTGGCCTACTTCGACATCTCCGAGCGCGTCGTCGGCACCCTGACCATGCGGTTCGCCACCCTGCACGAGTCCAACTCGATGTGGGGCTGCCACTTCCACGGCAGCGCCTGGTTCACCGGCGCGCGCAGCCCCGGCACCCTGCACATGCACGACTCGGTCTTCCACCACAAGGCGTGGTTCAGCGGGTTCCGCGCCACCGGCCCGCTGCGCCTGGCCAGGACCCGGTTCCTCGGCCCGGTCAAGGTGACCGACGCCGAGGTCGCCGAGACCGACACCGACCTGCGGGAAATCGCCACGGTCGGGTGAGGGGAACCGAACCCGGCGCGGTGGCGTCTACCGTCTCGTACCAGTGACCCGCCACCTGGGGGTAAGCACATGGCGTTCTACGGCGACCCCGACGAGCTCGACCGCATCGCCGGGCGGATCGAGGCGCGCGCGGGGGAGATCCGCGACCACGGCACCTCGATGCTCACCCAGGCCGAGGCGATGCGGTGGAAGTCCATCGCCGCCGACCGCTGCCGCGAGACCGTCGCGGGCGACCGCGCGACCCTCGACGGCGCGGCCACCAGGTTCGACGAGGCCGCCGCGATCCTGCGCGGGCACGCCCAGCAGGTGCGGGAGCTGATCGCGGCGATCAAGCGCATCGCCGAGAGCGTGGTCACCTGGTTCACCGGCGCGATCGAGCGGTTCAACCAGGCGGTGGAGAGCTTCAAGAACGCGGTCAAGGACATCGCCAACGGCATCGGCGACGCGCTGGGCTTCGGCGGCGACCAGCCGTCCCCGCCCCGGCCGCCGTGGGAGGGCTGGCGCTACGGGCCGGACAACCTGCCGCCCCCCGGTGACAAGGAATGGCTCGAGGTCGGCAAGTTCATGCAGGCACAGGGAGTGGCGTAGGTGCCCGCCGTGACCACAGCCGCGCACCGACTGGTGCTCACCGCAGCCGAGTACGCCCACCTGGTGGGCGTACTGACCCTGTCCATGCCGCCGGACTGGGCGCCCGCGCCGGACATCACCACCGGCGCCGAGGCCGCCGCCCTCGCCGAGCGCGGCATCGTCGTCGACGGCCGGGTGCACCCTTCGCTGACGGCGAACCTGCGCGTGCTCAGCGGTCCGCAGATCATGTTCGACACCACCGCGACCGCGGGCGCCCGCGGCTCGCGCAGCCTGCACGCGATCGCCGGGCAGCTGGGCGCCTCGCTGTTCCTGCTGCCCGACGCCGCCGTCGAGCTGTCGATGTTCCCCGCGGTCGACCTGGGCCGCGAGCTGGTCAGGGCGGTGCCCGCCGAGGCGGGCGGCGGGATCGGGTCGGCGCTGGACGCCACCGAGTCCGAGCCGCTGCGCGGGCGCGTGCCGCTGGCCGCGCTGCACGAGCTGGGCGTCGCCGAGCTGCTGCGCGAGTCCGACCCGGACGCGCCCGGCTACGTGCTCGGCGAGCTGGACCTGCCCCCGGCCGAGGCCGCGTTCGCCGTCGAGGTGCTGCGCCGCGCCGACGGCCTGCTGCGCTGCCTGGTCACCGCGCTGATCGGCGAGGGCGTGCGCACCGCGCAGCTGACCTGGCTGCACAGCGACACCGGCTGGGTCGGCATCCGCCCGGCGCCCACCGGAACCGACCGCGAGCTGGTCGACCTGGAACCCGTTGCCCGCGAGGAGCTCGGGGTCTGGCTGGCCCCGTTCGTGTCGGAGGCGCTGTCATGACCGGCCCTGTCATGACCGGCCCCGGGGTGACCAACGTGACCGTCGGCGGCGGCGCGGGCGGCACCGAGGCGCAGTACGAGGACTTGGCCGCCCTCGGCGACCTGACCGACGACGTGGCCGGTGAGACGCTGACGATCGCGATGGCCAGTCACAGCCACCTGGTCGACCCGAACGTGCTGGCCTCCGCCGTGCTCAACCCCGCGGGCGTGGTCCGGTTCGAGGGCGCGATGCTGGGCGCGCTGGACGGGCCCAGCGGCCTGACCGCGACCTCGGCGGCGATCGGCCTGCGCGGGCTCACGCTGCAGGCGACCAACCAGGCCTACCAGTTCGCCGACGACCTGAACGCCAAGGCGCTGGAGGCGAGCCGCTGGCTGGCGGGCGTCGCCGCGACCACCCCGGCGGGCCTGGCCGTGGTCGGCGGCACCGGCGCGCTGGTCGCCGCCGACATCATGGTCAACTACGACGGCGACTGGCAGCGCTGGCTCGTCGAGCACCCCGGCATGGTCGACACCGTGCTGGGCATGTCCCCCGGCGCCCTGTCCGCGCTCGGCCTGCCGACGGACATGGCCACCCTCACCGAGCTGATCGCCGCGGCCTACCCCGACGGCGACCCGGCGCTCGCCGGGCTCGGCATCGACACCAGCCCCATCGCGACGACCCCGCCCTCGGGCATCGGCGACCTGATGGACAGCCTCGGCCACCGCAACGGCTCCGAGGCCAACATCGGCGTGCGCGCGGTGTACGGGCCCAACGGCGAGGTCACCGGCTACATCGTGGACATCCCGGGCACCAAGACGTGGAACCTGCCCGGCGCGGACGGGGGCAGCGCCAACGACCTCGGCACCAACGTCGACGGCATGGCGGGCAACGAGACCGTGCTGCAGGAGGGCATCGAGCTCGCGCTGGCGGACGCGGGGGTGCCCCCCGGCGCCCCGGTCATGCTGGTCGGGCACAGCCAGGGCGGCATCGTCGCCGCCCGCGCCGCCAACGACCTCGCCAACCCCGTGACCGGCGCGCCCTACAACGTCACCCACGTCGTCACCGCGGGCTCGCCGGTGGGGGGAATCGACATCCCCGACGGGGTGCAGATGCTGTCGCTGGAGAACAGCGGCGACATCGTCCCGCACCTGGACGCGCGGGACAATCCGGCCAGTGACAACCGCACCACGGTCACCTTCGACAACCAGAGCGGCACGATCACCGGGAACCACAGCATCGAGGGCAACTACACCGATGTGGGTGACCAGCTCGACAACGGTGCCGACCCGTCGGTGCGCCGGTTCACCGACAGCGCGGGCGCGTTCCTCGGGGGCAGCTCGGTCCAGACCCACCAGTACCAGGTGACCCGCAGGTGAGCTTGCGCCGGGGAGTCGCCGCCGTCGTCGCGGTGCTCGGCCTGGCCGCGTGCGCGGAACCCGAGCCGCTCGCGGTGCCCGAGGACCTGCGGCGGCAGGTGGAGGCGCTGCTGGGCGCGGGTGCCGCGATCACCGGCGAGACCTGCGACAGCCTGCCGGTCGACGCGCCGACCGAGGGCAACCACCGCTACCGCGCCGGGGCGAGCGTGCCCGGCGACCCGGCCGAGCTGGTGGAATCGCTGCGCGCCAAGGCGATCGGCGACGGCTGGCAGCCGCAGCGGGCGCCCGAGTTCGACCTCGCGCTGGCCGGTCCCCGACCGGGGACGCAGCTCGCGGCGAAGCGGACCGGGTCGGGGCTGGACGTCGAGGTGCTGGTGGAACACCGCTGCTCGTCCACCTCGGCGCTGTTCCGCGCCGACGGGCCGGAGCTGACCGACCGGCAGCGGAGCAGGCTGGCGGGCCTGGACAGCGCGGTCACGGAGATGATGCGGGGGATCTACGCGGAGTTCGGCGACGTGCCGCCGTCGTGGCCGGAGCGCCCGCCGCCGGAGAACCTCACCGGGTGCCAGGCGGAGGGCCGGGCGGGTGTGCGGTGGCCGGCGCCGGAAACGCCGGAACTCACCGTGCCCGATCCCGAGCGGCTCGGGGACACGATCAGCGGGGCGGTCCCGGAGGCATGGGAGGTCACGGCTGAGCGGTCCACAAAGGACGTCAAGGGTGTGGTCACGACGCCCGTCGCCGTTCGGTCCACTGTGGAGGGATTTGCCGTCGAGGTGCCGTTCGAGGCGATCACCTTCACCGGCGGCGTCACGAAGTTGTTCTACCGAGGCGCCGAGGTGTGCGTTCCGGCGGCATGAGAAAGGGGCCAGGATGACCCTGGCCCCTTCCACTCGTTCCTTGGCCGAACAGTCCTAGCCGAACAGGGCGGGGAGCGTAGCCTCCCACGCGGCGCGCAGCTCCGGGAGCGGCAGCGTGCCGACGTCCTGGATCTCCAGCGCGCCGGACTCCGGGTCCACCACGCCGGTCTTGCGCCACGGCAGGCCGCGCGCGGTGCACATGTCGGTGAACCGCAGCTCCTCGGTCCGCGGCACGGCCACCAGCACCCGCCCCGCCGACTCGCTGAACAGCTGGACGAACGGGTCGGCGTCGGGGTCGAGGAAGACCCGCGCGCCGGTCTCGCCGATCAGGCACGTCTCGACCAGGGTCTGGGCGAGGCCGCCGTCGGAGAGGTCGTGCGCGGCGGAGACCATCCCGTCGCGCGAGCCCGCCACCAGCACCTCGGCCAGCAGCCTCTCCCGCGCCAGGTCGACCCTCGGCGGCAGGCCGCCCAGGTGGCCGTGGATCTCGTGGGCCCACTCCGACCCGCCGAACTCCTCGCGGGTCTCGCCCAGCAGCAGCAGGGTCTCCCCCGGCTCGGCGCCGATCCCGGTGGGGATGCGGCGGCGGACGTCGTCGATCACCCCGAGCACGCCGACCACCGGGGTCGGGTGGATCGCGGTGGTGCCGGTCTGGTTGTAGAAGCTGACGTTGCCGCCGGTGACCGGGATGCCCAGCTCGCGGCAGCCCTCGGCCAGGCCGCGCACGGCCTGCTCGAACTGCCACATCACCGCGGGGTCCTCGGGCGAGCCGAAGTTGAGGCAGTTGGTGACCGCCAGCGGCGTCGCGCCGGTGACCGCCACGTTGCGGTACGCCTCGGCCAGCGCCAGCTGCGTCCCGGTGTACGGGTCGAGCTTGACGAAGCGGCCGTTGCAGTCGGTGGCCAGGGCGACGCCGCGGCCGGTGGTCTCGTCCACGCGGATCATGCCGCCGTCGGAGGGCTGGGCCAGGACGGTGCCGCCGCGCACGTAGCGGTCGTACTGCTCGGTGACCCACCGCCGCGACGCGAGGTTCGGCGACGCGGCCATGCGCAGCACCAGTTCCCGCAGCTCGTCCGGAGTGGACGGTCGGGCAAGGCTCTCGGGACCGTTGGCCTGCAACGCGTCCTGGTAGTCCGGGCGGGCGATCGGGCGCTCGTACATCGGGCCCTCGTGCGCCACGGTGCGCGGCGGCACGTCGACCACGGTCTCGCCGTGCCAGGTGATGACCAGCCGGTCGCCTTCGGTGACCTCGCCGATCACCGTGGCGATGACGTCCCACTTGGCGCAGACCGCCATGAACGCGTCCACGTCGGACGGCTCGACGACGGCGCACATCCGCTCCTGCGACTCGCTGGAGAGGACCTCCGCCGGGGTCATGCCGGTCGCGCGCAGCGGCACCCGGTCCAGCTCGACGCGCATCCCGCCGTCGCCCGCGCTGGCCAGCTCGCTGGTCGCGCAGGACAGGCCCGCGCCGCCGAGGTCCTGGATGCCGACCACGATGCCCGCCTGGAACAGCTCCAGGCAGCACTCGATCAGGACCTTCTCGGTGAACGGGTCGCCGACCTGGACCGCGGGCAGCTTCTTGCGGCCGCCCTCCTCGCCGGAGAACGTCTCGCTGGCCAGCACCGACACGCCGCCGATGCCGTCGAGGCCGGTCCGGGCGCCGAACAGGATGACCTTGTTGCCCGCGCCCGACGCGTGCGCCAGGTGCAGGTCCTCGGTGCGCATCGCGCCGACGCACAGCGCGTTGACCAGCGGGTTGCCCTGGTAGCTCGGGTCGAAGACGACCTCGCCGCCGATGTTGGGCAGGCCGAGGCAGTTGCCGTAGCCGCCGACGCCCGCGACCACGCCGGGCAGCACCCGCCGGGTGTCGGGGTGGTCCGGCGCGCCGAAGCGCAGCGGGTCCATCACCGCGAGCGGGCGCGCGCCCATCGCCATGATGTCGCGGACGATGCCGCCGACGCCGGTCGCCGCGCCCTGGTAGGGCTCCACATAGGACGGGTGGTTGTGCGACTCCAGCTTGAACGTCACCGCCCAGCCGTCGCCGATGTCGACCACGCCCGCGTTCTCGCCGATGCCCGCGAGCATCTTCGCCCGCATCTCGGGCGTGGTGTTGGCCGCCCAGTGCCTCCAGTGGACCTTGGAGGACTTGTAGGAGCAGTGCTCGCTCCACATCACCGAGTACATCGCCAGCTCGGCGTCGGTGGGGCGGCGGCCGAGGATCTCCCGGACGCGGTCGTACTCGCCGTCCTTGAGGCCGAGCTCGCGGTAGGGCTGGGGCTGCTCGGGGGTGGTCCTGGCGTTCTCGACGGTGTCGACGGCGCTCATGGTCTCGCTCACGCGGTCACCACCGAGTCGACCAGGGACAGGAAGATGCCGAGGCCGTCGTCGGATGGCCCGGTCAGCGCGTCGATGGCGTGCTCGGGGTGCGGCATCAGCCCGACGATGCGCCCGGTCGGGTCGGTGATGCCCGCGATGTCGTCCAGCGAGCCGTTGGGGTTGGCGCCGACGTAGCGGAACACCACGCGGCCCTCGGCCTCCAGCTCGGCGACGGTCTCCGCGGACGCGGTGTAGCGGCCGTCCATGTTCTTGACCGGAATGATGATCTCGGCGCCCCGCTCGTAGCGCGAGGACCACGCGGTGGTGGTGTTCTCCACGCGCAGCCACTGGTCGCGGCAGACGAAGTGCAGCCCGGCATTGCGCAGCAGCGCGCCCGGCAGCAGCCCGGCCTCGCACAGCACCTGGAAGCCGTTGCAGATGCCCAGCACCGGCATCCCCCGGTGCGCCGCGGCGATGACCTCGCCCATGACCGGCGCGAACCGGGCGATGGCGCCCGCGCGCAGGTAGTCGCCGTAGGAGAACCCGCCGGGCAGGATCACCGCGTCGACCCCGCGCAGGTCGGCGTCACCGTGCCAGAGCGGCACGGCCTCCGCGCCCGCGGCGGTGATGGCGCGCAGGGTGTCGCTGTCGTCCAGGGTGCCGGGGAAGGTGACCGCGCCGACCCTCACGACTCCACCCGCCGGACGACGAAGTCCTCCACCACCGGGTTGGACAGGAAGCCCAAAGCGATCTTGGCCAGCGTGGCGTCGTCGACGGAGTCGTCGACCTCCAGCTCGAAGTGCTTGCCCTGGCGGACATCGGAGACACCGGTGAATCCGAGCCGGGGCAGCGCGCGGGCGACCGCCTGCCCCTGGGGGTCGAGGATTTCCGGCTTGGGCATGACGTCGACGACGACTCGGGCCACGGCAGGTTACTCCTGGGTTCGACGGCCGGTACCGGTAAAGCGTAACTGACCTGCGGGTTCGCCCTGACCGGCGGGCGGTGAACCCGGTCACGGCCGTTCGCCCGCGGCGAGACCGGTGGCCCGCGGGCCCCGCGCGGAGAAGGGTGGGGACATGCGAATCCTCATTCTGGGCGGCACCCGGTTCGTCGGCCGCACGACGGCCGCGGAGGCGGTGGCCCGCGGGCACGAGGTGGTCTGCGCGGCGCGCGGGCAGGCGGGCGCGGTGCCCGACGGGGCCCGGCTGGTCAAGGTCGACCGGGACACCCCCGACGGGCTCGCGCCGCTGGCGGGCGAGCGGTTCGACGCGGTGGTCGACGTCGCGCCGATCTCGTTCCCGTGGGTGCGCCGCGCGCTCGACGCGTTCGGGGCGCGGGCCGGGCACTGGACGTTCGTGTCCTCCATCAGCGCCTACGCCCACCCCGACAGGGTCGACGACGCCCTGATGCCCCCGCGCGAGGAGCACCACGACCGCTCGAAGGTGCTCACCGACCCCGACGCGTACGGGTCGATCAAGGTGGCCAGTGAGAACGCCGTGCTGGAGGCGATGGGCGAGCGCGCGTTCATCGTGCGGGCGGGCCTGATCACCGGGCCCGGCGACGAGCACGACCGGTTCGGCTACTGGCCCGCGCGGCTCTCCCTCGGCGGCCGGGTCGCGGTGCCGGGGGTGGACCACCTGAGCCAGTACCTCGACGTCGGCGACCTGGCCGCGTGGATCGTGGGGGCCGCGGAGAAGGGCACCGCGGGCGTGGTCGACGGGATCGGCCCGGCCCAGCCGGTGCTCGACCTGATCCGCGGCATCGCCGAGGCGGTCGGCTCCGACGCGGAGCTGGTGCCGGTGCCGGAGCCGGTGCTGGTCGGGCAGGAGGTGCGGCCGTGGGCGGGGGAGCGCTCGCTGCCGCTGTGGCTGCCCGAGACCCACCGAGGCATGTGCGCCCGCGACGCCGGGCCCGCGTTGGCCGCCGGGTTCACCCCGCGACCGCTGGCCGAGGCCGCCGTGCGCGCCTTGGAGCACGAGCGCGCGCTGGGTCTGGACCGTGAGCGCAAGGCGGGTCTCACCCCGGCCGCGGAGGCGGAGGTGCTCGCGGCGCTCTGACGCGCCGCCCGGCGGGAAGCCCGTCCGCGTCGGCGAGCCCTGCCACCCGCGGGTGAGGATGAATTCCGGTGGGTCGGGGATCGCTACCCGACTGATGGCTGCGCGGGTGGCGGCGCGGGGGCAGGATCGGGTCACATGGGCGCTGAATACGACTACGTCATCGTGGGTGCGGGCAGCGCGGGGTGCGTGCTCGCCGCGCGGCTGACCGAGGACGCCGGGGTGTCGGTCCTGCTGCTGGAGGCGGGGGGTCCCGACGACGCCGACGAGATCAAGGTGCCCGCGGCGTTCGCGTCGCTGTTCCGGACCAAGTGGGACTGGAACTACCAGACCGTCGAGCAGAAGCACCTCAACGACAGGACGGCCCACTGGCCGCGGATGAAGGCGCTCGGCGGCTGCGGCTCGATGAACGCCATGATCTACATCCGCGGCAACCGCGCCGACTACGACAGCTGGCGCGACGAGCACGGAGCCGAGGGGTGGGGCTTCGACGACGTGCTGCCCTACTTCGTCCGCGCCGAGGGCAACACCCGGCTGTCCGGGCCGCTGCACGGCACCGACGGGCCGCTGCACGTGGAGGACCGCCGCTACACCCACGAGCTGTCCGACGCCTGGGTGGCCGCGGCGGTCGCCGCCGGGATCACGCCCACCGACGACTTCAACGGCGCCGAGCAGCTGGGCGCCGGGCGCTACCAGGTCACCTGCAAGAAGGGCAGGCGCTGGTCCGCGGCCGACGCCTACCTGCGCCCGGCGATGGGGCGTCCCAACCTGACCGTCCACACCGGCGCCCACGCCACCCGGGTCGTGCTGGAGGGCGCGCGGGCGGCCGGGGTGGAGTACCTGCGCGGCGGGGTCGGCGAGACGGCGCGGGCGGGCCGGGAGGTGATCCTCAGCGGCGGCGCGGTCAACTCCCCGCAGCTGCTGATGCTGTCCGGGATCGGGCCCGCCGAGCACCTGCGCGAGCTGGGGATCGAGGTGGCGGTCGGCCTGGCCGGGGTCGGGGAGAACCTGCACGACCACCCGGCCGCGCCGGTGATCTGGTCCACCAAGGGCACCAGCGACCTGGTCGACTTCGCCACGCCCGCGCGGCTGATGCAGTGGCAGGCCCTCGGGCGAGGACCGATGACGTCCAACATCGGCGAGGCCGGGGCGTTCGTCCACACCCGCGACGGCCTGAGCGCGCCGGACATGCAGTTCCACGTCGCGCCGACGCTGTTCTACGACAACGGGATGCGGGAGCCGTCCGTGCGCGGTTTCACCTCGGCCACGACGCTGGTCGCGCCGCGCAGCCGGGGGACGCTGCGGCTGCGCTCGGCGAACCCGCTGTGGCGGCCGCTGATCGATCCGGCGTACTACTCCGACCCGGCCGACCTCGACGCCACCGTCGCGGGCTGCCGCAGGCTGATGGACATCGGCGGGCACGCCCCGCTGCGGCGGTTCCTGGCCGCGCCGTTCCTGCCCGAGGTGTCGTCGCTGACCGACGAGGAGCTGGCCGAGCACGTCCGGACGTGGACGCAGACGCTGTACCACCCGGTGGGCACCTGTGCGATGGGGACGGTCGTCGACCCGGCGCTGCGGGTGTACGGGGTGGACGGACTGCGGGTGGCCGACGCGTCGGTCATGCCGGTGGTTCCGCGGGGCAACACGAACGCGCCGACGGTGATGGTGGCGGAGAAGGCGGCCGACCTGATCAGGGGCAAGTCCGCTTAGGCTCGCGGCATGGAGCCTCGGCTGTTGAAGGTCGCGTCGCGGGCGGCTGTCCCGCCGTTCTACGTGATGGATGTCGTCTCCGCGGCGAACGCGCGGCAGCGGGCCCGGGGCGATGTCATCTCCCTCGCCGCGGGCCAGCCCGCCACCGGGGCGCCGTCGGCGGTGCGGTTCGCGGCGGCGGAGGCGATCGGGTCCGGGCCGCTGGGGTACACCGAGCAGGTGGGGATTCCCGAATTGCGCTCGGCGATTTCCGCGCACTACTCGCGGCAGTATTCGCTGGACGTTTCCGCTGACGATGTCATCGTGACCACCGGGTCTTCCGGCGGATTCCTGCTGGCGTTCCTGGCGGCGTTCGACGCCGGGGACAGGGTGGCGCTGGCCCGGCCCGGATATCCCGCGTACCGGAATATCCTCACGGCGCTGGGGTGCGAGGTCGTCGACCTGCCCTGTGGATTCGAGGAGCGCTTTCAGCCCACGGTATCGATGCTGGAGGCCGCGGGGCCGCTGGACGGGGTGATCATCGCCAGTCCGGCCAATCCCACGGGGACCGTGCTTGACGCCGGGGAATTGGCCGGGATCGCCGGGTGGTGCGTGGAGCGGGGGGTGCAGCTGATCAGCGACGAGATTTACCACGGGATCTCGTTCGGGGCGGCGACCGCTTCCGCTTGGCAGTTCTCCCGGGAAGCCGTGGTGGTGAATTCGTTCTCCAAGTACTTCGGGATGACGGGGTGGCGGCTGGGGTGGCTGGTCGTGCCGCAGCGGCTGCGCCGGGCGGTGGACTGCCTGACCGGGAACTTCCACTTGTGCGCGCCCGCCATTTCCCAGTACGCCGCTGTGGCCGCATTCGAGGAGGACACCTACGTCGAGGTCGACTCGCATGTCTCCCGGTACCGGGTGAATCGGGACGTGGTGGTGGGCGGGTTGGCGGAGTTGGGGATCACGCGGGTGGCTCCGGCGGACGGGGCGTTCTACGTCTATGCCGACGTCTCGGAGTTGACGAACGATTCCATGAGTTTCTGCCAGCGGCTGCTGGCCGACACCGGGGTGGCCATTGTGCCGGGAATCGACTTCGACCCGGTGGACGGCCACCGTTTCGTGCGCGTCTCGTTCGCGGGCGCGACGGAGGACGTCCGGGAGGCGCTGCGGCGGATTGGCGGATGGTTGACGAAGTGAGGCGTGGCTTTCGCCGCTGAAACGGGCCGGGCTGAACGGGCCGGGCTGAAGCGGACCGGGGTGTCGCGGTGGGGAACTTCGCCGGGACGGAGATCGTTGGGCCTGGTGAAAGTCGTCCGGCGGGAGGGGCCCTGTGGTTCTCAAGATCATCGGCGCGATCATCGTCATCTGGATCGCGTTCAGCGTGCTCGGGTTTGTGTTCAAGGCGCTCGGCACCTTGTTGATCGTGGCGGCCGTGGCCACGGTCGGGGTGGCGGCGTACGGGGCCATCAAGGGGAAGGCGGGGAACAAGCAAATCCGGTCGTGAGTTGGCGTGGCCGGGCCCCGGGGGCAAGATGTCCGAGGTGTCCGAGCCTGGTGTGAAGTCCAAGGGTGATGCGACCGAGCCAGCCCTCAGTGCGTGGGAGGCCCGCACCGAGCTGTCCCTGACCGGACTCGCCCTGCTGTTCCTGGGGATCTACGCCTGGCAGGTGCTCGACGTCGACATGGGCCGGGGGCTGCACAACGCCCTGGAAGTGGCGCTGGCGGTGATCTGGGCGCTGTTCGCGGCCGACTACGTCATCCGGCTGGTGCTCGCCCGGCGCAAGCTGCGGTTCATGCGGCGGCATGTGCTCGACCTGCTGGCCGTCGCGCTGCCGATGGTGCGGCAGCTGCGGGCGCTGCGGCTGCTCACGGTGCTGCGGGTGCTCAACAAGCGGTTCGGGTCGGGGCTGCGCGGGCGGGTGGGGGTCTACGTCGCGGGGACGACGCTGCTGATCGGGCTGGCGTCGGCGCTGGCGGTGCTCGACGCCGAGCGGCGGGACCCGGACGCGAACATCACCACCTTCGGGGACGCGCTGTGGTGGACGCTGACCACGATCACCACCGTCGGCTACGGGGACCGCTTCCCGGTGACCGCCGAGGGGCGGCTGGTCGCGGCGACCCTGATGATCGGGGGCATCGCGCTGATCGGTGTGGCCACCGGGACGATCGCCTCGTGGTTCCTGGAGAAGATCGCCGGGGCCGAGGACACCGACCAGTCGACCTACGCCGAGGTCACCGCGATGCGCGAGGAGCTGGCCGCGCTGCGGGCCGAGATCGCCACGCTCACGCGGCCGCCGAGCTGATCCTGGACAGCACCTCGCCGATGTCGGCGGCGCTCACGTCGCGGTGGGTGACGAACCGCAGGCCGCCCGGGATGGCGACCGCGCCGACGCCGAGGCGCTCCAGGCAGGCGATGGCGTGCGCGGTGTCGGGCACGGCGGCGACGACGATGTTGGTCTGCGGCTCGGTCACCGCCCAGCCCAGGTCGGCCAGACCGGTCGCGAGCGCGCGGGCGTTGGCGTGGTCGGTGGCCAGGTCGCCGATCCGCCCCAGGGCGAGGATGCCCGCGGCGGCCAGCACGCCGCCCTGGCGGACGCCGCCGCCGAGCATCTTGCGCAGCCTGCGGGCCTCGGCGACGAACGGCGCCGACCCGCACACCAGCGACCCGACCGGCGCGCCCAGCCCCTTGCTCAGGCACACCTGCACGGTCTCCACGCCCACCGTCAGCGCCGCGGGCGGCACGTCCAGGGCCACCGAGGCGTTCCAGAGGCGGGCGCCGTCCAGGTGCACGGACAGTCCGGCCTCGGCGGCCAGGGCGACCAGCTTGGCGTGCTCGTCGGGCGGGGTGACCGTCCCACCGGCGAAGTTGTGGGTGTTCTCCAGGCACAGCAGCCGGGTGCGCAGGGCGTAGTACGGGGCGTTGCCGCCCAGGTGCACGCGCAGGTCCTCGGGCGCGATGCGGCCGGGGCCGCCGGACCACTCCAGCGCCTGGGGCATCCCGCCCGCCAGCCACGCCGCGCTGCCCAGCTCGGCCTCCAGCACGTGCGCCGCGCGGGGGGCGAGGAACCGGTCGCCGCGGCCCAGGTGGTGCATCAGCGCGATCAGGTTGCCCATCGTGCCGCTGGGCACCCACAGGCCCGCGGCCATGCCGAGCAGGTCGGCGGCCTGCTCCTCGAGTCTGCGCATCGTGGGGTCGTGGTCGAGCACGTCGTCACCGACCTCGGCCGCGGACATCGCCAGCCGCATGGCCTCGTCGGGCTGGGTCACGGTGTCCGAACGCAGGTCGATGCGGCGCGCGAAAGTCACGATCGGATCACACCACAGCCACGTGCCCGCGGCTGGTGTGGGGGTGGGGTGCCTCTTGTGACCCGTCCGTGCAACCGTTGTGCGGGGCACGTCCGTCCCCAGTCCGGAACAACAGGAGCGTCCGCGTGGACCAGAGCGAGGAGCGGGAGTTCGCGGAGTACTTCGCCGCCCGGCGTGATGCCGTCCGGCGGACCGCGTACCTGCTCTGCGGTGACTGGCACCGGGCGGACGACCTGGCGCAGACCGCGTTCGTCGCCCTGCACCGCAGGTGGCGCAAGGTCCGGGACAAAGCCGCCCTGGACGCCTACGTCCGCCGCAGCGTGGTGCGCGCGGCGATCGATGAGTCGCGGCGGCCGTGGCGGCGCGAGCGCCACGTCGACGCCGTCCCGGAGCGGCCCAACCGCGACGGTGACGTCGGCGACGCGGTGGCCACCCGGTCGGCGCTGCTCGACGGCCTGGCCGGGGTGCCGCCGAGGCAGCGGGCGGTGCTGGTCCTGCGGTTCCTGGAAGGCTTGGACGTGGCGGCCACCGCCGCCGTGCTCAAGTGCTCGGAGGGCAACGTCAAGAGCCAGACCTCGCGCGGCCTGGCCACGTTGCGCACGGTGCTCGGCGACGCGTTGGACGACCTGAGGTCGGCTCAGTGAAGGGGAGGTGCGAGTGATGGACGAGCAGCGGGTTTCGGCGCTGTTCCAGGACGCCGTCCGCGACGTGCCCGCGCCCACCTTCGACACCGGCGACGTCACCGCCGAGTCGGCCAGGTTGACCCGAAAGAGGAACGGACTCATCGCCGGATCGGCGCTAGGCTTCGCGCTGTTGGCTGGCGGTCTCGTCACCGGTGTCGCCCTCTGGGCTGGGCCGAACGGGACCCCGGGTAACGATTCGGGTGCGATGGCGGCCTCTGCCGCTCCCGAGCGTAACGAAGGCAATGCTCCATACGAGGTACCCAGTGCGGCGGAGGATCGCGCCGCAGGCAAGCCCACGGACCACCCGTTCTCGACGCCCATGCAGGGGGGCTCGACGAGCGGGGGCGCCGGGTCTGAACCCGGCGGCACCCCTCTGGGGTGTGGAACGGCGGCCCGGGAGTTCGCTGCTGCCCTCGCGGGCGAACTCCCGGCCGCCACTTCCGCCGGTGATCCGCTCGATTCGCCCGTGGCCTGCCCGCCCGGCGGTCGCAGCGTCGCCATCCCGGTCTCCGACGGCCCACTCAAGGGCCTCCTCTCGCTGGTGGTCGTGCCCGCCGACGTGAAGTTCGCGCTGCAGCCGCCGTGGGCCGACCGCCCCTCCGGCACCGCGGGCGCGGTGGTCGTGGCCGACTCCGGCGCCCAGCTGGTCGTCGTGATCGAGCCGGTGCCCGGCTCCGCCGCGCCACCGATCGACGCCGCGGGGGCCCGTGACATCGCCGACGGGCTCGCCGCCGAGTTCTGAAGGTGACCACCGCCAGCACCCCCAAGGGCGAGCGCCGCAGGCAGGCGCTGGTCGAGGCCGCCGCCGAGATCCTGGTCGAGGGCGGTTTCGACGCCCTGCGCCACCGCGCCATCGCCGAGCGCGCCGGGCTCCCGCTGGCCTCCACGACGTACTACTTCCAGTCGCTGGACGAGCTGGTGATGGCCGCCCTGGAGTACCACGGCCGCACCGAGCTGGCCCGCGGCAAGGAGCTGCTGGCGTCGCTGGCCGCGCGGCCCTCGGAGACGCTGGTGGAGCTGGTCCTCGACCAGCTGCTCGGTCCCCGGGTCGCCGATGGCGACTTCGAGGCCGTGCTGCTGCGCTACGAGCGCTTGGTCGCCACCGGCCGCAGGCCCTTCCTGCGCCCGCTGATGCTCGAACTCGGCGGCGAGCTGCGCGAGCTGCTGACCGCCACCTTCGCCGCGATGGGCGTGCCCATCGATCCCGAGCGCCTTGAGCAGCTGATCGCCCTGGTCGACGGCGCGGTGGTCAACGCGCTGATCGAGGTCGACCCCGACCCGCGCGAGGCCGCGCGCCGGATGCTGCGCGCCGCGCTCGGCTAAAGTCGCTCCCCGTGCAGAAGCCCAGCATCCCCAATGTCCTCGCCGGTCGCTACGCCTCCGCCGAGCTGGCGGCCCTCTGGTCGCCCGAGGCGAAGGTGCGCATGGAGCGCGAGCTGTGGCTGGCGGTCCTGACCGCGCAGGCCGAACTCGGCGTCGAGGTGCCCGCGGGCGCGGTCGAGGACTACCGGCGGGTGCTGGAGCAGGTCGACCTGGCGAGCATCGCGGCGCGCGAGCGGGTCACCCGCCACGACGTGAAGGCGCGCATCGAGGAGTTCAACGCCCTCGCCGGGCACGAGCACGTCCACAAGGGCATGACGTCGCGGGACCTGACCGAGAACGTCGAGCAGCTGCAGGTGCGGCGCTCCCTGGAGCTGGTCCGGGGCCGGGTGGCCGCGGTCCTCGCCCAGCTGGCCCGGCTCGCGGCCGGGCACGCCGACCTGGTCATGGCGGGCCGCTCGCACAACGTCGCCGCCCAGGCCACGACCCTCGGCAAGCGCTTCGCCACGGCCGCCGACGAGCTGCTGCTCGCCTTCGCCCGGCTCGACGAGCTGATCACCCGGTACCCGCTGCGCGGGGTCAAGGGCCCGGTGGGGACCGCCCAGGACATGCTCGACCTGCTCGGCGGAGACCCGTCACGGCTGGCCGCGCTGGAGGAGCGGGTGGCCGCGCACCTGGGCTTCGCGTCGGTGTTCACCAGCGTCGGCCAGGTCTACCCCCGGTCGCTGGACTACGACGTCGTCTCCGCCCTGGTCCAGACCGCGGCGGCGCCGTCGAGCCTGGCCAAGACGATCCGGCTGATGGCCGGGCACGAGCTGGCGACCGAGGGCTTCCAGCCCGGCCAGGTCGGCTCGTCGGCGATGCCGCACAAGATGAACACGCGCTCGTGCGAGCGGGTCAACGGGTTCGCGGTCATCCTGCGCGGCTACGCCTCGATGGTCGGCGAGCTCGCGGGCGACCAGTGGAACGAGGGCGACGTCTCGTGCTCGGTCGTGCGGCGGGTGGCGCTGCCGGACGCGTTCTTCGCGATGGACGGCCTGCTGGAGACGTTCCTGACGGTGCTGGGCGAGTTCGGCGCCCACCCGGCGGTGATCGACCGCGAACTCGACCGCTACCTGCCGTTCCTGGCCACCACGAAGGTCCTCATGGCCTCGGTGCGGGCGGGCGTGGGCCGCGAGAGCGCCCACGAGGCGATCAAGGAGCACGCCGTCGCCGTCGCGCTGGCCATGCGCGAGGAGGGCGCCGAGCGCAACGACCTCCTCGACCGCCTGGCCGGTGACCCGCGCATCCCCCTGGACCGGGCCGCGCTGGACGCGCTGCTGGCCGACCGGCTGCCCTTCACCGGGGTGGCGGCCGCGCAGGTGGCCGAGGTGGTCAGGCGCGTGGAAGACGTCCTCAAGCGCTTCCCGGAGGCAGTGGGCTACGCGCCCGCGGCCATTCTCTAGACGCCTGCTCTCTGGAAGGTCAGCGAATCCACTCGCCCCGGCGGAGGACCGCCGTCGGGTGCAGGGTGGCGTCCATGAGGACGACGTCGGCTCGCAGGCCCTTGGCCAGCCTGCCGGTGACCTCGCCGAGGCCCAGCAGCTCCGCGGGCCGGGTGGCCGTCGCCGCGACCGCGTCCGGCACGCTCATCCCGCACGAGTCCACCAGGTTGCGGAACGCGGCGTCCATCGTCAGGGTGCTCCCGGCCAGGGATGTGCCGCCCGCCAGGGTCGGGACCCCGTCGAGGACGACGACCTCCAGGCCGCCGATGTCGTAGCTGCCGTCGCCCACGCCTGCCGCCGCGATGGCGTCGGTGACCAGGACCGTCCGCTCCCGGCCCGCGTGCTGGGCGGCCAGCCGGACGATGGTCGGGCTCAGGTGGACCAGGTCGCAGATCAGCTCCACGGTCACCCGCGGGTCGGCCAGCAGCGTGCCGATGGGGCCGGGCTCGCGGTGGTGCAGGGGGCGCATGCCGTTGAACAGGTGGGTCGCCACGGTCGCGCCCGCGTCGACGGCGGGCATCACCTGGGCCTCGACCGCGTCGGTGTGCCCGATGGCGGCGATGGCACCCCCGTCGACCAGCTGGCCGACCGCGCGGACCGAGCCCTCCAGCTCCGGGGCCAGGGTGACCATGCGGACCGCGCCGCGGCCGGCGCGCAGGACGGCGGCGACGGAGTCGCGGTCCGGGGGGCGCAGGATCGCCGGGTCGTGGGCGCCGCAGCGGACCGCGGAGAGGAACGGGCCCTCCAGGTGGACGCCCGCGAGCAGGCCGTCCTCGGTCAGCTCGCGCAGGGCGGCGATCTGCGAGACCAGTTCGGGGATGGGGCGCGAGACCAGGCTGGCCAGCATCGTGGTGGTGCCGTGCTGGGCGTGGGTGGCCGCGGCGCGGGCGATGCCCTCGGGGTTTCCGCTGGTGAAGGGCTCGCCGCCGCCGCCGTGGCAGTGGATGTCGACGAAGCCGGGGACGATCCAGGAGCCCGCGGCGTCCAGGACGCTGTCGGCGCGCGGGGGCTCGCCGACCCCCATGGCGCCGATGTCACCGTCCTCGACCAGCAGCCAGCCGTCATCCAGCACGCCGTCGGGGGTGACGAGCCTGCCGCCTGCGATGAGCTGTCCTGCCATGGGTCCTCCGAGCCTTTGCCGCACACCGAACGTTGTGCACAGTGGCAGTCTATTGGTCTAAACCGCAATGGTCTAAACCAACTTGGCCCCAGGCGGAGTATCGCTACGGGGAGTTCATGATCTTCTGCAGGGCTTCCAGGGCGCGGGAGGCCGTGGACTTGACCGTCCCCCGGGAGATGCCCGCCGCCTCGGCGATCTCGGCCTCGGAGAGGTTGCCGTAGTAGCGCAGGACCAGCACCTCGCGCTGGCGCGGCGGCAGCTGCTGCAGGGCCTTGACCACGTGCTGGTGCTCGGCGGTCAGCATCGCCAGGCTCTCGGCGGAGCGCGCGTTGGGCGCGTGCGGCGGGGTGTACTCGCGGGCGGTCTTGCGCCTGCGCAGCACGCTGCGCGAGCCGTTGACCACCGCCGTGCGCAGGTACCCCACCGCCGCGGCCGAGTCGCGCAGGTTGCCCCAGTGGCGGTGCAGGCCGGTGAACGCCTCCTGCACCACGTCCTCGGCGGTCGCGGGCTCGTCGACGAGCAGCAGGGCCAGCCGGATCAGCCGCATCCGGTGGGTGCGGTAGAGGTCCTCCAGGGTCAGCGGCGCCTCCGGCCGCGCGGGGGGCGCACTCTTGAGATCGATCGCGCGCAGCCGGGTCAGCGTCTGCTCGACGCTCTTCTCCGCTTGACCCTCGGCACCGTCCGGCACGAACCCGTCCCCTGTCACGGGCAAACCCTACCCGGACAGAGCCCGCGGATCAGGCGGATCGACGTGCCAAGATTGCGTCATGAGCTGGTTCACCGTCGACACGACCTACGCCGAGGACCGCGCGCTGCTCGACGCCGTGCGCCCGGCGCACCGCGAGTGGCTGGCGGGGTACGTCGAGGCCGGGCGGGTGCTGGGCGGCGGGCCGTGGGCCGACGGCTCCGGCGGGTTCGTCGTGATGGCCGCCGCCGACCGGGCCGAGCTGGACGAGATCCTGGCCGCGGACCCGTACACGACCGAGGGCGTGGCCGCCGGGCGGGTCGTGCGCGAGTGGAAGATCGTGATGGGGCCCTGGGCCCCATAGGCGACCAGCAGTTCAGTAGGTCCCGGCGAGCTTGCGGTGGTCCCAGGACACCGTCCGCGTCGGGGTGAAGACCAGGCCGACCCGCTTGGCCGCCTGCGCGCGGACGAACTGGGACGCCGCGGTCGCGGCCTCCTCGCCGCCGGTGTAGCGCTGGGTGATCGCCATGCCGATCCGGACGACCTTGTCGGCGTCCTCGACGACGGCCACGTCGCACTCCAGGCTGACCCCGCGCAGCTCCTCGTAGGACTCCCCCGCCTCGACCAGCACCGTGGCCCGCGGGTCCCGGCGCAGGTTGGCGATCTTCTGCGAGGCGCCGTAGGTCCAGGTCGAGAGGATGGCGCCGTCCGGGACGTACCAGAGGGGGACCAGGTGCGGACGCCCGCCGGGGCCGAGGGTGGCGACCGTCATCGTGCGCTCGGCGGCCAGGAAGGCGGCCGCCTCGGGCTCGGTCATCCGGATCAGCTCCCGGCGCGACGCCATCGCCTACCTGCCCTTCATGGCGGCCGCGCCCCCGGCGCCCACCGGTCGTGACGACACCGCCGCGCCGCGCTCGGCGACGTCGGCCAGCGCGGCCCTGTCGGCCCTGGCGACCAGGTTCCCGCGCAGCCTGCCGCCGATCTCGACGACCGGCGGGAGGAACGCGCGGACCAGCTTCAGCAGGCCGACCCAGCCGGGCACGTGCACGGTCCGGTCGCGGCGCAGCACGCCCTTCTCCAGCGCGTCCAGGGCCAGCGACACCGGGTGGGTCTTGCCGATCGGGCCGGGCATCCCGGCGCGCAGCGGGCCGAAGACCGGGTGCTCGTCGGCGCCGTGCACCAGGTCGGTCGCGATCCAGGACGGGTGGGCGACGCCGACGGCCACGCCGAGGTGGCGGACCTCGGCGCGCAGGCTGTTGCCGAAGGCCTCCACGCCCGCCTTGGCCGCGGCGTAGGCCGACATGGCCGGGGCGTGGGTGATGGCCGCCAGCGAGGAGATGATCTGCACGTACCCGCGGCGCTCGATGACGTGCGGCAGCGTGACCCGGACCGTGCGCCACACGCCGAGCAGGTCGACCTCGATGGTCCGCTCGAAGGCGGCCGGGTCGATGGAGCGCACGAAGCCCGCCGCGGCGATGCCCGCGTTGGCCACCACGATGTCGATGCCGCCGAAGCGCTCGACCACCCCGGCGGTCGCGGCCTCCAGCGCCGCCCAGTCGGTCACGTCGGCCTCGAACACTGCGGCGTCGGGCCCGCACTCGACGGCGACCTTCGCCATCTCCTCGGGTTCGAGCCCGACGAGGGCCACCTTCGCCCCGCGCGCGCCGAGCCGCTTGGCCAGCCCGGCGCCGAGGCCGCGGGCCGCGCCGGTGATCAGCACCACCTTGCCCTCGACGTCGTGCTCGCGGGCGAACAGGTTCGTCGCACCCATCCGATGCCTCCTCGCAGTCGGTCAGCGCAGTCGTCAGTGGCGCGACGGTACCTCAACTTACCGCCGGTAAGCTACCGGCGGTAACAGTTAATTGGGGTAACGCTGAAGTCAGCCGCTGACCTCGACGCCCCGCCAGAAGGCGACCCGGCCGCGGATGCCCTCGGCCTCCTTCTTGGGCTCGGCGTAGTACCAGACGGCGTCGGTGTTGTCCTCGCCGTTGACGTGCAGCGTGTAGTAGTTCGCCGTGCCCTTCCACGGGCAGACCGTCGTCATCTCCGACGGCCGCAGGAAGTGCTGGTGCACTGACTCGATCGGGAAATAGTGGTTGCCCTCGACGAGGACCGTGTCATCGGACTCGGCGATGACCTCGCCGTTCCAGGTTGCGGTGGCCATTGGGCCAGTCTGCCCGACGCACTCCCTCCGTGCTTTTCGTAGGATGCGGCAGAACGGCGCATGGCCATCCCGAGGAGGAGCCCCCGATGCCCATTGCCACGCCCGAGGTCTACGCGGAGATGCTCGACCGGGCCAAGGCGAACGAGTTCGCCTACCCCGCCATCAACGTGACCTCGTCGGAGACGCTGAACGCTGCCCTGCGCGGCTTCGCCGAGGCGGAGAGCGACGGCATCATCCAGTTCTCCACCGGCGGAGCCGAGTTCGCCTCCGGCACCAAGGTCAAGGACATGGTGACCGGCGCGACCGCGCTGGCCGAGTTCGCCAACGTCGTCGCGGCGAAGTACCCGGTCAACGTCGCCCTGCACACCGACCACTGCCCCAAGGACAAGCTCGACGGCTTCGTCCGCCCGCTCATGGCGATCAGCGCCGAGCGGGTGGCCGCGGGCGGCAACCCGCTGTTCCAGTCCCACATGTGGGACGGCTCGGCGGTGCCGCTCGAGGAGAACCTGCAGATCGCCTCCGAGCTGCTGGACACCGCGGCCAAGGCCCGCATCGTCCTGGAGATCGAGGTCGGCGTGGTCGGCGGCGAGGAGGACGGCGTCGACAACGAGATCAACGACAAGCTCTACACCACGGCCGAGGACTACCTCAAGACCGTCGAGTCGCTCGGCAGCGGCGAGCGCGGCCGGTACCTGCTCGCGGCCACCTTCGGCAACGTGCACGGCGTCTACAAGCCGGGCAACGTCAAGCTGCGCCCGGAGATCCTCAAGCAGGGCCAGGACGTGGTCGCGGAGAAGCTGGGCCTGCCCGCCGGGTCCAAGCCCTTCGACCTGGTCTTCCACGGCGGCTCCGGCTCGCTGCTGGAGGAGATCCACGAGGCGCTGTCCTACGGCGTGGTGAAGATGAACATCGACACCGACACGCAGTACGCCTTCACCCGGCCGATCGTCTCGCACATGTTCACCAACTACGACGGTGTGCTGAAGATCGACGGCGAGGTCGGCAACAAGAAGGCCTACGACCCGCGCAGCTACCTCAAGGCGGCCGAGCAGGCCATGGCCACCCGCGTGACCCAGGCGTGCGAGCACCTGAAGTCCGCGGGCCGCATGATCGCGGGCTGAGCAAGCCAGGCTGAGCAAGCCAGGCTGAGCAAGCCAGGCTGAGCAAGCCAGGCTGGGCGAGCCCGACCGACAGGCCCAGCCTGCCCGACTGACAGGCCCGACCGCGCCCCCGTCCGCATGCGCCCGGACGGGGGCGCGGTCGGTTCTGCTCTGTCAATCTCGGCGCTGTCATCTCGGCGCTGTCATCGTCGGGTCAGCGGCCCGACGAATGATCCCTCCAGCGCGGCCACCACGGCGAAGGGCACGGCATGACTCTCGCGGAGATCTACCGCGACCTGCACCAGCACCCCGAACTCGCCTTCGCGGAGACCCGCACCGCCGCCATCGCGGCCGCGGAGCTGCGGGCCGCGGGGTTCGAGGTGGCCGAGCACGTCGGCGGCACCGGCGTGGTCGGGGTGCTGCGCAACGGCGCGGGTCCCACGGCGCTGCTGCGCGCGGACATGGACGCCCTCCCCATGGCCGAGCGCACCGGGCTGCCGTACGCCAGCACGGTGGTCAGCGACGGCACGCCGGTCGCCCACGCCTGCGGCCACGACATGCACGTCACCTGCCTGATCGGCGCCGCGCGCGCCCTCGCCGCCGAGCGCGGAACGTGGCGGGGCACGGTCCAAGCCGTGTTCCAGCCCGCCGAGGAGGTCGGCGGCGGCGCGCAGGCGATGGTCGACGACGGGCTGTTCACCCGGTTCGGCACACCGGACGTGGTGCTCGGCCAGCACGTCGCCCCGCTGCCCGCCGGGTTCCTCGGCCTGCGGGGCGGGCCCTCCTTCGCCGCGGCCGACACGCTGACGGTCACGCTGTACGGCAAGGGCGGGCACGGCAGCCGCCCCGAGGCGACGGTGGACCCGATCGTGCTCGCCGCCGCGACCGTCCTGCGCCTGCAGACGATCGTCTCCCGGGAGACCGCGGGCGGGGACACCGCCGTGGTCACCGTCGGCGCGATGCGCGCGGGCACGGTCGCCAACATCATCCCCGACGAGGCCGAGCTGCACCTGAGCGTGCGCACCTACGACCCCAGGGTCCGCGAGCGCACCCTGGCCGCCATCGAGCGGATCGTGCGCGCCGAGGCGCTGGCCTCCGGGGCCGAGCGCGAGCCCAGGATCAGCCTGGACACCAGCTTCCCGACCGTCGTCAACGACGGCGACGCCGTCGAGCGCACCCGGGCGGGCCTGGAGGCCGTCGCCCCGCAGCGGGTGGTGGACCCGGGGCCGGTCACCGGCAGCGAGGACGTGGGCGTCTTCGCCACCGCCGCGGGCGCGCCGCTGGTGTACTGGCTGCTCGGCGGCGCCGACCCGCGGGCGTTCGCGGGCGCGACGACGTTCGAGGAGCTGCGCGACGTCGTGCTGGGCCTGCCCGCCAACCACTCGCCGCTGTTCGCCCCGGTCATCGAGCCGACGATCGGCGTCGGGGTGGCCGCGCTGGTCGCCGCGGCCCGGGCCTGGCTGCCCGTACGGCAGGATTGACCCATGACCAACCTGCTCGGCCCCGAACCGACCCGCCTGCCCGACCGCCCCGAGTCGCAGGGCGCCCTGGAGCGCGGCGACGCCCCCGTGGACGTCGCCCGCCGCTGGCCGGACTTCAGCGAGGCGTGGGCCGCCCTCGCCGAGGCCGCCCTGGACGCCGACGAGCCCGTCGCCGCCTACGCCTACGCGCGCACCGGCTACCACCGCGGCCTGGACCAGCTGCGCCGCGCCGGGTGGAAGGGCTTCGGGCCGGTGCCCTGGTCGCACCGTCCCAACCAGGGCTTCCTGCGCGCGCTGGCCGCCCTGGCGCGGGCCGCCGCGGCGATCGAGGACACCGAGGAGCACCAGCGCTGCGCCCAGTTCCTCGCCGACTCCGACCCCGCCGCGCCCGCCGCGCTCGGTCTCCCCGGCTAGCGGACCACGACCAGCTGATTCAGTGACCGACGGATCAGCGACTCGTAGATCAGCGGCTAGGGGATCAGCGACTCCCAGGTGGCCGGGCCCGCGACGCCGTCGGCGACCAGCGGCGGGTGGGCCGCCTGGTAGGCCGTGACGGCCTCCTCGGTCAGCGGACCGAAGTGGCTGTCGACCCGGCGGCCCACGTAGTACCCCTGGTACTGCAGGAGCTGCTGGAGGTAGGTCACCCACTGGTTGTGGAAGTCCCCGCGGCGCACGGTCGGATTGTGGCCCTGCTCGACGCCCTCGGCGAACTCCCGGTACTCCCGCCGCACCGACCCGCCCACGTCGTGGCTGTCGTGCTCCTCGGACAGGTCGCCGCGGTACTCGCCGTAGCGGTCGTTGGCCGGGTCGCCGTCGCCGAGGGTGCCGAGGACGTCGTCGCGGTTGCCGCTGCCGCCGCCGTACACGCTCTCGTACCAGTCGAAGGCACGCCCGTTGCTCAGCGTGCACTGGGTGGTCGGGTTGGCCGTCGCCGCCTGGGCGATCGAGGCGGGGATCTGCATGTCGTTGGCGATGCGCACGGCGTCGAAGCCGTGCAGCCCGGCCAGCAGGCGGGCGATCTCGAACCACTGCTCGGCGTGGCGGGCCTCGTGGTAGACCGTCGCGGCGATGCGACCCTGCTCCTCCTGGCTGAGCGCCTCGGCGTTGGCGGGCTCGAACGGCGTCGGCTCGATCAGCGCGATCCAGGTGGTGAAGTCGAACTGGGCGTAGGGCGGGGTGGCCGGGTCGAGCTGGAAGTGCACGTACGGCACGCCCGCGGCGGTCAGCTCGTCGTTGGCGGCGGACTCCAGGGCCAGGACGCGGTCCTCGGCCGACATCGACTGGTTCAGCACCCCGTAGCTCTCGGCGGCGTAGTCCTCCACGCTCTCCGGGCGCCGCAGCCCCTCCAGCGGACCGAACTGGCCCTCCAGGCTCTGCCAGGTCTCCGCCCCGCACACGCCGTCCTCGATCGTGTCGAGGTCGTGGTCGCGCTGGTAGTGCCGCACCGCACCCTCGGTCCGCGGTCCGAAGTCGCCGTCGACCGGGCCCACGTCGTAGTTCAGGTCGCTGAGCAGGTGCTGGAGCAGCCGCACATCCGGTCCGGTGTCGCCGTTCTTGATCGTTTCGGGCATGGCGCACCTCCTTCACCGCCAGCATCAGCGCGCCCCCGCCGCGGCCCAACGGCCGAAAGGGCGGCAATCGGTGCACATGCCACGCCCCCGTGATCTTGAACGACGCGCCGTGACGACTACGCTGACCGCGTGGGCGTTCCCGCGTGGGTGTGGTTCCTGGTGGCGTTCGTGGCTCTGGCCGCGGGCGCTCTGTTCCTGATGCGCGACCGTGCGCGCCTGACCTCGCGTAACCGCGAGCGCAGGAGATGGGCGGCGCTGCGTGGCTGGCAGTTCGCCGAGACCGATCCTGTCCTGCCCGGACAGTGGAAGGGCGGCGCGGTCGCCTACTACGGCGACGGCGTGGCCCGTGACGTGGTCGCCGGGTCGACCTTCACCGCCGACGGCAGGCGCAAGGTGTACGTCTTCGACCTGGAGGCGGGCGGTCGGGTCAACACCGTCATCGCGGCCGTGCAGTGCAAGCGCGTACACCCGGTGGTGGTGGAGCTGTGGGTGCCGAGCACCCCGTTCCAGCGCGAGCACATGCCCGAGCTGCTGGGCCCGGTCGGCCAGCGCTACGCCTTCGTCTCCGACATCGCGGGCGCCCGCGCGCTGATCACCCCCGACCTGGTCGACGCCACCGAGGAGATCGGCCAGGACGTGGCCGTCGCCTGGATCGAGGACGGCTGGGTGCTGGCCGCGGCCGCGCCCAACTCCTCCCCGTCGCGGCTGGAGCGGCTGCTGCGCGGCCTCGGCGAGATCGCCGACGTCGTGGACCCCTTCGAGGCCGAGGTCGAGGCGGTCGTCGACCTGGACACCCGGCGCCAGGGCGGCGAGTGACCTACCCGGGCACCGGTACCTGTGAGTAGCGTGCCCTCATGCCCACCGCACTGATCACCGGCGCGACCGCGGGAATCGGCGCGGCCTTCGCCCGCAGGCTGGCCGCCGACGGATACGACTTGGTCATCGTGGCCCGCACGACAGAGCGCCTGAAGGCCATCGCCGCCGAGCTGGCCGACGCGCACGGGGTCACGGTGCAGACCATGACCGCCGACCTGACCACCACCCGCGCCCGCAGGCGCGTCGAGGACCGGCTGGCCGAGACCGAGCGCCCGATCGACCTGCTGGTGAACAACGCGGGCTTCGGCACGCGCGGGGCCTTCGCCGAGGCCGAGCCCGCGTGGCTGCAGTCGCAGCTGGACCTCAACGTCACCACGGTCATGCGGCTGACCAGGGCGGCGCTGCCGGGCATGATCGAGCGCGGGCACGGTGGGATCGTCAACGTCTCCAGCATCGCGGGCTTCTTCCCGGCCACCGGGCCGTCCTACGGGGCCACGAAGGCGTACGTCACGGCGCTGTCGGAGGGCCTGGCCGCGAACCTCGGCGGGACCGGCGTGCGGGTGGTGGCGCTGTGCCCGGGGTTCACCCACACCGAGTTCCACGACCGCGCGGGCGACGACATGGCCGGGCTGCCGGAGTTCCTGTGGCTGCAGGCCGACCGGGTCGTGGCCGACTGCCTCGACGACCTCGTGCACGGCCGCTCCCGCTCGATCCCGGGCCCGCAGTACAAGGCGCTGGTCAGCCTGGCCAAGCTGCTGCCCCTCGGCGTGCAGCGGGCCCTGGAGCGGCGCGTCGCCGCCAAGCGGAACCGCGGCTGATGTTCGGCACGCCCACCGTGGTCGTGACCCGCCGGGTGTTCCTGCACGCCCTCACCGACGAGACCACGATCGATGACGGCCACGGCAGGCTCCTCGCCGACGCCGTGCTGGTCGGCGCGGGCGGCGCGGGCAGGGCTGCCGCCCGGTTCCTGCGCGGCCTCAACCAGTTCACCACCCGCGGGATCGAGGTGCGCTCCCCGGCGGGGCCGCTGCTGGCGCTGACCCGCGAGGGCTCGGCGGGCAGGCTCAGGATGGCCGTGGCCACCCCCTCCGGTCAGCCGGTCGGGGAGGTCCGCCAGGAGAACACCGTGGGCAGCCTGCGGCTCGCGCTCACCGCGGGCGCGCGCGTCGGCGAGCTGCGCGCGGCGGGCAACCGCGCGTGGCACAGCACGATCACCGACCACAGCGGCGCCGAGGCCGCCGCCCTCACCAAGGTGATCACCGGCCTGGGCCGCACCGCCGACGGCAGGGCCATCGACCACACCTTCCGCTACGAGCTGCGCTTCCACCACCCACCTGTGGGCGCTTTCGCCCCGCTCGCCCTCGCCGCGGTTTTCGCCGTGGACGAGGCGTTGCGCCACATCCGCCCCAAACCCGGAGGCTAGGCGATGTCCTGCGAGCCCCGTCCGCGATAGCCGGGCCGAGCGCGACTCACAGGACACCACCTAGGCTCGCGGGTATGACGAACCCGCAGCCTGGCTGGTACGCCGACCCGTCCGGCTCCGCGATGCAGCGCTACTGGGACGGCAGGCAGTGGACGTCGCAGACCCGCCAGGGCGGCGACGGCAGCGCGTGGGAGCTGCCCCTCGGCGGGCAGGCCGACCCGGACCGGATCAAGGAGCAGCAGCGCAAGGCCCGGGTCGGGCAGACCGGGCAGGGCGGCGGGACGCTGTTCACCGAGCCCGTGCTGGTGGTCAACCAGAAGGTCAAGCTGATCGAGCTGGCCAACGAGTACGCGGTCCACGACCAGCACGGCCGCCAGATCGGCTCGGTCGCCCAGGTCGGGCAGAGCGCGCTGAAGAAGGCGCTGCGGTTCCTGGGCAGCTACGACCAGTTCTTCACCCACCGCCTCGAGGTGCGCGACGCGCACGGCCAGACCGTGCTGCGCCTGACCCGCCCGGCGAAGTTCGTGAAGTCGCGGATGATCGTCGAGCGCGGCGACGGCACCCAGGTGGGGGAGATCCGCCAGGAGAACGCGATCGGCAAGATCCGCTTCGCCTTCGAGGTCGGCGGGCTGCGCGTCGGCGGCATCCAGGCGGAGAACTGGCGGGCGTGGAACTTCGCCATCACCGACCAGGGCGGCACCGAGGTCGCGCGGATCACCAAGACCTTCGAGGGCCTGGCCAAGACGATGTTCACCTCGGCGGACAACTACGTGCTGCAGATCCACCGCCCGCTCGCCGAGCCGCTGCTGAGCATGGTCGTCGCCTCGGCGCTGACCGTCGACACGGCGCTCAAGCAGGACAGCCGGGGCTTCGGCTGACCGGCGTGCCAGACTGACGCCCCGTGCGAACCGCTCCGAGTGTCGATGCCGCCGCCAAGGCCGAGCTGGCCAGGCTGGTCTCCGAACTGGCCGTCGTGCACGGCCGCGTGACCCTGTCCTCCGGCAAGGAGGCCGACTACTACGTCGACCTGCGCCGGGCCACCCTGCACCACGCCGCCGCGCCGCTCATCGGGCGGCTGCTGCGCGGGCTCACCGCCGACTGGGACTACGTCGCCGTGGGCGGGCTGACCCTCGGCGCCGACCCGGTCGCGCTGGCGATGATGCACGCCGCCGCCTCCGCCGGGGAGGTGCTGGACGCCTTCGTCGTGCGCAAGGAGGCCAAGGCGCACGGGATGCAGCGGCGGATCGAGGGCATCGAGGTGGCCGGGCAGCCGGTGCTGGCCGTGGAGGACACCTCCACCACCGGCGGCAGCGTGCTCACCGCCGTGGACGCCCTGACCGAGGCGGGCGCGACGGTGATCGGCGTGGCCACCGTGGTCAACCGCGGCGACGCGGCCAGGGCGGCGGTCGAGGCGCGCGGGCTGCGGTACCGGGCGCTGCTGGACCTCACCGACCTGGGCCTTCCTGACCAGGGATAATCCCTGAGCCGAACCACCCAGGACGCGGGTACCGTGAGGATTGCCCGGTTTGGGGAGGTGGGGTCGGGATGGCAGGCGTGCTCGCCGACGCGACGATGGTCGTGCACTTCCTCGCCCTGCTGTACATCGGGTTCGGCGGGTTCCTGGCCTGGTGGTGGCCGCGGTCGATCCTCGTGCACGTCTTCTTCGCCGCGTGGGGCGTGCTGGTGAACGTCGCGCCCATCTCGTGCCCGCTGACGGAGTTGGAGAACCACTTCCGGGGCCTGCGGGGTCTGCCGGACCTGGAGGGTGGCTTCAACGAGCACTACATCTACGGTGAGCTGTTCCCCGAGAGCTTCCTACCTGTCGTCGGAGTTGGCGCTGTGGTCCTGCTGGTCGTGTCGTATGGGGGCGCGTACGCGCGCAGGCGCAGGGGCGTGAGGGTTTGAGCGAAGGTCCGACCGAGTGGGTCCACGGCGATCCGGTCGGGGTGGGGCCGTGGCCGGGCGAGTGGCCGACGGAGGCCCGCTACGACCCCGAGCTGCTGGCCTCGGGCGACCGGCGCAACGTGGTGGACGCCTACCGCTACTGGCGGCGCGAGGCCGTGGTCGACGACCTGGACCGGCGCAGGCACGGGTTCCACGTGGCGATCGAGAACTTCCAGCACGACCACAACATCGGCACCGTGGTCCGCACGGCGAACGCGTTCGCGGCGCGGGCCGTGCACATCGTGGGCCGCAGGCGGTGGAACCGGCGGGGGGCGATGGTGACCGACCGGTACCAGCACGTCGCGCACCACCCGGACGTCGGCGCGCTGCTGGGCCACGCGCGGGGTGAGGGGCTGGCCGTCGTCGGGGTGGACAACACGCCGGGGTCGGTGCGGCTGGAGGCGGTGGAGCTGCCCGCCCGGTGCGTGCTGGTGTTCGGGCAGGAGGGGCCGGGGCTGACCGCGCAGGCGCGGGAGGGCGCCGACCTGCTGGTGTCGATCGCGCAGTTCGGGTCGACCCGGTCGATCAACGCCGGGGTGGCCGCGGGCATCGTGATGCACGCCTGGGTGCGCGCCCACGCCGACCTGGGCGCGGCGTGGTGAGCCGCCCGCCCACCAGGGCCGGGGACCTGGTGCGGGCGATCGAGTTCGACCCCGAGGCCGTGCGGCGGGTCGTGGCGGACGCGCGGACGTTCCTCGCGCCGTGGATGCCGTGGGCGGTCGAGGAGTACACAGAGGACTCCGCGGCCGCGTTCCTGGTTGAGGCGGCCGCGGGATGGGCCGCGGGCACGTCGTTCTGCTACCTGATCGCCCCTGCCGGTGAGCCGATCGGGGCGTGCGCCCTGGAACGCCGCATCGGGCCGCGGGGCATGGAGATCGGGTACTGGCTGCACCCGGGCCACACCGGCCGCGGCCACGCCACCCGGGCCACCGCCACCCTGCTCGACCTGGCGGCGGGCCTCGACGACGTCGACCACGTGGAGATCCGCCACGACGTGGCGAACACCGCCAGCGGCGGGATTCCCCGCCGACTGGGGTTCACGCTGGTGGACGCGGCGGAGGAGCGCCCGGCGACGGCCCCGGCCGAGACCGGGCTGGGCTGCGTCTGGCGGATCGCGCTGGAGCGGCCGACCTGGACCCGGGACGCGCCCGGCTGAGTTCAGGCGGGGGCGACCTCCACGGGGATGCCGTTGAGGACGGCGGTCCCGGTCGGGGCGTCCACCAGCAGCTCGTCCGCCAGGACGTTGGAGTTGACGCCCGCGTGCGCGGCGGCCACCGAGCCCCTGGTGTCCGGCAGGCCGTGGCCCCAGCCGTGCGGGATGCTCACGATCCCGGGGCGGACGGCGTCGCTGACCTCCACCGGCACCGTCAGCGTGCCGGTGCGGGAGCTGACGACGCACTGGCCGCCGTCGGTCAGGCCGAGGCGGGCGGCGTCGGTGGGGTGGACCATCGCGGTGCAGCGGTTCGTGCCGCCCACCAAGGGGGCGATGTTGTGCATCCAGGAGTTGTTGGAGCGCAGCTGCCTGCGCCCGATGAGGACCATCTGGCCGTTCGGGACGGTGTCCAGCTCGGCGACCAGGCAGGCGACGTCGGCGGTCAGGGCGGGCGGGGCCAGCTCGACCATGCCGGTCGGGGTGCCCAGGACGTCGGGGACGCGGGAGGTGAGGGGGCCGAGGTCGATGCCGTGGGGGCTGGCCTTGAGGTCGGCCAGGGTGAGGTCGTAGGGGCCCGCGCGCAGCATCATGTCCAGCAGGCGCTCGGGGCCTGCGAGGTCCTCGGCGGGCGGGGTGCCCAAGTGCTCGGCGCTCTGGGCCGCGACGAGGGCGTCCATCGGCTCCACACTGTCCGGATTGGACTGTCCGGTGGCCGCGCAGGCGAGGCGCAGGAGGGTTTCCCACTCCTGGGGCACGGGGGTCTCCAGGACCGCGGGGCTCCAGTTCGCGGTATTGCGCACGGCGAACTGGTACAGGGAGATGTCGTAGTGCGAGCGTTCCAGGGGCGAGGTGCCGGGCAGGATGACGTCGGCGTGGCGGGTGGTCTCGTTGAGGTAGACGTCCACCGACACCATGAAGTCCAGCCCGCGCATGGCCTCGGTGAGCCGGTCGGCGTTGGGGGTGCTCAGGCACGGGTTGCCGGAGAGGGTGATCAGCGCGCGCACGCCGCCGGGGGTGGCGATCTCGTCGGCCAGGGTGGCCACGGGGAGCTCACCCATCACCTCGGGCAGGCCGCGGACCCGGCTGTGCCAGCGGCCGTGGCGGAAACCCTTGCGGCGCCCGGGTTTCGCGTTGGCCTGGCCCGCCGCGGCCAAGGGGAACATGGCGCCGCCGGGGCGGTCGAGGTTGCCGGTGAGGGTGTTGAGGACGTCGACCAGCCAGCTGGCCAGGGAGCCGTAGCGCTGGGTCGTGGTGCCCACCCGGCCGTACACCGCGGCGCTCGGCGCGGCGGCCAGGTCGTGGGCCATGCGCCGGATGGCCGTGGCGGCCAGGCCGGTCATCGGCTCGACCGCGTCCGGGGTGAACGGCTCGGCCAGCGCGCGGACCTCGTCGACGCCGTTGACGTGCGGGGCCAGGGCCTTGAGGTCGACGAGGCCGTCGGCGAAGAGGGTGTTGACCATGGCGAAGAGCAGCAGGGCGTCGGCGCCGGGGCGGATGGCGTGGTGCTCGTCGGCCAGCTCAGCGGTGCGGGAGCGAACCGGGTCGACGACGACGAGCCTGCCCCCGCGCTCGCGCAGCGCGCGCAGGCGGCCGCGGACGTCGGGGGCGGTCATCAGGCTGCCGTTGGAGACCAGCGGGTTGGCGCCGAGCAGCAGCAGGTGGTCGGTGCGGTCGAGGTCGGGGACCGGCACGCTCATCGGGTGGCCGAACATGTGGCCCGCGGCGAACTGCTTGGGCGCCTGGTCGACCGAGCTGGCGGTGTAGACGTTCCTGGTGTTCAGCGCCTTGAGCAGCACCCGGCCGTACAGCGCGGTGGAGAGGTTGTGCACGCCCGGGTTGCCGATGTAGACCGCGACCGCGTCGGCGCCGTGCTCGCCGGTGATCTTGGGCAGGCGCGCGGCGATCTCGGCGTACGCCTGCGCCCAGGACACCGCCACGAACTGCCCGTCGCGCTTGACCAGCGGTTCCCGCAGCCGGTCGGGGTCGGCGTGGACCGCGCCGATCGAGGCGCCCTTGGGGCAGAGGTAGCCCCGGGAGAAGACGTCCTCGGCGTCGCCGCGCACCGACGTCACCGCCCGCCCCTCGGTCGTGACGGCGAGTCCGCAGGTCGCCTCGCACAGCGGGCAGGTGACGGCGTGGGTAAGCATGCGCTTAGCTTGGCACGAATCAGTGATATCACTCCCCTGACGGGACATCGGAAACGATCCAGCAGTCACGATTGACTCATGACCCGAGGCGCTGAGCGCACAGAGGGTGCCGCGGAGCGGTCCCCCGGGCTGTGGGCCGCCCGGGCGGGGGTCGCCGAACGGGCGGTCCGGGGGCGGCACCTGCGCCGGGTGTGGGGGATGCCGGGGACCCGGCTCGGCGTGGTCGGCTGGCCCGCCCGGCTCTCCGACCGGGTGTACGGGCGCTGGCACTACTGGTGGCAGGCGCACCTGGTCGACTGCCTGGTCGACGCCCACCTGCGCGCGCCTGCCGACGAGCGCGCCCTGGCGCTCGACCAGCTCGTGCGCGGCGTGCGGCTGCGCAACCTGCGGCACTGGACGAACGACTACTACGACGACATCGCCTGGCTGGGCCTCGCCCTGCACCGGGCCGAGGCGGTCGCGGGCACCGACTCCGGCGACGCGCTCGCCGAGATCACCGCGCAGCTGCGGGAGGGCTGGACCGACCACGGCGGCGGCGGCATCTGGTGGCGGCGCAAGGACACGTTCAAGAACGTCCCGGCCAACGGGCCCGCGGCGATCCTGCTCGCCCGCGCCGGGGTCGACCGGGCCGACCGGTCGCGGGCGCGGGCCATGACGCGGTGGATGGAGCGGTCGCTGCGGGACCCGGCGACCGGCCTGATGTGGGACGGCCTGCACGTGACCGAGGACGGCGCGGTGCGCGAGGTCGTCCGGATCATCTACACCTACTGCCAGGGCGTGCACCTGGGCGCGTGCGTGGAGATGGCCGTGGCCGACCCGGCGGGCGGCTGGGCCGAGCCCGCCGCGCGGACGGTGCGGGCCGTGGACGCGCACCTTGCGCCCGGCGGGGTGCTCCGGGGCCACGAGGGCGGCGACGGCGGGCTGTTCACCGGCATCCTGGCGCGCTACCTCGCCGACGCCGCCCTCCGGCTGCCCGAGGCCGAGGGCGAGACGGCGGCCCGGCTGGTCTACGACGCGGCCGAGGCGCTGTGGGGCAACCGGGCCGCGGTGCCCGGCGGGGCGCTGTTCGGGCCGGAGTTCGCGGTGTCCGCGGCCGTGCCCCGGCGGAAGGCGTGGTGCCCCGAGCGCGACCTGTCGGTCCAGCTCTCGGGGTGGATGACGCTGGAGGCCGCCGCCCGGCTGGAGCGGGCTCAGTCCGAGGCACGGCTTGGGCCTGCCACCATGGGGTGATGAGCGTTGTGATCGTGACCGGCGGCAGCCGGGGCATCGGCGCCGCGGTGTGCCGCAGGGCGGCCGCGGCCGGGTGGGACGTGGTGGTGAACTACACCGCCGACGCCGCCGCGGCGGCGGGCGTGGTCGACGAGGTGCGCGCGCTGGGCGGGCGGGCCGAGGCCGTGCGTGCCGACGTGGCCTCCGAGTCCGATGTGGAGGGTCTGTTCGACGCAGCCGCGGCGCTCGGGGCGGTGACCGGCGTGGTCGCCAACGCCGGGGTGACCGGGCCCGTCATCGGGCGGCTGGACGAGCAGTCCGCCAAGGACGTCCGGCGGGTGATGGAGGTCAACGTCGTCGGCATGTTCCTGTGCCTGCGCGCCGCGGTGCGGCGGATGTCGACGCGGCACGGCGGCCGGGGCGGGGCGATCGTCGCGGTGTCCAGCACCGCGGCGCGGCGCGGGTCGCCCGGGGAGTGGGTGCACTACGCCGCCTCGAAAGCGGCGGTGGAGACGATGGCAAGCGGGTTGGCCCTTGAGGTCGCCGACGAGGGCATCCGGGTCAACACCGTCGCCCCCGGGACCGTCTACACCGGACTGCACGCGGCGGTGGGCGATCCCGGCAGGCCCGACCGGCTGGCCGCCCGGATTCCGCTCGGGCGGGCGGGGCAGCCCGAGGAGATCGCCGCGGGCGTGGTGTGGCTTCTGGGCGCCGAGGCGTCCTTCGTGACCGGTGCGGTGCTGCCCGTCTCGGGCGGGTTCTGAGTCAGGCCACGGGGAAGTAGGCGGTGAGCGTCGTGCGGTCGTCGGAGTGGTCGATGTCGTAGTGCTCGGTGAGCGCCTCGACCATCGTCAGGCGCTGGGCGCCCAGCACGCCGAGGTTGGTGTCCGGGTCGCGCCACTGCCCCCGGTGGCTGACGGTGACCACGGCGCGCGCGGGGTGGATGACGGTGGTGACCGCGACCGGCCCGTCGGCGTGCTCGGCGGCGCCGGTCGCGGCCTCGGCGACGGCCAGCACGATGTCGCACGCGCACAGCTCGGTCACGCCGTTGTCGATCAGCCAGCGGGTGAGGGTGCGGCGCAGCGCGGCGAGCCCGCCGCCCTCGACGGTGAGTGCCAGGGCTGGCTGGTGGGTTCCGCTCGGCGCGTGCGGCGACACCGGGTCCTCCCGTCCTGGGCGCCCTTCCAAGGCGAGCCCGCAGGGAGCGTCGTCCGCAGGAGGGACGGTGTTACTCGGGGACGTGCGGGGTCACTTCACCTCTTGCGGGAGCCACACCTCGCCGTCGCCGTCGGCCGGTCCGGCGTCAGCGGACCGGGCAGCCGCAGGACTCCCGGTGGATCAGCGACGGGGCCAGGAGGACCGTCTCCGGCTCGCGGCCGGGGTCGGCGACGCGGGCCAGCAGCAGGCGCACGGCGGTGCGGCCGATCTCGTCGACCGGGTGCGCCATCGTGGTGATGCCCGGGCGCACCAGGTCGGCCCACTCGACCTCGTCGTGGCCGACGATGGACAGGTCCCTGCCGATCTCCAGGCCGTGCGCGCGGGCCTCCCGGTACGCCCCGCCGGTCATCGCGCCGTTCCCGGTGATCACCGCGGTCGGCCGCTCGGGCACGGTGAGCAGCCTGCGCAGCGCGAGCACCCCGTCCTCGTGCGTCGCGCCGCCGCCCGCGACCAGGTTGGAGTCCCAGCGCAGGCCCGCGCGGCCGAGGCCGAGCCGGTAGCCGAGGGTGCGCTCCTCGCTGGCGCCGACCCAGTCCACGCCGCTGATGAACCCGATCCGCCGGTGCCCGGCGCCCGCGAGGTGCGAGACCAGCGCCGAGGTCGACTGGATGTTCTCCGGCCCGACCTGATCGAGCTTGACCCGGTGGGAGACCCGGTCGACGAGCACCGCGGGCACGTTGGTGCGGGCCAGCGCGTCGAGGGTGGGGGTGTCGCCGGGGACGGGGGTGAGCAGCACGCCGTCGACGCGGCGGGCCTGCAGCCTGCGCACGGCGTCGCGCTCGCCGTCGGGGGTGTCCTCGGTGTCGCCGATCAGGACGGTGTGGCCCGCCGCGGTGGCCTCGGCCTCGATGGCGTGGATGAGCTGGGCCAGGTGCGGGTTGGCCAGCAGCGACATCGCCACGCCGATGGTGTTGGTGCCGCCGGTGACCAGCGAGCGGGCGATGGCGTTGCCGGTGTACCCGGTCGCCTCGATGGCGGCCAGCACCCGGTGCCTGGTCGACTCGGCGACGGATCTGGTCTCGTTGACCACGTGTGAGACGGTGCTGATCGAGACCCCGGCGATCCGGGCGACATCCTGCATGGTGGCCACGGCGTGAAATCCTGCTCCCCGTTCGCTGCAAACGCTTGCGGAACATACCCCGACGGAGTGGAGATCATGCGACCGACGTTCTCCGACCTGATCACCCGCGCGTCGGCCCCGGCCGCGGGCAGGCGCCTGCTCGGCATCTGCGGCGCGCCAGGGGCGGGCAAGTCCACCCTGGCCGCCCGGCTGGCCGGGGCCCTCAACGCCCCGCTGGTCGGGATGGACGGCTTCCACCTCGCCCAGGGCGTGCTCGACCGCCTCGGCGCCGCCGACCGCAAGGGCGCCCCGGACACCTTCGACGCCGACGGGTACGCCGACCTGCTGGCCAGGCTGAGGGCGCGGACCGACGAGATCGTCTACGCCCCGGAGTTCTCCCGGTCGCTGGAGGAGCCGATCGCGTGCGCGGTGCCGGTGCCCGCCGACGCGCCGCTGGTCATCACCGAGGGCAACTACCTGCTGCTGTGGCCGCGCGTGCGCGCCCTGCTGGACGAGGTCTGGTACGTGGACCCGGGCGAGGACGTGCGCCGGGAGCGGCTGTGGCGGCGGCACATGGCCTACGGGCGCACGTCGCTGGAGGCGTGGGAGCGCACGACGGGCTCCGACGAGCGCAACGCCGAGGTGATCGCGGCGACGGCGGCGGGCGCCGACCTGGTGGTCACTCCGTGATGGAGACGGTGTCCACCGGCTTGCTCATCTCCTGCCGGTAGCGCCAGATGCCGAAGGCCGTGCCGACGACGAAGAAGGCCACGCTGCCGATCACCGCGGCGGTCTGCAGCCAGGGGATCTCCTCGAGCAGGCCCGCGGCGTAGTAGCCGAGCAGGACCAGCGTCGGCACCCACGCCAGCGCCCCGACCGCGGTGGCCAGCGCGAACCGGCGCGGGTCCATCTTGGCCGCGCCCGCGATCAGCGGGGCGAGCGTGCGAATCCACGGCAGCCACCTGGCCAGCACGATCGCCCAGAACCCGTGCCGGTCGAGGTAGTCGCGCGCCTTGGCCAGGTTCGCCGCGTTCAGCACCCGGCCGCCCTTGCGCGTGATGATGGCGTGCCCGGTCTTGTGCCCGATGTGGTAGCCGAGCTGGTTGGCCGCCACCGCGGTCACCGTCGCGGCCAGGGACAGGGCCCACGCCTGTCCCTCCGCGGCGTGCTGGGCGAGCACGACCCCCGCGGCGAACAGCAGCGAGTCGCCGGGGAGGAACAGCCCGAAGATGAACGCGCACTCGACGAACACGAAGCCCAGGACGATGGCCCAGACCAACAGGGGGCCCGCCGAGTCCAGGATGCCGAGCGCGGAGTTCACGGCCGTAGGGTACGTGGCCGCGGGGCGGGCCGGGGCCGTGCGCCGCCGCAATTCATCTGCGGTTGCGCCCGGCGCAAACCAGCGCAAGCCCGGGAAAGTGCCCGGCTACCCGCGACCGCGGAGGTCGTCCTCGCCCAGGACCACCGTGCCCCGGTCCAGGTCGACGCCCAGTGGTGGTGGGCCGCCCTGGCCTTCCTCCTCGCGCATCATGGACATCGAGTCGCGGTGGTCGAGCTCCATGCGCTTGGTCCCGTAGAACATCGCGGTGAACTCGTTGATGTAGGTGGCCGTCAGCGGTGTCCCGGCCTTGCGGCGCCGCCGCTGCCGCCACAGCTCGAAGACCCCGACGGCGACCATCAGCAGGGTCCCGCCGGGCACGCTCCAGGCCAGCACCGTCTCCACCGCGCCCACACCGGCCAAACGTTTCGTGATCCCCCGCGGTTCCGGGAACCCGCGCTTGGCCGCGACCGTTGGGACGGCATGGCGGTGGAGGCGAGCGGGCTCGGGGTGCGGGTCGGGGACCGGTGGCTGTTCCGGGGGCTCGACTTCGCCGTCGACGCCGGGCAGTGCCTGGCCCTGGTGGGGGCCAACGGCTCGGGCAAGTCGACCCTCCTGCACTGCCTGTACGGGCTGCGGGAGCCGACCGAGGGCACGGTGAGCGTGGCCGGGCGGACGCCGGACGAGCGGGACCGGGAGTTCCGCGGGGCCGTGTCCGTCGTGCTCGACGACTCCGCGCTGTTCGAGGAGTACAGCGCCGCCCAGCACCTGCAGATGCTCGGCCTCCCCGACACCACCGGGCTGCCCGCGGTCCCCGCCGTCGAGATGTCGGCGGGGCAGCGGCGCAGGCTGCTGCTGACCGGGGCGCTCGAACGCGACCACGACGTGCTGCTGCTCGACGAGCCCGAGCGGGCGCTCGACGCCACGGCCAGGGGCTGGCTGGCCGAGATGATCACCGCGGCGAAGGCCACGTCGGCGGTGGTGATCGCCAGCCACCACGGCCCGCTGGTCGAGCGCGTGGCCGACCGGGTCGTCCAGCTGTGAGGGCCGCATGGGGGAGGGTCCGGTGGAAGGCCGAGTGGGGGATGCCCGCCTTCGTCGGGGCGGGGCTGCTGACGCTGCCGTTCTCCAAGGCGGGCCTGCTGCGCGAGCGGTTCGTCGGTGAGCACGCGGTCCCGGACAACGCGCTCACCGCCGTCGTCCTGGTCGCGCTGGCCGTGGCGGTGATGTCGTTGCTGCGCCGGGACTTCGTGCGGGCGCACCCGGCCCGGCTCACCTGGGAGGACACCGGGGACCGCGCGGGCCTGGTGCGCGGCGGGCTGCGCGCGGCGTGGGCGGTGCGGTTCGGCGTCGTCGGGTACCTGTTCGTGGCCGCCGGGCTGGTCCTGGGGTGGTCCGCCCTGCCCGCGCTGCCTGCCGTCGCCGTCGCCGCCGCGGGGTTCGCCTACGTGGCCGCGCGCCGGGCCAGGAGGGCCTGGCTGGAGTACCTGGTGCCGTTCGGGCTGGCGGTGGCGGGGGCGGCGTTCGTGTCCCCAGGGTGGCTCTGGGGCGTCGCGGCGGGGCTCGTGGCCGCGACGGCGGTCGTGTGGGGTCCGGTCGCGCGGCCTCGGCGCGCGGAGCTGGTGCGGGGGCACCAGGCGCACGTGGTCCGGTCGGTCGCGGCGGCGTTCGGGGACGTGCTGGCGCTGCTCCCGCGGGCCCGTCCGGCCCCCGGGCGGCTCGGCGGCGCGCCGCGGTTCGTCGTCAGCGGCGTCGTGGCGCGGCGGGGCATGGTGGCGGCTGCGGTCCTGCTCGCCCTGGCGATGCCGGTGCTGCACGCGGTGTTCCCGGTGGTCGCGCCCGTGTGGTGGGCCGGGCTCGGCGCGTACGTCGCGGTGTTGCCGTTCGCGGGCGGGCTGGTCGAGATCACCCAGGTGGCGGGGCTGCGGCGGTGGCTGCCGGAGCCCGACACCGCCCTGTGGCTGAGCGCCCTCGTCGTGGTCCTGGTGGTCGCCGGGCTGTGGCTGGCGCTCGCGGCGCTGGCCGGGCTGCCCGCCGCGCCCGCGGCCGTGCCGGTGGTCGCCGCGGCCGTCGTGCGGACGGTCACCAGACCCGCGCTGGACTACTCACCGTCCCCGGCGATCGACGTGGTGGGGGCGTACGTCCCGGTCAACCTCGTCCGCCAGCTCGCGCGGGGCCCGCTGCTGCTCGTGGTCGGCCTCGCCGCTCTCGGCTAGCGCCGCGGCCTGCGTGGCGGTGTGCATCCGCAGCGGGATCTCCTTGATGAACAGCGACACCACGAACGCCAGCACCATCACGCCCGCGCCCACCAGGAACACCAGCTGGATCGACTCGGTGAAGCCCTGCTGGAACGGCAGCGCCAGGCGCGGGTCGATCTGCAGCAGGAACGAGGAGTCGTTCAGCACGCCGCCGTGCCCGCCGGAGGCCACCGCGTCGAACACCGGGGCGTTCACCGGGTCCGCGCGCACCGCGGGGTCGGCCAGCGCCGCCCGGAACTCCGGGGACGCCGCCGCGGCCCGGAAGGCGGTGGCGATGTTGTCGGCGACCGTGCTGAACAGCAGCGACAGGAACACCGCGACGCCGAGCGTCCCGCCGAGCTGGCGGAAGAAGGTCACCGACGCCGTCGCAACGCCCATGTCCCCGAACGGCACCGCGTTCTGCGCGGCCACCGTCAGCGTCTGCATGCAGTTGCCCAGGCCGAGGCCGAACAGCGCCATGTAGACCAGCGGCTGCCAGATCGGGGTGTCCACGGCGACGGTGTGGAACAGCAGCAGGCCGATCACGAGCAGGGCGGTGCCGATGACCGGGAAGATCTTGTAGCGCCCCGTCTTCGAGGTGTAGCGGCCGGAGAAGATCGACGCCGCCATGATGCCCAGCATCATCGGCAGCATCATCAGGCCCGCCTCGGTCGGGGAGTAGCCGCGCACGATCTGCAGGTACTGCGGGATCATCGAGATCCCGCCGAACATCCCGACGCCCAGGATCGTGCCCGCGATGATGGTCATGGCGAAGGTCGAGGTGCCGAACAGGCGCAGCGGGATCAGCGCCTCGGGCCCCATCGAGCGCTCCACCAGCAGGAACGCGACCAGCCCGACCGCGCCCAGGCCGTAGCACAGCAGGGCGGTCCCGGAGTCCCAGCCCCATTCCCTGCCCTGCTCGGCCACCAGCAGCAGCGGCACCACGGCCAGCGCGAGGAACGCCGCGCCCCAGTAGTCGATGCGGTGGTCACGGCGCTTGTGCGGCACGTTGAGCACCTTGGCCACGACGATCAGCGCCACCGCGCCGATCGGCACGTTCACCAGGAACACCCACCGCCAACCCGCGATGCCCATGATCGACTCCTGGCCCGCGAAGAACCCGCCGATCACCGGGCCGAGCACGCTGGAGACGCCGAACACGGCCAGGAAGTAGCCCTGGTACTTGGCCCGCTCCCGGGGCGGCACCAGGTCGGCGATGATCGTCAGGGCCAGCGACATGAGCCCGCCCGCGCCCAGGCCCTGCAGGGCGCGGAACGCCGCGAGCTGGCCCATCGAGTCGGCCAGGGTGCAGGCCAGGGAGCCGATGACGAACACCGAGATCGCCGTGGTGAACCACGGCTTGCGCCCGTAGATGTCCGACAGCTTGCCGTACAGCGGGGTGGTGATGGTCGCGGTGATCAGGTACGCCGTGGTCGCCCACGCCTGCATGCTCAGGCCGTTGAGGTCGTCGGCGATGGTGCGGATCGCGGTGCCGACGATGGTCTGGTCGAGGGCGGCGAGGAACATGCCGAGCAGCAGCCCGGACATGATCACCAGGATCTGCCGGTGGGTGGGCGCGGCGACGGGACCCCGCTCGGCGACGGACATGCGATCCTCGGAATCGTTTGGTTGGGCTTTGCAACTTTCTGCGTCCAGCCTTCCCCTGTCGCGCCGTGATCGCAAGTCCTACGCGGCCAGCTCGGTGGCGAGCGCGGCGCGGACGAACTCCCCGACGTAGGCGATGGCCAGGCGACCCTCGGGCACGATCGGGAAGAACGCCGGGAAGACGTGCACCTGTCCGGGCCACACCTGCAGCTCGCAGTGCGCCCCCGCCGCGCGCATCACCGCGGCCATCCGCTCGGAGTCGCCCAGCAGGCACTCGGTGTCGCCCGCCTGGATCAGCATGGGCGGCCAGCGCCGCTTGCTGCCGCGCAGCACCGACAGCCGCGGGTGCGTCAGCGGGTGCTCCCCGGCGAAGCAGGCGGCGGCCTCCCGGGCGCGCCGCGGCGGGATGTACGGGTCGCGGCAGGCGGCGTCGCGCTCCTCGAGGCCGGGGCACGCCAGGTCCAGGAACGGGGAGAACAGCACCGCGGCGCCCGGCATCGGCGCGCGCGAGCGGGTCAGGTCGCCGAGCAGGCCCGCGGCCAGGTGCCCGCCCGCCGAGTCGCCCGCGACGACCAGCCGGTCGGCGGCGTAGCCCTGGTCGAGCAGCCAGTGGTAGGCCGCCAGGGCGTCGTCGGAGGCCGCGGGGAACGGGTGCTCGGGCGCGCGGCGGTACTGCAGCAGCAGCACCGGCAGGCCGGTGGCCGCCGACATCGCCGCCGCCAGGTGCCGGTGCGTGCGCAGGGAGCCCAGCATGAACCCGCCGCCGTGCAGGTACAGCACCGCGCCCGCCTCGGCGTCGGCGTCGCGGGCGGTGATCCACAGGCCGGTCACGTCGCCGTAGCCGTGGGACTCCGAGACCGCGCGCACCCGGGTGCCGCGCGGCAGCGGGGTGACCCCGGTGGCGTCGAAGGCCTCCCTGGCCAGCGCCAGTCCGGCCCCGCGCAGCTGGACCCGGTCGCCGAGCGGGCGGACGCTGCTCAGCAGGAAACGCGCCAGCGCCTTGGCCTGCACGCTGGGCGCGGCCATCATTCGGGCCACGGCGCACCTCCCCCACGGCCGAGTCGACAGTGACAGCGGCCACATAACCACTGTAAATCAGTGACCCGTCACAGCGGCAGACTCAAGACGGCTCGACTTGGGCACGGCGGGGATACGGTGGACGGCGTGAAGCTGCTCACCAGGCTGCGGGACGCGCTGGGCACCGACGCCGTCCTGGTCGACCCGGACGTCACCGCGGCGTACCGGCGGGACATGATGCCGCTGGCCCCGCACGGCCAGCCGCTCGCCGCCGTGCTGCCCGGCGACACCGAGCAGGTGCGCGAGGTGGTCAGGGCGTGCGCCGAGCACGGCGTGCCGATCGTGCCGCGCGGCGCGGGCAGCGGGCTGACCGGCGCGGCCAACGCCATCGACGGCTGCGTCGTGCTCGTGCTGACGAAGATGAACCGGATCATCGAGATCGATCCGGACAACCGCCTCGCCGTCGTCGAGCCGGGCGTGGTCAACCTCGACCTGCGCGGCGCGGTGGAGAAGCACGGGCTGTTCTACCCGCCCGACCCGTCCTCCTACGACTGGTGCACCATCGGCGGCAACGTCTCCACCAACGCTGGCGGGCTGTGCTGCGTGAAGTACGGCGTGACCACCGACTCCGTGCTGGGCCTTGAGGTCGTGCTGGCCGACGGCGAGCTGCTCAGGACCGGCCGCCGCACCGTCAAGGGCGTCGCGGGCTACGACCTGACGCGCCTGTTCGTCGGCAGCGAGGGCACCCTCGGCGTCGTCACCCAGGCCACGCTCGCCCTGCGCCCGCTGCCCCACGCCCCCGGCACGACGGTGGCGTCGTTCCCCTCGATCGTCGCCGCGGGCGCCGCGGTGTCGCGGATCGTGCGCGAGGGGATCGTGCCCTCGCTCATGGAGATCATGGACGCGGTGTCCATCGAGGCCGTCGAGGCGCACCTGAAGACCGAGGTCGGCGCGGGCAGGGGCAGCGCGGCGCTGCTGATCTGCCAGTCCGACGCGGGCGGCGAGGCGGCCAGGCGGGAGCTGGCGGCCATCGAGCTGGTCTGCGCGGACGCGGGCGCCGACCTCGTGCACACCACCTTCGACCTCGCCGAGGGCCGGATGCTGCTCGCCGCCAGGCGGGCGGTCCTCATGGCGCTGGAGGTCTACGGCGCCTGGATGACCGACGACGTGTGCGTGCCGCGCACCCGCATCGGCGACCTCATCGCGGGCTGCGAGCGCATCAGCGCGGAGGTGGGGCTGCGCATCGCCGTGGTCGGGCACGCCGGGGACGGCAACATGCACCCGACGATCGTCTACGACCCCGCCTCCGCCGACGAGTTCGCCCGCGCCCACCGCGCCTTCGACGACATCCTCGCGCTCGGGCTGGGCCTGGGCGGCACGGTGACCGGCGAGCACGGCATCGGCAAGGTCAAGCGGGAGTGGCTGGCCAAGGAGATCGGCCCGGTGGGGCTGCGCGCCCACCGGGCCATCAAAGCCGCGCTCGACCCGGGGAACCTGTTCAACCCGGGCTCGATGTTCAGCCCCGGGTAGGCCGGGTCAGTTCTGGGCGGCCTGCCGCTTCTCGCGGCGCGCCTTGATCACCTCGAAGATGATCGGCAGGATCGACAGGAAGACGATGCCGATGATCATGAGGTCCAGGTTCTCGCGCACGAACACGATCTGGCCGAGCGCCGCGCCCAGCAGCGTCACGCCGGTGGCCCACAGGACGGCGCCGACGGCGGAGTAGACGAAGAAGGTCCGCTTGTCCATGCGGCCCACCCCGGCGATCGCGGTGATGAACGTGCGCACGATCGGCACGAACCGGGCCAGCACGATCGCGCGGGCGCCGTACTTCTCGAAGAACGCGTGCGTCTTCTCGACGTGCTCGCGCTTGAACAGCTTGGAGTTCGGCTTGTCGAACAGCGCGTCCCCGGCCTTCTGTCCGATCCAGTAGCCGGTGACGTTGCCCGCGAACGCGCACACCGTCAGCAGCACGCAGATCGCCCAGAGCGGCGCCGGGATCACCCCGGTCACCGCGAACAGCCCGGCGGTGAACAGCAGCGAGTCCCCGGGCAGGAAGAACCCGATCAGCAGTCCGCACTCGGCGAAGATGATCAGGCACAGGCCGGGCAGCAGGAACGGCCCCAGTCCCTGCAGGATGTTGACCGGGTCCAGCCACTCGGGCAGCAGGGCGAGGTTCACGGCGTTCACCCGGTCAAGGTACAGGTCGGCCCGGTGTCACCAGTGCACCAGGCAGAACGGGTGACCCGCGGGATCGGCGTACACGCGGTACCGGTCGCCGCCGCCGTCGAGCCTGCGCGCGCCGAGGGCCAGCACCAGCTCGCCCGCCCGCGCCAGGTCCTCCACGCGCACGTCGAAGTGCATCTGCGCCGACTCGGCGGGCCAGCTGGGCGCGACCCAGTCCGCGACCCGCTGGAAAGCGACCCCGGGCCGGTCGGGGGCGTCGCCGATGACGACGAAGTCCGGGCCGTCCTGCACCCGGATCATGCCCAGCAGCTCCTCGTAGAAGTCCGCGAGCGCCCGCGGGTCAGGGCAGTCGACGACCAGGCCGTGCCAGCGTCCGATCATGGACGTGATCGTGGCACCCGGGGCGGACAGTTTCCGCCCGCCCACCTCAGACGAGCGTGAGCAGCCCGACCACGGCGCCCGCGGCCAGCCCCAGCAGCAGTGCCACCGCGAGCACCCACCACGACGGCGCCGACCGCTCCTCAAGGCGCTCGGTCACCTCGACCGGCCGAGGAGCGAGGTCGTGGCCGTTGTGGAACTCACTGCCCGACAGCAGCCCGAACGCGGGCGCCTCCGCGCGCGGCGCCTGGGCGGCCTGGGCCCGCAGCGCCTCGGCCAGCAGGCGCTCGGGGTCGGCGTCGGTCACGCCGCGACGGTAGCACCGGTGACGCCGGTCACCCCGGGAACTGTTCGGCGGGCCGGCGCGTTGAGTCAGCAGGAAGATTGAGCGACCTCGGCTCAACTACAAAAGCTGATGCGAGTAGACTCAACTTCGCTCAGGCAAGACTACTGATCCATGGAGGAACCAAATGGCGCGAGCGGTCGGCATCGACCTGGGGACGACCAATTCCGTCGTCGCCGTCCTCGAGGGCGGTGAACCGACGGTTATCGCCAACTCGGAGGGCTCCCGGACCACCCCGTCCATCGTGGCGTTCGCCAGGAACGGCGAAGTGCTCGTCGGTCAGCCCGCCAAGAACCAGGCGGTCACGAACGTGGACCGCACGGTCCGGTCGGTCAAGCGGCACATCGGCACCGACTGGAAGCAGGAGATCGACGACAAGCCCTACACCGCGCAGGAGATCAGCGCGCGCGTGCTGATGAAGCTCAAGCGCGACGCCGAGTCCTACCTCGGGGAGACCATCACCGACGCGGTGATCACCGTCCCGGCGTACTTCGAGGACGCCCAGCGGCAGGCCACCAAGGAGGCCGGGCAGATCGCGGGCCTCAACGTCCTGCGGATCGTCAACGAGCCGACCGCGGCGGCGCTGGCCTACGGCCTGGACAAGGGCGCCAAGGAGCAGACCATCCTGGTCTTCGACCTCGGCGGCGGCACCTTCGACGTCTCGCTGCTGGAGATCGGCGACGGCGTCGTCGAGGTCCGCGCCACCTCCGGCGACAACCACCTCGGGGGCGACGACTGGGACCAGCGCGTCGTCGACTGGCTGGTCGAGAAGTTCCGCCAGTCCAGCGGCATCGACCTGACCAAGGACAAGATGGCGCTGCAGCGCATCCGCGAGGCCGCGGAGAAGGCCAAGATCGAGCTGTCCAGCTCGAACAGCGCCAACATCAACCTGCCCTACATCACCGTCGACTCGGACAAGAACCCGCTGTTCCTCGACGAGAACCTCTCCCGCGCGGAGTTCCAGCGGATCACCTCCGACCTGCTGGACCGCACCCGCAGCCCGTTCAACAACGTCATCAAGGACGCGGGCATCGCCGTCGGCAACATCGACCACGTCGTGCTGGTCGGCGGCTCCACCCGGATGCCCGCCGTCGCCGAGCTGGTCAAGGAGCTGACCGGCGGGCGCGAGCCGAACAAGGGCGTCAACCCCGACGAGGTCGTCGCCGTCGGCGCCGCGCTGCAGGCCGGGGTGCTCAAGGGCGAGGTCAAGGACGTCCTGCTGCTCGACGTGACCCCGCTGTCGCTGGGCATCGAGACCAAGGGCGGGGTGTTCACCAAGCTCATCGAGCGCAACACCACGATCCCGACCAAGCGCTCGGAGATCTTCTCCACCGCCGACGACAACCAGACCACGGTCGGCATCCAGGTCTACCAGGGCGAGCGCGAGTTCGCCCAGGACAACAAGAAGCTCGGCACCTTCGACCTGACCGGCCTGCCGCCCGCCCCCCGCGGCGTGCCGCAGATCGAGGTCACCTTCGACATCGACGCCAACGGCATCGTGCACGTCAGCGCGAAGGACATGGGCACGGGCAAGGTGCAGTCCATGACCATCACCGGCGGATCGGCCCTGCCCAAGGACGACATCGACCGCATGGTCCGCGACGCGGAGTCCCACGCCGAGGAGGACAAGAAGCGCCGCGAGGAGGCCGAGGTCCGCAACCAGGCCGAGACGCTGGTCTACCAGACCGAGAAGTTCGTCAAGGACAACGAGGACAAGATCCCGGGCGAGGCCAAGGACAAGGTCTCGGCCGCGGTCAAGGAGGCCAACGACGCCCTCGCGGGCACCGACATCGCGGCCATCAAGGCGGCGATCGAGAAGCTGGCCACCGAGTCCCAGACGATGGGCGCGGCGCTCTACGCCAACACCGGCGCGCAGGCGGGCGCCGAGGGCGCTGACGGTGGCGCCCAGGCGGGCACGTCGGACGCCGATGACGTGGTCGACGCCGAGATCGTGGACGAGGACAAGGACAAGAAGTGACCGACAAGCACGACGAGCACGGCGGCGAGGAGCCCCGGGTCGTGGTGCGCGACCGGCGCCGGATCGACCCGGAGACCGGGCAGGTCCGCCAGCCCGCGGCCGAGGCGGACCCCGCCCCGGCCGCGGCGCCCGCCGGTGACGCGGCCGCGCCGATCGAGGGCACCATCGAGTTCCCGCCGGAGTCCACCGAGGTGGACCCCGCCGCCGAGCTCAAGACGCAGCTGGAAGAGCGCACCGCGGACCTGCAGCGCCTGCAGGCCGAGTACGCCAACTACCGCAAGCGCGTCGACCGCGACCGCGAGGCCGTGGTCAACGCGGCCAAGGCGCAGGTGGTCGGCGACCTGCTCGGCGTCCTCGACGACATCGAGCGGGCGGGCGCCCACGGCGACCTGACCGGCGCGTTCAAGGCGGTGGCCGACAAGCTGGCCGCGACCTTGCAGCGCAGCGGCCTGGAGCCCTTCGGCCACGAGGGCGAGCCGTTCGACCCCGCGGTCCACGAGGCCGTGCAGCACAGCACGTCCACCGAGGTCGACGGGCCCACGGTGACCGGCGTTCTGCGCCGGGGCTACCGCTTCGGCGACCGCGTGGTCCGCGCGGCGATGGTCGCGGTGACCGACGCCGAGGCGCCCGGCGCGCCGACCGAGGAAGACTGAGCGGGAGGAGGGGACGTCCGGTGAGTGCCAGGGACTGGATCGACAAGGACTTCTATCGCGAACTGGGCGTCTCCTCCGACGCGGGTGACGCCGAGATCAAGAAGGCGTACCGCAAGCTCGCCCGCGAGCTGCACCCGGACGCCAACCCGGGCAACACCACCGCCGAGGCCCGCTTCAAGTCGGTCTCCGAGGCCTACGGCGTGCTCGGCGACCCGGAGAAGCGCAAGCAGTACGACGAGGCCCGCAGCCTGTTCGGCAGCGGCTTCCGGCCCGGCGGCTTCGGTGGCGGCGGCAGCGGCAACTTCGACTTCACCGACATCTTCAGCCAGCAGCAGGCCGCCGCGGGCCAGGGGGCGGGCTTCGGCGGCGGTCTGGGCGACCTGTTCGGCAACCTGTTCAACCGGCGCGGCGGCAGCCCCCGCCCGCGCCGCGGCGCGGACGTCGAGACCGAGGTCCGCATCGACTTCACCGAGGCGGTCCGCGGCGCGACGGTGCCGCTGCGCCTCACCAGTCCGTCCACGTGCGACAGCTGTCGCGGGTCGGGCGCCCGGCCGGGCAGCAGCCCCGAGGTCTGCGCCAACTGCGGCGGCGCGGGGCTGGTCAACCGCAGCCAGGGCGCCTTCGCCTTCAGCGAGCCCTGCCGCGACTGCCGGGGCAAGGGCACCGTCGTGACGGACCCGTGCCCCGACTGCGGTGGCGAGGGCGTCAGCACCAAGACGCGCACCCTCACCGTGCGCATCCCCGCGGGCGTGGAGGGCGACCAGCGCATCCGGCTCGCCGCCCAGGGCGAGCCCGGCTCCAACGGCGCCGCGGCGGGCGACCTGTTCGTCCGCGTCCACGTCACCCCGCACCCGGTCTTCGGCCGCAACGGCGACGACCTGACCCTCAAGGTCCCGGTCACCTTCTCGGAACTGGCCCTGGGCACCACGCTCACGGTGCCCACGCTGGACTCCACCGTCAGCCTGCGGGTGGCCCCGGGCACCGCCTCCGGCCGCGTCCTGCGCGTGCGGGGCAAGGGCGTCACCCGCCGCGACGGCCGCGGCGGGGACCTGCTGGTCACCCTGCAGGTGGCCGTACCGCCCACGCTGAGCCCGGAAGCCCAGGCCGCGCTGGAGTCCTACGCCGCGGCCACACAGGACCACGACCCCCGGCCCGAACTCACCGCCCTCGTGGAGAAGGCGAGGTAGCCCGCGATGAACCCGCTTCCGCCCGGCACGGACGAGGACACCCCGTTCTTCGTCATCTCGGTGGCCGCCCAGCTCTCGGGCCTGCACGCGCAGACCCTGCGCAGCTACGACCGCCAGGGCCTGGTGAGCCCGGGGCGCACCCCGGGCGGCGGGCGCAGGTACTCCCTGCGCGACATCGCCCTCCTGCGCGAGGTCCAGCGCCTCTCGCAGGAGGAGGGCGTCAACCTGGCGGGCATCAAGCGCATCATCGAGCTGGAGAACGAGGTCGACCGCCTCCAGGGTCTGATCACGGCGCTGTCGGAGGAGCTGGCCGCCACGCACGTCGCCGCCGAGCAGGCCGCCGCGGCCATCCACCGCAGCTACCGCCACGAGCTGGTCCCGGTGCGCAGGCAGACCGCGCTGGTGGTCTGGCGGCCCCAGCCCAAGCGCTAGCCCGAGAGTGGTCCAGGAGCGGACCGTTCCGAGCGGGCCAAGTCCGAGCGGGCCAGTCCGGGCGGGCCAGTCCAAACAGGTCAGTCCAGAGTGAAGGGGTCGTAGAGGATGCGGTCCAGCGGGGTTCCCGCGACCAGCATCCGCGACACCGTGGCCCTGATCATCGGCGGTGAGCCCGCGACCAGCACGTCGCGGTCGGCCCAGGCGCCGTAGCTGGTCACGACCTCCGCCAGCGTGCCGGTCTCCAGCCCGGGAGTCGCCTCCTCGGTCACGCCGACGACGGTGAGCCAGGGGTTGGCCGCCGCGATGTCCTGCAACAGCCCCAAGTCGTAGAGGTCCTCGGCCGCGCGGCCGCCCGCGAACAGGTGCACGGCGGGGTTCTCCCCCCAGCGGGCCAGGTCCTCGACGATCGCCCGCATGGGCGCGATCCCGGTCCCGCCCGCCACCATCAGCACGTCGGACCCGGAGGTCCGGTCCACGCCGAGGCGCCCCATCGGCGGCCCGATCCGCCAGACGTCGCCGCGGACCGCGTGGGCCACCACCGAGCGGCTGACCCAGCCGCCCTCGACCCCGCGCACGTGGAACTCGATGACGCCGTCCTCGCGGGGGGCGTTGGCGGGCGTCAGGTAGCGCCACAGCCGGGGCCGCTGCGGGACCTCGACGCTCAGGTACTGCCCGGGGCGGTACGGCACCGGGTAGTCCGGGCGCAGCCACACCCTGGCCAGGTCCCAGCCCAGCCGCTGGTGGTCGATCACCTCGGCGTGCCAGTACGCGGGACCGGCGTCGGCGGCGGCGGCGTCCAGCATGGCCCTGGCCATGATCGTGTACGCCTCGGCCCACGCCCGCTCGACGTCGTCGGTCCAGGCGCGTCCGGAGTACTTCTTCACCGAGGCGATCAACGCCATGCCGACGGCCTCGTAGTGCTCGGTGACGACGCCGAACTTGCGGTGGTCGCGGCCGAGCTGGCGCAGGAACGGCACCAGGTCGTCGGGCCGGTCGACCATCTGCACCACGTGCACCAGCGCGCGCAGCAGCCGGGAGCGCTGCACCTGCATGTTCGCCGGGAACATCTCCCGCGTGGCGGGCGCGATGGAGAACAGCATCCCGTAGAAGAACTGCGCGACCTTGTCCGCCTGCGGCTCGACCACCGCGAAGCTCTCCCGGACCAGGCGCACCATTGTCACCACCGCGGTCGGGGACTCCGGGTGTGGCTGTATGGACGGTATGGGGCTCACCACGGGATTCGCTGTCATGGTCGGGGTGCTGACTCCACCTCTCGGGCGCCTACCAGCGTGGCACCACGCTACTTGCGCATCCATCCCCCGACGGTGTGGACAGTAGACCCAATCTGGTCCACACGCCGGATTCCGCGTCGACGCGAAGCCGATCTTCGCTACCGACAGTGACAACCTAGCGGACGTACGGGTGAGCGGACTCGCGGATGCCGCAGCGGCATGACACCGTCTCCCGCGTGTCCCCCGATCTTCTCCCCCCGACCGGCACCGCCACCGCCGACCTGCTGACCCTGGAGTTCGCCGACCCGCCCCCCGCCGCGACGGGGGCGACGGGCCCCCGGGAGGCGCCGGAGCACGCGTACCCGATCGGACCAGCGCCGCGCGCGCCCCGGACGAGCCCGGTGCTCGACCACCTCGACGCCCGCATGGTCGAGTTCATCGACCGCGCCGGGCAGGGGCACGTCGCCACCGCCGACGCCGCGGGCCACTGCGAGTCCTCCTTCCGCGAGGTCCGGGTGCTCGACCCCCACCGCATCGCCTACCCGGGCGACGACGGCCCGCCGCCCGCCGCCGTGGGCGTGCTGCTGGTGGATTTCGCCGCCGAGCCGGTCGGGCTGCACGTCAACGGCCGCGCGTGCGAGGACGCCGCGCTGCCCGCGGGCTGGGTCGTGGTCGAGGTGGCCGAGGCCCGGCTACACCGCGGCGCCGCAGCAGACGGGTAGTGGGACGGTGGTGGACGGGACCGACGACCGGCAGCGGGCCGGGCAGGACCTGGAGCGGGAGCTCTCGAAGCTGTTCGGCCGCGCGCGCAGCCTCTCGCTCACCCTGGCCGCGCGGGTGCACCCCGGCCTCGACGGCGCCTCCTACGCGCTGCTGCTGCACCTCAGCGACATCGGCCCGGTGCGCGCGGCCGACGTCGTCGAGCGCACCGGTCTGGACAAGTCGACGGTGAGCAGGCAGATCGCCCGGCTCGCCGAGCTGGCGCTGGTCGAGCGCGTGCCCGACCCCTCCGACGGCCGGGCCCGGCTGGTGCAGCTCACCGCGTCCGGGGCGGCCCGGCTGGAGCGGGTGCGCGAGGACCGCAGGCGCCAGCTCCGCGAGCGGGTCGCGCGGTGGCCGACCGACGACATCCGCGAGTTCTCCCGGCTGCTGGCGAGGCTCAACAGCGACCTGTGACCGCTCGGCTGGGTGGTTCCCTGGTCGGCCGAGCCACGCGAACGGGTGATTCGGCGATTGTCCCCAGGCGTGTGGACAACTTCCTGGGAATTGTGGATAACCCGCCTGAAGCTGGGGACAACCCGGTTGCGACATGTGGGTGATCACCTGTCGGGCGACCCAGGTCACATCGACCGGACGGGGTTGAGCGGAACTGGCTCAACTTTTCTGACGTTGAGATGGGCGAGACCGCAGGACATGAGGTGGGAGATGGACGCGTTCAACCCGACGACCAAGACCCAGGCCGCCATCACGGCCGCCGCGCAGGCCGCGGCGGGCGCGGGCAACCCCGACATCGCGGCCGCGCACCTGCTCGGCGCCCTGCTCGCCCAGGCCGACGGCCTGGCGGGCCCGATGCTGACCGCGGTGGGCGCCGACCCGGAGGTCGTGCGCAAGGAACTCGACCCGGTGCTGCGCGCCCTGCCCTCGGCGACCGGCGCGACCGTGTCGTCCCCCGCGCTGTCGCAGCCCGCGCTGCGCGCGATCACCCACGCCCAGAAGCTGGCCACCGAACTCGGCGATGAGTACGTCTCCACCGAGCACCTGCTGGTCGGCCTGGCCGCCGCGGGCGGCGACGTCGCCGACCTGCTGCGCCGCCACGGCGCCACCCCCGACGCGCTGCGCGAGGCGTTCACCAAGGTGCGCGGCTCGGCGCGGGTCACCAGCCCCGACCCCGAGGGCACCTACCAGGCGCTGGAGAAGTACGGCATCGACCTGACCAGGCAGGCCAGGGAGGGCAGGCTCGACCCGGTCATCGGCCGCGACGCCGAGATCCGCAGGGTGGTGCAGGTGCTGTCCCGGCGGACGAAGAACAACCCGGTGCTCATCGGCGAGCCCGGCGTCGGCAAGACCGCGATCGTGGAGGGCCTCGCCCAGCGGATCATCGCAGGCGACGTCCCCGAGTCGCTGCGCGGCAAGCGCGTCGTCGGCCTCGACCTCGGCGCGATGGTCGCGGGGGCGAAGTTCCGCGGCGAGTTCGAGGAGCGGCTCAAGGCCGTGCTCAAGGAGATCACCGAGTCCGCGGGCCAGGTCATCACCTTCATCGACGAGCTGCACACGATCGTCGGCGCGGGCGCCACCGGCGAGGGCGCGATGGACGCGGGCAACATGATCAAGCCGATGCTGGCCCGCGGCGAGCTGCGCATGGTCGGCGCGACGACGCTGGACGAGTACCGCAAGCACATCGAGAAGGACGCGGCGCTGGAGCGGCGCTTCCAGCAGGTGCTGGTGGGCGAGCCGTCGGTGGAGGACACCATCGGCATCCTGCGCGGCCTCAAGGAGCGCTACGAGGTCCACCACGGCGTGCGGATCACCGACAGCGCCCTGGTCGCGGCCGCGGCGCTGTCCGACCGCTACATCACCGCGCGCTTCCTGCCGGACAAGGCCATCGACCTCGTCGACGAGGCCGCGTCCCGGCTGCGCATGGAGATCGACTCCCGGCCCGTCGAGGTCGACGAGGTCGAGCGCGCCGTGCGGCGGCTGGAGATCGAGGAGATGGCGCTGTCCAAAGAGGACGACCCGGCCTCGAAGGAGCGACTGGCCGCGCTGCGCGCCGAGCTGGCCGAGAAGCGCGAGGGCCTGGCCGCGCTGACCGCCCGATGGCAGAACGAGAAGGGCTCGATCGACCGGGTCCGGGAGCTCAAGGAGCAGCTGGAGTCGCTGCGCGGGGAGTCCGAGCGCGCCGAGCGCGACGGCGACCTCGGTCGGGCCGCCGAGCTGCGCTACGGGCGCATCCCGGCGCTGGAGAAGGAGCTGGACGTCGCGACGCGGGCCACGACCCCGCAGGCGGGGGCGGCGGTGATGCTGAAGGAGGAGGTCGGCTCCGACGACATCGCCGAGGTGGTCTCGGCGTGGACCGGCATCCCGGCGGGCCGGATGCTGGAGGGCGAGACGCAGAAGCTGCTGCGGATGGAGGACGCCCTCGGCTCCCGCGTGGTCGGCCAGGCCGAGGCGGTGCGCGTGGTCTCCGACGCCGTCCGCCGGGCGCGCGCGGGCGTCGCCGACCCGGACCGCCCGACCGGCTCGTTCCTGTTCCTCGGCCCGACCGGCGTCGGCAAGACCGAGCTGGCCAAGGCGCTGGCGGAGTTCCTGTTCGACGACGAGCGCGCCATGGTCCGCATCGACATGAGCGAGTACAGCGAGAAGCACTCGGTGGCCCGCCTCGTCGGCGCGCCGCCGGGGTACGTCGGCTACGACCAGGGCGGCCAGCTCACCGAGGCGGTCCGGCGGCGGCCGTACACGGTGGTGCTGCTCGACGAGGTGGAGAAGGCCCACCCGGACGTGTTCGACGTGCTGCTGCAGGTGCTCGACGACGGCAGGCTGACCGACGGCCAGGGCCGCACGGTCGACTTCCGCAACACCATCCTGGTGCTGACCTCCAACCTGGGCTCGCACGCGATCGCCGACGCGAACCTCGACGGCGCCCAGCGCCGCGACGCGGTGCTGGCGGTGGTGCAGCGCCACTTCAAGCCGGAGTTCCTGAACCGCCTCGACGACGTGGTCGTGTTCCACTCGCTGGCCACCGAGGAGCTGACGGCCATCGTGGACATCCAGGTCGCCCGCCTCGGCAAGCGCCTCGCCCAGCGCAGGCTGACCCTGGAGGTCACCCCGAGCGCCCGCGACTGGCTGGCCCTCAACGGCTTCGACCCGGTCTACGGCGCCAGGCCGCTGCGCAGGCTGGTCTCCTCGGCCATCGGCGACCAGTTGGCCAAGGGCCTGCTGTCCGGCGGCATCCGCGACGGCGACACGGTCACGGTGGACGTCATGGACGACAACTCCGCGCTCACCGTCGGCAGGTCCTGAGGACAGGACTGAGAACATGACTGGGCCCCTCGACCGGAAGCGGTCGAGGGGTCCGGTTCAGGAGTCCCGGTTCAGGAGTCCCGGTTCAGCGGCCGTGGGTGCTGGTCCCCACCAGGTGCAGGACCGCGGTGCGCATGGCGCCGGGGGCGGACTCGCGGCTGACCGAGCGGTGCAGGTCGGCGGCGACCGCGGCCATCAGCGTGTGCGCCAGGGCGCGCGGGTCGGCGGGGGCGCGGGCCTCCACCAGCAGCCGCGCGACGTGGTGGTGCCAGTACCGGTACGGCTCGGCCCGGAAGCGCACGCCGGGCTTGGAGGTCTCCGCGATCCGCATGAGGTCGAGGTTCGCGGTCAGGAAGGCCAGGTAGGCGTCGAAGAAGGCGACCAGGCGCTTGGCGGGCGGCGCACCAGGCCCCAGCGGCGCCTCGCCTGTCGTCACCCGGATGTAGAGCCCCCGCTCCGCCTCCGCGAGCAGCGCCCTGGCCAGTCCCGCCTTGTCCCCGAACCGGCGGAACAGCGTGCCCTTGCCGACCCCGGCCGCGGTGGCGACGTCGTCCATCGTCACCGCGTCGGCCCCGTGCCGCTCGACGAGCAGCCGCGCGGCGGTGAGGATGCGGCGGCGGTTGCGGGCGGCGTCGGCGCGCTCGCGGGTGCTCACGCGTACCGCACGGTGACGTCCCCGCTGGACGCGGCCAGGTCGAGCGCGGCCGTGCCCGCGGGGTCGTCGGCCACGGCGCTGTCGACCTCGCCGCTGCCCACGTCCACGGTCATCCGGTAGCGACCGCGCGGCACGGTCACCGACACCGCGCCGCTGTTCGCGTGGGCCCGGACATCACTGACGGTGGAGACGCCGACGGCCACGTCCCCCGACGTGGCCTCGACGTCCACCTTCCCCCCGACCCCGGCGACGGTGACGGTCCCCGACGAGGACCGGACGGTGGCGTCCCCCCGGACGCCGCGCAGGTCCACATCCCCCGACCGCACCTGCACCGAGGCGTTCTCCCCCACGTCGGCGAGCTCGACCCGACCGGAGTTGGCCTCGACCGAGACCGCTCCGGACACCCCCCGCACGTCGACGTCCCCCGACGACGTCCGCAGGTCGACCGACACCGCCCCCTCGACCGTCACGTCCCCCGACGCGACGTCCCCCGCGAGCGCCACCTTCCGCGGGACGACCACCTCGTAGTCGATCCAGCAGTTGTTGAGCCCGCAGCCCTCCAAGATCAGCGCGCCCCCCTCGACCCGGTGCGTGGCCCCGGGTTTGTCGTCGAGGTGGTGCACCGTCCGCGTCACCGACGGGGTGCCGCCGACGCGGATGTTCACCGCCCCCGCGTCCTGGTTGAGACGGATGCTGGTGATGTCCTGCCCGATGCCGTCCTTCTCGGTGTACCGGCTGGTGGCCAGCCCACATCCCCCGACCAGTGTCGCCGCCAGTCCCGCGACGGCTATCCCCGCCAACACCCTGCTCATCGCTCCCCCTTCAACCGGACCGGACATCGCAGAACGCTATGGCCGGGGCGGGCGCGCGGACATCAGGGACGCCCCCGAGGTGACCCGGAGGTTGCCCCTACCGCCATCCGGAGGCCGGTGGCATGAGGCTAGGGACACCGGCGGTCAGCACACGTCAGCCGGAGCTAGCACGCGGTGCACGACTTCCGTCGTACTCCAGGGCGTGTGGCAGGCCGGGTGCCTGCCGTTATGCCAGGCGTGTCAGCGCAACGGCGCCAGCAGTGCCTCGACCACCGGGAGGAGTTCGGCGGCCGTGGGCGGCTCGTCGTCGATCAGCCCTTGCAGGAGCAGACCGTCCACTCCGGCCAGGAACGCGCGGAAGCCGACCTCGTCGGGGTTGCGGGCCAGGCTGGTGAGCACGTCCAGCCACCGCCGCGCGGCCGGGCGCAGCGCGGGCCTGCGGGCGGCGAGCAGGTACAGCTCGTACTCGGCCATCGTGCGGCCCCGGCGCGGGCCGACGGCCTCGGCGAGCACGTGGGCCACCGCCGCGGCCGGGCTCGCGCCCTTGATCCGGCTGGACTCGATGGAGTCGCGCATGTCGGCGGCCATGTCCTCCGCCGAGGTGGTCAGGGTGGCGACGAGCAGGTCGTCGAGGCTGGCGAAGTGGTAGGTGGTCGAGGTCGGGGGCACGCCCGCCTCGGCGGCGACGCCGCGGTGGGTGACGCCGGAGACGCCCTCGCGCTCGATCACCCGCAGGGCGGCCTCGATCAGCTCGGCCCTGCGGCGCTCGCCGCGGACTCGGCGGCCGTCGGCCCTGGGCCGGGGCATGTCAGCGGGACCGGCGCGCGGGCTCGGGCGGCGGCGAGCAGGATTGACTGGCCATGCCCCAATTTAGCTGGACAATCGTCCCAATATCCTGGAGGTGTGCGCCACACTTGGCCGCCTTAGGCTTCTCTAACTCGGTTACCGACGAGTAAGAAGAGTTCCACCCGAACGGAAGGTCGACACCACCATGGGCGCGGTGCAGTTGACACTGGGACTGATCGCCGTCGCGGTCAGCCTCGTGGCCTGGAGCATGTTCGTGCGCACGGTCGCGCGGATGGTCGCCGTGGTCCGGCTCGGCCAGCCGGACGCCACCCGCAACGGCCCGTTCGCGCCCCGGATGCGCACGCTCGTCACCGAGTTCGCCGCGCACACCAGGATGAACAAGTTCCGCCACGTCGGCTGGGCGCACTGGCTGGTCATGTGGGGCTTCCTCGTCGGCTCGGCGGCGCTGTTCGAGGCCTACGGCGAGGTGTTCGTGCCGACCTGGGGCTGGCCGGTCCTCGACGACTGGAACCTCTGGCACCTGCTGATGGAGCTGCTCGGCGTCGGCACCATCGTCGGCGGGCTGGCGCTGGTGATCATCCGCCAGCTCAACCACCCGCGCCGGGCCGACCGGCAGTCGCGCTTCCAGGGCTCGAACTTCTGGCAGGCGTACTTCGTCGAGTTCGTGGTGATCTTCGAGGGCGTCGGCATCCTCGGCGTCCGCGCGGGCAAGGCGGCGCTGGGGGCGCACGAGCTGCCGCTGTGGGCGGCGTTCGTGTCCAACCCGATCGGCGCCCTGCTGCCCGCGAGCCCGAACTTCGTCTCGGTCATGGCCTTCATCAAGCTGATGGGCGCGATGGTCTGGGTCTACGTCGTGGCCAAGTACATGACCATGGGCGTGGCCTGGCACCGGTTCAGCGCGTTCTTCAACATCTACTTCAAGCGCGAGGCCGACGGCGGCGTCGCCCTCGGCGCGGTCAAGCCGATGACCTCCGGCGGCAAGCCGCTGGACTTCGAGGAGGCCGATCCGGAGAAGGACGTCTTCGGCGCGGGCAAGGTCGAGGACTTCTCCTGGAAGGGCTGGCTGGACTTCACCACGTGCACCGAGTGCGGGCGCTGCCAGTCGCAGTGCCCGGCGTGGAACACCGGCAAGCCGCTCTCGCCCAAGCTGGTCATCACCCAGCTGCGCGACCACGCCTACGCCAAGGCGCCCTACCTGCTGGCGGGCGGTCGCAAGGACATGGCGGGCGACGAGGTCGGCCTGTCCGGTGAGGACATGTACGCGGGCATCGACGTGCTCGCCATCGCCGAGGCCGAGCGGCCGCTGATCGGCGGGGTGGACGACAACGGCGTCATCGACCCCGAGGTGCTGTGGTCGTGCACCACCTGCGGCGCCTGCGTCGAGCAGTGCCCGGTGGACATCGAGCACGTCGACCACATCGTCGACATGCGCCGCTACCAGGTGCTCATCGAGTCGAACTTCCCCTCGGAGCTGGGCGGGATGTTCAAGAACCTGGAGAACAAGGGCAACCCCTGGGGCCAGAACGCCAAGGACCGCCTCGCCTGGACCGCCGACCTCGACTTCGAGGTGCCGGTCTTCGACGGGGAACTGGCCGAGGATGTCGAGTACCTGTTCTGGGTCGGCTGCGCGGGCGCGTTCGAGGACCGGGCGAAGAAGACCACCCGCGCGGTCGCCGAGCTGCTGCACACCGCCGGGGTGTCCTATGTGGTCCTGGGCCCGGAGGAGACCTGCTCCGGCGACCCGGCGCGCCGCGCGGGCAACGAGTTCCTGTTCCAGATGCTGGCCCAGCAGAACGTCGAGGTCATCAACACCGTCTTCGAGGGCCGCGCGCCCGGCAAGCGCAAGATCGTGGCGACCTGCGCGCACTGCTTCAACTCCCTGGCCAACGAGTACCCGCAGCTCGGCGGGAACTACGAGGTCGTGCACCACACCCAGCTGCTCAACCGGCTGGTGCGCGAGCGTCGGATCGTGCCGATCGCCCCGGTCGCCGAGGACATCACCTACCACGACCCGTGCTACCTCGGCCGCCACAACAAGGTCTACGAGGCGCCGCGCGAGCTGATCGGCGCGTCGGGGGCGAACCTGCGGGAGATGCCCCGCAACGCCGACCGCTCGATGTGCTGCGGCGCGGGTGGCGCCCGGATGTGGATGGAGGAGCGCGTCGGCAAGCGGATCAACGTCGAGCGCGTGGACGAGGCGCTGGGCACCGCCCCGGCGAAGATCGCCACCGGCTGCCCGTTCTGCCGCGTCATGCTGACCGACGGGGTCACCGCGCGGCAGGCCGACGGGCTGGCCGGGGAGCACGTCGAGGTCGTCGATGTCGCGCAGCTGCTGCTGAGCGCGGTGAAGCGCGGCCTCCCCGAGCCCGCCGACACCCCGACCGACACCGAGCCCACCGGCACGCCGCTGCCCGACGAGGACAACTCGCCCCGCGTGGGCGGCTGATCCACCCGAAGGCCCGGCCCAGGTCCACCGTCGCCCGGCGGACCTGGGCCGTTCATATTCTGGTATCACTGTTCCGCTGGGCGGGATAATTTAGCTAGCGTAAGCATATGGGACAGCGCTGGGTGATCCTCGCCGTGGCGGTCGCGGCGCAAGCGGCCATGAGCGCGCTCGTCTACGGCCCGCCGTTCCTCCTGCCCGCCATGCAGGCGGCGGAGAACCTGACGCTGGTGCGGGCGAGCACGCTCGTGGCCGCCCCCATCCTCGGAATGCTGCTCACCATGATCATCTGGGGCGCGCTCGCCGACCGGTTCGGCGAGCGGCTGGTGATGGCGGTCGGGATGGCGGGCAGCGGGCTCGCCGGGGTCGGCGCGGTCGTCGTCCCCGGCGTCGTCGGGCTCGGCGTCCTGCTCGCCGTCGCGGGCGTGTTCGGCGCCTCGATCAGCGCGGCGGGCGGTCGGGCGGTGCTGGGCTGGTTCGACGTGCGCGAGCGCGGCCTGGCCATGGGCATCCGGCAGACCTGCACGCCGCTGGGCGTGGGCGTCGCCGCGCTGACCCTGCCCGCCGCCGCGGCCGAGTGGGGCTACCGCGCCGCGCTGGCCGTGCCCTCGGGGCTCTGCCTGATCACCGCGGTGGCGGTCGCGGTGCTGCTGAAGAACCCGCCCCGGCCCGCGGCGAAGGAGGCAGGCGCGACCGGGTCGCCCTACCGGCAGGCGCGGCTGTGGCGGGTGCACGCGGCGAGCGCGCTGCTGGTCGGGCCGCAGTTCACCGCGAGCACGTTCGCGCTGGTGTACCTGGTGGCCGAGCAGGGCTGGGACGCCGTCGCCGCGGGCGCGCTGGTGGCGGTGGTCCAGCTCGTCGGGGCGGGGGCGCGGATCGTCGCGGGGGTGTGGTCGGACCGGGTGGGCAGCCGGATGCGGCCGATGCGCGCCATCGCCGCGCTCGCGGGGCTCTCGCTGCTGCTCTGGGCGGTCGGCGCGGTCGTGGCGCCGTGGCTGGCGGTCGCCGGGCTGGTCGCCACGCTCGTGGTGTCCGTCATGGACAACGGGCTCGGCTTCACCGCGACCGCGGAGCTGGCGGGGCCGTACTGGGCGGGCCGGGCGATCGGCGTGCAGAACACCGGCCAGGGGCTGCTCGGCCTGGCGGTGGCCCCGGTCTTCGCCGCGGCCGTCACCGCGCTGGCCTGGCCGCTGGCGATCGCGGTGTCGGCCGCGCTGCCCGCCGCCGCCGTCGCGCTGACCCCGGTGCGCGGGGAGCGCCTTGAGGCGCCCGCCGCGCGCTGAGGCCGTCTTCGCCGTCCGCCGGGTTTCCACCGTGGCCCCAATGCCGGGGCGCGCCCGAGGCCACATCGCGAACCAAACTGCCTGGGAGCGCTCCCAATGTGGGCGGAGTCTCACGACTGCGTTTGGGTGAACACTGCCGAGTCACCAGGCAACTTCCCGTCCTGATGGTGGTTGAGCCATTGACGCTCGTCACCGTTCCCTGTCAAGATTCGTGAGAGCGCTCCCAAGAGTGCGTGCTGTCCGGGCGAAAGGTGCGAACTCCCCATGACCGACCACGATGGCCCCGCTGACCTGCTCGGCTTCCCCGCCGACTTCCGCTGGGGCGCGGCCACATCGGCGTACCAGATCGAAGGCGCGGCCGCCGAGGGCGGACGCAAGCCGTCCATCTGGGACACCTTCGCCCGCACGCCGGGCAAGGTCGTCGGCGGGGAGACCGGCGACATCGCCGTCGAGCACTACAAGCGCTTTCCCGAGGACGTCGCCCTGATGGCCGAGCTGGGCCTGCGCGCCTACCGGTTCTCCCTGTCCTGGGCCCGGTTCCAGCCCGACGGCCGCGGCCCGGCCAACCCCGAGGCCGTCGCGTTCTACCGCAGGCTCCTGGAGTGCCTGCACGAGAACAACATCGAGCCCGTCGCCACGCTCTACCACTGGGACCTGCCGCAGGCGCTTGAGGAGGAGGGCGGCTGGCTCAACCGCAACACCGCCTACCGCTTCGCCGAGTACGCCGAACTGGCCAAGCAGGCCCTCGGCGACCTCGTGCAGACCTGGGTGACGGTCAACGAGCCCTGGTGCGCGGCGTTCCTGGGCTACAGCAGCGGAATCCACGCCCCCGGCGTGCAGAACCCGTCCGGCTCGCTGTGCGCGGCGCACCACCTGCTGCTCGCCCACGGCCTGGCCAACCAGCGGCTGCGCACCGGCCCGCACCCGGCCAAGGTCGGCCTGGCGCCCAACTTCTACCCGGTCGACCCGCTGACCGACTCCCCGGCCGACGCCGCGGCCGCCCACCGGATCGACATGCTGCAGAACCGGCTGTTCCTGGAGCCGGTCATGCGCGGCGGCTACGCCGAGGACATCCGCGAGCACTTCGACAAGGTCTGCGGTGTCGACCACGTCCGCCCCGGCGACGAGGAGATCATCGCCGAGCCGATCGACTTCGTCGGGGTGAACTACTACAGCGTCTACCAGGTCAGCGCGGGCGCGGCCGACGGCGAGCCGACCTCGTGGCCGGGCGCGGAGGACGTGGTCTTCCACCGCTACAACACCCGCAACACCGACATCGGCTGGGACGTCGCGCCCGAGGGCCTGCTGCGCACCCTGGAGCGCCTCGGCAAGGAGTATCCGGAGCTGCCGGTGTTCATCACCGAGAACGGCGCGGCGTACCACGACAAGCCCGACGCCGAGGGCCACGTCCAGGACGACAACCGGATCGCCTTCCTGCGCGACCACTTCGCCGCGGTGCACGAGGCGCTCAAGCGCGGGGTGGACGTGCGCGGCTACTTCCTCTGGTCGCTGCTCGACAACTTCGAGTGGGCCGAGGGCTACGGCATGCGCTTCGGCATCGTCCACGTCGACTACCAGACCCAGCGCCGGACCCGCAAGGCCAGCGCGGACTTCTACGCCGAGGTGATCCGCAACAACGGTGTTCGGGTCTGACCAGGGCGTCAGCGCTCATCGGAAGGACCAAGCAGTTGTCAGTAGTTCCGTTACCCACCCCGCGTCCCCTGGGCACGGCGTACGTCGAGAAAAGCCTCGACCTGGTGGGCAAGCTGTACCAGCGGTCCATCCACCCGTCCGTCCGCGTGGTCGCGGACGGCGGGCGGCTGGCCGCCCCCCTCGTGGTCGACCTGGACCCGACCACCCTGTGCGACCTGGCCTGCCCGGAGTGCATCAGCTCCAGCGTGCTGCACACCGGGCAGTTCGGCCGCGACCGCATCAGCGACCTGGCCGACGAGCTGTCGGCGGCCGGGGTCAAGGCGGTCATCCTCATCGGCGGCGGCGAACCCCTGATGCACCGGGCGATCGGCACGGTCATCAGGACCCTGCACGACGGCGGTGTCGCGCTCGGGCTGGTCACCAACGGCACGCTCATCGGGCGCTACCTCGACGAGCTGGCCGGGATGCTGTCGTGGGTCCGGGTGTCCATCGACGCGGCCACCGCGGACACCTACGACAAGTTCCGCCCGAGCAAGCGCAAGACCACCGTGTTCCCGCTGGTGATCGAGAACATGCGGCGGCTGGCCGAGCGCAAGTCGGGCAGGCTCGGGTACTCGTTCCTGCTCATGCAGCGCTTCGACGCCGACGGCCGGGTGACCGACACCAACTACGACGAGGTGTACGCCGCGGGCGTCCTGGCCAAGGACATCGGCTGCGACTACTTCGAGATGAAGGCGATGCTCGACGCCGAGCACTTCACGGTGAACCAGCGCGCCGAGGACATCGAGAAGGTGGAGGCGCAGCTGGCCGCGCTGCGCGAGCTGGAGGACGACTCCTTCCGGCTGCTCGGCTCGTCCAACTGGGCAGCGGTCCGCATGGGCAGCGATCCCGTCCAGCCCAAGGACTACGCCACGTGCGCCACCGCCGAGCTGCGCACCACGATCACCCCGAACGGCGTCTACGTCTGCCCCTACCACCGGGGCAACGAGCGCGGCCTGATCGGGGACATCGCCACGACCCCCTTCGACCGCATGTGGGCCGAGGCGGACACCTCGGTCATCGATCCGCGCGCCGACTGCCGGTTCGTCTGCGCGCGGCACCCCACGAACCTGGCCGTCGCCGACCTGGGCGCTCCCGCGCTCGTCGACGACTTCGACCCCTTCATCTAGGCGGAACCATGCGGATAGCGGTGATCGGCGCGGGCCCGGCCGGACTGACCGGCGCCAAGCAGGCCATGGCCGCGGGCCACGACGTCGTCGTGCACGAGAAGCACGCCGACGTGGGCGGCATCTGGAACCCGGCGGCGCGCGGGGCGTACGACTCGGTGCGCATGCAGACCTCCCGGATGGCGTTCCCGTTCACCGACTTCCCGCCCGCCACGCCGACGGACTTCCCCTCGCTCGCGGAGGTGCACGCCTACCTGCGCGAGTACGCCGAGCACTTCGGCGTGCTGCCCGCCATCCGGTTCGGCAGCGAGGTCGTCGGCGTGGCCAGGGCGCAGGGCTCGTGGCGGGTGGCGGCCGGGGGCGGCGTCGAGGAGTTCGACGCGGTCATGGTCGCCACCGGCGAGCTGTGGCGGCCCAGGCTGCCGGGGCGGATGTCGCCCGGGCAGCTGCCGCCCGGCGTGCTGACGGCCAAGGACTACCGCGGACCCGAGCCGTTCCGGGGCGGGCGGGTGCTGGTGGTCGGCGGCGGGGTCAGCGGCGCGGACATCGCCGCGGAGCTGACCGGCTCGGCGGCCTCGGTCGACTGGTCGGTGCGGCGCAAGCAGCTGTTCCTTCCCCGGTACTGCGGGGAGTCCTACAACGACGCGCTGTTCTCCTACGCGGGCCGCGTCGCCCTGGAGGAGCTGCCCTACGGCGAGTACCTGCGGTGGCTGGAAGACCTGATGCCCGCCTACATGGCCGCCTACCGCGCCACCGGGCTGCTGCCCGATGACGGCTTCCACGGCGCGGTGCACGTCAACGAGAAGATCATCCCGCTGGTCGACCAGGGCGCCGTGCTGGCCCGCCCGGCGTTCGGCGCCGTCGAGCCCGACGGCGCCGTGGTGTTCGCCGACGGCTCCCGCGAGCGCTACGACACGGTGATCCTCTGCACGGGCCACGAGATGCCCGACTACGGCTTCATCGAGGACTTCGCCCGCCAGGACCTCTACGAGCACCACTTCCACCGGCTCGACCCGACCCTCGCGGTGATCAACACCCCGGTGGACACCGAGGCGTTCGGCACCGCGTGCCCGTACTTCGAGGCCATCGCGGGCTGGGTGCTCGCCGTCTGGGACGGCCGGGCCTCGCTGCCGGACGCCCGCGAGCGCGCGCGCTGGTGCGCCGAGCACATGGCCGACCTCGACCGCAAGCGCTACCTCGACTGCTGGCTGGAGACCATCCGGTTCCGCCTGCTCAGCGGGTCGCTGCCGGACCCGGCCACCGACTTCGCCGACTACTGGACCGTGCTGGCCAGCACCGTCTCCCCGAACAACCTGCTGTGGCCGAGCCCGCGCCCGGCCGCGCACGACAGCGCCGTCGACGTCACGGGCGTGCGCCGCCGGGTGCTGGCCGCACTGCCGGAAGGCACCCGGGACGCGCTGCTGGCCGATGCCCAGATCACCCCCGACGACCACGCCGCGGCGGCGCTCGTGCCCCCGGGGTCGGCGCTGGACCCGTCGCTGCCCTACCGCCAGTGGCCCAGGGTCGGGACGCACCGGTGAAGGCGCTGGCACGGGTGCTCTCGGACGGGCCGCTGACCCGGCTGGCGGGCGCGACCGCGGTGATCGGCGTCGGCGGGGCGTTCGTGGTCACCACGACGAGCCTGTTCCTGGCCGAGGCCGTGCTGGCCACGCCGCTGATGATCGGGCTGTTCTTCGCCGGGCGGGCCGCCGCCGAGATCGGCACCGACCTCTACGTCGGCTCGCTGTCGGACCGGCTGCGCAGCAGGCGCACGCTGATCGCGGTCTGCGCGCTGCTCTCGGCGGTCGGCGCGTTCTCGTACATGCTGCTGCGCGACTACACGGCGCTGCTCGTCGCGGGCGCGCTGTTCTTCGGCATCGGCGGGGCGACCTTCGCGCAGCTGTTCGCCTACACGCGCGAGTTCGCCGAGCACCGCAGGGTCGGGCCGACGCTGTTCACCTCGGCGCTGCGGTCGGTGACCACGATGGCCTGGATCATCGGGCCGCCGCTGGCGTTCCTCATCATCGCCGAGTTCGACTTCGCCACCCTGTACGCGGTCGCGGGCGTGCTGTACCTGGCGGGCGCGGCGCTGTCGCGGTGGGGGATGCCGGACCTGGCCAAGGCCGTGGAGGAGCGGCCCCAGCGCCGCCGCTCGGTGTACGCCGGGCTGGGCGCGCGGACGTACCTGCTGCTCGGCGCGCTGGTGCTCATGCTGACGGTGAACATGGCCTACCAGATCACCATCGCGCTGTTCGCGACCAAGGACCTCGGCATGGGCACCGGCGTGCCCGGCCTGCTCGTCGGGCTCGCCGCGGTCATCGAGATCCCGGCGACCCTGCTCATCGGCGCGCACGCCGACCGGCTCGGCAAGAGCCGCATCCTGCTCGCCAGCACCGTCATGGCCGCGGTGTTCTTCGCCGTGCTGCCCTTCGCCACCACCCTGCCGATGCTGCTGCTGTTGCAGGTCCCCAACGCCCTGTGGACCGCGGGCGTGCTGAGCCTGCCGGTGATCATGCTGCAGGACGAGATGCCCGACCGGCTCGGCGCCGCCTCGGCGCTCTACGCGTCGGGGTTCAAGGCGGGCGCGCTGCTCGGCGGCAGCGTGACCGGCGTCGCGGGCCAGTTCCTGGGCTACACCAACGTGTTCTGGGTGTGCGCGGGCCTGTCCGCGCTCGCCGCCCTGTTGATCGGAGTGCGCGGTATGTCAGATGTCCGTCCGGTCGCCGTCACCGTGGTCGTCCCCACCTACAACCGGGCGGGCCTGCTGCGGCACACGCTGGACTCGCTGGCCCGACAACGCGTCGGGGAGCGGTACGAGGTGGTCGTGGTCGACGACGGGTCCACCGACGACACCGCCGAGACCGCGCTGGCCTACCGCGACCGGCTCGACCTGACCTACGTGTTCCAGGAGGACCAGGGCTACCGCGTGGCCAAGGCGCGCAACGCCGGGCTGGAGCGCGCCCGCGGCGACATCACCGTCTTCGTCGACTCCGGGGTCGTGCTGCACTCCGGGGCGCTGGCCGCGCACCTGGCCAGCCACCGCGGCAGCGCCGACGCGGTCGCGGTGTGCGGGTACGTCCTGTGCTTCAACGAGAACAACGAGGACGGCGCGGAGATGGTCGCGGCCATCGACTTCGCCGACCCGGACTCCACAATGGACCAGCTGCGGGCCCAGGGCCGCTGGCTCGACATCCGCGAGGAGTTCTACGCCAAGTACGGCGACGAGTTCGGCGGCCTGCCCGCGCCGTGGCTGATGTTCTGGACCTGCAACGTCTCCGCTCCCACCGCGCTGGTGCGCGGGGTGGGCGGGTTCGACGAGGCGTACCGCTCCTGGGGCGTCGAGGACGTCGACCTGTCCTACCGGCTGCACAAGGTGGGCGCGCGCTTCGCGCTCAACCGCGACGCCTGCGCCATCCACGTGCCCCACCCCAAGAGCTACGAGGCGAACATGGCCTCCGCGGCGGGCAACTACCGCTACTTCGCGGCGAAGTACAACACGCCGATCACGGACCTGTTGGTGGACAACCACTTCTTCGTGATCAACGACATCATCCGCGACCGCAGGCTGCAGGAGGACACCGATGCCGCGCCCTCCCGCTGAGCTGGTCGTCGTCCTGTCCCCGCACCCCGACGACGACGTGATCGCCTGTGGCGGGACGATCGCCGCGCGGGCCGCCGCGGGCGCGCGGGTGGTGGTCGTCGTGGTCACCGACGGCGCCCAGTCGCACGCCGCCGTGCTCGGTCTGGCCGACCCGACGCCCGCCGAGCTGACCGAGATCCGCCGCGGCGAGGCCCGCGCCGCCGCCGCCGTGCTGGGCGCGGCGGAGGTGCGCTTCCTCGGCCACGGCGACACCCGGCTCGCCGAGAGCCTGACGCGACTGCGGGCGCAGCTGCTGCGGCTGTTCACCGAGCTGCCCGCCGACGAGGTGTTCCTGCCCCACGACGTGCTCGAGCTGCACGGCGACCACCGGCTCACCGGCGAGGTCGCGCTGGGCTGCCTGAAGGAACTCGGCCAGACCCCGAAGCTGCGCAAGTACGTCGTGTGGGACGAGCGCACCGAGGCCGAGTTCGCCTTCACCAGCCGCAGGCCGACCGACCGGCCCGCGCCCGCGGGCGAGCGGCTGGCCGAGTTCGACATCTCCGCGCACCGCGAGACCAAGCGGGCGGCACTGGCGGAGCACCGCACGCAGGTGGAGCTGTTCGCCCCCGGCCAGACCCGGCCGGTCGTCCCGGTGGCGTTCCAGAAACGGGTGTTGGACCGCACGACCGAGGCGTTCTGGACGGAGCACGCATGAGCCGACTGCCCTACCACGAGACCTGGCCGCGGCTGCGCTCGGCGATCCCGCCCGACCCCGCGGTCGAGGCCAGGGTCGCCCGGCTGGTCACGCAGATGACGCTGGAGGAGAAGCTCGGGCAGATGATCCAGCCCGAGCTGGCCCAGCTGACCCCGCAGGACGTCACCGACTACAAGATCGGCTCGGCGCTCAACGGCGCGGGCATCTGGCCCGGCGGCGACCGGCACGCGGGCGTCGCGGCGTGGGTGGAGACCGTCGACACGTTCTGGACCGCCGCTGAAGCGGCCTACCGCGACCGGCCCTTCCGCGTCCCGTTCATGTGGGCCACCGACGCCGTCCACGGCCACAACAACGTCTACGGCGCGACGGTCTTCCCGCACAACATCGGCCTGGGCGCGGCGGCCGACCCGGACCTGGTCCGCCGCGTCGGCCGCGCCAGCGCGCGCGAGATCCTGGCCACCGGCATGGACTGGACCTTCGCCCCGACGGTCACCACGCCGCGCGACCGGCGCTGGGGGCGCTACTACGAGGGCTACTCCGAGGACCCCGAGCTGGTGCACGCCTACGCCGCGGCCATGGTCGAGGGCCTGCAGGGCGGGGCGGAGTCGCTGCGCGCCGGGCGCGGGGTCATCGCCACGGTCAAGCACTGGGTGGCCGACGGCGGCACCGCCGACGGCGGCGACCGGGGCACGGCGCGCTGCGACGAGGACCTGGTCCGCAACATCCACGCCGCCGGGTTCTACGCCGCCATCGAGGCGGGCGCGCAGTGCGTCATGGCCTCCTTCAGCAGCTGGGAGCACCCGGCCAACTACGACCACTCGCCGGGCCGCGGCGATCCGTACAACCACAAGGTGCACGGGTCGAAGTACCTGATCACCGACGTGCTCAAGGACGCCATCGGCTTCGACGGCATCGTGATCAGCGACTGGGACGCCCACTCCGAGGTCGCCAACTGCCATATCGGCGACGCGGGCTACGCCATCAACGCGGGCCTGGACGTGCTCATGATCGCCGGGCGCACCGCGTGGCAGTCGGTCTACAACACCGCAGCCGAGCAGGTCAGGGCCGGGATCATCCCGATGTCGCGCATCGACGACGCCGTGGCCAGGGTGCTGCGCGTCAAGCTGCGCGCCGGGCTGTGGACCCGGCCCCGGCCCACCGAGCGCCCGGTCGGCACCATCGGCGACCCCGCCCACCAGTCCCTCTCCCGGGAAGCCGCGCGCCGGTCGGTGGTGCTGTTGAAGAACACCGCGGGCGTCCTGCCGATCCGGCGCTCGGCGCGGGTGCTGGCCACCGGCAGCGGCGTCAACGACATCAGCAAGCAGACCGGCGGCTGGACGCTGACCTGGCAGGGCGACGACATCGTCCCCGCCGACCTGCCCGGCGGCGCCACCGTCGCCGAGGCCCTGGCCGCGGTGGCCGCCGACACCGTCGTCGACCCCGAGCTGATCCGCGTCGACCCCTCGCTCTACGACGTCGCGGTGGTCGTGCTCGGCGAGGACTCCTACGCCGAGATGCGCGGCACGCTGAAGCCGTGGCGCAGCATGGGCTACGCCGACCTCAAGCTGTCCTACGCGCGCGACCTGGAGATCCTGCGCAAGCTGCGGGTCGTCGGGGTGCCGATAGTGACGGTGTTCCTCACCGGCCGCCCGCTGTACGTGACCGAGGAGATCAACCTCTCCGACGCCTTCGCCGTGGCCTGGCTCCCCGGCCCGCACGGCGGCGCGGTCACCGACCTGCTCTTCGGCGACCACGACTTCAGCGGCACCCTGCCCAGCAGCTGGCCGCGCGGCAGGCTGGCCTCGGCGGTCAACCGGATACCGCCGCACATCCCCGGCTACGCCGTCCCCGCCGAGGAGGCCGAGCCCGAGGGCGACGACGCCCCGCTGTTCGAGGTCGGCTACGGCCTGCGCCTGGGCGACACCGGCCCCGGCCCGCTGCCCCTCGACCCGCCGAGGGTGGCCAGGCCCGCGGCCGCCGAGGCGACCCCGCTGCCGATCCTGACCGGCGGGCAGCCCGCCGACGGCCTGCGCTTCCGCATCGGCGGGCACAACACCTGGTCGCGCGTGGACATCGACTTCGACGCCCCCACCGACGAGCTGATCGTCCGCGCCGACCCCCTCGGCGGCGAGCTGCGCCTGCGGTTCAAGGGCTTCCCGGCCTTCGTCTACGCCGAGAACACCTCCGGGCTGCCCCGCGACCTGCGCGGCTACGCCGCCGCGGGCGGCGCCATCTCCCTGGGCATCCGGGTGGTCGAGCGCCCGGAGCGCCCGCTGTACCTGGCCGTCCACGACGACTACCCGGCCCAGCCGGGCCTGGACATCACCGACCGCCTTGGCGAGGACTGGACCACTCTGCGGGTGCCGCTCGCCGAACTGCGCGGGATAGGCTCGGACCTGGAGCACGTCGACGTGCCCTTCATGATCTACACTGAGGGTTCGGGTTGCATCGAACTCCGCAACATCCGCTGGACCCCATAAAGGACCCAATCCGGCAAAGTCATGGACCGCGTGCAGACGATCCGCAGCCGAGAACTCGGCGACGCACTGCGACAAGCCCTCAAAGCCGCGGGCCTGACCGGACAGGAAGCCTCTCGCAGGCTCGGCTGGTCACCATCGAAGGTCTCCCGCCTGCTCTTGGGCGCCCGTGGGGCGACGGAACGGGACGTGGCCTCCGTTCTGCTGCTCTGCGGCGTGAACGGGGCCGAACGCGCCCGTCTGCTGTCGCTGTGCCGCGAGCCCAGCGGCGGCGGCTGGGTCCAGCAGCTGGGCAGGCTGCCCACCCAGCTGCGGACCCTGGTCGACCACGAGAACCAGGCGTCGACCATCGACGAGTTCGAGCCGACGCTGGTGCCCGGCCTGCTGCAGACGGTCGACTACGCCCAGGCGATCGTGCGGGCGAACACGAACGTGGCCGACCACGAGGTCGATGAGCGGGTGGTCGCGCGCACGGCCCGCCAGCAGCTCTTCCGCCGCGCCCGCCCGCCCGCTTTCTCGTTCCACATCCACGAGTTCGCCCTGCGGCTGCCGGTCGGCGGGCCGGAGGTCATGGCCGACCAGCTGAACCACCTGGTGCGGATGTCGGCGCGGACCAACATCAGCGTGCGGGTGGTGCCCGCCGCCGTCGGGGCCCACGCCGCCCTGGCGGGCGCGTTCCGGCTGATGGAATTCCCGCACTACAAGCCCATCGTGTACCTGGAGAGCGAGAACTCCAGCCTGTTCCTCGAGCGGCCGGAGGAGATCGCGGCCTACCGAGGCATCCTCACCGCCCTGTCCGACACGGCCCTGTCCGCCGAGGAGTCGCGGGCGGTGATCTCCGCCCTGTCCGCGGAGCTGTACGCCGAGGACCCGGTCTGAGCCGTCTGGTCCCGTCCGCTCGGCCCTCGCCCGCACTCGGCCGCGTGCGGGAGAATCGCCGCAGCCGTCGCCCCACAAGGCGGCAGGCTGTACGCGGACGGAGAGGACAATGGGGTCCCTTGAGCCGGAGCCGCCCGCCCGCTGGCGCCGCAGTGGCGCGAGCGCGGCGAACGGGAACTGTGTCGAGGTCGCGCAGGCGCCCGCGGGGTGGCTGGTGCGCGACAGCAAGCACGTCGGGCCGCTGCTGCGGTTCCCGGGCGCGGCTTGGGGGGCGCTGTTGACGCGGCTCTAGGTCGTGTTTCAGATGTGGGGGGTGGCAGAGTCGTGATCAGTCCGCTCGCCGGCGGTGCGGACGGATCGTCCTAATACCGGTGTTGTATTCGGGTGTGTCCGGCCGTGCCGCCTGCGGGTGGACTGGCGCGGCTATGCCGTGCTCCACATCTGAAACACGGCCTAGCCCAGCTGCCCCAGCAGATCCGACGCGGGGACGATGGCGGTGATCGGACCGGCGGGGTTGACCACCAGCGGGTAGCCGTTGAGCAGCGGGGCCAGCGTGGAGCCCGTCACCTCGCGCCACCCGGGCCACTGGCGGGGCACGCGGGCCACCGAGGTGCAGGCGGGCACCATCACCCGGCCGTCGAGGTCGGGGAACGCCGTCACCGCGGTGTCCTGGCCGTCGCGCGAGTAGACCAGGAGCTTCGCCGCGCGCAGGGCGGGCAGGAGGGCGGGCCGCTCGAGGTGGCGGGTGCTGACGAGCTGCATCACCTCCTCCACCTCGTTGGACGGCAGCGGCATCCGCAGCGCGTGCGGGGAGGGGCGGTAGTCGGCGTTGGGGCGGAAGACTTCTTGGATCTCGCCCGAGGCGTCGACCGGGTAGGCGCCCACGACCCCCCACGGCGGCACCTCCTCGTCCGGGCCGAAGGCCGGGTCGATGACGTGGAGCCAGCTGCCGGGGTTGGCGCGGGCGGCGACACGCATGTCGAGGGTGATCTCCGGCTGGTGCATCCGCTACTCCGAAAGGCGTATCTCACGTTGGGCCGCCTATCGTATGCGCTCGATCACCGGTGGTGAAGGGCGCACGGTTCCACCAAGTCGGTGGGAACCATTCCGCATCCGTCGCCATCACAGCTAAAGTCGTCGCAATCGCACAGGACGAGGGAGCCGCAGGTGTTTCTAGCCGATGGCGGAGGGGGCTCGGCCGTACCAGCGCCGCCCGCCTATTCCGGGACCCAGACCCTGAAGATCGAGCCGTCCGCCATCCCGGGCGCGCTCGCGGCCTTCCGGGACGCACACGAGCGCGTGATGGCGAAGGTCAGGGCCCTCGACGGCCTCCCGGTGCGCGAGTGGGCCGGTGACCCCGTCAGCGGGGAGACGGCCGCGCAGTTCGCCGAGCGGACCAACAGCGGCGCGGCCGACTCGGCCATCGCCTGCCTGCGCGGCTACGAGCGCCAGCTCCAGGGCGCCATCGACGCGCTGAAGGCCGCGAACGACGCGTACACCATGACCGAGGGCACGAACGCCGCCATGTGGGGCAGGTGATCCGGCGATGACCATGCACCGCTGGCGCGGATACGACCATCCCGAGCTGCACCGGATGATCAACGAGGGCCCCGGGCCCGCCGCGTCGACCCCGCAGACGGAGTACTGGGAGACCCTGCTCTCCGAACTCGGCGAGATCGACGCCGACCTCAACGCCAAGCTGGCCACCATGGCCGCCACCTGGGAGGGCGCCGCGGCCGATGGCGCCCAGAGCGCGCTGAACCCGTTGCAGCAGTGGGCCGTCGACGCGCAGACCGGCGCCAGCGGGATGCGCGCCTCCACCGAGTACCAGGCCGACATGATCGCCCGCGCCCGCGCCGAGATGCCCGAGCCGGTCGCGGTCACCACGCCCGCGCCCTCGGGCTGGGCCAAGGTCGCCGCGGGCGCCGCGGCGCTGACGGGCAACCTCGGGCCCGCCGCGGCCGTCGTCTCGCAGGCCGCCGACCACGAGGCCCAGGAGGCCAAGCAGGACGCGGCCTCGCAGAAGGCCGTCGACACCATGGACTCCTACTCCAACAGCAGCGAGTTCAACCGCAACACCCTCGGCGAGTTCGTGCCCCCGCCGGACGTCGTGGTGGCCACTCCCGCGCCCTCCGGTGGCACCGGCACGGCCGCGGCCACCTTCAGCGGCGGCGGGTACGCGCCTTCCGGCGGCTCGGGGAGCACGGCTCCCGCGGGCTACACCCCGACGGCCCCGCCCTCCGGCGGCGGCGGTGGCTACACTGCGGTGCCCGGCGGCACCCCCGGCCACACCCCGACCACCCCGCCCAGCGGCGGGGTCACCACGCCCACGGGCTACGCCCCGCCGACCGGCACCACCCCCTCCGGCTACGCGCAGGCCCCGGGCACCCCGGTCACCCCCGGCGTGCCCGCCCCCACCACGGCGCCGACCGGCGCGAACCGGTACCTGCCCGGCGGCGCGGGCCCCACCGGCCTGCCGCTGCCCGGCGGCCCCGGCTCGCCGTCCGGCGGCGGTCTGGGTCCGCGTGGCGGATCGGGCGGGTTCGGCGCGGGCGGTCAGGGCACGGGCGGCCTGGGCTCGGGCGGTCTCGGTGGCGCGGGCGGCGCGGGTGCTGACGGCACCCGCCAGACCGGCCAGCCGCTGCGCCCGGGCATGGGCGCGGAGTCCGGCCTCGGCCGCGGCGGTGTCATCGGCGGCGCGGGCGGTCCCGGCGGCGCCGGCGTGACCTCCGGCGCGGGCGGTCGCGGCGGCGCGGGCATGGGCGCGGGCGGCGGCATGGCGGGCGGCCGCGGCGCGAACGGCGACGACGACCACGAGTACGAGCTCGCCGACTACCTGGTCGAGACCGAGGACGTCTGGGGCGATGAGCGCATCGTCTCCTCGTCGGTCATCGGCGACACCCCAGAGAAGTGATGCCGTTCATGGCGGCGGAGGTCGACAGCGAGCCGGTCTCGCTCTCCGCGCTGGAGTTCGACATCCTGTGGGAGCACCTGTCGCTCGGCGCCATGCCGCTGATCGTCAAGGTGCCCTCGCCGGGCAAGACCCACGAGGAGCGCGCCGCGATCGAGGACGGCGTCTGGGCCGGGCTGGCCCAGCGCGGCATCGACCGGCAGGACCCGAGGCTGGCGGAGCTGTTCGGGCTGCTGGCCCGGCCCGAGCGCGAGGTCGACGGCAGGCTGTGGGCCGGGCGCGGCGTCCGGTTGCTGGCCTGCGCCGCCGCCGACACGGCCGCGCTGGCCGTGCTGGCCGGCGACACGCTCACCCTGAGCCCGATCTCCGCGCTGGGCCTGGCCGCCGCCGCCGTGGGCGCGCTGCCCTCGGCGCCCGCCGGTCCCGGCCGGTCGGTCACGCTGCGCACCGCCGACTTCGAGGCCGCCGCCCAGGGCGACGGCACCGCCCGCGGCTTCGAGGCCGGGCTGCACGCCCGCGGCGTCCGCGGCGACGACGCCACCGCGCTGGCCGAGATGATCGGCGACGTGGTCAACACCGGCAACTTCGGCGCCGCCGTCCGCGACCGCCTCGGCCGCCGGGTCCGCCGCGACCGGGTGGTCTCCTTCTTCGACACCGACGCGGGCCGCTACGTCCAGATCCGCAGGCCCGCCCCCGACGGCGAGCTGTGGACGACCATCTCCCCGGCCGACGCCCGCAAGCTCACCCACCACGTCGAGGAACTGCTCACCGAGAGCGACGAGTGACCCCCGGGTGAGGACCGTCGACGCCCACGCCCTGCGCGCCGCCGTCACCGAGGTCCTGCCCTGGCTCGACGGCGGCGAGCGGCCCGCCCGCCCGGCCCTGGCCGCCGCGGTCCGGCTGAGCCTGCGCTCACTGGCCCAGACCGCGCCCGGGCGCACCGTCGAGGTGCGCGTGCCGCCGTTCGCGGCCGTGCAGTGCGTCGAGGGCCCCCGGCACACCCGGGGCACCCCGCCGAACGTCGTCGAGACCGATCCGCGCACCTGGCTCGAACTCGCCACCGGCAGGCTGGGCTGGGCCGACGCCGTGGCGGCCGCCCGGGTCACCGCCTCGGGCAGCCGCGCCGACCTGGCCGCCTACCTGCCGGTCGTGCGGTTCTCCTGAACGGCCTCCGGGTGCGTCCGCTTGAGCGCCCGGTACAGCCCGAGGCCGCCCGCGACCGCCAGCACGCCGTAGATCACCAGCAGCTCGGGCGGGGTGGTGCCGGTGAGCGCGTCGCCCAGGACCACCGCGGCGGCCGTGCCGGGGAGGCTGCCGACGAGCGTGCCCGCCAGGTAGGGGCGCCACGCGATCGTGGAGAGCCCGCAGCAGTAGTTGACCGGGGCGAAGGGCACCACCGGGATCAGCCGCAGCGACACCACCCCGGCGAACCCGCCCGAGCGCAGCCGCGCGTCCACCGCCCGGACGGCGCCGTGCTCCAACAGCGGCGCCATCGCGCGCCTGCCCAGCCGCCGGGTCAGGAGGAACGCCAGGCTCGCGGCGAACCCGGTGGCCACCATCGCCACCGCCACGCCCAGCAGCTCGCCGAGCAGCAGCCCAGCGGAGAGGTTGAACACCGTGCGCGGGATCGGGGCGACGGCCAGCACCGAGTACGCCAGCAGGAACAGCACCGGCGTCGCCCAGCCCGCGGCGGCTGCCCAGTCGCGGACCGCGGCCGGGCTCGGGAAGGGCACGAGGAAGCCGACCGCCACCGCGACGACCAGGAGGCAGCCCACAGCCATCAGCGTGGTGCGGCGGGACACGCTGGGTAACGCTACCGGCGTGACGCGGCACACCCTCTGATGGTCGGAGCACAGCCATCGACCGCCTACACTGCGAAGGCAGGCTGATGTCGTCGACAGGGAGCACTCGTTGGTCTCCGACCAGTTCTCGACAGCCCCTTCTCCACACGACTCGCCCGACCCCGACCCGCGTGAGGAATGCGGCGTGTTCGGTGTCTGGGCCCCAGGTGAGGAAGTCGCGAAGCTCACGTACTACGGCCTGTACGCCCTGCAGCACAGAGGGCAGGAGGCCGCGGGCATCTCCGTGTCCGACGGCCGCCAGATCGTGGTGTTCAAGGACCTCGGCCTGGTGAGCCAGGTCTTCGACGAGCAGGTGCTGGTCTCGCTGCGCGGGCACGTCGCCGTCGGGCACTGCCGCTACTCCACCACCGGGTCCACGACCTGGGAGAACGCCCAGCCGACCTTCAAGACCACGGCCACCGGCAGCGGGCTGTCGCTGGGCCACAACGGCAACCTGGTCAACACCGCCGAGCTGATGGAGAAGGCCAGGGAACTGGGCCTGACCACGACCAGCGGCGCGACCACCGACTCCGACCTGATGACCGGGCTGCTGGCCGCCGCCGCGGCCGACAAGGGCATCGAGCAGGCCGCGCTGGAGCTGCTGCCGACGGTGCGCGGGGCGTACTGCCTGGTCTTCTCCGACGAGTCCACCCTCTACGCCGCCCGCGACCCGCACGGGGTGCGGCCGCTGGTGCTGGGCAGGCTGGAGCGGGGCTGGGTGGTGGCCAGCGAGACCGCGGCCCTGGACATCGTCGGCGCGTCGTTCGTCCGCGAGGTCGAGCCCGGCGAGCTGATCGCCATCGACGCCGACGGGCTGCGCTCCAGCCGCTTCGCCACCCCGGAGCCCAAGGGCTGCCTGTTCGAGTACGTCTACCTCGCCCGCCCGGACACCACGATCTCCGGGCGCTCCGTGCACGCCACGCGGGTGGAGATCGGGCGCAAGCTGGCCGCGGAGTGCCCGGTCGAGGCCGACCTGGTGATCCCGGTGCCGGAGTCCGGCACGCCCGCGGCCATCGGCTACGCCCAGGCCAGCGGCATCCCCTACGGCTCGGGCCTGGTGAAGAACGCCTACGTCGGGCGCACCTTCATCCAGCCGTCGCAGACCATCCGCCAGCTCGGCATCCGGCTCAAGCTCAACCCGCTGCGCGACGTCATCCGCGGCAAGCGCCTGGTCGTGGTCGACGACTCCATCGTGCGCGGCAACACCCAGCGCGCGCTGGTCAGGATGCTGCGCGAGTCCGGGGCGCTGGAGGTGCACGTGCGCATCGCCTCGCCGCCGGTGCGCTGGCCGTGCTTCTACGGCATCGACTTCGCCTCCCGCGCCGAGCTGATCGCCAACGGCCTGGACGCCGACGGCATCCGGCGCTCCATCGGCGCCGACTCCCTGGGCTACGTCAGCCTGGAGAGCCTGGTGCAGGCCAGTGAGCAGCCCCGCACCCGGCTGTGCTCGGCGTGCTTCGACGGCGACTACCCGATTCCGCTGCCCGACGACGCCCGCATCGGCAAGCACCTGCTCGAAGGTCTGGAGAAGGGTGTGGCGGGGGACGCCGAGCCGCTCCTGGCCGCCGGGTACGGTGCCTCGGATGCGTTGACGCGTCCCTAGGACTTTCTAGATTCCGGAGATCTCAGTGACCGACCCGCAGTCGACCGGGCCCGCGACCTACGCAGCGGCTGGGGTGAGCATCGAGGCGGGCGACGAGGCCGTCGAGAAGCTCAAGCCCTGGGCGGCCAAGGCCAGCAGGCCGGAGGTGCTGGGCGGGATCGGCGGTTTCGCCGGGCTGTTCAAGCTCCGGCTGGACCGCTGGCGCGAGCCCGTGCTCGCCTCGTCCACCGACGGCGTCGGCACCAAGATCGCCGTCGCCCAGGCCCTCGACGTGCACGACACCGTCGGCATCGACCTGGTCGCCATGGTCGTCGACGACCTGGTGGTCTGCGGGGCCGAGCCGCTGTTCCTGCAGGACTACATCGCCGTGGGCAAGGTCCTGCCCGACCGGATCGCCGCGCTGGTCAAGGGCATCTCCGAGGGCTGCGTGCAGGCGGGCTGCGCGCTGCTGGGCGGGGAGACCGCCGAGCACCCCGGGCTGATGACCGACGGCGCCTACGACCTCTCGGCCACCGGCGTCGGCGTGGTCGAGGCCGAGGCGATCCTCGGCCCGGACCGGGTGCGCCCCGGCGACGCGCTGATCGCGATGCGCTCCTCCGGGCTGCACTCCAACGGGTACTCGCTGGCCCGCCACGTCCTGCTGGACATCGCGCGGATGCCGCTGTCCGGGCACGTGGAGGAGTTCGGGCGGACGCTGGGCGAGGAGATGCTGGAGCCCACCCGCATCTACGCCAAGGTCTGCCTGGCGCTGGCCCAGGAGGCCGAGGTGCGCACCTTCGCCCACATCACCGGCGGCGGGCTCGCCGCGAACCTGGCCAGGGTGATCCCGCACGGGCTCAAGGCCACCATCGACCGGGGCACCTGGACGCCGCAGCCGGTGTTCTCGCTGATCGCCCAGCGCGGGCGGGTCGAGCGGGTGGAGATGGAGCGCACCTTCAACATGGGCGTCGGCATGGTCGCCGTCGTCGCCCCCGAGGACGTCGACCGGGCGCTGGCGATGCTGACCGCGCGCCACGTGCCCGCCTGGGTGCTGGGCGAGGTCCGCCCCGACCCCGACGACTCCCAGCCGCGCGCCGAGCTGCGCGGGGACCACCCGAGGTTCTAGGGCAGGCCCTAGGCAACCTCCCGCGCCCCCGCGCACGTAGTAGGGGTGAGGGGGAGGAGGTGCCGGTGGGGGATCGGGACGCCGGGTTCCGGGAGTTCCTGGACAGCCGGGCCGCGGTGATGCGCCGCACCGCGTACCTGCTGTGCGGCGGCGACTGGCACCGCGCGGAGGACTTGGTGCAGTCCACCCTGGCCAAGATCTACGTCGTGTGGCCGCGGCTGCGCCGCGCCGACGCCATCGACGCCTACGCCCGCAAGGTCATGGTGCGCACGGCGATCGATGAGTCGCGCCGGGCGTTCCGGCGCCGTGAATCCGTTGTGGACACCGTGCCCGAGGTCGTCATGGCCCCGCCGGGCACCGCCGAGGCGCTGGACGTGCGCCGGGCGCTGGCCCGGCTGCCACCGGGTCAGCGGGCGGTGGTCGTGCTGCGGTACTGGGAGGACCTGTCGGTCGCCGAGACGGCCAGGGCGCTGGGCAGGAGCGAGGGCACGATCAAGAGCCAGGCGGCGAAAGGGCTCGCCGCGCTGCGGGCGCTGCTCGCCGACGGGCCTGTGCTGGAGGACGCCTGATGAGCGACGAGCGGGAACTGAAGCGGCTCCTCGACCTCGCGGTCGGGCAGGAGCCGCCGCTGCGGCTGGACCCGGAGGCGGTCCTGGGCGAGGGCAGGCGCAGGCTGCGGGCCCGGCGCGCGGCCGCGGTCGGCGGCGCGGCCACCGCCGTGGCCGCGCTGGTGATCGGGGTGGCCGCGGTGGCCGGGTCCACCTACGGGATGCCCGGCCAGGTGGGGCCCGCCGGGTCGGTCACCGTCGACGGGCCGGGGCCAAGGTCGGGAACGGAGACGGCGGCGCCGGTCGCGGAGCCGACGCGGCCGGTTCCGGGGAACCAGGCGCCACCGCCGTCGCTGACCACCGCGCGGAACACACCGCCGACCGCGACAGTGCCTGCCGGGACCGTGCTGAGCCCGGCCGCCGTGGAACGCCTCGGCGCCGCGCTGCGCGACGGGAAGGTCGAGTGGCCCGCGCTGGCGAAGGAGGGGCAGGGCCGCCCGTGGCACGCCTTCGACCGGAGCGGCACGGCCCGGTTCGACCTCGTCACCCCCGAGCGCGCCCGGCGGACGGTGGTGGTCACCGTGAGCGTGGGCCGGGTCTACGAGTCCGAGCTGTGTGTCTCCCATGACAACGGCCCGCCCTGCGAGACCTGGCGACTGGGCGACGGCACCATGCTGACCTTCACGAACGCGCCCGAGGCGGCGGACTCCTCGCCCACCTCGCGGCTGCGCGCGGTGCGGCCGGACGGCCTGGTCGTCGTCGTCATGGACGTGGGCGGGTCGGGGCCGCCGTGGCGGCGGCAGCCGCTGCTCGACCAGACCGCGATGGTGCAGATCGCCACCCTGCCGGGGTTCGGCGTCAATTGACTTCCCCGGTGCGGCATCCTCGTAGGTGTGCCTGGTGAACTGGTTGTCTCCCGGTCGCTGGTGATACCGGCGGCCGAGCTGCGCGAGCGCTTCTCCCGCTCGTCGGGGCCGGGCGGGCAGGGCGTCAACACCGCCGACAGCCGCGTGGAGCTGTCGCTGGACGTGGCCAACTCCCCGTCGATCCCCGACCACGTCCGCGCGCGGCTGCTCGAGCGGCTGGCGAACCGGCTGGTCGACGGGGTGCTGACGATCGCGGCCAGCGAGTTCCGGGCGCAGCTGGCCAACCGCGAGGCGGCCCGTGAGCGCATGGCGGCTTTGCTGCGCCAAGCCGCCGCGCCGCCGCCGCCCGCCCGCCGGGCGACCAAGCCCAGCCGGGGTGCGCGCGAGCGCCGCCTGGAGTCGAAGAAGAAGCGCGCGGCGACCAAGCAGACGCGCAGGCGCCCGGACCTGGGCTGAGACAGCGCTCGCCGGGGAACACCGGCGCGCGTCTCCGCGACCGGACTGGACTATGGCGGGCGCACCGCGAGACCTCGCGGGCGCGGACCTGATCGGCGTGTCCACGGGTGGACTCGCCGTCAGGCCGGCAACTCAGCCGGCATCCCAGCCTGATATTCCAGCCGGCATCCCAGCCGGCATCCCAGCGGGCCCCGGTTTTCCGGTGCCCTTAGCCGAGGCCGCGCGGCGCGATGCCGACGTGCCCACCGGAGCCGCCGGGGGGATCGTCACCGACCAGGGCGAGGCGATCGGTGCCGCTGGGGCGGCCTGCCTCGTCCTGATCGGTCGCGAACTCCCGGGCGACCCCGTACTGACCGCGTCGTGCGGCGGCCGACCTCGGAGCCGAACCCACTCAGCCGCGGCGAGCACGCCAAAGCCTCATGAGTCGCAATGGAAGGCCACCCCGTTGTCACGGGGTGGCCTTTCCGGCTTGCGAGGGGAAACGACAGGGACCCCGACACCAAACCCCCGGTGCCGGGGCTGAGTCAACGACGGTAGTCGTCGTACCCGTCGTCGTCGTACTCGTCGGACTCGATTCGCTCAGAGTCGGAGCCCCCACTGGAGGACCTGGGCTCACTCGACAGCTCGCGCTGAAGAGCGTCCAGATCCATGTGGTGGCTGCTGTACTTGAGCTCCCGGGCCACCTTTGTCTGCTTGGCCTTGGCTCGGCCGCGCCCCATGGCTCGACCCCCTCGCACAGGTGACGGGGCGGCCGGGGGAACGGCGGCCCCGTAGATGTCGACAGTTGATTCCTGGTAACTACCGTACCGTGCCGAAGGGGTTCGATGCGACGCGGCTCGGTGTGCAGAACCCGACACCCCGACTCCGCCTCCCCCACGCTCGGTCCGGCGCTGTTCGTGGAACTATGGGAGCGTGCCTCGTCCGTTCGTCGCCTACCTGCGGGTGTACGAACCGTTGTCGGCTTTTCCGGCCGCCGACCGTGATCGACTGCGACATATGGCCGAGCGCTCCCCGCTCTCCCGGGCGGAGGCGGGGGTGCACGAGCGGCTGATGTGGCTTAAGTCACAAGAGAACGGTGTGCCCGCGGCTTTGCCTGGTGAGCGGGCGGATGGCTCGCCGCTGCCGGTGCGGGACGTCCTGGCCGTGCGCTCCTCCGAGGTGTCTCCCGAGTCCTCTGGCGACAGCCTGCTGGTGTGCCCGCTCGACCTGCGGCCGCGGTCCGCGGCGGCGGTCGTGGGGTTCCTGTCGACAGCCGGGGTGCCGCTGCGCATGGCGACGCTCGGGGAGTCGGCGGAGCGCCTGCGGCAGAAGGCCGGGACGGTGCTCGGGGAGATGCCGAGCGGCGCCGTGCACGTGGTGTCCACGACGTGGACCGTGCCGCTGCCCTGGTTCGTGCTGGTGAAGCCCGAGGAGCGGGTGGTCTCGGGCGAAGGCGCCGAGCTGACCGTGCACTGGCTGGTGTCGATGCGGGTGGCCCGGCAGCGCGTGCAGCGCGCCTACGACCTGGCGGAGTCGACGTTCGGGGAGTCCGGGCCGACGAAGGTGCTGCTCGACACCTCGCGGTGGCTCGCCAACTTCCACGAGGGCTCGGCCGTCGAACTGGACTACGGCGGCCTGGTCGAGCTGATGGGCGATGTCGAGGACGACACCTCGGCCGAGGACGTCAACGCCATCCTGGACGCCATCGAGCAGCCCGACCCCGGCGCGGTGGCCGAGCGGTTCGACCGGCTGCGGGAGTTCTGGAGCGACCTCGCCGTGCGCGAGCGGATGCAGTGAGCCCCGGCTACCGGAGGCCGTCCAGCAGTCCCTCGCGCAGGCGCGCGGCGCCCACCGGGACCCCGCCGCCCATGATGTCGCGCTCCGCCTTGTCCTCCAGCTCAGGGGCGTCGTAGCCCAGGGCGCGCAGGACGCCGACGAGGATGGGGGTCCGCGGCCGGGGCGCGCCGTCATCGATCTTCATGGCCATGGCGGTGCCGTCGGGCAGGACCATGGCGTGCACGCCCTCGGCGCCGCCCTTGACCAGCAGGCCGGGGATGGCCCGCATCAGCTCGGTGTCGTCGCGGTCGGTGCCGCCCACCAGGTGGGGGTGCGCGCGCATGGCGTCGGCCACGCGGCGGTCCTGGGTGCCGGGAGCGGCTCGGACCAGGGCCGTGTAGCCGGTGGCCAGGGCGGTGAGGGTCAGGGCGAACAGGGGGGCGCCGCAGCCGTCGACGCCGATGGTGTGGATGTCCTCGCCGGTCATCTCGGTCACCGTGGTGGCGATGGCCCGCTGGGCGGGGTGGTCCGGGTCGAGGTAGGAGATCGTCTCCCAGGACCGCTGCGCGGAGGCCGCCAGCATGATCGCGTGCTTGCCCGAGCAGTTCATCGCGGCGCGGCGCTTGCCGCCGCCGCCCGCGATGACCCGGTTGCGGGCGGCCTCGTTCATGGGCCAGTCGGGAGGGCAGCCGAGGTCGGCCTCGGACAGCCCGGACTTGTCGAGGATGCCCACGACCTGGTGGACGTGCTCGGGCTCCCCGCTGTGGGAGCCGCAGCCGACCGCCAGGTCGGCGTCGTCCGGGACTTCCAGGCCCGCCCTGAGCAGGCCGAGCGCCTGCAGGGGCTTGTTGCACGAGCGGGTGAAGACCGGCTCGGCGACCTCGCCGATGGCCAGGCGGACCTCGCCGTCGGGGGACAGGACGACCACCGACCCGCGGTGCGCCGACTCGACGAAACCGGAGCGCAGGACTTCGACCAGGACGGGGTTCACGCCGGGGTTCAGGACGGCTCCCGCGGTTCGGGGCGGGCGCTCTCGGCGGCCAGGAGGTCGTCCACCGAGGCGGTGCCGGAGCGGTAGCGGCCCGCGATCTGCTCGTTCAGCAGGTCCATGACGACCTGGACCTCACGCCTGCGGGTCGAGACCGAGGCTTCTTCGTCCTCGTAGGTGTGCAGGGCGAGGGCCAGGCGCTCGTCGGGGAGGTTCGCGACGTCGGAGAGGTCGGCGTCGGAGACCAGGGCCTCGACGTGGCGGCGGTGGGCCTCGGCGCGGGAGGGCTCCATGTTCTGGTGGCGGCCGGAGCCCATCGCCGGGCCCACGGCGTTGTCGGCGAGGATCGTGGCCAGCTGGTCGACGATCGAGGCGCCGCCGCTGGCGCGTCTGCGCAGCTCGGCGCGCACGATGTCGATGCGCGCGTGCAGGAGCCTGCGCAGGTAGGACAGGTCGGTCTCCTCCTGGGCTGCGTCGTCGCGGCGGGCGCGGACCTCGCCGAGGTCCAGGCGCTCCAGGTCGGCCACATAGTCCGGGGCGAGGACCCGGTCGATGCGCCTGCGCCCACCCGGGCGGACTTCGATCACCAGGCCATCCTCCGTCAAAGAGTGCTCGATCGCCAGATCATGCCGACGCGGGGGCCCGGCCCGCCACCCCCAGGAGTCGCCGTGCCTCGTCCGGGGCGACCGGGGGGCGCTGCGCGATCCGGGCCAGCCCGGATGCGCGCGCGACCAGTTGGGCGTTGTCCTTGACCCGCTCCCCCCGGGCGTAGGAGATGGTGTCCTCCATCCCGACCCGGACGTGGCCGCCCGCGGACAGGGCGCCGAACAGCACCGGCAGGGTAGCGCGGCCCACCCCGGTGGCCGAGAAGGTCGCGCCGTCGGGGATCAGGCGCAGGGCGGCGGCCAGGGTCTCGGTGTCGCCCGGCATCCCGCCCGGCACGCCCATCACCAGGTCGACGTGCACGTGGCCGCCCGCGGGCGGGCCGTGCTTGTCCAGCAGCCGGTGCAGCGAGGTCAGCTGGCCGATGTCGAAGATCTCGTACTCCGGGAGAATCCCGCGCTCCCGCATCCGCTCGTGCAGCTCGACGATGAACTCCCACCGGTTGAGGAAGACGTCGTCGCCGAAGTTGACCGTGCCCATCGAGCAGGACGCGGAGTCGGGCAGCGCGTCGAGGACGCGCAGGCGGTCGGCCTCCGGGTCGGTGACCGCGCCGCCGGTGGAGAGCTGCACGATCAGGTTCGTCTGCTCGCGGACGGCGGCGACGGTGTCGGTGAGCCGCTTGAGGTCCAGGGTCGGCCTGGCCTCGTCGTCGCGGATGTGGATGTGGATCATGGCGGCGCCGACCCGCTCGCAGTCGCGGGCGGTCTCCACCAGCTCGTCCAGGGTCACTGGGAGGTTGGGGACGTCGGCCTTGGTGTGCTCGGCCCCGGTGGGGGCGACGGTGATCACCGTGCCGGGGCTCGTCGTCGCTGACATGCCGCCGATCCTGCCACTACCCCCGCAGGCCCTGGACAGCCGCGCGGCCCGCGCCCGGGGTGTCCGGCGGAACGGAGTCCGGATCGATCGACGCCGCCGCGCCGCCCGCGGTCAGCTCCGTGGCCGGGTCGACCGAGCGCTTGACGAGCGCCAGGGCGACCGGGCCCAGCTCGTGGTGCTGCACCGCGCTGCCGACCCGGCCGACGACCCGCTCGCCCGCGCGCACCGCGGCGCCGGGCTCGGGCAGCTCGTCGGCGGCGCCGTCGAGGTGCAGCAGGACCATCCGCCGGGGCGGGCGGCCCACGTTGTGCACCTTGGAGACCGTCTCCTGCCCGCGGTAGCAGCCCTTGGCGACGTGCGCGGCCGAGGGCACCCAGGACACCTCGTGCGGGATCGTCTTCTCGTCGGTGTCCACGCCGAGGCGGGGCCGCAGCGCCTCGACCCGCAGCGCCTCGAACGCCAGGCTGCCCATCGGGCGCGCGCCCGCGCCGCTCAGCCGCGCCCACCAGTCGGCCAGCCCGGCACGGGGCACGAGGAGGTCGGCGGCGTCCGGGCCGGGCCAGGGCATCCGGCGGACGATCACGTCCGCGCCCTGGGCGCAGGCGTACCCGCCCTCGGGCGCGGGCAGGCCCGCGGCGGCGAGGACGGCGGCGGTCTGCGGGCCGACCAGGCTCAGCACGGCCCGCTCCCCGGTGGCGTCGCGGGGCTCCACCTTGGACCAGAACCGCATCTGCTCCAGGTACTCCAGCAGCGGCACCCGCAGCCCGCCGCGCGCGCCGATGGTCGAGGCGCCCGCCTCGGTGTCCAGCCACACCGTCCCGCCGACGTGGGCCAGCAGCAGGTGCGCGTCCACCCGGCCCTGGCTGTCGAGCACCAGCGCCTCGCACCCGGCGTTGTCGGGCAGGGCCGAGACGTGCTGGGAGATCACCAGGTGCAGCCAGGACAGCCGGTCGTCGCCGGGCACCGCGACCACCTCGCGGTGCGAGCGGTCGACCAGCCCGGCGCCGCGGGTGGCGGCGCGCTGCTCGGCGAACGGGTCGCCGAAGTGCCAGGGGACGCCGGGGTCGGCGGTCTCCTCCGGCGGGGGCACGGCGCCGGGGGCGGTGAGGATGGGCGAGGTCACGTGATCTCCCTGGTGCAGTCGCGGCAGGTGCCGGACAGCGCGAGGTGCGCGGCGTCCAGTGCGAACCCGTACCGCTCGCGCAGTGTTCCGCACAGCTGGTCCATCAGCTCGCGCGGCGACTCGTCGACCCGGCCGCAGCGGTGGCAGACCAGGTGGACGTGCTCGTGCTCGTGCAGCGAGTAGGTGGGCGCGCCGTGGCCGAGGTGGGTGTGCCGGACCAGGTCCAGCTCCTCCAGCAGCTCCAGCGTGCGGTAGATGGTGGTGATGTTGACCGACGGCGTGGTGCGCTGCACGTGCCTGCACACCTGCTCGGGTGTGGCGTGCGGCAGCTCCAGCAGCGCGTCGAGCACGAGTTGGCGCTGCGGGGTCATCCGCATGCCGCGGCGGTGAAGCGTCCTGCGCAGGTCCTCCCGGGTCTCCACCCCGCCGATGGTATGCCGCCCGTCGGCGTAGGGTGTTCGCATGGTTTTGCTCGCCCTGTTCGACGGCACGATCGCCGACCCGGCGGCCCCGCACATCCGGGTGGACGACCTGGGCCTGACCCGCGGCGACGGTGTCTTCGAGACGATCCTGGTGGTGGACGGGCGCACCCGCGAGCTGGGCCCGCACCTGGACCGCCTGCTGCGCTCCGCGGCGATGCTCGACCTGGCGGTGCCCGCCCGCGCGGAGTGGGAGCGGCTGGTGGAGATGGTGGCCGCGGCGTGGCCGGAGCCGGGTGAGTGGGCCGTCAAGCTGGTCTGCACCCGCGGCCCGGAGTACGGCGACGGCACGCCCACCGCCTACGCGCTGGCGTTCTCCGTCGAGGCGAACACCCTGCGGCGGCGCCGCGACGGGGTGTCCGCCGTGGTGCTGGACCGCGGGTTCGACCCGGAGCTGGTCGAGCGCGCGCCGTGGCTGCTGCTGGGCGCCAAGACCCTCTCGTACGCGGTGAACATGGCCGCCCAGCGCCACGCCGCCGCCGTCGGCGCCGACGAGGTGATCTTCCGCGCGGCCGACGGCTCGGTCCTGGAGGGCCCGACGTCGACGGTCGTCGTCGCGCACGGCCGCACGCTGAGCACCCCGCCCGCGAGCAGCGGCATCCTGCCGGGCACGACCCAGGCGGCGCTGTTCAGGGCGGCCGAGCGCGCGGGCTGGTCGACGAAGGTCGAGCCGCTGGCGGCAGCCGAGCTGACCGACGCCGACGGGGTCTTCCTGGTCTCCAGCGTGCGCCGGATCGTCCGGGTGAACTCCCTCGACGGGGTGGCCCTGCCGGAGACCGGCGAGCTCACCGCCGAGCTGTGCGCGCTCTACGAGGCCGAGTACGCCTGAAGCCGCACCTTCGTGCCGGGCCGCGCCTGGGCCAAGGCGGCCAGGTGCCCGGTCGGGACCACACCGAGGACGGGGTAGCCGCCGGTCGTGGGGTGGTCGGCCAGGAAGATCACCGGCCGCCCGTTCGCGGGGACCTGCACCGCGCCGGTCACCACGCCCTCGCTGGGCAGCTCCCGCCCGCGGTGGCCGGGGGCCCGGGTCAGCGCCGGGCCGAGGAGCCGCAGGCCGATCCGGTTGCTCTCCGGGGACACCGACCACCGCGCCGCGCCGAGCTGGGCCGCCGGGTCGGCGAACCAGTCGTCGCGGGGGCCCAGCAGCACGGGGACCGCGAGCCGGTCGGGGGCGCGCACGGGCGCGACCACGTCGGCCCCGGCGGGCAGCCCGGTGACCGGCCCCAGCGCCAGCACGTCACCCGCGCCCAGCGGGGCGGGGCCGATGCCGGAGAGCACGTCGGTGGAGCGCGAGCCGAGCTGGGCGGGCACGGCCAACCCGCCGGAGACGGCCACGTAGTTGCGCACACCGGAGCGCGGTGACCCGAGCGCGATCTCCTGCCCGGCGCGCAGGTGCAGCGGGGTGTGCGAGCCCGCGTCGCGGCCGTTGACGGCCACCGGCACGCTTGGGCCGGTCACCGCGACCGTGCAGGAGGCGTCGGCGCGCAGCCGGAGCCCGCCCAGGACGCACTCCACCCCGGCGGCGCCCTCGGCATTGCCGACCAGCCGGTTCGCCAGCCGCAGGGACGGGGCGTCCAGGGCGCCGGACGGGGGGACGCCGAGGTGGGCGTTGCCGGGCCTGCCCAGGTCCTCGACCAGCGCGAGCGGCCCGGGGTCCAGCACGGTCACGGTCCTCATCCGACGGCCTCGAAGCGGACCAGGTCCCCGGGGGTCAGCAGCGCGGGCGGGACGCGGTCGGCGTCGAACAGGGCGGGGGCGTGCCCGGCGAGCCTGCCCAGCAGCCGCCAGCCGCCGGGGGACGCGCGGGGGTAGACGCCGGTGAACTCCCCGGCGACGCCGACGGCGCCCGCGGGCACCCGGGTGCGCGGGGAGCCCAGGCGGGCCTGCCGCAGCGGCTCCGGCAGGCCGGTGAGGTAGCCGAAGCCGGGGGCGAACCCGGTGAACGCGACGGTGTACTCCGCGCCGGTGTGCAGGGCGACCACGTCGTCGGGGGAGATCCCGGCGGTCTCGGCGACCAGCGCGAGGTCGGGCCCGTCGTAGACCGCGGGCAGGACCACTTCGCGGCCGGGGGCGGCCGGGTGCGCGGAGAGGTCGGCGAGGATGTCGCCGAGGTCGCGCGGGACCCCGGCGGCGAAGGTGGCCAGCACGGTGCGGGCCGCGGGCACCACGTCGACCACGCCCGGGAGCCCGGCCAGCACGGACCGGGCGGCGGCGACCTCGGTCAGGGAGCCCAGCTCGACGAGGACGGCGTCAGTCCCGCACCGGCGCAGCCGCATCCCGGACCCCGCCGACCCGGCCAGCCCAGCGCGCTCAGCCGACGACGCGGCGCAGGTACGCCGACGTGTGCGGCTGCAGCGGCTGCCCGACCATGGCGCGCTCCTCGACGTAGGCGAGGTCGCCGTTGTTGACCAGGCCGTAGAGCCGCTTGGCCGCGTTGACCTCCTTGGCGCTGGCCGTGCGGCCGACGAGGTCGGTCACCAGCTCCCAGGAGGTCTGCGAGTGGGGGGAGCCGTAGTAGACCTCGGTCACGCCGGTGTTGTGGGAGAGCAGCAGCTCGATGGTGTCGTCGGGCTGCGGGCGCCACCAGCCGACCTCCCGGGCCGCGGGCCGGATCACCTTGCCGTCGGCGTCGAGCAGCCAGGTGCGCGACTCGTAGGCGAGGAAGGGCCGCCCGTCGTGGGCGAAGGTGATCTGCTGGCCGAAGGTGAAGGGGCCGTCGATGGTCGGGTAGACGACCTCGCCCTCGCCGCGCCAGACCCCCACCAGCGGGAGCAGGACGAGCAGCGCGTCGTGCAGCGCGGGGCCCTCGCGCAGGTTGGCGGTGTCGCCGGGGATCGGCAGGTCGTCGAACTGCGGCAGGTTCCGGTGCCGGGTGCGCGCCGCGCGCTCGGCCGCCGCCTGGATGGCCGCGTCGCCACTGCCGGGGATGGGGGCCTCCGTCATCAGCGCTGGTCGCTGTACAGGCGGTAGAGGACGTAGCCCGCGAACCACACGGTCGCCAGGCCCATCAGGACGAGCAGACCCGTGAAGAAGATTTCCACGCTGGGAGGATAGCGGCTGCCGCGCCCGCGCAGCCCGTGCGGACACCCACGCCCAACCAAAGTCACAGCAGCCCCCGAGGGAGACCTCGGGGGCTGCCGGTCACAGCGCGGGGCTCAGCCGACCGAGATGGCGACCGGGTGCACACCCGGGCCCTCGGCGGCCACGGTGGCCTCGCCGTTGCCGTCGCGGTGCAGGGCGCGGACCGTCCAGCTCCCCGGGGCGGCGTAGAAGCGGAAGACGCCCTCGGGAGAGGACACGACCTCCGCGGTGAACTCGCCGGAGGAGTCCAGCAGGCGGACGAAGGCCCCGGCCACCGGCGCGCCCGCGTTCGTCACCGTTCCGTCCAGCACGATCTCCTTGCCCGGGTCCACGTTGGCCGGAAGGGCCGCGGACTGCTCGGGTGCTCCACAGGAACTCATGTGCGATGTCCTCTCTCAGGCGCCGGTCTCGACGGGCACGCCCACCATCGAGCCGTACTCGGTCCACGAGCCGTCGTAGTTCTTCACGTCCTCGTAGCCCAGGAGCTCGCGGAGGACGAACCAGGTGTGGGAGGAGCGCTCGCCGATGCGGCAGTAGGCGATGGTCGCCTTGCCCTCGTCGAGGCCCGCCTCCTTGTACAGCTCCCGCAGCTCCTCGTCCGAGCGGAAGGTGCCGTCCTCGTTGGCGGCCTTGCTCCACGGGACGTTGATGGCGCTGGGGATGTGGCCCTTGACCTGGGCCTGCTCCTGCGGCAGGTGCGCGGGGGCGGCGAGCTTGCCGGAGAACTCGTCGGGGGAGCGGACGTCGACGAGGTTCTTGGTGTCGATCGCGCCGACGATCTCGTCGCGGAAGGCGCGCAGGGCCTTGTCCTGCGGCTTGGCCGTGTAGGCGGTCTCCGGGCGGGAGACGGCCTCGGCGTCGAGCGGGCGGCCGTCGAGCTCCCACTTCTTGCGGCCGCCGTCGAGCAGCTTCACGTCGCCGTGGCCGTAGAGCTTGAAGTACCAGTAGGCGTAGGCGGCGAACCAGTTGTTGTTGCCGCCGTAGAGCACCACGGTGTCGTCGTTGCCGACGCCGCGCGCGGACAGCAGCTTCTCGAAGCCCGCCTGGTCGACGAAGTCGCGGCGCACCGGGTCCTGCAGGTCCTTCTTCCAGTCGACCTTCACCGCGCCGGGGATGTGGCCCGTGTCGTAGGCGCTGGCGTCCTCGTCGACCTCGACAAACACCACCCCGGGCGTGGTGAGGTTCTCCTCGGCCCACGCGGCAGAAACAAGCACGTCTTCGCGGCTCATCGGGCGGTTCCCACTTCCTTGTTCGTGACGGACATACGGTTCAGCAACGGATGCGCCTCGCGGTCGAGGCGGGACCCGGGCGCGGCGTGGGGAACGCCGCGGCGAGGGCGGGAGCGGTGGCTGTGGTCCCAATGCGGTCAGGGGTCCCAGCGCGGTCAGGACAAGGACGCGGAACAGCGCGGAGCGGGGGCTGGTCGACGCGTGCGGACATGACAAACCTTCCTGACCTGGGAGAACGGCGTACGGACGGAGTTATGCCGCCATAGCGCGCGTGCCCCGACAAAGGCTGCTGTCGACGCGGCAGAAGTCCACCGCGCGCCGCCTGGTCAGGTACTGAGTCACGGCGGCGAGCCTACCGCCGTTCCTCGGACTGGGAACCGCACGTCCACTTCGTGGGACGGCGGACGCGGCCGTCGCCCGACGGGGAATGCGCAGGTCCGGCGGCTGGTTGGGCTGCCGGACCTACTGCCGGTCCTACTGGGAGTCTCGCCGGGAGTCCGTTAGCGAGTCCCGCTGGGAGTTTTGCTGGAAATCTGGCAGGGAGTTCCGCTGGGAGTTCTGCCGGAAATCCGGCTGGGAGTTTGCTGGGAGCAGCGTGCCGACCGCGGCCAGGGCCCGGTCACCGACTCACCCGCCCAGCACGATCCCCGACGCCGTGCCCTGCACCGCGAGCACGCCCGCCTCGACCTTGACCTCGGTCGGGGTGACCGCGAACGGCAGCTCGCCGGGGTCGAGGGAGACCGCGAACAGCGGCAGCACCTTGTCCTGGATGGGCTTGGGCACCTGGGCGCGGCTGATCGAGTTCTTCAGCTCGAGGCGCTTGGGCTGCACGGCGATGCCGCCGTTCTCCAGCGCGATCAGGGAGAACACGCACAGCTCCGTGGTCTGCCCCGCGACCTCGACGGTCCCGCACAGCTTGACGCCCGCGGTCTTGCCCGCCCGGTCGGCGATCTCGGCCTCGGTCGCGGTGACCTCGGCCTCGGGGTCGGCCACGAGCTCCTCGGCCACCGGCGCGATCGTCAGGTTGGTGATCGAGGCGACCACGCGGTTGGCGTTGCTCTGGATGGCCCGGTTGACGTCGGTTGCCTTGACCCGCACCTGGCCGTGCACCTCGCGCACCGGCACCCCGGTCAGCGTGCCGCCGATGACGTCGGACAGCGGGGCCTGCACCCCGCGCAGCTCGGCGTGCACCTCGACGTCGCGCAGGGTGTTGACCGGCACGCCCTGGGCGTCGACGGTCACCGACTCGTACTCCCCGGAGACCGCCTGCACCAGGAACGAGAACCCGCCGATCTTCACCGAGGGGTGGTCGCGCAGGTCGAACTGCTGCTGCGCGCGCTTGGACACCTCGTGCTCGACGATCGCCGCGGCGCCGAAGTCCGCGGCCACCAGCAGGCCGAGCAGCACCACCAGGATCACGATGGTCCGGCGCACCGCCTTGGAGCGGCGGCGCCTGGGGGGCGCGCCGGTGTTCGTCGTCGTGGTCATCAGCCGTCCTCGCCTCGCCACCGCGGTCGGCGTCAAGCGTAGTCACGCGGGCCCGGCCCGCCGGGTGGACGGGGGCAGCCGGGGTTACACCGTGTTCACAAATGATTTTCGCCGATCGCCCCGCACGCCTTGAATTCTGCGTTTTCCGGCGGTGTGCAGCGGATTTACCCGGCTGTAACACGCCCTGGCCAGAGCGCCTGCCAGGCTGCTCGCGCAGGGCCGCCCGTGTGACAGAGGCGTCACGCCGGCGACAATTGCCACTCGCGCGGTTTATTCTCCTCGCATCGTCTTTACCGATCCCCACGCGGGACCGCACCTCAACGACGCGGAGCGGGCGATCACGTCAGGAGGCGTCGATGAGCCTGGATCTGCTGTTGCTCACCGCGGACCCCGAGCCCGGCTCCGTTCTCCCCTCGCTGATGCTGCTGCCGCACTCGGTGCGCGCGCAGGCCCCCGAGGTGACCGCCCTGCTCGACGCGGGCTCCCGGGACGCGGTGATCGTCGACGCGCGCACCGACCTGGCCGCGGCCAAGAGCCTGTGCAGGCTGCTGACCAGCGGCGGTGACAACGCCCCGGTGATCGCCGTGGTCAACGAGGGCGGCCTGGTCGCCATCAACGCCGACTGGCGCATCGACGAGATCCTGCTGCCCGGCGCGGGCCCGGCCGAGGTCGACGCCCGGCTGCGGCTGCTCAGCTCGCGCGGCTCCGCGGGCGCGGGCGTCGACGGCGCGCTGCGCCTCGGCGAGCTGGTCATCGACGAGGCGACCTACGCCGCCAAGCTGCGCGGGCGCCCGCTCGATCTCACCTACAAGGAGTTCGAGCTGCTCAAGTACCTCGCCCAGCACGCGGGCCGGGTGTTCACCCGCGCGCAGCTGCTGCAGGAGGTCTGGGGCTACGACTTCTTCGGCGGCACCCGCACCGTGGACGTCCACGTGCGGCGGCTGCGCGCCAAGCTCGGCACCGAGCACGAGCAGATGATCGGCACCGTGCGCAACGTCGGCTACAAGTTCGTGCAGCCGCCCAAGTCCGGCGTGCGCCGCGAGGTCGAGGTCGAGGACCTGTCCTACCAGGTCGACGCGCGTTGATCGCCCGCACCCGGTGATCCACCGGTAGTTTCGGCCGGGTGGACCTGACCTGGCACCCCGAGATCGACCCCGCCCTGGTGCGCGAGTTCCTGCTCGCCGTGCGCGCCACCGACGGCCGACCCGAGGTCACCCCCGAGGGCCCCGTCCCCCGGGAGTTCCGCGGCGGGCGGCACCTGGTCGCCGCGGTCGGCGACCGGCTGCTCGGCTACGCCCACCTCGACACCGGCGGCGACGCCTTCGGCAGACAGGTCGCCGAGGTGCTCGTCCGCCCGGAGGACCGCGGCCGCGGCCTCGGCACGGCCCTGGTCGCCGAGGTCCGCGCCCAGGCGCCCGCCGACGTGCGGTTCTGGTCCCACGGCGACGACCCGGCCGCCGCCCGCATCGCCGAGCGGCTGGGCATGGCGCGGGTCCGCGAGCTGTGGCAGATGCGCCTGGACTTCGCCGACCCGCTGCCCGAGGCCGCCTGGCCCGCCGGGATCTCGGTCCGCGCGTTCCGGCCGGGCCGCGACGAGGACGCCGTCGTCGCGGTCAACAAGCGCGCCTTCGACTGGCACCCCGAGCAGGGCGCGCTCACCGCGGCCGACGTCGCCGCCACCGAGGCCGAGCCCTGGTTCGACGCTGACGGGTTCTTCCTGGCCGTCGACACCGCCGAGCGCGTGGTCGGGTTCCATTGGACCAAGGTGCACCCCGACGGCGTCGGGGAGGTCTACGTCGTCGGTGTCGACCCCGACGCCCAGGGCGGCGGACTGGGCCGCGCGCTCACCCTGGCCGGGCTCGCCCACCTCCGCGATCGGGGCCTGACCTCGGTGATTTTGTACGTGGAGGCAGACAATGCGCCAGCGGTCGCGGTGTATCGGCGACTCGGATTCGCCCGATCAGCCGCTGACATTCAGTACGCGGCCGTTCCGGCATCTGGCGGATAATTGATTACGTCAGGCAAACGCGCAGGCCACGGGTAGGACACAGGTTCACTCACCGAACGTCGGTCCCATCACAGTAACGGCCTTGTTCACTTCACGTTCACCTATACAGGGCCGTTCGTCCACTACTGCTGCTTAGCGTCCCGGCATACGGCGCACTCAGCGTGACGCCGCGCCATTGAGGTTCCTGCTGGAGGAATACCTGTGAAGATGAAGCGGTACGCCAACGTGCTCGGCATGGTCGCGGCGGGCGCCTTGGCGCTGTCCGCCTGCGGTAGCGACACCAACACCCCGCAGAACCAGGGCCAGGAGTCGGGGGCGCCCGCGCCGACGGGCACCGCCGCCGTCGAGTGTGGCGGCAAGAAGGACCTGACCGCGGAGGGCTCCTCGGCCCAGAAGGGCGCGATGGACGCGTTCATCGCCGCCTACGGCCAGGCGTGCTCCGGTCAGCAGCTGGCCTACACCCCCACCGGCTCCGGCGCGGGCGTCAAGCAGTTCATCGGCGGCATCGTCGACATCGGCGGCAGCGACTCGGCGCTGAAGAAGGACAAGGGCGAGGTCGACGACGCGGCCACCCGCTGCGGCGGCAACCCGGCGTGGAACCTGCCGATGGTCTTCGGGCCGGTCGCCGTCGTCCACAAGGTCGAGGGCGTGACCGACCTGACGCTCAACGGCGAGACGCTGGGCAAGATCTTCTCCGGTGGCATCACCAAGTGGAACGACCCGGCCATCGCCGCGCTCAACAACGGCGCCACCCTGCCGGACACCGCCATCACCGTCGTCTACCGCGGTGACGAGTCGGGCACCACCGACAACTTCCAGAAGTACCTGACCGCCGCCTCCAAGGGCGCGTGGACCAAGGACGCGGGCAAGACCTTCAACGGCGGCGTGGGCCAGGGCGCGCAGGGCTCCGCCGGTGTCGCCGAGGCCGTCGCGGCGGGCAACGGCGCCATCGGCTACGTCGAGTGGTCCTACGCCCAGGACAAGAACCTGGCGATGGCCAAGCTCGACAGCGGCTCCGGCGCCGTCGAGCTGACCGCGGAGACCGCGGGCAAGGCGATCGACTCGGCCAAGATCAAGGGCGAGGGCAACGACCTGGTCATCGACCTCGACGCGCTCTACGCCAGCGACACCGCGGGCGCCTACCCGCTGGTCCTGGCCACCTACGAGATCGTCTGCTCCAAGGGCTACGACGCCGAGACCACGAAGGCCGTGAAGGCGTTCCTCACCACCGCGGCGACCACCGGCCAGGCGGGCCTGGTGGACGCGGGCTACGTGCCGCTGCCGCAGGCCTTCCAGACCAAGCTGCTCGACGCCATCAAGGCGATCGCCTGATCGTCCCAGTGGCACACTCGCTCCACGGTCAGCGGCCCCGGCCGTGACGCCGCCAGTCGGACGCCCCGCGCACCCGATCCGGGTGCCGGGGCGGCTCGGCGTCCACCACCTCGACGGAGGCGACGATTACACCCACCGAGCAGGGCGCAGGCACCCCGCGGGCCGAAGGCGCCACCAGAATCGTCACCCGCCCGGGTGACCGCATCTTCAAGGCGCTGACCGTCGGCTCCGGCGTGCTCGTCGTCGCCATGATCGTCCTCATCGGCGTGTTCCTGCTGATCCAGGCGATCCCGTCGCTCGCGGAGAACTCCTCGAGCTTCCTGTTCAGCCGGGAGTGGAGCGCCGACCCGGACAGCCTGGCCTTCGGCGTGCTCGACCTGCTGCTGGTCACCGTGTTCAGCTCGATCTTCGCGCTGGTCATCGCCATGCCGGTGGCGCTGGGCATCGCGCTGTTCCTCACCCAGTACGCCCCGCGCAACCTCGCGCGGCCCTTCGCCTACCTCGTCGACCTGCTGGCCGCGGTGCCCTCGATCATCTACGGCCTGTGGGGCGCCTACGTCCTGGCGCCCGCGCTGACCCCGGTCAGCACGTGGCTCAACGAGAACCTCAGCTGGGTCCCGATCTTCGCCGACGGCAACACCAGCCTGGTGATCGGCCAGACGATCTTCACCGCGGGCATCGTGCTGGCGGTCATGCTGCTGCCGATCATCACCGCGATCAGCCGCGAGGTGTTCGACCGCACGCCCACCATGCAGGTCGAGGGCGCGCTCGCGCTCGGCGCCACCAAGTGGGAGGTCGTGCGCACCACCGTGCTGCCCTTCGGCCGCGCGGGCTACGTCAGCGCCTCGATGCTCGGCCTCGGCCGCGCGCTCGGCGAGACCATCGCGCTGCTGATCATCCTGGCGCCGACCTCGGAACACTTCGGCTGGAGCCTGTTCGACGGCGGCGACACCATCGCCTCCAAGATCGCCAGGGCCGCGCCGGAGTTCAACGACCCCCGCGGCGCGGGCGCCTACATCGCCGCGGGCCTCGTCCTGTTCGTCCTGACGTTCGTCGTCAACGCGTTCGCCCGGGGGATCATCGCCCGGCACAAGGAGTACGAGTGACGACAGCGACCGACCTGGACCGCCCGGCCGCCCCGCCCGCCTTCCAGGAGATCAACGCCCGCCGCCGGTTCAAGGACCGGCTGGCCACCATCCTGATCTGGGGCACCTTCGCCCTGGCGCTCGCCCCGCTGGCGTGGGTGCTGATCACCGTGGTGGCCAAGGGGTTCGTCCACGTCCTGAACCCCGACTGGTGGCAGAAGTCGCTGGCGGGCCTGACCTCGCGCCAGTTCGGCGGCGGCGTCTACCACGCGATCTTCGGCACCCTGCTGCAAGGGCTGATCTGCGCGGTGATCGCGGTGCCCATCGCGATCATGGTCGCGGTGTACCTGGTGGAGTACGGCAAGCGCAGCAGGCTGGCGCGCGCGGTGACCTTCACCGTCGACATCCTCTCCGGCGTCCCGTCGATCGTCGCCGCGCTGTTCATCTACGCCCTGTGGGTCACCACCCTCGGCATGCCGCGCAGCGCCTTCGCCGTGTCGCTCGCCCTGGTGCTGCTGATGATCCCCGTCGTGGTGCGCACCACCGAGGAACTGCTCAAGATCGTCCCGGACGAGCTGCGCGAGGCGTCCTACGCGCTGGGCATCCCGAAGTGGAAGACCATCGTCAAGATCGTCATCCCGACCGCGATGTCGGGCATCATCACCGGCATCACCCTCGCGATCGCCAGGGTGATGGGCGAGACCGCGCCGGTGCTGATCCTGGTGGGGTACACCTCGTTCATCAACTACGACCCGTTCAACGGCAACATGGCATCCCTGCCACTGCTGATGAACGTGGAGCGGCTCGTCATCAACGACGTCGGCGAGGCCAGGGTGTGGGGCGCCGCGGTCACCCTGATCGTCATCATCACCGTGTTCAACGTGCTGGGATCGCTGATCTCGCGGTTGACGTCCCTGAAGACCAAGTGAGCGGGTAGCCATGGCCAAGCGGATCGAAGTCAAGGACCTGAACCTGTACTACGGCAAGTTCCACGCCGTCGACAGGGTTTCGCTGACCGTGCCCCCGCGCAGCGTCACCGCCTTCATCGGGCCGTCCGGCTGCGGCAAGTCCACCGTCCTGCGCTCGCTCAACCGCATGCACGAGGTCATCCCCGGCGCCCGCGCCGAGGGCCGCGTGCTGCTCGACGGCGAGGACATCTACGCCCAGACCGTCGACCCGGTCTCCGTGCGCCGCACCATCGGCATGGTGTTCCAGCGGCCGAACCCGTTCCCCACCATGTCCATCCGCGACAACGTCGTCGCCGGGCTCAAGCTCGCCGGGGAGAAGGACAAGGACAAGCTCAACGAGGTCGCCGAGCGCGCCCTGCGCGGCGCCAACCTGTGGACCGAGGTCAAGGATCGGCTCCCGCGCCCCGGCGGCGGCCTCTCCGGCGGCCAGCAGCAGCGCCTGTGCATCGCCCGCGCCATCGCCGTGCAGCCCGACGTCCTGCTGATGGACGAGCCCTGCTCCGCCCTGGACCCGATCTCCACCCTGGCGATCGAGGACCTGATCCAGGAGCTGAAGAAGGACTACACGATCGTGATCGTCACCCACAACATGCAGCAGGCCGCGCGGGTGAGCGACCAGACGGCGTTCTTCAACCTCGCGGGCGTCGGCCAGCCCGGGCGGCTGGTCGAGATCGACCACACCGAGCAGATCTTCTCCAACCCCTCGCAGAAAGCCACCGAGGACTACATCTCCGGCCGCTTCGGCTGATCACCCGCACCTGCCCTCACCCCACACCGGGCCCCGATCCGCACCGGATCGGGGCCCGTGTCGCACCCGGGAACCGGCAACCCGCCGATAGCGTCACAGCCGGGACGTCGACCACGGTCGATTGGTACCGTGCTCGTGGGGTCTGACCGGTCGGAGGGCAGCGATGTACATCGACGACGCGGGCGGCGCCAGGATCGGTGCCACCATCGGCAAGTCCATGGCGGGTTTCGCCGCCACCGCCAAGTCCGGCGGCTTCGCGGTGAGCGAGCAGGGCGGCGAGGCCCTCCTCAAGGCCATCTACGACATGGCCGACTGGGTGGACAACCAGTCCTTCGAACTCGACCTGCTCGCCCAGCAGGCGAAGCTCGGCAGCACCAACAACGCCCAGGCCATGAAGCCGTACCTGCACGAGGTCGCCGTGGACCAGCAGGGGCTCATCACCCAGCTCAAGCAGTTCCGCCAGTCCCTCGTCGAGGCCGAGGAGGGCATCAAGGCCGCGATGGCGAACTACCAGAAGACCGACCGGCTCAACGCGGGCAAGCTCGCCTGACCACGCTTCGCGAAAGGTGCACGTTCACTGTGAGGACTCCGCTCGTGGTCGTCGTGGCCTTCGTCTCCGTGCTCGTGGGCGCGGTCGGGTGCTCGCCGACGACGCCTGGCGTGCCCAATCCCAGCGGCTCGACGCCCGGCCCGGCCTCGACCTCGGCCGATGGGCCCACCGGCGAGCCGACGACCTCCACGGACGCGCCGGGGTCGCCGCTGGCCTCGGTCGATCCCTGCGGGCTGCTGGACGCCGCCGCGCTGTCGTCGTTGGGGATCACCGCCGAGGGCGCGGAGGTGACGGTCGGCGACGCCCGGGGGTGCCGGTGGCGGGTCCGCAAGGACAGCGTGAGCGACAGCTACACGATCGGCACCGCGATCTATGAGGAACTCGGGCTCAAGGACGTCGTCGCGGATGGCGATACCAAGGAGATCACGGTCAACGGCCGTGACGCGGTGGAGCGGCTCGGGGTGGGCGGCACCGCCTGCGCGGTCGCCCTGGCGGTCACCGAGACCTCCCGGGTGGACGTCGTGGCGACCGGCGCTGACGGAAAGGCCCTGTGCCCAGCGGTGAACCAGGCCGCGAAGCTGGTGGAACCCGAGTTGCCGTGACGGCGGGAAGGGTGGAGCGACGATGACCGGACAGGGTTACGACCCGACCCGTGATCCCAACAGCCCGTACTACATCGACCGGCGGGACACCTCGCAGACGCGCGACGAGGTGCAGAGCGAGGCCGCGCGGGATGTCGACCGGGACATCGAGGACTCCGGCTGGCTGGAGGAGTTCATCCGGCGGTTCACCCGCAACAGCGAGATCGATCAGCAGTTCAACCAGCAGCTCAACGCACAGGCCGACGCGCTGGCGGGCGGCGTGAACATGCGTCAGCCACCGGCGATGATGTGCACGAACTACATGAGCTACGACCACTCCGCGCTCAAGCCGATGGTGACCCAGGACGTCAGTCCCGAGGAGGTCGGGGCGATGAGCGACGCCTACACCAGCACCGGCAACGCCATGGTCAAGTTCCAGACCGACGTGGCCTCGGCGATCAACAGCAGCCAGACCGAGTGGGAGGGCCCCGCGGGCGACTCCGCGCGGCAGTTCATGGCGAACGTGGGCAACTGGGTCGGGCAGGCCGGGCAGAGCTCGCAGTACGCGGGCACGCAGCTGGCGCTGCACTCGACGGCGCTCACCGAGGCCAAGAACACCATGCCCGACGAGAAGCCGTTCAACTACGACGCGGCCATGCAGGACCTGGCGACCACGACGAACCCGATGGTCTTCGCCACCAAGGCCGCGGGCTACATGAACGACTACCGGGAGAGCCAGGCCGCGCACGAGGAGGCCGCCCGGGTCGTGGGCACCTACGACAGCCAGCTCGGCTCGGCGTCGACCATGCCCGCCTTCGCGACGCCGCCCAGCATGGCCGACTCCGGCGGCGGCGACCCGACCAGCACCGATGACGGCCGCGGCGTCGAGCAGGCGCGCGACACCGACGTCACCGTCAACGACAGCGGCACGACGCCCTCGAACAGCGACAACGGCACCCCGCCGTCGGGCAGGCCGGACACCGGCCTCACCCCGCCGCCGGGCGACACCGGCAGGCCGCCCGGCACCGGCCCGGACGGGAGCGGACCCCGGCCGGTCGGGCCGTCGGTCCCGCTGCCCGTGCCCGGCGGTCCCGGTGGCGGCGGCACCACGCCCGGCGGGTTCGACCCGTCCACACCCGGAACCCCGTTCCCGCCCCCTGGCGGCTATCCCGGTGGCCCGGGTGGTCCCGGTGGCCAGCCCGGCGGAATGTCGCCCATCGGCGGTCTGCCGATGGGCCCTGGCGGCGCGGGCGGCGACACCTCCCGTGGCGGACGCGGCGGCGCCGGCGGCGGGTTCGGCGGCGGCAGGCCCGGTTTCGGTCCTGGCGGCGGCCCGGGTGGCGCCGGTGGTGGTGCGGGCGGCGCAGGCGGTGGTGCGGGCGGCGCAGGCGGTGGTGCGGGCGGTCTGGCCGGGAAGGGCATGGGCCTCGGGCCGGGCGCGGGTGCGGCGGCTGAGCACGCCGCGGGCCGCGGCGGCGGCGTGGGGGCCGGTGCGGGAGCAGGCGCGGGCGCGGCGGGTGGCCGTGGCGGCGGCGCCGGGATGGGCGGGATGGGCGCGACGGGCGCCCGGGGCCAGGGCGGGGAGGACGAAGAGCACCAGCGGCCGTCCTACCTGGTCGAAGCCGACCCCGACGAGGTCTTCGGCACCTCGGAGATGACCGCGCCGCCGGTGATCGGCGGCTGATGAACCGGTCCTTCTCGCTGTCGCTGGCCGCGGTCGACGTGCTCTCGCAGCTGCTGCGCGTCAACTGCAGGCTCTACCCGTTCGAGATCCCGAGCTTCGGGCAGTACGCCGAGGACCGGGGCCGCATCGCCAGGGCGGTGTTCACCGACCTGGCCAGGCGCGGGCTGATCGGCCCGGACGGCGTGGCCGAGGACGTGGAGCGGGCGCTGACGGTGACCGCCGACCACGAGGTCGGCGTGGCCGTGTCCGGCTCGCTCGCGCCGGGCACGCTGATCAGGGCCCGCGCCGCCGCGTCGGGCGACACCGGGGTGCTGGCGGTCCAGGAGGGGCAGAGCCTGCGCTTCGAGCTGGTCGGCGCCCCCGGCCTGGCCAGGGCCCTGGTCGCCCTGCTGCCCTTGGCATCGCCGGGACCGGGCCAGTCGGTGCAGATCGAGCAGCCCGCCGCGACCGTGCCCAGCGGCGGGGGCTTCGCCCAGCCGGTCCGCGCCCCCCGCTCAGTCGCCGACGCCCAGCTGCGCATGGCCGCGACCATGCTCGAACGCCCCCGCAAGGGCTTCGGCTTCTTCACCATCACCGGCAAGGGCCGCCACGGCCGCGAGGTGGACGCGGGGAACCTGGGCTGGATCGACACCGACGCGGGCCGCTACCTCACCCTGACCCGCCCCAGCCCCGACGGCGCCCTGCGGGCTACCTACTCCCCCGCCGACAGCACGAGGCTCGCCCAACAACTGGACGCCCTGCTCCAAGCCGCCCGCTGACGGGCGGCGTCTCAGGTCTTAGGGGTCCAGGTCCGAGCCCGAGCCGGGCATGCGGCCGGTGACGACGAAGACGACGCGCTTGGCGACGGAGACGGCGTGGTCGGCGTAGCGCTCGTAGAAGCGGCCGAGGAGGGTCACGTCGACCGCGGCGGCGACGCCGTGGGGCCAGTCCTTGTCCATGAGCACCGTGAACAGGTGGCGGTGCAGGTCGTCCATCTCGTCGTCGGCGTCCTCGAGGGCGCGGGCGGCGGCGACGTCCTGGGTGCGGATGACCTCCTCGGCCTGGCGGGCCAGGCCGACGGCGATGCGGCCCATCTCGCCGAAGTAGCCGAGGACCGGCTCGGGCAGGACTGGGCTGGGGTGCCTGCGCCGCGCCGCCTTGGCCACGTGCAGGGCGAGGTCGCCCATGCGCTCCAGGCTTTCCGCGGCGTGGATGGCGCCGAGGACCGTGCGCAGGTCGGTGGCGACCGGGGCCTGCAGGGCGAGCAGCGAGTACGCGTGCTCCTCACAGGCCGAGCGCGCGTCGTCGATCTTCTCGTCACCGCTGATCACCTGCTCCGCGAGACCGAGGTTGGTCTCCAGCAGAGCGCGCGTGGCGAGGTCCATCGCCTCGCCGACCATCGCGCACATCGCGCCGAGCTGGTCGGCAAGTTTTCCTAGTTCACTGTGGTAGGCCTCGCGCATGCCGACGAGCCTAGACGCAACCGCCTCGGAAGCACCCATTGGTGGATGAATCCGCGGTGAACCCCGGTGGACGAGTTCACGCGCAGGTGACGTCGCCGCCGTTGATCGCCGAGAGGTCGGCGGGCAGCTTCTCCGGCTCGGGCTCGGCGACCTCGGCGGTGCCCGGGGCGACGACCTGCCCGTCGTACTCCGGGCCCAGCACCAGCGCCAGCGCGTTGCCCATCGACCGGTCCGCCTTGAGCTGCGTGCCCGGGATCGATGAGGCCAGGGTGCGGGCCGCGGTCTCGTTGCCCGTGCTGTAGTAGACGACGGTGTGGGAGACCTCGGGCGCGGAGTTCACGAACACGACCTGGTAGCCGAACGCGGCGAGCTTGTCCGCGGTGCGCCGGGCGATGCCGCCCGCCTCGTTGCCGCCGTTGAGCACCTGGATCTTGAGCTTCTTCGGGTCCGCCTGCTGCAGGCGCGCGCGCAGCGGCGATGACTGCGGCAGCGCGCGCTGCTCCTCGCCGTCCGCGGCGGGCTTCTCCCCCGGCAGCGGCTGGTTGTTGACGATCGCGCGGAACAGCGCGGCGTTGTCCTCGACCCGGAGTTCCTCGTTGCCGCGCCGGTTGGACGTCCCGACGGTCGGCACGGTCAGGAAGGTGACCCGCCCGGCCTCGAGGCGCTGCAGCGACTGCCCGAGGGAGAACAGCGAGTCGACGGTGATGTTGTCGCCGAAGGTGGAGCTGGTGAACGCCTCGGTGAACCCGGTCAGCTTCGACGGGTCGAGCAGCACCTGGGCGGACATGGACTTGCGCAGCAGCGAGGACAGGAACCGCTGCTGGCGCTTGATCCGCCCGTAGTCCGACGTCGGGTCGCCGCGCACTTGGCGCGCGCGCACGAAGTCCAGCGCCTGGTCGCCGCGCAGCACCACCTCCTCGCCCGACTGCTGCACGATCCACTTCTTCATGAACGTGTCGTACATCGGCTCCTCGACGCACACGGTGACGCCGTCGACGGCCTCCACCATGCCCTTGAAGCCGTGGAAGTCGATGCCGATGAACCGGGTGATCCGCAGCCCGGACAGCCGCTGCACCACCTTGGTCGCGCACAGCGGCCCGCCCACCTGGTAGGCGCTGTTCATCTTCGCGGTGGACTGCCCGGCCACCTGCTCGCCGGTGTACTTGCTGGACTTGGGGTCGAACCGCTCGCACTCGGGCCGGTCGATCTCCAGGTCGCGCGGGAAGGACACGATCACGACGCGGCTCCGGTCGGCCGGGATGTGCGCGATCATCATGGTGTCCGCGCGCGCCCCCGGCACCTCGCTGGCGTCGCCGACGCCCTCCTCGCTCTCGGCGCCCTCGCGGGTGTCGGAGCCGACGAGCAGGAAGTTCTCGTCACCGCGCTGCGCGTCGGCGTTCTGGATGGCCGAGGACTCCGGGTCCAGCGCGCGGACCTTGTCGATGTTGTCGCCGGTGTTCTTGATGAAGCTCCAGCCGACGCCGGTCGCGATGAACACCAGGATCGCGGTCGTGCCCGCGAACACCCGGGCGAACAGGCTGCGCTTCCTGGGCTTGGGCCGCTCCTCGTCGTCCTGGGCGCTCTCCCCCGGGGGCTTGGCCAGCTCGTCGAGCTGGTCCTCCAGCTCGGCGTCCTCGGCGTTCCTCGGCAGCCGCCGCTTCGCCCGCTTGGCCCGCTCCTCGGCCTTGAGCTCGTCGTGCACCTTGGAGAAGCGCGCCAGCGTCTGGTCGACCCGCCTGCGCTTCTGGGTCGCCTCGCCGATGGGCTCCATCTCGGTGGTCAGCCCGGCCGCCTCGGCCCCCGACACCCCGGGGGGCGGGGTCAGCGCTACGCGGGCGGTCTCCTCGGGGTGGGCGGCCTGCCCCGGCGGCATGGACGACTGGCCGGGGGGCTGCTGGCGGGGAATCCGCGGCTTGCCGTCCCCGGTGAGCCGCTGCGCGCCCTCCCCGCCCGCGTCGACCGGGAACCGGCCGGAGGGCTGCGGGGCCTCGGGGAAGGGCGGGCGGTCGTCGGGGAAGACCCCGTCGGCCCCCGAGCGGCGGGCGGTGTCGTCGGCGGGGACGGGGTGCCCGCCGGTCTGGTGCTGCCTACCGCGCTCGTGCCCGGGTCGCTGGGGCTCGTCCAGGGGTCCCGTGGGCATGGGGTAGGCGCCGGTCGGCTGCGGACCGCGCCGGGGCGGGACCGGGTGGCCCCCGCTCGCCTGCGGACCGCGCCGGGAGTCCTCGGGCGGGATGGGGAAGGCGCCACTCGCCTGGGGGCGGCGCTGGGGCTCGTCGGCGGGGCCGTTCACGCGGGGGGCGCGGCGGTGGGGCTCGCCCGGCGGGATGGGGAAGGCGCCGCTTGCCTGGCGACCGCGGCCGTGGGGCTCGTCGGTCGGGCCGTTCGCGTGTGGGCCGCGGCGCTGGGGGTCCTCGGGCTGGACGGGGACGGCCCCGGTCGCCTGTGGGCCGCGGCGCGGGGGCTCGTCGGCGGGGCCTCCGCCTGCCCGCGGGCCACGCCGGTGGGGCTCGTCACCTGGGCCGTTCGCGTGTGGCCCGCGTCGCTGGGGGTCGTCCGGTTGGACGGGGACGGCGCCGGTTGCCTGGCGACCACGACCGTGGACCTCGTCGGTCGGGCCGTTCGCGAGTGGCCCGCGTCGCTGGGGGTCGTCCGGCTGGATGGGGACGGCGCCGGTTGCCTGGCGGCTGCGGCGCTGGGGTTCGTCGGCGGGGCTGTTCGCGTGTGGGCCGCGGCGGTGGGCGTCGTCGGGCGGGATGGGGAAGGCGCCACTCGCCTGTGGGCCACGGCGGTGGGGCTCGTCGGCGGGGCCTCCGCCTGCCTGGGGGCCGCGAGGGGGCTCGTCGGTGGGGCCGCTTGCCTGCGGGCCGCGGCGGTGGGGCTCGTCGGCGGGGGCGCCGCTCGCGTGTGGGCCGCGGCGGTTGGGGGCGTTGGGTGGGATGGGGAAGGCACCGCTCGCCTGGGGGCCACGGCGCTGGGGCTCGTCCACCGGGTAGGCGCCGGTCGGGTGCGGGCCGCGGCCGGTGGGGCGCGGGGACTCGTCGCTTTGGCGAGGACCGCGGCCCGCGGGGCGCTGCGGCTCGTCGCCCGGATGGGAAGCGCGGCCCGCGGGGTGCTGGGGGCCGTCGCCGGGGTGGGGACCGCGGCCCGCGGGGCGGGGGTCGTCCAGGGGAGCGTGCTGGAGCGGGTGGGCGCCGGTCGGCTGCGGCCTGCGGCCGGGCGGGAAGGCGGGGGGCTCGTCCGGGGGGCCGGTGTGGACCGGGTGGCTGCCGGTGGGCCTGCGGCCTGCCGGGCGCTCGTCCGGGGGGCGGTTCTGGAGCGGGTGGGCGCCGGTGGGCTGGCGGCGGCCGGGGTGGGGCTGGGCGCCGGTCGGCTGGGGCTCGTCGGCGAAGAGCGCGTCCGGGCGGGGCAGCGGGCGCCTGCCCGGTGGGCGCGGCGGCTCGTCGGCCAGGGGGTGCTCACCGGTCAGGCGGGGCGGGCCGTCCGGACGGCTGGGCTCACCGCCGAGGCGCGGGTCGGGGCGCGGGCCGCTGGATCGGAGCGCGTCCCCGTGCGTGTACTCGCCGCCCGCTCGCGGGGGCTCGCCACCGTCGCGCGGATGCCCGACGCCGGGGCGCGGGCGGGCGCCCGGCTCGGGGACGCCGCGGTCGACCGGGAAGTGGTCGTCGGACGTCGCGGCGGCGCGGTGGTCGCGGGGGAACGGCTCGTGCCCGGGGACGGGGTAGTACTTGCTCGGCCGGTCATCCTCGATGAAGTCGCCGGTCTGCGTCGGTTCGGGCCCGCGCTTGGCCGGGCGGGCGGGCGGCGGCGCGAGCCTGCTCGGCGGCTCGGCCGGGTCGCCCGCGGGGATGAACTGGTCGAAGTCGAGGCCCGGCGCGTCGTCCGGCACCCGGTGCGTCCCGGTGGCCTGGCGGACGACGTCCGCGGGCACGGAGGCCCGGTGCGGACCACCCGGCTCGACCGGGGGCACGATCGGCGCACTGCGCTGACCGGGCGCCTGCCTGCGCGGCGCGCGCTCGGGGGCGGGCTGGCGCGGCTCCACCGGCGAGCCGGGCCTACGCCCTTCCGCGGCGTTGCCGGGCCGCTGACCTTCCGGCGGACCGGTTCGACGGCCTTCCGCGGCATGACCCGCGCCGTGGACATCCGCTGACGGGCCGCCCCGGCGCGCTTCCGTGGCGTGGCTGGGCCGGTTGATCTCGGTCGGCGGACCGGCGCGGTGGCTTTCCGCGGCATGACCTGCGCCGTGGACGTCGGGTGACGGGCCGCCTCGGTGCGATTCCGACGTGTGGCCGGGCCGGTTGATCTCGGTTGGGGGGCCGGATCGGTGGGCTTCCCCGGGGCCCGGCCGGCGGGCTTCCGCGGCGTAACCGGGCTGGTGCTCCTCGGGACCCGACTGACGGGCTTCGGCGTGGCCCGGGCGGTCCGGAGACGGGCCGGGTCGGCGGGCTTCGGCGGGGCCCGGCCGGCGGACTTCTGCGGCGTGGTCGGGCTGGTGTGCGTCCGGTGATGGGCCGGGCCGGTGGCCTTCCGCGGCGTGGCCCGCGTGGTGGCCCTCCGGTGACGGGCCAGGCCGGTGCGCGTCCTGGGACGGCCCGCGGCGGGCGTCTGGGGGAGGTCCGGGCCTGCGGCCCGCGACCGGAGCGGGCCGGTGGGCGTCTGGCGATGGCCCGCGGTGCGTCTCCGGCATAGGGCCGGGATGGATGTCCGGGGACGAGCCGCGGGGGGACTCCGGTGCAGGGCCGGGGTGGTGGACGTCTGCGGACGAGCCGGGGTGGTAGGCATCCGGCGACGGACCGGGGCGGTGGACGTCCGGAGGCGGCCTGCGGTGGGTCTCCGGCGCAGGGCCGGGGTGGTGGACGTCCGGGGTCGAGTCGGGGTGGTAGGCATCCGGCGTGGGGCCGGGGCGCGGTTCCGGGGCTCGGCGGGTGGGCGGGGGCTGCCGGAAGGGCGGCTCGTCGGCCTGGCCGCGGGTCGGCCGGGGGTCGGGCGCCTGTGGGTACGGCTCCGGGGCGCGGCGGGGGGGCTCGGGCCGGGTGGGGTACGGGTCGGGCTGCGGGGCGTACCCCTCGGGCTCGGACCCGTACGGCGTGGACTGGGAGCCGTGGGGCTCGGAACCGTGGGACTCGGGCTGGGAGCCGTAGGGGTCGGAGCTGTAGGACTCGGGGGAGGTCTCGCCGGAGGACTGCTCCGGCGCGCGCCTGCGGCCTTGGCGGGCGGGCGGGGTGTCGTTCTGCTCCGCGGCGGCCTTGCGGCCCTGGACGGCGGCGCCGAGGTCCTCGATGCCGCCGCGCCGCGGGGGCTCGGGGGCGGCGTGGCGGGACTCGTCGGGGGCGCGGCGGCGGCCCGCGGCCGGGAGGTCGGTTCGGGAGGCGCTGTGCCGCTCTACCAGGTCGGAGACGCTGAGGCCGCCGTCGTCGTCGAGGGAGCGGCGCCTGCGGCGCGGCTGGTCGGAGTCGGGCGCGCGGCGCTTCCCACCTGGGCTGGAGGGCGGGGCGCCGTCGCCGTCGTAGTCGTCGGGCACCCAGACTCCTTCCGTGTCACCGCGCAAGCGTTGCAGGTTGGTTATCAACACGTTGCGTTGCCGCACTCGGTTGCTTACCCGATCGTGTCAGTGTTGCGGAGGCGATAGTACGGATGGCAGCCATCCGTGACGACCACCGCCCGGCGATTCCGCACGCACCGTAGGCGGAATTGCCCACGGGATTACCCCGATTGGGCGACTTGAGCGCGCTCGCTCGCTCTCAGCGGGCCGCCGCGCGCGGCGGCGTCACCGCGCGTCGTCCCGCCGCCGGTCCGGCCAGGTGGGCCTTGCCCGCGGTGAGGTAGGCCACCGCGTTGCGGCCGGACTGCTTGGCCGTGTACAGCAGGCCGTCGGCCTCGCGCAGCTGCCGCTCCGCGGAGGCGGGTGTGTCGTCCGCCACGTCCGCGGCGGGCGCGTACGCCAGGCCCACGCTCACCGTCACCCGCAGCCCGAGCACGAGGCTCGACCACGGGTGGGTCTCCACCCGGGCGCGAGCCGCCTCGGCCAGCGCGACCGCCGTCGGCCGGTCGACGGCGGGCAGCACGAGGACGAACTCCTCGCCGCCGTAGCGGGCGCAGAAGGCGTTGTCGGGCAGGTCCTGCTGCAGCAGCTCCACGACCCGCTGCAGCACGCGGTCGCCGACGAGGTGACCGAAGGTGTCGTTGACCTGCTTGAACCAGTCGAGGTCGACCAGCGCCACGGCCAGCCCGCCGGTGTGGCCGCGGTCGGCGAGCACCTCGATCAGCCTGCGGTCGAGGTAGCGGCGGTTGTAGCTCGCGGTCAGGCTGTCGCGGATGCTCTGCTCTTGGGCCTCGGCGTGCTCGCGGCGCAGGCGGTCGACCTCGCGGCGGAGCTGCTCGGGGATCGGCGGCGGCGCGGTCAGCTCCGACATCAGGTCCAGCGCGGAGCGCAGGTGCTGGTAGGCCTGCCGGTACTGGCCCCGGGAGGCCAGCAGGGTGGCGATCGACTCGTGCAGGTTCACGAGGTTCGCGGCGTCGACGGGCGCCCCGGCCTCGGCTCTCGGGTGGTGGCGCAGCGGCACGGTGGGTTCGTTGACCCGGCGTTCACGCCAACTGGCCGTGCGCTGGTCGGGTTCCGGCTCGGCCACACCTCGTCCCAGTACGGACACCGCGGTCACCTCCCTACCTACGAGTGTGTCGTCCGGAATGAAGGTCCGCTTGAGCGGACGGGACGCTTGGGACGGGGAATTCCCCCTACCGGTGGATAAGCCGACCCGGGAGGTTTCGGGGCGTCGTCAACGAGGGGTGGTGGATTACGACATTCGGGTGTCACCCGAACGTCGTCATTCGCTGGGGCAGGGGGTGAACCCGTATGCCTTCCCGTCGAGCAGGACGACCCGCTGTGACCCGATTTGCTCCCCGAGGGTGGTCGTGCCCCGCCGAATGGTCACAGTCACGGCGACCACATAGGTGTCACCCCGTGGTTTCTCGCCTGCCTTCTCCGGTTTCCACGCCGGATCGGCGCGCACTGTCGAGGCCACCGGGGCCATCCGCAGGACGAGGTCGTCGAGGTCGCAGAACCGGTCGGTGAAGTCGGGGTGCTGGGTGCGGCGCAGGAAGTCGGCCTGGGCGGTCGAGCCCTCCTCACCGGCCTCGTTGAGCGCGGTGAAGTAGCCCAGCACCTGGTCCTGGCCCGCGTCGCCGGTCGACGTCGGCACGGGCGTGCCCGCCACCGTGGTGGAACAACCCGCCACCGCGGCCGCCACGACGGCCACCCCTGCCAGTCGGCGCACTGTCAGCCCCCGGAGTGCATCAGGTCGGCCCCGACGGGCACCGCGGTGTCCTCCGGGTCGTCGAGCCAGCCCTCGGGCAGCACGACCCTGCCCGGCGAGCCCTGCCGCCCGCGCGGCCCGTCGGCGTCGGCCGGGTAGGGCGCGTCGGCGTCGAGCCGGTCGATGAGCCCGGCCAGCTCGCCGAGTCCGGACACCAGCGCGAAGCGCTGCCTGAGCGTGGCCCCGATGGGGAATCCGCGCAGGTACCAGGCCATGTGCTTGCGCAGGTCGCGCAGTCCCTTGTCCTCCCCGAGGTGGTCGGCCAGCAGCTCCGCGTGGCGGGTGAGGATTCGCCCCACCTCGCCCAGCGTCGGCCCCTCGGGCACCGGCTGCCCGGTGAAGGCGGCGTGCAGCTCCCGGAACAGCCACGGCCTGCCCAGGCACCCGCGCCCCACGACGACCCCGTCGCACCCGGTCTGCTCGACCATCTTGAGCGCGTCCGCCGCGCTGAAGATGTCCCCGTTGCCCAGGACCGGGATCGAGGTCACGGCCTCCTTGAGCCGCGCGATCCGCGACCAGTCGGCCTCCCCGGAGTACCGCTGCGCCGCCGTCCTGGCGTGCAGCGCCACCGCCCGCGCGCCCTCGCCCTCGGCGATCCGACCGGCGTCGAGGTAGGTCACGTGCTCGGCGTCGATCCCGACCCGGAACTTCACCGTCACCGGGACGTCGCCCGCGGCGCCCACGGCCGCGGCGACGATGGCCCGGAACAGCTGCCGCTTGTACGGCAGCGCGGCGCCCCCGCCCTTGCGCGTCACCTTCGGGACGGGGCAGCCGAAGTTCATGTCGACGTGGTCGGCGAGGTTCTCCCCGACGATGATCCGGGTGGCCTCGGCGGTGGTGGCGGGGTCGACGCTGTAGAGCTGCATCGAGCGCGGGTTCTCGCCCGCGCCGAAGGTGATCATCTCCATCGTCTTGGCGTCGCGCTCGACGATGGCCCGCGCGGTGATCATCTCGCAGACGTACAGCGACGTGGGGCTGCCGAACTCCCGGCACAGCGTGCGGAACGCGACGTTGGTGATCCCCGCCATCGGCGCGAGCACGACCGCCGGGTCGACCCGGTGGGGACCGATCCTGAGCGTGCGCGGTGGGGTCATGGCGCCCATTGTCCCTGGTGACCGGGCCCACTGGCGACGTGGGCGAGGGCGGTCACCAGGTGGACAGCCCGGAGGGCTCGTCGCCGCAGGCGCCGTGGTCGGTGGCGGGGTCGTCCATGCCGACGTCGGTGGTGTCCGCGCCGTCGTCGTCGAGGGGCTTGAGGTCGTCGTACCAGTCCGACAGCGACGGCTCGCCGGTGTCGGTGGTCTCGGCGACGGGCTCGGCGGCGCCGGGCTCCTCGCTGCCGGCGGCGTCGCCGGAGCCGTCGGCTGAGTCGTCTGCTGGGGCGTCGCCTGGGTCGTCGGCGGGCTTGAGGTCCTCGAACCACTCGGTGAGGGAGGGGCCGTCGGCGCTCGCGGGGTCCTCGGCGGGCTCGGCGGACCCGGCGGGCTCGTCCTCGGCCGGGGGCTCGTCGGTGGGCTCGGCTTCGGTCGGGGCGTCCTCCGCTGGGGCGTCCTCGGTCGGGTCGGCGTCCTGGGGCTCGGTGGAGTCCTCGGCGGGGGGCTGGTTCTCGAAGCCGCTGTCGGGGTTGTCCGCGGGCTGCACGGGCGCCTCGGCGGGCTCCTGCTCACCCGCCTGGCCCTTGGCGTTCCACGTGCCCTCGCCGGAGGGGTCGTGGTAGGCGGACTCGGCCACGCCGTCGTCGTTGAGGTCGAGGAGGGCGGTGTCGGCGGCGCCGTCGCCGTCGGAGTCCCACATGGCGTCGTCGTAGCGGCCGTCGCCGTCGAAGTCGACCGCGATGGCGTCGGTGGTCCCGTCGCCGTCGACGTCCACGTTGGTCTGTCCATGATGGACGTTCGGGTCGCCGTCACCGGTGCCGAAGTGGTACTGGATATCCGCCATCGTCTGCCCCTCCGCCTGCGCTGTCGCCCACGTAGACGCGCGGCGACCACCCCCGGTTCCGCGCGAGCGTAGTCCACCGCGCCCGCTGCTACGGTCGGTTCCGTGGACGATCTCGGGGTGGCGGCCGACGCCGCGCGCCAAGCGGGCGCCCTCTTGAGCGGACTGCGTGGGGCGGGCGGCGAGGACCTCGGCGGCCGCGGCGACGCGCAGGCCAACGGCGTCATCCTCGCCCTGCTCGCCGACCGGCGGCCGGGCGACGCGGTGCTCTCGGAGGAGTCCGCCGACGACCCGGCCCGCCTCGACGCCGACCGGGTCTGGATCGTCGACCCCCTCGACGGCACCCGCGAGTACGCCCTGGGCAGCCCGGAGTGGGCGGTGCACGTCGCCCTCTGGGAGCGCGGTGAAGGGATCACCGCCGCCGCGGTCGCCCTGCCCGCGCTGGACGCCGTGCACACCAGCGGCGACCGCGTGAGCACCCCGCGCGAAGGCCCGCTGCGCATCGTCGTCAGCGCGAGCCGCGCGCCCGAGGGCGTGCAGGCGCTCGCCGAGCGGGTGGGCGCCGAACTCGTCCCGATGGGCTCGGCGGGCCGCAAGGCGATGGCCGTGCTGCGCGGCGAGGCCGACGCCTACCTGCACGCGGGCGGGCAGTGGGAGTGGGACTCCGCGGCCCCGGTCGGCGTCGCGGTGGCCGCGGGCCTGCACGCCTCCCGCGTCGACGGCACGCCCCTGCGCTACAACCAGCCGCACCCGTACCTGCCGGACCTGCTGATCTGCCGCCCCGACCTGGCCGAGCGGCTGCTCACGGCCTGGGCCCGTCCAGCAGGGTCATGAGCGTGCGCCGCGGCGCGTCGGCGAACTCCCCCGGCCCGCTGCCCGCCGCCCGGGCCCAGGTGAGCGTGCGCGCCACGATCCCCAGCCTGCACGCCAGCGCGAGGTCGGCGCGCAGCCGCTCGACGGGGCCGTGCTCGGCGAACCCGGCCAGGTAGCGCTCGCGGGCGTCGGCGGCGGCCGCGGGCCCGAGCGCGTCGCCGATCACCTGGAGCGGGAGCAGCGCTGCGGCGAAGGGGTGGGCCACGACGCTGTCGCCCCAGTCGTAGAACCGGGGGCCCGCCAGGACGTTGCCCGCGTGCAGGTCGTTGTGGTCCAGGGAGGCGGGCAGCGGCGACTCGGCGAGTTCGGCGGCCCACCCGGCCACGAGCCGCGCGGCGGTCCCGTCGGTGAACGCCGCGGGCAGGTCCCCGCCCACGACGGCCACCGCCTCGGTGAACCGCGCGGGCAGCACGGCCGGGCGCATGTCGGTCACCCCGGCGGCCAGCAGCCGGTCCACGTGCGGCGCCAGCCGCCGCTGCAGGTGGCCGTACTCGACCAGCGCGTCGCCCAGCCCCTCGGGCGCGTCCAGGGTGGGGCCGCCATCGGGCAGCAGCACCCAGCCGCGCGCCGGGTCGGCGGCCAGCGGGGCGAGCACCCGGTCCGGGGCCACCTCGGCGAGCACGAGGTACAGCCCGGCCTCGAACGCGGTCTGCGGCCCGGACGCCTTGAGCCACACCCGGCCGCCGGTCGTCTCCGCTGTCAGCACGGTCGCCCACGGCCGCACCCGGGGCTGGGCCACCTCCCCGGTCCGCGCCAGCCCCGCAGACCGCAACGCGCCGTCCAGCCAGGCGACGGCGCGCTCCCGCCAGCCGGCGCTTTCCCACTCGCAGTCCACGTCCGCTACTCCCGTCTCCGCCATGCCGCGCCCACGATGGCGCACCCCGGTCCGGCCTGGGAATTCAGCCCGAGATCCGGTTGATAGTGTGCGGACCGCCCAGTGGCTTGGGATCTGTCCGCGCCCGGAGCCCGCGCCGCGACCCGCCTGGCCCTCGGCGGTACGAGCCGACTGCACGCGTCAGCCCGAGGAGCACACATGAGTTGGTGGCAGTTGGCTCCGGCCCTGCTCGTCACCGCCGCCATCGTCTTCCTGCCCGGCTACCTCGTCCTGCGGTGCTGGGCCGTCACCGGCTTGGTCGCCGTGGGGATGGCCGCGCCGCTGTCGGTCAGCCTGATCGCGGTGACGGCGATCCTGGGGCCGTGGGCCGGGCTGGGCTGGAGCGTGCTGCTCGTCGTGGTGCCCGCGGTCGTCCTCGCCGCGGCGGGGCTGGCGGTGCGCGCGCTGCGACCGGCCGCGCTCGGCGTCCACGGCAGGCCGCACAGGCCGACGCGGTCGCGGTGGACCCTGCTGGCGCACTTCGGCGCCCTGCTGATCCCGGCGGTCCTGCTCACCCGCGGGCTGACCAGGATGATCGGCGGCCCGGAGAACATCTCCCAGACCTACGACAACATCTTCCACCTCAACGCGATCCGCTACATCCTGGAAACCGGGTCCGGCTCGACGCTGACCATGGGCGGGATGGCCAGCGCGGGCGCCAGGCCCTCGGTCTACCCGGCGGCGTGGCACGACGTGGTGAGCCTGGTCGCGCAGGTCTCCGGCGGGTCGATCGCCGAGGCGGTCAACGCGGTGACCCTCGTCGTCGGCGCGCTGGTCTGGCCGATCTCGGTGATCTTCCTGACCACGAGGGTCACCGGGACCCGGCCAGTCCCTGTGCTGTTCGCGGGCGCGCTGTCGGCGGTGTTCGGGGCGTTCCCGTACCTGATGGTCGACTTCGGCGTCCTGTACCCGTACTTCCTGTCCCTCGCCCTGCTGCCCGCCGCGCTGGCGCTGGTGGTCATGGCCACCGGCGTCGGCGAGCGCGGCGGCGTGCCGCGCTGGCTGGCGGGGGTCGGCGTCGTCGCGGCGTCGCCGGGGGTCGCGCTCGCGCACCCGAGCACCGTGCTGGTGCTACTGGTGTTCGCCGTGCCGGTCTTCGTCGTGGGGATCGTCCGCTACCGCAGGGTGCTGCTCGCCCACCGGGCGGCCGCGACGCGGTACTGGGTGCTCTTGGCGCTGCTGGGCGGGTACCTCGCCGTTGGGGTGGTGCTGTGGACCCGGCTTCGGCCCACGGACGAGGCGTCGCTGTGGAAGCCGTTCCAGACCATCCCGCAGGCGATCGGCCAGGTGATGTCGGGCGGGTACATGGACCAGGGCCCGGCCTGGGTCGTGCTGCTGCTGACCGTGGTCGCCCTGGGCCTGGTCACGCGCAGGCAGTTCAGCCAGTGGGTGGTCGGGGTCTACCTGATCGCCGCGGGCCTGTTCATCGTGGTGTCGGCGGTCCCCCCCGGCGCGCTCCGCGACTTCCTCACCGGCGTTTGGTACAACGACAACAACCGGCTCGCCGCGATCATGCCGATGATCACCGTCGTGGTCTGCGCGATCGCCGCCTCCTGGTGGTTCGACCGCGGCAAGGAGATGCTCGCCCGCCGGTACCCGCGCCTGGCCCCGCGAACCGAACAGAAGGCAGCGCTGGCCGCGTTCGTGCTGGCGGCGCTCATGGGAGTGGTCGGGCAGTACAGCTCGGTCAACTACGCGGTGGCCGACGGCATGGCCGACTACCGGGCGCGCGAGGGCGCCCCCGTGCTGTCCCCGGCCGAGGAAGCCCTCCTGGAACGCCTCGACGAGCACGTGCCGCCGGACGCGCGGATCATCGCCAACCCCTGGACCGGCACCTCCCTGGCCTACGCCATCGGCGAGCGGCGGACCCTCACCCCGCACGTCGGCGGCCGCATCCCCGACGACGTCGCCTACGTGATGAACAACCTCGACCGCATGGACAGCGACCCGCGCGTCTGCGCCACGATCCGGGAGCTGAACAGCTTCTACGTCCTGGACTTCGAGGGCAGGCAGGTGCACAACCGCGACATCCGGTTCGGCGGGCTGGAGCTGCCGTTCATCAACCCGGGACTGACCAGGATCGACGGCGAGGGGGCCCAGGCCACCCTGTTCCGGGTGACCGGCTGCTGAACCGGCAGGAATACACTCCCCGCCATGCGAATCCTGAGCGTCGTCGGCGCCCGCCCGCAGTTCGTCAAGCTCGCCCCCATCGCGCGGGCGACGCGGGGGCAGGCCGACCACCTCATCGCGCACACCGGCCAGCACTACGACCACAACATGAGCGACGCGTTCTTCGCCGACCTCGGCATCCCGCACCCGGACTTCAACCTCGGCGTCGGCTCCGGCAAGCACGGCGAGCAGACCGGGACCATGCTGGCGGGCCTGGAGAAGATCATCGAGGACACCGCCCCCGACTGGGTGCTGGTCTACGGCGACACCAACTCCACCCTCGCCGCCGCGGTCGCCGCGGTGAAGCTGCACGTGCGGGTCGCCCACCTGGAGGCGGGCCTGCGCTCGTTCAACCGCCGCATGCCCGAGGAGCACAACCGGGTCCTCACCGACCACGCCGCCGACCTGCTGCTCGCCCCGACCGAGGTGGCGATGCGCCACCTGGCCACCGAGGGCCTCGCCGGGCGCAGCGTGCTCGTCGGCGACGTGATGACCGACGTGCTTTACCAGGTGCGCGACCAGGTCGCGGGCACCCCGCTCGCGCTGCCCCTGCCGGTCGAGCCGGGCGGGTACTACGTCGCCACCATCCACCGCCCCGACAACACCGACGACCCGGCCAGGCTGCGCGCGATCATCGACGGCATCGCCAAGGTCGGCAAGCCGGTCGTGCTGCTGGCCCACCCGCGCCTGCGCGGGCTCGCCGAGCGGCACGGCATCGAGCTCGGCGCGGGCTCGATCACCGTCTCCCCGCCGGTCGGCTACCCGCAGCTGGTCAACGCGGTGGCCAACAGCGCGGGCGTCATCACCGACTCCGGCGGCCTGCAGAAGGAGGCGTTCCTGCTGCGCGTCCCGGGCACCACGCTGCGCCCGGAGACCGAGTGGGTCGAGACCGTCGAGCTGGGCTGGAACGTGCTGGTGGACAAGGACTTCGCCGCGCTGCCCGGCATCGTCGAGCGGCCCCGCCCCGCCGACACCGACGCCACCCCGTACGGCAGCGGCCAGGCGGCTGAGGCGGTCGTGCGGGCGCTGGTCGAACGCGGGTAGCGCTCAGAGCCGATCGATGACGTCGACGGCCTTGCGGGCGACCGCTTCCAGGCTGTGGTTCTCCCGAACCCATTGCGACAGCGCCGCTCTGCGGGCCGGGTCGGGGTGCTCGGCGAGTGCCTGGTCCATCGCCTCGGAGACCGCGTCGGCGTCCCACTCCACGGCCCAGCCCAGGCCGTTGTCCCGCACGATGGCCGTCAGCGGGCCCACGCCCGCGTAGATGACCGGCGCGCCAGCGGAAAGGCCCGCGAGGGCCTTGGTGGCGTACGCGAAGTCGTAGCCCGCAGAGGGTTTCACCGAGGCGAGCGCGGCCGACGCCGAGGCGAACCGCGCGCTGAGGTCCTCGGCGGGCCGCGGCGGGTGGAACTCGACCCGGCCGGGGGCGAGGTCCTCGGCCAGCGCCTTGAGCGCGGGGACGTCCGTGCCCTGGCCGACCATCAGCAGGACGGCGCCGGGGTGCTTGGGCGCGACCGTCGCGAACGCCCGGACGAAGACCTCCGCGCCGTGGATCTCCGACATCGTCCCGCCGTAGACCAGGGTCTTGGTCGGCGGCCGCTCCACGTACGCGAACCGGCGGGTGTCGACGCCGACCCCGACCACCGTGACCCGCCCCGTGGGCGCGCCCAGGGCCGCCAGGTCCCGCAGGACGCCGTCCGACACGGCGATGACCGCGCGGGAACCCGTGATCACCCACCGCTCCAGCACTTTGAGCACCTTCACGACCACGCGGTTGACGCCGATCCCGGCCGCCGCGGTCGACACGACGTCGGCGGAGAAGTGGACGTACGGCGTGCGGCGCAGGCCACCCTGCTCACCACGCCGGTGGTGGTGGGCGGCTCCACGACGACGACGTCGCCGCGGGTGAGCAGCAGCCGGAAGAACAGCGGGATGTCGTAGCTGAGGTACTGCACGTACCCGCGGACGTTGCCGCCCTTGTCGCGCAGCACCGGCCACCGCCGGACGTCGAGCCCGCCGTCATCGATTCGGGTGCCCTTCGGCGGCACGGTGGTCAGGACCCTGACCTGGTGCCCGCGCACGGCCAGCTCGTCGGCGAGCGCGCCGAGGCGGTACGCGTCGGCGCCCGTCTCGGGCCGGAACAGCCTGGAGACGATCGTGACGCGCACCACGGTCTAGGCGGCGTTCGAGCGGAGGTCGGTGAGCGGTTTCCCGGCGGTGCGCAGGATGCCCAGCTCCTTCCGCAGCGTCACGATCGACCCGAGCGGGCCGACTCGTGGGCTCAGCCACGCCCCGCGGAGAACGTGGTGCGGGCGCCAATTGATCTTAGCGCGCCAGGTCCTCGGTGATCCACTGGGCGGCCACGCGCCCGGTGGTCGCCAGGGAAGCGTTGTCCCGCACCCAGTCCACCAGGTGCGCGCTGTCACGGGGGTGCCCGTCGAGCATCGCGACCATCTGCTCGGCGACGGCCTCCGGGGTGTGGTCGGCGACCAGGCCCAGGTCGTTCTCCCGGATCAGCGCCGCGCTCGCGCCGACCCCGGCGAAGAGCATCGGCGTGCCGCACGCGGCGGCGGCGTAGATCTTCGTCGGCTTCGCGAAGTCGTAGCCCTGGCCCGGCACGATGCTCGCCAGGGCGCCGGTGGCGCCGCTGATCCACCGGGCCGCTTCCGCGGGCGGCACCACACCGCCGAACTCGACGCTGCCCGGGGCGAGGTCCGCCGCGAGCGCGCGCAACGTCGACTCGACCGTGCCCTGGCCGAAGAACCGCAGCCGGGCCCGGGGGTGCTTCTCCAGCACCAGTGGCAGCGCGCGGATGAAGATGTCCGAGCCCTGCCACTCCGACATGGTCCCGGTGTAGACGAAATAGGGCTCCTTCTCCGACGCAGCCGAACCATCCACTGAACCGTCTGCTGGGCCGTCCACTGAACCGTCCACTGGGCGGAACACCGTGGTGTCCACGCCGTTGGCCACGACCCGGACCCGGTCCGCGGGGACCCCGAGGGCCCGGACGCGCTCGGCGACCCCGTCGGACACCGCGATCACCCCGCGCGCGCGGCGCAGCGCGAACCGCTCCAGCCCGCGCATGAGGCCGCTGACGAACTTGGGCGCGCCGATCGCGACCAGCGCGTCGGACCAGACATCGGCGGCGTAGTAATAGAACGGCGTGCGCTTGAGCAGGCACGCGATCGCGGTGACGACCCCGGTGGTCGGGGGCGGCTCGCAGATCACCACGTCGGCGGAGGTCAGCAGCAGCCGCGCCGCCAGCGGCATGTCGAAGCTCGCGTACTGCACGTACCCGCGCACGCTCCCGCCCGCGTCCCGCAGCACCGGCCACCGGCGCACGGTGTAGTCCGGGAACTCCGGTAGGGCGGTGGACTTCGGCGGGGCGGTGGTCAGCACCGTCACCTGGTGCCCGGCCGCGGCGAGGCCGTCGGCGAGCGCCTTGAGCCGGAACGCCGCGGCCGCGACCTCGGGTGCGAACAGCCGCGTCGCGAGGACGACCTTCATGCCTACGTCGCCATCGCGGCGGTCGAGAGCACCTTCTCCGCCGTGCGCAAGGTGTTCAGCCCCTCCTGCAGGGTGACCACATCGGACTCCTTGCCCAGGACGGCGTCGCGGAACCGCTCGTGCTCGGTGCGCAGCGGCTCGCGCTTGGCGATGGCGAAGCGGGTCATGTCGCCCTCGGAGACGCCGCGGAAGTTGGCCACCGACGCCCACTCGGTGGCGACGACGCCGTTGGCGTAGAAGGTGAGGTCGGCGGTGAGGGTGTCGGCGACGAACGCGCCCTTCTCGCCGGTGACGACGGTCAGGCGCTCCTTCATCGGGGACAGCCAGTTCACCAGGTGGTTGGTGATCGTGCCGTTGGCCAGGCGGCCGGTCGCGGCCACCATGTCCTCGTGCGCGCGCCCGGAGCGCAGCGTCACCTGGGCGTGGACCTGGACGTACTCCGACTGCGCCAGCCAGGCGGTCAGGTCGATGTCGTGGGTCGCCAGGTCCTTGACCACGCCGACGTCGGCGATCCGCGCCGGGAACGGGCCCTGCCTGCGGGTGGCGATCTGGTACACGTCGCCCAGCTCGCCGGAGGCCATCCGCGCCCGCAGCGACTGCAGCGCCGGGTTGTAGCGCTCGATGTGCCCGACCGCGCCGATCACGCCGTTGGCCGCGAACGCCTCGACCAGCTTGGTCCCGGCCGCCACGCTGTGCGCGATGGGCTTCTCGATCAGGGTGTGCACCCCGGCGGCGGCCAGCGCGAGGCCGACCTCCTCGTGCATGCCCGTCGGCACGGCGCACACGGCCATGTCGATGCCCGCGTCGATCAGCTCGGCCACGTCGTTCAGCACGGGCAGCCCGGCGGCCACGCCGTGCGGGTCGCCGTGGGCGTCGGCGACGGCGACCAGCGACAGGCCCTCCACCTCGCGGATGACGCGCGCGTGGTGGCGGCCCATCATGCCCAGCCCGATCAGGCCCACTCGCAGGTCAGCCATGCTCACGCACCCGCCTTCGCCAAGGTGTTCACCGCGGTCACGATGCGCTCGCGGTCCTCGTCGTCCAGCGACGGGTGCACCGGCAGCGACACCACGGTGCGTGCGGCCTGCTCGGTGGCGGGCAGGTCCGCGTCCCGCTGGAACGAGGGCAGCCGGTGGTTCGGGATCGGGTAGTACACCCCGGAGCCGATCTGGTGCTCGTCCTTGAGCGCGGCGACGAAGCCGTCGCGGCCCTCGGGCACCGTGATCGTGTACTGGTGGTAGACGTGCACCGCGCCGTCGGCGACCGCGGGAACGCCGACGCCGCGCAGGTTCGCGTCGAAGAACTGGGCGTTGCCCTGGCGGGCCTTGGTCCACTCGCCGATCCTGGTGAGCTGGACGCGGCCGATGGCGGCGTGCAGGTTCGTCATCCTGGCGTTGAACCCGACGATCTCGTTCTCGTACTGGCGCTGCATCCCCTGGTTGCGCAGCAGCCGCAGGGTCCGCTCCACCTCGGCGTCGCCGGTGGAGACCATGCCGCCCTCGCCGGAGGTCATGTTCTTGGTGGGGTACAGGCTGAACATCGCGAACGCGCCGAAGGTGCCGACCTGCCTGCCCGCGAGGCTCGCGCCGTGCGCCTGCGCGGCGTCCTCGTAGATCGCCAGCCCGTGCTCCTCGGCGATCGCGGTCAGCGCGGGCATGTCCGCGGGGTGCCCGTAGAGGTGCACCGGCATGATCCCCTTGGTGCGCTCGGTGACCAGCGAGGCCACGTGCGCGGGGTCGAGGCAGTAGTGCTCGGCCTCGATGTCGGCGAACACCGGGGTCGCCCCGGTCAGCGCCACCGAGTTCGCCGTCGCGGCGAAGGTGAACGAGGGCACGATGACCTCGTCGCCGGGGCCGACGCCCGCGGCGAGCAGCCCGAGGTGCAGGCCCGCGGTGCCGGAGTTGACCGCCACCGCCGCGCGCCCGTCGAGCAGCACCTGGCTGAACTCCTGCTCGAACGCGGCGACCTCGGCACCCTGCGCGAGCATGCCGGAGCGGAGCACCGCGTCCACGGCCTCCCGTTCCGCGTCGCCGATGATCGGCTTGGCCGCCGGAATGAAGTCCTTGCTCACGTCTCGCCCTCGATGTGCGTCGGGGAACAGTCGCCACACTTTAAGTCGGGGACGGGCCCGCGGTTCGGGCGGGGGGCGGAGGGGTCCCGCGGGCGCGGTTAGACTGCGCGACCATGGCCAACGGCGCGAATCGCGGGCGGATCCTCTGCATTTCCTTTTCCGACATCACCAGTGACTCCCGCGTGCTGCGCCAGCTGGATGTGCTCGCCGAGCTGGGCGAGGTGACCACGATCGGCTACGGCGGCAAGCCCGCCGCGGCCACCGAACACCTGGCCATCGACGAGGACCTGACCTCGCTGCCGCAGACCCCCCTCGGTGTCGCCCTGCTCGCGCTGCGCCGGTTCGACCGGGTCGAGTTCATGGCGCCCGCCGTGCGCGCGGCGCGGGAACTGCTCAAGGGCAGGCGCTTCGACGTCGTGATCGCCAACGAGGCGCGGGCGATGGCCATCGCCCACGAGGTCGCCCAAGGCGCCCCGGTCCTGGCCGACATGCACGAGTGGGCCCCCGAGGAGCGCTCGCACGTGCGGTCGTGGCGGCTGCTGGTCAAGCCGTTCATGACCCACCAGTGCGCCAGGTACCTGTCCAAGATGGCGGCGGTGACCACGGTGAACGACTCCATCGCCGGGCTCTACCGGGAGCGCTTCGGGGTGCGCCCGGACATCGTGCGCAACGCCGCGGCCTACCGCGAGCTCGTGCCGAGCGAGGTGCTCGACGGCAGGATTCGCCTCGTGCACAGCGGCGGCGCCGTGCCCGGGCGCAACCTGGAGACGCTGATCGAGGCCGTGCGCGGCCTGGACTCGACCTACACCCTCGACCTCTACCTGGTGCCTGGCCGCGACGGCGGCAAGTACCTCGACAAGCTGCGCTCGCTCATCGGCGGCGACCAGCGCATCACCCTGCACCCGCCGGTCGCCTCGACCGAGGTGCCGCGCACGCTGAACCAGTACGACGTCGGCATCTACAGCCTGCCGCCGCTGACCCCGAACCACCTGTACATGTTGCCCAACAAGATCTTCGACTTCGTGCAGGCGCGGATCGCCGTGGTGTTCGGCTCGGCCCCGGAGACCGACCGGCTGATCAACGAGCACGACCTGGGCGTGATCGCCGCGGACGCCTCGGCGGGCGCCATGCGCGAGGCCCTGGCCGCGCTGGACGTGGACCGGGTCCGCGCGTACAAGCAGAACGTGGACCGGGCGGCGAAGGTGCTCAACTCCGCCGAGGACGCCGCCACCCTGCGGACCCTCGTGGGGGACCTGCTCGCGAGGACCCCGTGAGCCCTGCCCCGCCGACCCCTGGGCCGTCGAGTCCTATGTCTTCGAGTTCTGGACCGTCGGTGCTGCACGTCAACGACGCGGCGTTCACCGCCCAGCGGCTCATCACCGAGGCCGCCCGACGCGGCCAGGACTGGCACTTCCTGCCCAAGGCTGCGCCTGCCCAGCAGTGGCGGGGGCTGCGCGGCCAGGCCCGGCGCGCGGTGATCGGCGCGGCCTGGGTGGCCAGGCTCGGGCTGCTCGCCCGCCGCCACGACATCGTCCACGTGCACTCCGCCTCGACGCTGGCGCACGCCCGGCTGGGCGCGCCCCGCTTCGTCGTGCACTGCCACGGCACCGACGTCCGCACCGCGCAGTACGACCCGGCGCGCGCGGGGTCCATCCGCGCCGGGCTGCGCGACGCCGAGGCCGCCTTCTACTCCACCCCCGACCTCGCCGAGCACGTCCTGCCGCACCGGCCCGACGCGGTCTACCTGCCGGTCCCCATCGACGTCGACGCCATCTCGACGTGGTCGCCGGGCTCGGGCAGGCCGCGGGTCGTGTTCGCCTCGCGGTGGGGCCCGGACAAGGGCGGGGCCGCCATGCTCGACCTCGCGGGCGAGCTCGTCGCCGCGCTCGGCGAGCGGGCCGAGGTGGTCGGCCTGGACTGGGGTCCGCAGGCGGGCGACGCCGCCGCGCGCGGGGTCCGGCTGGTCCCGCGCGGCGAGCACGCGGTCTACCTCGACCTCCTGCGCGGCGCACAGGCCGTCGTCGGGCAGTCGGCGGGCATCCTCGCCGCCAGCGAGCTGGAGGCGCTGGCCATGGGCGCCCCGCTGGTCGTCCCGGTCGGGCTGCCGCTGTACGCCGCGTCGCCGCCACCGGTCGTCGGCGGCAGCCCGGCCGACGCGGTGGCCGCCGTCGTGGGCCTGATCGACGGCTCCGAGCCGCACGACCCCCGGGTCGGCAGGGCCTGGGTCCGCGCGGAGCACGGCATCGTCTCGGCCGTGGACACCGTCGCCGAGGTCTACCGGGATGTGCTGGCGGCCCGCCGGTGAGTCGGTCGGCACGGCCGGGGATGTTCGCGGGGATGGCGCGGCCGGTCCGGCTCGACGCCCCGGTCGGCACGTCGCTGGCCCGCGGCGGGGTCTTCAGCACCGTCGGCCTGCTCGCCCAGGGCATCCTGCGCTTCGCCACGGCCCTGCTCGTCGGCCACATCGCCGGGGACGCCGCGCTCGGCGTGGTGGCCACGGCCATCGCCACCGCCACGATCCTGGCCCTGCTCTGGCCGACGACCACCGGCAGCGCGGCGTCGAAGTTCCTGGCCAGGGCCCGCGGGGCGGGCGACGCCGGGGAGATCCGCGCGATCGCGGCGCACCTGCGCTCCCGCACCCTGGTGACCGCCGTCCTGCTGGGCCTGGCGAGCATGCCCGCCTGGGTCCTCATCGACGGGGGCTCCTGGGCGGGCGCGGTGAGCGTCGGCGCGCTGACCATCGCCTACTCCGGCTACAGCTTCACCCGGGGGGTGCAGTTCGGCGCGGGCCAGGTGCCGCGGGCCACCGCCTGGGACCTGGTCAGCGTGGTCGTCGGCCTGGCCGGGCTGGTCGGGCTGCTGGTGGCCGGGGTCAGCGGCCCGGCCCTGGTGGTGCCCCTCGTGCTCGCCTACGGCCTCTATACCGTCGCGGGCTGGCCGTACGGGGTCTCGGGCCGCCCGGCCCCGCAGCGCCGCCGCGAGCTGGACGGGTTCGTCGCGCTGGGCGTGGTCGGCACGCTGGCGAGCACCGGGTTCCTGCAGTTCTCCCAGATCACGGCCACGCTGGTCGGCGGGGTCGAGCAGGCGGGCGTCTACGCCGCCGCGCTCAGCCTGGCCACCCCGGCGTCGATGCTGGCCGCGTCGCTGAGCCTGGTGCTGCTGCCGTCGATGGCCGAGGCGTGGGGCCGCGGCGACCACACCGCCTTCCACGCCCAGACCGACCAGGCCACGCGCGCGCTCGCCGTGGTGATGGTGGCCATCTTCGGGTCGGTGATCGTCGGCAGCAGGCTGCTCGTCGAGGTGGTCTGGTCGGCGAAGTTCGCGGCCGCCCAGGACCTCCTGCCGGTGCTCGTCCTCGCCGTCCTGGCGACGAACCTCGCCGTGGCCAGCGTCAACTCGCTGAGCACGCGGTCGCAGCGCGGGATGCGGGTGACCACGGTGGCCAGCGTGCTCGGGCTGGTCGTCGGGGCGGTCGTCTGGCTGTTCGTCACCCCGAGCATGGGGCTCGGCGGCGTCGCGCTGGGGTACCTGTGCGGCACGGTGGTCGTGGCCGTCATCCCGACCGTGCTCGCCTGGCGCACCGGCGGGCACCAGTGGGGCGTGCTGTTCGGCAAGGTCGCGCTCGGGCTGGCCGTCGTGGGCGGGATCGCGGTGGCGCAGCGGGTCGCGGACCTGCCGCTCCTGCTCGACCCCGTCTTCGCCGTCGGGTTCCTCGCGGGCTGGTGGCTGCTGAACCGCAAGGCCATCGCCGCGCTCCCGCTCCCCCGGCGTCGCTAGGCCGTGCGCCGGTAAAGGAAGAACGACGAGATCAGGTTGATGTCCGCGGGCGGGTCGACGCGCTGGTCGAGCGTCCACTCAGGACAGGCGTCCGCGACCCACTTGGTGAAGTCGCGGTGCTTCTCGGTGGGCCCGCGCTCGCCGCCGTCCGCGGCGTTGCAGCAGATCACCACGAACCGCTCGGCGCTGTCGAACAGGCGGACCATGTAGTCCTCGTACACCTCGTCCTCGACCAGGTGGAAGATGACCTCCATGGACAGGGCCAGGTCCGCGCGGAACCAGCCCGCCGGGTCGGAGAGGTCCTTGGGGTCGTAGCGCAGGAAGCTCTTGGTCGGGTCGTCGGCGAAGCGCTTGATGCAGTGCTGGATCGCGGTGGAGGAGCGGTCGAGGCCGAGGTAGCGCGGGTAGTCGGCGAGGCTGAGCTGGTTGCCGTCGCCGCAGCCGAGGTCCACAACGGAGGTGACGCCCAGCTCGGCGACCCAGCCGTTGACGATCATGGCCTTCCACTCGGCCTGCCTGCCGTAGGACCCGGCCCCGGAGGTGCCGCCCTTGGCGTAGCGGTCCTCCCAGTAGTCAGCGCTGCCGGGGAAGAGCCGCTGCCGCATGCGGGCCACTGGCGGGGTCTGGGTGACACGAGCGGCGACGGATCGTATGTCCACGCGGGAAACTTAGTCCTACCTCGTCGAAATCGCGATCTGACCGTGGCCGGTTCAACCGATCAGGTGGTCTCGGCGAGCACGCCGTCGGTCTCGGCGTAGGTCTGCCCGGTCAGCGGGCACACCCAGTGCTCCCCCTCCTGGCGCAGGGGCGCGCCCGCCTTGCCGACCCAGCCGACCCTGCGGGCCGGGACCCCGACCACCAGCGCGTGGTCGGGCACGTCCTTGGTCACCACCGCGCCCGCGGCGACGGTCGCCCACGCGCCGACGCGCACCGGGGCGACGCAGACCGCGCGCGCGCCGATCGCGGCGCCCTCGGCGATGGTCACCCCGACGGCCTCCCAGTCCGAGGCGCTCTTGAGGGTGCCGTCGGGGTTGACCGCGCGCGGGTAGGTGTCGTTCGTCAGGACCACCGCGGGGCCGATGAACACGCCTGCGGCGAGTTCGGCGGGCTCGTAGACCAGGGCGTGGTTCTGGATCTTGCAGTTGTCCCCGACCCGTACCGCGGGGCCGATGTAGGCGCCGCGGCCGATCACGCAGTTGGCTCCCAGCTCGGCGTTCTCGCGCACCTGGGCGAGGTGCCAGACCTTGGTGCCCTCGCCCAGCGTGGCGGTTGGGGCGACGTCGGCGCCCTCGGCGATGAAAGACATGGGTTCCTCCGCGGTTCAGGCCTTGCCGATGACCCGGTAGGCGATCCCGGGCCAGCGGTCGGCGGAGCTGACCCGCCTGCCGTCGATGACTGTGGTGACGCCGGGCAGCTCGGCGGGTCCGATCTCGCGGTACTCGGCGTGGTCGGCCTGCACGACGGCGGCGTCGATCTGCTCGCCGAGGTGGTAGGGCTCGAAGCCGAGGGAGCGCAGCTCGTCGTCGGTGTAGAGCGGGTCGTGCACCAGGGCGGTCGCGCCCCGGGTCCGCAGCGCCTCGACGGTGGCGAAGACCCCGGAGAACGCCGTCTCCTTGACCCCGCCGCGGTAGGCGGCGCCGAGCACGGCCACCCGGGTGCCGCTCAGGTCGCCGTGGGCGCCTTCCAGCAGGCCGATGGTGTACTCCGGCATCGCGGCGTTGGTCTCCCTGGCCGCGCGGACGACCGTGGCCTCCGGGTCGTTCCACAGGTACAGCCGCGGGTACACCGGGATGCAGTGCCCGCCGACGGCGATGCCCGGCTGGTGGATGTGGCTGTACGGCTGGGAGTTCGAGGCGTCGATGACCTGGTAGATGTCGACCCCGGCGGTCGCGGCGAAGCGGGCGAACTGGTTGGCCAGGCCGATGTTGACGTCGCGGTAGGTGGTCTCGGCGAGCTTGGCCAGCTCGCTGGCCTCCGCGGAGCCGAGGTCCCACACGCCGTTGGGGCGGGCGAGGTCGGGGCGCTCGTCGAAGTCGAGCACGGCCTCGTAGAACTCCACGGCCTTCGCCGCGCCCGCCTCGGAGAGGCCGCCGACGAGCTTGGGGTACTTGCGCAGGTCGGCGAAGACCCGGCCGGTGAGCACGCGCTCGGGGGAGAACACCAGGTGGAAGTCGACGCCCTCGGTCAGGCCGGACACCTTCTCCAGCATCGGCTTCCACCGGGAGCGGGTGGTGCCGACCGGGAGCGTGGTCTCGTAGGACACCAGGGTGCCCGGGGTCAGGTGCCGCGCGAGTTCTTCGGTGGCCCCGTCCATCCACCCGAAGTCCGGGCGGGCTTCTTTGTCGACGAACAGCGGCACGACCAGGACGACGGCGTCCGCGCCGGGCACGGCCTCGGCGTAGTCGGTGGTCGCCCGCAGCGCGCCGGAGGGGACCAGCCTGCTGAGCTTGTCCTGCAGGTGGTCCTCACCGGGGAACGGCTCGACCGCCCGGTTGACCTGCTCGACAAGGGCGGCGTTGACATCGACGCCGATGACCTCGTGGCCCTTGTCGGCGAACTGGACGGCGAGCGGAAGACCGATCTTTCCCAGAGCGATGACAGCGATCTTCACCGAGGCAAGTCCTATCCTGACGACACAAGGGGGTGCCGCGAGGGTACCCGGGCGCTCACCCGGCCGATGGGGTCGGCCCGCCTTCCATGAGCCGGTTCAGCCCGGTGTGGCCGTGCCCGGCCCGGACCCCCGCGAACGTCCCCGCGCCGAGCACCTCGCCGGCGGCCGTTGCCATCGCCGCCAGCGCGGCCCGCGCCAGCCCCGACCCCAGGCTGACCCGGCGCACGCCCAGTTCGCCCAGCTCAGCCACGGACAGCTCGGCCGCGGCGCCGTAGGCCAGCACGTTCACCGGCTTGCCCACCGCCTGGCAGACCCGCCGGATGGCGTCGGCGTCGGGCAGGCCGGGGGCGTAGAGCACGTCGGCGCCCGCCTCCTCGTAGGCGCGCAACCGCGCGATGGTGTCGTCCAGGTCGGCGCGCCCGTAGAGGAAGTTCTCGGCGCGCGCGGTGAGGAGGAACGGCAGGTCCCGCGCCGCCTCAGCAGCAGCCGCGACCCGACTGACAGCTTCCCCGACCTCGATGACCCGCCCACCCACCACGTCCTCGACCGACCCGCCGACCAACCCCACCGCCGCGGCCCGCCGGACGGTCTCGGCGGGGTCGTCGAACCCGTCGCCGAGATCGGCGGACACCGGCAGCCCGGTAGCCGCGACGATCTCCGCGGCATTGGCGAGGATGTCGTCCCTGCCAACCGCACCATCAGGCACCCCACGGCTGAAGGCAACCCCAGCACTGGTGGTGGCCAACGCCGCAAAGCCAAGCGAGGCCAGAATCCGAGCGGTCCCGGCATCCCACGGATTGGGCAGCACAAGCACCCCCGGCCCCGCGTGAAGCCCGGCAAACACATCCGCCTTGCGCTGCTGATCGGTCACGCCCGGCACGCTATCGCCTGGGACCGACGCGCCTCGGGCTCTGACCGCGTTCGTCCCGCTCATTCATCCTCGGGAGGACGGGCTTGCGCTCGCGGCGCGGGCGACGGCCCGGTCGGGGTGCCGCGCCGCGATCGTCCGGAGCATCTCGTCCCGGGCGGGGTGGTCGGTGTGGGCGAGCCCCCGCACGAAGCTCAGTTGCTCATCAGCGGTGTGGGCGGTCAGTTCCTCGATCAGCAGCCCGAGCTCGTGGAGGGAGCAGAAGCTCTCGGCGAGCGCGAGCAACATCTCGTGCTCGCGAGCCGATTCCGGAGCCAGGGCACCGTGGCGGACCAGCCATTCGGTGGCCACCGCGCCCGCCACACCCCCCTCGGCCCGCAACCGCCTGGCCTGCTCCACGCCCGCCGCCCCGGTGCGATCCAGAGCGGCCCAACCCAGCATGCGGTCCTGCGCGGTGGGTGCGTCCGGGATGAACGCGGCCGACTCCGCGGCCGCGTCACCGGGTGCCCTGGCCGCGACCCACCCGGCCAGCAGGGATTCGACCAGCTCGGGTGCCGCGTGCCGCAGGGCCGCGCACACCTGGTCCAGCGGTTCGCCGACCAGGTCGCCGATCTGGGGGGCGACGAACCCCTCGGCCACCAGATCGTCCCGCGCCGCCGCCAGGCCCAGTGGGGTCAGCCGGACGAGGGTGGGGTCCGGGTCGGCCTCGCCCGACAGCTCCGCGATCTTGTCCAGCTCGGCCGGGTCGTCGCTCACCGCCAGCTCCACGGCCCCGAGCAGCGCCAGCGCGTCGAACACCCGGGCGAGGTCCTGCCGCCACATCAGCTCGCGGATGGACACCAGCAGCCCACCGTCGCCGAAGTCGAACCGGTCCGCCAAGACCTCCCGCGTGACCTGCGCCAACAGCTCAACCGGCACCGGCGTGGTGCCTGCGGTGTACAGGGTCAGCGCCAGCTCGATCGCCAGCTCGGGCAGCACCTCCGCCAGCAAGGAGGTCGGCTCGAAGCGACTCGGCGGCGCGCACACGGCGTGCCCCAGCCGACCGAACGCCGAGTGCGCCCGCAACCACAGCTCCAACGGCCGGTCCAGCAATCCGGCGGCGCTCTTGACGGGCACGAGCCTGCCCTTGACCGGTCTGGCCAAGCGGGCCGCTTTGGCCCACTCCACCAGCAACGCCACCTCCGGCAGCTCGGCGCTGCTGCGGGCCCGCTCCAGGAAGGACTGGTCCACACCCAGCTGCCCGGCGAGTTCGCGCGCGTCGGCGACGCGCAGCCGACTGGTGCTCGTCAGCGGGCGGCCTGCGCCCAACCAGGCCGCGAACGTCCGCAACCGCGTGACCAGGGCTGCGTTCTCCGCCAACGCCACCAGTTCCGCTTCCGACGGCAGCACGACAGGCGGCAGCGGTGCCCGCGCGTCCTCGGCCCCGTCGGTGGCGCGGCGCATGATCTCCGCCAGCACGTCCTCGTCGTACTCGACCTCACCGACGTGAACGGCGTCCAGGAACCGGCGCGTCTGCTCGCCGTCCTCGGGGTCGACGCCGTGCTCGGCCATGCGCGTCGCCCAGAACTTGGCGAGCCCGAAGTTGCGCTCATCGGCCATCGCGGCCAGGAACCCCTTCGCGTCCTGGTCAATCGCGGAGTGCAGCGCGGCGGGATCGTGCGGGAGTTCGGTTGAGGTCGCCAGGAAGTCGACCCAGTGGTGCAGCGTCGACAGCACCCTCGGCCACTCCGGTTGGGGGATGGTGACCTTGCGGGGAAACCAGTCCAGCAGCAACTCCCCGATGTCGTCGGCGTTCCAGCGGCCCGGGTCGAGCTTTTCCTCCAGCTGCCAGTCCAGCGCGACATCGACGACGAACATGTCGACATCGATCCCCTGGCCGGCCGCCCAGTCCTCGAACCCGTTCAGCAGCTCGTCCTCTCGGCCACCTCTCATGCGCCCACTATGGACGAGGGCGATCACTCCTCGTCCCCACCCCTTTCGGGAGCGTCGTCCCGTCTCGCTCCTACGCTCCACCCATGAGCGTGTCCCTCTACTACCGCGCCCACCGAGCCACCCCGCTGACCGAAACCGAGGCGGCCACGCTGGAGCGCGTCACCACGACCCGCCGCACCACCTTCCCCTACGACGACGAGGAGGACCTCTACCTCTACGACAGCAACAAGGGCGAGCCAGGCGAACTCCTGGCCGGGTCCACCAAGATGCCCTCTGACCCATCCCGCCTCATACCGGTGATCGCCCACGTCCTCGACTCCGTGACCGAACTCCGCCGAACCCTCCCGGACGCCAACTGGCACGTCCACCTGGATGACTTGGACGTCCCGTGGGACGAGTCCGAGGGCTACACCCTGCTCGGCATCCGCGATTGAAACCCACGTCCGCCACAACCGCGAGAACGCATGATCGTGCGACTCACCCACTACACCCTGCGGGCACCGACACCGCTCGAAGCGTGAACAGCGACCACAAGACCGCTTCCACGGCCACGGACCGCAGCACAAACTGACCAAAAGCTGTCCTTGGTCGGAGCGTCAGACCCTGACAAGGGGCCTGACCTGGTATTTGGTGGGCCGCCTGGGGCTCGAACCCAGAACCTACGGAGTCCCCGAGGACACTTAGCACTGTCTCTCATGGATAGTCGACACCACTCATGACCTGGGCTGATGCTCCGTCGCCGCTCTCAACACTTCTCGTCGCCTGCCACTTCCTGCCACCCAATTCCGTGGGTAAACCGTGGCTGCCCAGAATCCCACACCTCGCCAGCCCCACCTGAGCTGAGGCACGAACCCATACCCGCAGTGCGCTCCGCGCCAACGCCCCGGCACCCCTACGCCAAGCATGGCGCGGATCGTGCTGCGGGCACCAGGGGTCCAGGGGCGCGGCGCCCCTGGTACCAAGCAAGTCAGCTACGCGCTCAACCCGGTGACACCGAGCTGGCCGCTCTCACGAACTGCCGCCATGCCCTCCTCCGCCGTGTCGCCTGCGCGGCGCAGCGCGTCCTGGACCAAGCCGCGGGGCCGTGCCGCGCGCCCGCGCGGGCGGAGCGAAGCGGGAGCCCGCGCCGTGGCGCGATGGACACGGACCACGTTGCCAACGGCCAGGCACACCCGCGCTGCGCCGCGCAGGCGGCGCGGCCTTGATCTCATAGAGCTACGTTCAGCAGAGTTGTACAGTCTTTTATGAAGCTTTCGGTGGCGCGCAGCCGTTAGCGCGTTGAATGTGTCCAACGAAGCTTTCAACCCGCTGTCGGACCTCTGCGTGCAAATCGTCTATTCCATAGTTCAGGGTAATGTGGCGAGCTATCTTGACTTTGTCGTACTGCGCACCCTTCTCCCGCTTTGGTAGGGGATTCGTCCAACGATCGCCGGTCCATGCCAGTTCGAGATTCGATGTTGCCTTGACTGCCGTGCTTAGTAGTTCCTTAGGTAGGTAGTTTTCCATGGTGTAGCCGCGAGTGACCCATGCCGACCCGGGTGTATGCAACTCGAACTGACCAATCACGCGTATCTTGGTGTCATTTAGCTTGCTCCGCGCGCTTCTCTTGTCGCTATCTATCACGATTGCAATGTTGCGGTTGAGCCTCCGGAGAGCGATAAACTCGATAACCTCTTCATCTTGGGCGGAGAGATGGTTCAACAGGCGGCCGCCGTAGAACATTATGGAGTAATGTATGCCCTCTGTGAGGCTTGGATCTAGCTCGGCAATCCATGCATTGAGATAAATCCGATCCGACGGTCCTTCAACCCAGATGACGAAATTTGCTTGCAGAAGATCACTCGGACGGTAACCAAGCTCAGCGCATATCTCAAAGAGTTGAGATGGAGTTTGTGCCCTAGTTACTACGGTTCCTCGTTCGGTGAGTGCGACACGGAATACTGTGGCATACTTACTATCAAGCAGATGAGCGGAGTGTGTAGCAATAAGATACTGATTTCGCTTTGTTTGGCTTAGGTACTGGAGAAGCTTGCGTTGAAGCAACGGATGTAGGTGAACCTCCGGCTCCTCGATGCAGATCATCTTCTTATCTTCGATGGTGGCAGCTGCTGCGATAATTATTACCTGATGAATACCGGTGCCATAGTTCTCCAGAGGTAGGACGCGCCCATTCTGGTACACCTGGATTGTATCCAGCCGGTGTGGTATTCGAATGTTGACATTGTCGTCCTCTAGGACGGTTTGAACAAAGTCATTGATTTGATTAAACTTACCTCGTTGAGAATCGTAGTCACTTCCCGAATCCGGGTTCTGTAGCTTGCTTAGTTCGGCGATTAGGTTTGTGCCGCTGGTGCTGACGTCTCCTTCGTTGCCCGTCTGTATTCGACGGAAAGCCTCAATTGTGACGACCTCTGGAATGCAGGCGGATAGATCCAGTAGGCCTAGAGCGTTACGCAGATTATTGAGAGTCGGTCCATCGGTCCAGCTTTGCAGTACTGCTTTCGAAATGGCACGCGCAATATCGTCGCAATGTGGATCTGCTTCGCGAATCCTCTCCGCTTGGTGAGTGGACAAGCGATTCTGCGCCCCATTGTTAGGCTCCAGCGTCAACCAGATTAGATTGTCACTAGTAAGGCGTAGAGCCTCGTTATCTAGGAGCCTGCTTACCAGCTTGTCAAGGTCGCTTCGCGCTTTCTGGATGCGTTCGCGGAATTGTTGGACGACCTCGCCATCCTCAGGAATAGCTATAGCGGGAGTGAAGGGTATCTGTTCAGTAGTTTGAGGAGCATCTAGCTTTTCTGGCAATCTGGAATAGCTACTTTTGAGCCAATCCTGTGCAAAACGAAGAATGTTCGATTTTCCTGCATTATTGGGTCCCGCTAGTAGGTTGACCGTTCTCAACGGGCTTACTAGCTGCATGTCTCCATAAAAGCTGCGATAACCGAGAATTCCGAAGCCGTAAGTGCGTCCCATATACGTCCTTAGGTATTGATTCTACGAGTAGTAGCTCGGTGGACTGAAGTAGTTCCTGCTCTACGAGAAGGTGGGCCAAGATGTCGCGTTCTGGGCATCCCGAATTCGTAGCATGATGGAAGGATGTATGGCCAACTGTGAAAGGCTTGACTTGGGCGCCCATCGTACTTCTAAGCTTTCTCGACTGGTTTTCAAAGTACCTCCTTCTGGTGTGCCCGCGAAGCAGATCGAGAACTCCTGTCTAACTTCGCCGTCATCATAAGCAATCACATGGTTAGGATTGCTGTAGATTCCAATTAGTCCGCGAACTGCAATCTCAATCCCTGTTTCTTCTCTGGTTTCACGGATCGCGCAATTTGATAGGGTCTCGCCTGGGTCAAGTTGACCACCAGGTATGCTAAAGTAGCCATTATCTGAGCGTCGAATTAGTAGGACGTCTCCATTGGGGTTCTCGACGTAAGCGCTACACGCTACCGCAATGTTGTTCGGACTTGGCGCCGAAGGGTCATTTAGGTAATCTCTACGCGCCATTGAACTCTCCTAGAAATGGGCCGCCTGAGACAGGTTCCACACGCTCTCGAAACTCTCCGAGTAGGTTTCAAATAAGTCTCCTCCCGAAAGGCGGCGCAGGTGGATGCTGGGAGCATGAGCTCCTTGGAATCCGTACACGTGAGTGTTTATTATCATTTCGTCATCGAAGCGGAAGATGCTATTGTAAAGCGTTGTTCGATGGAATCGAATGTCCACTCCTTCGATTCCATTTAACGGCCGATAGAAGGCGAGTGCGTTACGGATGCGTGCGGAAAGCGTTCCTTCGCCGAGTTGCTCTTCCTCGCTACGAGTGGCTACTTCAGGGCTATCGGGATCACCGAAAAGGAGGCGGACGCGCGTGCCGTTGGTGGCCTTGATGGCTAGGTCCTTGATGAACCGCGGGCGTTCGACGAGGAAAAGCGCGGCGTGCATGAGCAGTTCGACATGTTCGGTGGCGTCGTTGATGAGGCGGTCCCAGAGGTCGGTGGGGATGCTGTTGCGGTGGGGGTAGACCTTGACCACCTCGCTCCCGGCTATCTCGGCCTTGCGTTCGGGGGCTACTGCGTCGGGCCAGAGGTAGTTCTCGGACTCGCGGACCATCGCGGCGATGGTGTGGCGGTGCTTGGGGTATGGCACCCGGCCCTTGGTGATCCAGCGTTCCACGGTCTTGGGGTCGACGCCGGTCGCCTTGGCGACCTTGTCCATGTCCAGGCCCTTGCGGAGCAGGGCGTCTCGTAGGCGTTCGTTGGGCATCCGGGGGCCTCCGTGGACGTGTAGGGACGTCTTCAGGGTACGCCTAGACGTCCGTAGTCGTCCTGCTATGCGGTGCTCGCGTCCTCGCGTTTTGACGACAGTGGTCAGTGTCCGGGAAACAGGTCCCGGGCCTTGACCAGGGAGAAGACGCGATGCCTGTCATCCCTACGCGGTTCGCGGTCGACTTTGGGGACGTGTTCCCCGTCGGTGCGTTTGTGCTTGGTGTGGAGCCGTCGATGGCGTTCTCGGACAACCCGGGGGCTCCGAAGCGGCAGGAGCGGGACAAGGAGACCGGTCAGCTCGTGTGGATCGTGCGGGCGCTGGATGCGAACGAGGAGGCCGCGCGGTTCGGGGCCGAGTTCAAGGTGAAGATCGCTGCTGATCACCAGCCGGTTCCTCCGGCGAAGGCGAACGGGTTTCCGTTCGCGGCGGTGGAGTTCGAGGGGTTGACGATCACGCCGTACGCCAACGCCAAGGGGCGGATCGCGCACAGCTTCCGGGCCTCGGGGATGCGTGCGCCGCGTACCGGGCGCAAGCCTGCTGTTGATCCTCAGGCCGCGTGAGCGGCGGGGTAGTCGGGATGCGCGACATGGTGCACGTCTATGTGACCGCTGACCTGCCGATTCGGGGGCAGGCGTTGCCGTTCGCGGATCGGGTTGAGGTGCGGTTCGGCAAGGCGTTCCCGGTGGCGTTGATCGTGGAGCGGCAAGCCCTGGACGCGCTGGTGAGGGCGATCGAGGACGGGCGGGCCGAGTTGGTCGCCGCTGAGAATCGGGAGGGCTGAGGCGTGTCGGTCAACGTGACGGTTGATCCGGGACCGCGAGCGGCTGCCGGGTTCATGGGTGTTGGCGGTGCTCCCGCGCTGGTCTTGTTCCTCGACCCTGGCAACGTCGTGATCCAGGTTCCGCCGTTCCCCGGCGGCGCGCGATTCCTGGCGATGTTCTGTCGGCAGTTGTCGCGTGAGGCACGCAAGCTCGCTGACGCACTGGAGACACCCGGTGCGCAAGCCGGGCGGCACGCTCTGATCCCTGATGACCAGGGCGGGCGGTGACCGGCGTGAGCACTGTTGACGTGCGGGTCGGTACCGGTGCGGGTGAGATCGCCACTCTCCGCCAGGCACACGAGGTGCTTGCCCGGTTGCGGCCTCCGCGGTCGTCTTCTGCGGCTGCGTGGGTGGCGTTTCACCGGCTGGCGGCGCGGGTGTATGCCGAGGTCGGCGAGATTGATCGCGGGCATCATCACGAGGCGCGGGGTTACTGGTCGGTGCGGGAACGCCGGTATGCGGACTACATCACCGAGACCGGGGTGGTTCCGGAGTCGCCTCTGGAGGTTCCGGGATGGTGACCACCGGTGCGGCGAGGGTCGAACCTGGTGTGGCTCGGCGGCTGCTGCGCTATGAACTCCAGCGCATGTGTGCCGACAGTGGGGTCACGCACGCGCAGATGGGTGCTCGGCTGGGCGTGTCACGGGCGTCGTTCACGCAGATGTTGATGGGCAAGTCGCTGCCGAGTCGGGCCGCGCTTGAGGTGCTGGCGAATCACCTGGGTGCGTCCAATCGCCTGCCGATGCTGCTTGAGGTCCTTGGGCTTGCTCGGTCCCGTTCGGATACCGACTCGACCGGTGGTGACCGTGACCTGTTGGTCGGATTGGAGGCATACGCGCACACCATCGAGGTCTATGACCCGTTGGTGATCTCGCCACCGCTGCGAGCATCGGCTTACGCCCGCGTGCTGTCTGACGCCGGTCCCCCGAGGGGTGGCATGTTCTGGGGTGACAACCCTGCCACGCTGGTTTGGATCGTGGAGGAACACGCCCTACGCCGCGTAGTGGGTGATGCGGCGGTCATGCGCAGCCAATACGTCCACCTGTGCGCCCTGGCGGAACTCCCCCACGTCACGATCCAGGTCATGCCCGCCGACAGCGGCGCACACCCCGGCCTGGCGGGCGGGTTCGAGATCGTCCACGGAAGCGGCGGCACCGTGGTGTGTGAACTCACCAGGCAAGCCGCGCACTACGCCGACCGGCCCGAGGTCGTGGCCGAGTACGCCGAGATGTTCGGCGGGCTGCGGAAGTTGGCGTTGAGTCCGGAGGAATCCGAGGTGATGCTCCGGCACCTGAGGTGATCTGACTGTCCACACCGCACAGAAAATGCTTGATGCTGGTGCGGCGATGCCGCGCGTTTTCTTTGTGGTGCAAGTGATGTGACGACAGAAGCGGCCATCCGTTGGTTGGCGCCGTGGGGCCGCTTCTGTCTGTCCAACCCCTGACGGAGTTGACATGGCAAGCGTAGAACACCCTCGTACAGATCGCGCAACCCCCACCACTCGAACGCGGTGCGTGCGGTGTTGCAAGTTCGCTCGGCTGTTGCCGGGAGATGACCGGTGCGCCTCGTGCTCGGGTGCCCTGGCTCTGGAGTTCGGCACGATCACCGCTCCCACCGACGCCAAGACTCGGGGTGGTTGGTGATGGGCGGCAACAGCCGGTGGGTCGACCCGGCACCCCTGGAGGTGGCACGTCCGCGGCTTCCCTGGTGGACGTTGTTGCCCTGGAAGGCAAAGCTGCTGCTCTCGCCGCTGGCGTTGGCCTGGGTGCTCCTCTGGGCTACGGCCAGGGTGGTGCGGGTGGCCTGGTACTACCCGGTGTCGGTGGTGCTGGGCGTGGTCCTGGCCCTCATCGGGACATGGTTGTATCGGCTTGGCGGGTGGTGGCTGCTCGGCGGCCTGGTCCTCGTGGTCGTGCTGGGTGGGCTGGTGTGGTGGCACCGGGACACCCTCGGGTTTCAACGGCGGGTGGGGTGGTTCCGCACGGAGGTTCGGCGGGCCTGCTTGTACGCGGCGAACTGGCGGACGGTGACGCGGCTGGCGGGGTTGACGGGAGACACCAAGGGGCGGGAGTACCGGCCTCGGCTCAAGCGGACGCGGTCGGAGTGGTGGCGGGATCGGGTGCGGGTTCGGATGGTTCCGGGGCAGGCTCCGGAGCAGTGGGAGTTGCGGGCGTCGGGGTTGGCGCATTCGTTTCGGGCTCGGTCGTGTCGGGTGCGGGTGGTGAAGCCTGGGGTGATCGAGCTGGATTTCGTGCACGCTGATCCGTTGGCTGCGTCGTTGCCTGTTCCGGGGTTGGCGGCTTCTGATTCCACGGTTGATCTGCGGCGGGTGGTGATTGGGCGGACTGAGACCGGTAGGCCGTGGGTGCTGCGGTTGTTGGGTGGGCAGTACCTCACTGTGGGTGTGCAGGGTGCGGGTAAGGCGTCGGTGTTGTGGTCGTTGCTGTGGGCGTTGGCTCCGGCGATTAGGTCGGGCACGGTGCGGGTGCTGGGGATTGATCCCAAGGGTGGGATGGAGTTGGGGCAGGCTCCGGAGTTGTTCCACGGTGGTCCGGTCTTCAGCAATGGTGCGCAGGCGGTGGAGTTGTTGGAGTCGGTTGCCGAGGAGGTTCGTGCGCGGGCGGCGCGGTTCCGGGGTGTTCGGCGTGGGTGGTCGGCTGACAGTGAGGAGCCGTTCTTGCTCCTGGTGCTCGATGAGCTGGCCGATGTCATCGCTTATCAGACTGATCGGAAGCTCAAGGAACGTGCGCAGCTCGCGCTTCAGACGATCACTTCGCAGGGGCGGGCTCCGGGGGTGGCGGTGTTGGCGTTGGTGCAGGACCCGCGCAAGGAGATCGTGCCGTTTCGGAATCTGTTCACGACGCGGATCGCGATGCGGCTGGATGAGGCGGTTCAGGTGGACATGGTGTTGGGGGATGGGGTGCGGGCTCGGGGTGGGAATGCGCATGAGATCGCGGAGTCGACGCCGGGTGTGGCGTGGGTGAAGGAGGACGGGAAGCGCGATCCGGTGCGGGCTCGGGCGTTCCACGTGACCGACACGAACATCACTGAGCTGCGGCATTACGTGACGGGTGGGTCCGCGGTGGTGTTGCCGTTCTCGTTGCGGCCGGATGGGGGTGCGGCGGCGTGAGCACTCCTGAGGTTCCGGTGAAGGTGCGTGCGCCGTTGGCCGCTGATGTGGTGGTGGCGACGGCTGAGCAGTGGGGCGTGTGCGTGCGCCCGTTCACGATGGAAGTCGGGGACCCGAATACCGGCGAGCTGCGCTACATCGGCGTCCCGTGTGGTTCGACCGTTGAGTCGGTGTGCGGGCCGTGTGCGAAGAAGGCGCGGGCGCTGCGCATGACCCAGTGCCGCGAGGGCTGGCACATGGCCGAGGAACCGCAGGACACCCGGCGGAAGCCTTCGGCGGATGAGACAGCGTTGTTGGAGCTGCGGGCGGACTTGGTGGCCCAGTACCGGCGGGCCGACGCTGCCGGGGACGTCGATGCCGACGAGTTGCGCGAGGACATCCGGGCCATTGATGAAGAACTGCACGCGTGTGGGGTCACGGGCAGGTTGCCCAACCCGGACGGGCCTGGCCCGAAGACGCCGAAGCGGTCGACGCGGCGTAGGCAGGATGCGCCGAACCTGCCTCGGCGGCGGGTGGAGAAGCGCACGGTCGGCAGGGAGTACGCCGGGGGCTATCGGCCGTCGATGTTCGTCACGCTCACCTGCGACACCTACGGTCCTGTCCTGGCTGATGGCACGCCGCGCAACCCGAACACCTATGACTATCGGCGGGCGGCTCGGGATGCGGTGCACTTCGCCTCCCTGATCGACCGGTGGTGGCAGAACCTGCGCCGTGTCGTGGGCTGGGATGTGCAGTACTTCGCCACCGTCGAGCCCCAGAAGCGGGCCGCGCCGCACCTGCACACCGCGATCCGCGGTTCCATCCCGCATGAGGTGATCCGCCAGGTCACCGCCGCTACCTATCTCCAGGTGTGGTGGCCCAACCATGACCAGCTCGTCTACGGCGGTGACCGGCTGCCGGTGTGGACCGATGGCGGATTCATCGACCCCGACACCCGGCGCCCCTTGACGGCCTGGGCGGACGCGCTCGACGAGGTGGAGGAACCGGCGCACGTGGCCACCTTCGGCGCACAGGTGCACTCCAAGGGCATCCTCGGCGGCACCGAGGAAGCCGGACGCCACATCGGGTACCTGACGAAGTACCTCACCAAGTCGACCGGTGAGGTCATCTCCGCCGACACCGACCGGCAGCGGGATCACCACGACCGGCTACACGCGGAACTGGCGGTGACACCGTGTTCACCTCGCTGCGCGGTCTGGCTGCTCTACGGCGTCCAACCCCTCGGGGTGACCTCGAAGACCACACCAGGGCACTGCAAGGGCCGCGCACACCGCCGCTCCACCCTCGGCCTACCCGGTCGGCGAGTCTTGGTATCGCGGAAGTGGTCGGGCAAGACCATCGCCGAACACAAGGCCGATCGACGGCGGTTCGTGCTGTCGATGCTGGAAGGGGTCGGTATCCGCCCACCTGAGCGGGATACCTCGCGGTTGATTTGGCGCAAGCTCGCGCCCGGTGACACCAACGCTCCACCTCGGGCGCACCTGCTCATGCACGCGATATCGGAACGCATCCGGTGGCGGGCGGAGTACGACATGGCGCTTCTGGCTGCCGGGATAGGTGGCCCTGATGTTTCAGCAACTCAAGCGATGGCGGCGTGACCTGGGGGTTTGTGATGAGGGAGTCGTTGAGCAAGTTACTGACGATCGAGGAGCTGTCCGAGTACCTGCGGGTGCCGGTGCCGACGCTCTACCGGTGGCGGACGCAGGGGTACGGGCCGGTGGGCAGGCGGATGGGCAAGCACCTGCGCTACCGGGAAGACGACGTCAAGCGCTGGATCGATGGCCTGGAAGGGGCGGCCTGATGGCGCGGCCACCGTTGCCGGTGGGGACGTTCGGTGCGATCCGCACCTACCGGGTGGGGCCTAAGCGGGTGCGGGCGATGACGGACTACCGGGACTTCGACGGCCGGACCCGTCGAATCGAGCGGGTGGGGACCTCGAAGGCTGATGCGGAGCTGCGGCTCAAGGAGGCCCTACGGGATCGGGGCAGGGTGGACGCGGGCTCGGAGATCACCTCGGAGACGAAGTTCGCGGCGGTCGCGGAGGTGTGGTTCACCGGGATTCAGGAGGCCGTGGCGGACGGGCGGCGGTCTCCGAGCACGGGTGAGCTGTATCGGACGCGCCTGGACAAGCAAGTCCTTCCGGCGCTGGGTCAGCTCCGGATCAGGGAGATCACCGTCTCGCGGCTGGATCGGCTGGTGTCGGAGGTCGCCAAGCGGCATGGGAAGGCGACGGCGAAGACCACGCGGACGGTGTTGAGCGGGGTGCTCAAGCTGGCGGTGCGCCATGACGCGTTGCCGGTGAACATCGTGGCCGGGGTGGGGCGGATCGAGGGCCAGGAGCAGGGCGTTGCTCGGGCGTTGACGCTGGACCAGGCGGTGGAGCTGCGGGCCAAGGTCGCCGCGCACCGGAAGGCCAAGGTGTGGGACCTGGCGGACTTCACGGACATGATGCTGGCGACCGGGCTGCGGATCGGGGAAGCCTCGGCGGTGACCTGGGGGGCGGTCGACCTGGACAAGGGCACGGTGGAGGTCCGCGGGACGGTCATCCGGGAGCGGGGCAAGGGGTTGAGCATCAAACCCCGGCCCAAGAGCAAGAGCGGGTGGCGGACGCTGGAGCTGCCCTCGTGGGCGATCACCATGCTGAAAGCGCGCAAGCCGGAAGACGCCCGTGACGATGACCCGGTGTTCCCGGCCCCGCTCGGCGGCCTGCGTGACCCGTCGAACTCCAACCACGATCTACGGGTGGTCTTCGATGACGCGGGCTACCGGTGGGTGACCAGCCACGTCTACCGCAAGACGGTGGCGACGCTGATGGATGAGTCGGGCCTACCGGTTCGGGTGATCGCCGATCAGCTCGGGCACGCGCACATCTCGATGACGCAGGACGTCTATCTGGGGCGCAAGACCCGCAAGACCGGGGCGGCCGGTGTCCTGGAAGCCCTCGACCAAAACCGTGGGTAAACCGTGGGCCGATCTTGAGACGACGAAGCCCCAGGCCGTTGACCTGGGGCTTTGTGGGCCGCCTGGGGCTCGAACCCAGAACCTACGGATTAAAAGTCCGCAGCTCTACCAATTGAGCTAACGGCCCGCTCCGCCATGCTAACGGGGGACGGGTTCGGTGGCGGCGTCGAGGGTCGTCAGGAGGGTGGCCGTGTGGGCTCGGTAGCCGGTGATGGCCTCGGTCTTGATGTGTTCGTAGCCGCGGATCTGCTCTGGGGCGCAGGCCAGGGCCAGGACTGTGGCCTGGGTTGACGGGGTCAGGTGGGGGAGGGCCGCGCGGATCATCGTGGTGTAGTCGGTGATCAGGGTGCGTTCGGTTTTGCGGAGGGGGGCGTGGGCGAAGGGGTCGTACCACTTGCCGCGGAGGGGGCGCATGGCGCGCAGGAGGCGGAAGGCGGGGCGGGCGGTGCGGCGGAGGGTGATCTTGCGGCGCAGGCCCATGGCGCGGAGCAGGGGTGGGTGCAGGGCGTAGGCGACCTGGGTGCCTTCGCCGAAGACGGACTCCACCGACTCCGCCAGGTGGAGCCGGGCGACCTCGTACTCGTCCTTGTACGCCATCAGCTTGTGCAGGCCCCGAGCGACGGCCTCGGTCACCGCGGAGTCGCCACAGAGGGCGACCTCGCGGACAAAGTCCAGGTAGCGGCTGGCGTAGGCGAGGTCCTGGTAGGCCACCAGGTCCGGCACGCGGATTTCCAGCAGGCGGCGCAGTTCCCCGGTGAAGTCGTCCAGGGGCAGCGGCTGGGGGACCGGGGTGACGACCAGCGGCGGGCCCGCCAGCCAGGTCGGGTCGGCGATGGCGGCGCGGCCGGCGTGGAAGGCGGCGATGGACATGTCGACGCCCGTGCCGTTGAGGCGGATGGCCTCCTCGACCGCCTCGGCGGTCAGGGGCAGCAGGCCCGCCTGGTAGGCGGCGCCGACGATCAGGAAGTTGGCGGCCACGGTCGTGCCGAACAGGCGGTCGGCCAGGTCCAGGGCGTCGAAGGCCCGCAGGGACGCGGTGCCCGCGGAGATCGCGGAGAGCAGGTCGTCGCGGCCGGGGTAGGCGGCTGCGGTGTCGACGATCATCCGGCCGGTGGGGACCTCCGAGGTCGACACGATCGCGGCGGTGCGCTCGGCGGAGCAGCGGCCCAGGTTGACCGGGGACGTGGCCGCCAAGGCGTCGAACACCAGGTATGCCGACGCGCCGCCCGCGGGGACCAGGCCGGGGTGGCCGGTCGGCTCGGGGGTGATCCGCAGGTGCGAGACGACCGCGCCCGCCTTCTGGCTCAGGCCGGTCTGGTTCAGCGCGCGGGCGTCGAGGCCGCTGAGCAGGGCGGCGGTGGCCAGGACCTGGTTGACGGTCACCACGCCCGTCCCGCCGATGCCGACCATCACCAGCTCCGCCGACGACGGCAGCGCGGGCGTGGGCAGCCCGACCGGAACCGGCGCCACCGACCGGCGCACGGGCTTGCCCGGCACCACCGTCATGAACGACGGGCAGTCGCCCAGCAGGCAGGAGTAGTCCTTGTTGCAGGAGGTCTGGTCGATCTGGGTCTTGCGGCCGAACTCGGTGTCCACCGGCTCGACGCTGAGGCAGTTGGACTTGCGCCCGCAGTCGCCGCAGCCCTCGCACACGGCCTCGTTGATGTGCACCCGCTGGACCGGGTCGGGCGCCTTGCCCCGCTTGCGCTTGCGCCGCTTCTCCGCGGCGCACTCCTGGTCGTACAGGACCACCGTCACCCCGGGCACCGCCCGCAGCTCCCGCTGCACCTCGTCGAGCCGGTCCCGGTGCACGACGCGCACCCCCGGCGCCCACGCCACCCCGCGCGGGTACTTGCCCGGCTCGTCGGTCACCACGACGGTGCGGGCGACGCCCTCGGCGTGCAGCAGGCGGGTCACCGCTGCCGGGTCGATGGAGCCGTCGGCGTGCTGGCCGCCGGTCATGGCCACCGCGGCGTTGTAGAGCAGCTTGAACGTGATGTTCGTGCCCGCCGCCACCGCCTGGCGCACGGCGAGGCTGCCGGAGTGGAAGAACGTGCCGTCGCCGAGGTTCTGGAAGAAGTGCGAGGTCCCGGTGAACGGCGCCGCCCCCACGAAGCTGACGCCCTCGCCGCCCATCTGCGTGAACCCGACGCTGCGGTCCATGAACGTGGTCATCGCGTGGCAGCCGATGCCCGCGCCCGCCAGCGAGCCCTCGGGGATCTCGGTGGAGCGGTTGTGCGGGCAGCCCGAGCAGAAGAACGGCGTGCGGCTGACCGGGGTCAGCGACAGCGCGAGCCGGGGCCGCCGCGCGGGCCTGCGGACCTCGCCGAGCCGCGACGCCAGGAACCCGCCCAGCGCGGTGACCAGCCGGTCGGCCTCCAGCGCGCCGTCGACCGGGATGAGCGTGGCGCCGTCCGGGCCCTTCTTCCCGTACACCCGGGGCCGCGCGGGCCGGTCGTACAGCGCGTCCTTGACCAGCGTCTCGACGAAGGCGCGCTTGTCCTCGATGACGACGACCTCGTCGAGCCCGTCGGCGAACTCGAACAGGGTGGCCCGGTCGATCGGGTGCACCATCCCCAGGCTCAGCAGCCGGACCCGGTCCTCGCCGACGCCCATCCGGTCGAGGGCGTCGCGCAGCGAGGCGACGTTGTGGCCCGCGGCGATGAGGCCGAGCCGGGCGTCGGGCGCGCCGGAGATCCGGTTGAGCCCGTTGGCCCGCGCGAACGCCTCCGCCGCGGCGAGCCTGCCGTCGAGCACCTCGCGCTCCAGGGCGATCGCCTCGGGGATGCCGACGCCGGGCTTGTGCGTGGGCCGCCACGGCCGCCCGTTCCAGCTGAACTCCGGGGTGACGACGCTCGGCCGCGCGGCGAGGTCGACCACCTCGTAGGCGTCGCCGATGTTGGTCACCACCGTGAACCCGACCCACGACCCGCAGAACCGCGACAGCTCGAACCCGAAGCGCCCCAAGCGGATCACGTCGGCGACGTCCACCGGGGACAACACCGGGAGGTAGGACTCGGCCAGCGCCATCGCCGAGTTCGACGGCAGCGACGAGGACTTGCACGCCGGGTCGTCGCCCGCCACCACCAGCACGCCGCCGCGGGGCGTCGTGCCCATCCACGTGCCGTGCTTGAACGCGTCCACCGAGCGGTCCACGCCGGGCGCCTTGCCGTACCAGAGGCCGAAGACGCCCTCGAACCGCGGATCGGGCAGCTGCGGGGCGAGCTGCGAGCCGTAGACGACGGTCGCGCCCAGCTCCTCGTTCACCCCGGGGATGAAGGTGATGTCGTGCTCGGCCAGCAGCGCGGCGTTGCGCTCCAGCACCTGGTCGAGACCGGCCAGCGGCGAGCCGCGGTAGCCCGAGACCAGCCCGGCGGTGTGCCAGCCGCGCGCGGCGTCGGCGCGGCGCTGCTCGACCAGCAGCCTGCCCAGGGCCTGCACGCCGGTCATGGCGCCGACACCCTCGCCCCGGCGCAGCACCTCCGCCGGGTGGTACCCCTCGAGCAGCCCCGTCATCGACCTCACACCTCTCCACGCAACTCGCACGAGTCCGGACAGAAAACGCCGTGGGCTGAGCGATATGCAAGACTCTGGAACACCAGCTGAGCAGAATGCTCAAAATCGGTGTCACGAGTGCCGGGAGGTTGCGCAGGATGGCCGACTGGAACCGCCTTGACCTGCGGGTCATCCGCGAGCTGGTGGCCAGCCCCCGGGTCGGCGTCACCGAGTTGGCCCAACGCCTGGGGGTGGCCCGCAACACCGCGCACGCCCGGGTGGCGCGGCTGGAGCGCCGGGGCGTGGTCGGGCAGCGCGGGCGCTCGGTGGACTACACCGCGCTCGGCGTCGAGGTGACCGCGTTCGTCACCATCCAGGTCGCCCAGGGCAGGCTCGCGGGCGCCGTCGCCGACCTCACCGCCCTGCCCTACGTGCTGGAGGCGCACGGCATCGCCGGGGACGGCGACCTGCTGGTGCGGGTCGCCGCCCGCAACACCCGCCACCTGCACGAGGTGATCAACGGCGTGCTGGCCTGCCGCGGCGTCATCCGGAGCACGACCGCGGTCGCCATGACCGAGCAGATCGCCTACCGCGTCGCCCCGCTGCTCGACGACCTGGAGCGCGCGTCTCCCGACGAGGGGTGATTTTCCCGATTCGCCTCCGTGCGAAGCGGCCGCGCGGTAATCTCCGCCGCAACACGGGCGGGAAGGCGGCTGCATGGGTGAGTTCGTCGACACCGCGCTGAGCTTTCCCGTCGCCGGGTTCACCTTCGTGCTCATCATCGTTGTCGGATTCTGGCTCATCGTCCTCTTGGGAGGGTCCGATATAGACGCCCTCGACGGTGTCGGGCTGGGATTCGCCGGGCTCCCCGGGGCGGTCGCGCTGTCGCTGGTGGTCGTCATCGGCTGGTTCACCTCGCTGGTCGCCACCGTGCTGCTCGACCCTGGCTGGCCGCTGGGAATCGCCATCGCGCTCGGCGCGCTCCTGGTGGCGCTGCTGCTGACCCGGCTGGTCGCGGTGCGGCTGCGCCACGCGTTCGACGGCAACGGCCAGTCCCGCGCCGACCTCGTCGGCCTGGTGTGCGTGGTGCGCACCGGCCGCGTCGACGAGGGTTTCGGCCAGGCCGAGGTGACCTCGGCGGACGGCTCGTCGGCGATCGTGCAGGTCCGCCAGGCGGGCGAGGACCCCCTCACCTCCGGCAGCAATGCCGTCATCTACGACTACGACGCCACCGGCGAGTTCTTCTGGATCTCCCCGGTCGATCTCGACTCCACAAGGGACTGACAGATGGACTCCAGCATCCTCATCGCCGCGGCCATCGCGCTCGGCGCCCTGATCCTCATCGTGATCGTCGTCAGCAGGCTGTTCCGCAAGGTGGAGCAGGGCAAGGCGCTGATCGTCTCCAAGGTCCGCCGCGTCGACGTCACCTTCACCGGCGCGGTCGTCCTGCCGGTGCTGCACAAGGCCGAGACGATGGACATCTCGGTCAAGACCATCGAGATCAACCGGGCGGGCAACGAGGGCCTGATCTGCCGGGACAACATCCGCGCCGACATCCGGATCACGTTCTTCGTGCGGGTCAACAAGACCGTCGAGGACGTGGTCAAGGTGGCCCAGGCCATCGGCACCGCGCGGGCCAGCGACGAGCAGACCCTGCAGGTGCTGTTCAACGCCAAGTTCTCCGAGGCGCTCAAGACCGTCGGCAAGCACCTGGACTTCGTCGACCTCTACACCAAGCGCGACGAGTTCCGCGACCAGATCATCCGGGTGATCGGCACCGACCTCAACGGCTACAGCCTCGAGGACGCCGCGATCGACTACCTGGAGCAGACGCCGATGTCGGCGCTGGACCCGGCCAACATCCTCGACGCCCAGGGCATCCGCAAGATCACCGAGCTGACCGCCATCGAGCACGTGCGCACCAACGAGTACCAGCGCCACGAGGAAAAAGAGATCACCAGGCAGAACGTCGACGCCAGGGAGGCCATCCTCGAACTCGAGCGCCGCCAGGCCGACGCCGAGACCAAGCAGCGCCGCGAGATCGAGACCATGCGCGCCCGCGAGGAGGCCGAGACGCAGAAGGTGCAGGCCGAGGAGCGGCTCAAGGCCCACACCGCGCAGCTGCGCACCGAGGAGTCCCTGGGCATCCAGGGCGAGAACCAGGCCCGCGAGATCGCGGTGGCGGCGAAGAACCGCGAGCGGGTCATCGCCATCGAGTCCGAGCGCATCGAGAAGGACCGGCTGCTGGAGGTCATCGCCCGCGAGCGCGAGACCGAGCTGTCGCGCATCGCCAAGGACAAAGAGGTCGAGGTCGGCAAGCGCGCGGTGGCCGAGGTGGTCCGCGAGCGCATCGCCGTGGACAAGACCGTCGCCGAGCAGGAGGAGACGATCAAGCGGCTGCGCGCGGTCGAGGAGGCCGAGCGCAAGCGCCAAGCACTGGTGATCGGCGCCGAGGGCGAGGCCCAGCAGGCGCTGGTCAAGGACATCAAGGCCGCCGAGGCCGCGGAGGCGTCCGCCAAGCACCGCGCCCGCGAGGAGCTGGTGCTGGCCGAGGCGCGCCAGCAGGCCGCCGAGCTGGACACCCGGGCCAAGATCCGGCTCGCCGAAGGCGCGCAGGCCACCGCCGCGGCCGAGGGCCTGGCCGAGGTGCAGGTGCGCGAGCGCGACGCCGCCGCCATCGAGAAGGTCGGGCGCGCCGAGGCCGTGGTGGCGCGGGAGAAGGCGCTGGTCGAGGCCGAGGCGATCAAGGAGAAGCTGCTCGGCGAGGCCGCCGGTCTGACCGAGAAGGCGGGCGCGATGGCCGCCATGGACCAGGTCACCCGCGAGCACGAGGAGTACCGGCTGCGGCTGGAGGCGGACAAGGAGGTCCGCCTGCGCGGCATCGACATGCAGCGCGAGGTCGCCGAGGCGCAGGCCATGGTGCTGGCCGCGGGCCTGGAGAAGGCCGACATCGACATCGTCGGCGGCGACACGATGTTCTTCGACCGGCTCGTCGGCGCGGTCGGGATCGGCAAGAGCGTCGACGGGTTCATGGACCACTCCGCCACCGCGCGGGCCCTCACCAAGCCGTGGCTCAACGGGGAGTCCAGCTTCACCGACGACATCAAGGGCATCCTGGGGTCGGTCTCCAGTGAGGACCTGAAGAACCTGTCGGTCTCGGCGCTGCTGCTCAGGCTGATCAACTCCGGCGGCGGCGACGCGGGCAAGCTGCGCGAGCTGCTCGGCCACGCCGAGCGCCTGGGCGTGGCCGACGCGCCGGTGGCGACGCTGGCCGCCGCGCGGTGACCACCACGCTGGACGCCGGGACCTACGAGGTCCTGCGGGCCCGCCTCGGCGAGCAGGCCGCCGAGCTGGCCCGCCGGGCGCACGCGCTCAACGCCGCGCGGCTGGAGGTCTTCGGCGGCACCGAGATGCGGCTGGTCGGCACCGACCGCATCCGCACCGAGCACAACTGCGTGCCGCGCGACATCGTGCAGGTCGGCGGGCTGATCCTGTTCGGCTACAACGTGTTCATCGGGCTGAAGCCGGAGACCGCGATCGCCGACGTGTTCGGCCTGTACCGCTTCGCCCGCGACGGCGACGCGTTCCGGTTCGAGGAGGCCGACCAGGCCGAGCTGCCCGGCCTGCTGGCCGACCCCGGCTTCATCCGCGACTTCGGCGAGCTGTACCGGTACTACCGGGAGACGCGGCTGCTGCAGCTGCGCAGCCTGGACGCCAAGCTGCTGGCGGTGTTCCAGACCGGCCCGCGCACCGAGGACATCAAGGTCCTGCGGTGGGCCAAATCGCCACTGTCCTATACGGACAACCGAGGCGAGCGCGACCACGTCTTCCCGCCCGCGCACGACTTCGAGTGGACCGAGACCACCCGCGACGACCACGTGCTCGGCCGGTTCCCGCACATCTCGGTCCTGGGCACGGTGTTCGTCGAGACCGTCGGCGGGAACCTGACGGTCAAGGTCGAGGACAACACCGAGTCCGGCGAGGGCGTCTACTCCGAGCCGGTCGCCGAGAAGCTGCAGAGCCTCGCCGACGCCGACGTGCACTACGCCGAGGTCGGCGCGCTGATCCTGCTGCGCGTGCGCCCCTACAACGAGACCGCGTGGCGGTACCTGGTCTTCAACACCCACACCCGGTCCGTGGTGCGCCTCGACGGCATCGGGCAGGCGTGCCAGCGGCTGCCCGAGGACCAGGGCATCATCTTCCCCGGCGGCTACTACCTGGCCACCGGCCTGCACAAGACCTTCGACACCGACGTCGCCGACCTGGAGTACGAGCGGGTCATCCGCTCCCCCAACGGCGAGGACGTCCTCTACGCCTTCCACGCCCGCGCCGACGGGCGCACGCTCCTGCTGCCCTACAACGTGATCCGCAAGGAAGTGGCCGCGCCGCTGGTGTGCCACGGGTACTCGCTGTTCGAGGACGGCACGCTGGTCGCCTTCCGCGCCATGTCGGAGGAGCCCACCCGGGTGCACCCGATGCAGGTGTGGCAGACCCCGTACCAGTCCGACACCTTCGCCGCGGGCCAGCCCGTGGGGACCGGCCCGCTGGAGCGGGTGGGCAACCCGGACCTGGTGCGCGGGGTGTCGGACTGCCTGTCGGTGGCGCGGATGGTCGAGGAGATGGCCCCGTCGCTGCCGGTGTACGAGGCGCTGATCGCCGCGTGCGCGCGGGTCTTCGACCACTACCACTGGCTCGGCGACGCCGCGCTGGGCGACCTGCGCGCGCCGCTGTCGGAGATGCGCGCGACCGCCGAGCAGGTGCTCGACGAGTTCGAGACCGTGCAGGCGCTGACCGACCAGGCGGCCTCGGCGCTGGCCGAGGTGGCCGAGACGGTCGCCTCGCTGGTGCGGACCGTGCGCGGCGAGGCGCCCAAGTCCGCCGACGACTGGGTCGCGCAGCTGGCGTCGCTGCGCCGGGCGCGCGGTCGGGCGGTGTCGCTGCGCGAGCTGCGCTACGTCGACCTCGACGCGGTCGACGGCATCGAGCGGTCGCTGGAGGAGGAACTGGTCTCCGCCGGGCGGCGCGCGGTGGAGTTCCTGCGCGGGCCGGACGCGTTTTCCGTTTACCACCAGCAGGTTGACGCGTTGAGCGCGGCGGCGGCCGCGCTGGCGACCGTGGCCGAGGCGAAGCCGGTGGGCGAGCGGCTGGCCGAGCAGGCCGAGGGGCTGGAGATCGTCACCGAGGTGGTCGGGGCGCTCGACATCGCCGACGCGACCGTGCGCACCGGCATCCTGGAGCGGGTCGGGGAGGTGCTGGCCGGGGTCAACCGGGCCAGGGCGGCCCTGCGCGCCCGGCGGGGCGAGCTGCTGGCGCTGGAGGGCCGCGCCGAGTTCGCCGCGGAGTTCGCGCTGCTCGGGCAGGCCATCACCGGCGCGCTGGCGGTCGCCGACACCCCGGCGCGCTGCGACGAGCAGCTCGGGCGGCTGATGCTGCAGGTGGAGAACCTGGAGTCCCGCTTCGCCGAGTTCGACGACTTCCTCGCCCAGCTCGTCGACAAGCGCACCGACGTCTACGAGGCGTTCTCCGCGCGCAAGCAGGCCCTGCTCGACGAGCGGGCCCGGCGCGCGGACCGGCTGGCCGCCTCCGCCGAGCGGGTGCTGGCCAGCGTGCGGCGCCGGGTCGCCTCCCTGTCCTCTCTGGACGAGGTGAACACCTACTTCGCGGGCGACCCGATGATCGCCAAGCTGCGCTCGGTCGGCGAGGAGCTGCGCGCGCTGGACGACCAGGTGCGCGCCGAGGAGCTGGAAGGCAAGCTCAAGGCGGCCCGGCAGGAGGCCGGGCGGTCGCTGCGGGACCGGCTGGACCTCTACGGCGCCGACGGGGAGACGCTGCGGCTGGGCAGGCACACATTCGCGGTGAACACCCAGCCGCCGGACCTCACGCTGGTGCCCTACGAGGACGGGATGGCGTTCGCGGTCACCGGCACCGACTACCGCTCGCCGGTGCGGGACCCGGGGTTCGCCTCGACGCGGGAGTTCTGGGACCAGCTGCTGGTCTCGGAGTCCCCGGAGGTCTACCGGGCCGAGCACCTGGCGGCGTCGCTGCTGGCCTCGGAGGACGCCGGGGCGCTGCGCACGGCGATGGCGGAGGGGTCGCTGGGCTCGCTGGTGCGGGCGGCGGCGGAGTCGCGCTACGACGAGGGGTACGAGCGCGGGGTGCACGACCAGGACGCGACGCTGGTCCTGGAGGTGCTGCTGCGGCTGCACGCCGGGGCCGGGCTGCTGCGGTACCCGCCCGCCGAGCGGGCCGCGGCGCAGGTGTTCTGGACTTTCGGCGTCGACGAGGCCGCGCGGGAGCGGTGGGCGGTGCGGGCCGGGTCGCTGGTCAGGGCGCGGTCGGTGTTCGGGACCTCGCCCGCGCTCGCCGAGCTGGCGGGGTCGCTGGCCTCGGCGATGTCGGGGTTCCTGGCCGAGCTGCTGACCGTCGACTTCGGGCTGGCGGCGGAGTACCTGGTGGAGGAGCTGGCGGACGGGCCGCCGGGGTTCGTCACCGGGGCGGGCGCTCGTTCAATTGTTGAACGATTCCACATTTCACTTGGTGGCGAATCGGAGCGGCGGTTCGCCGCCGACGTGCGGGCGCTGCCGGACCTCGGGTCGCGGTACCAGCTGGTGGCGGCGTGGTACGCGGCGTTCGCCGCGGCCTCGGAGGTCTCGGGCGCCGACGTGCCGGAGGCGGTGGCGATCGAGCTGTGCGGGGACCTGGTGGACCGGCACGACTCGTCGGCGGCGCTGACCGGCGAGGTCACCGGGCTGCTGGGGACGCACCCGCGGATCGTCGACCGGGCGCTGCCGGTGCGGCTGGACGAGGCCCTGGTGCGGACCGGGCGGTTCCGGTCGGCGCGGGTGCCCGCGTACCGGGCGTACCAGCGGGCGCGCGGGGAACTCGTGGAGGCCGAGAAGCGGCGGCTGCGGCTGGGCGAGTTCCAGCCGAAGGTGATGAGCGCCTTCGTCCGCAACCGCCTGCTCGACGAGGTCTACCTGCCGCTGATCGGCGACAACCTGGCCAAGCAGCTGGGCGCGGCGGGCGCGGACAAGCGCACCGACCAGATGGGCCTGCTGCTGCTCATCTCCCCGCCCGGCTACGGCAAGACGACGCTGATGGAGTACGTCGCCAACCGGCTGGGCCTGGTGTTCGTCAAGGTCAACGGCCCGGCGCTGGGGCACGCGGTGACCTCGGTCGACCCGGCCGAGGCGCCCAACGCCACCGCGCGGGCCGAGGTCGAGAAGATCAACTTCGCGCTGGAGCTGGGCAGCAACGTCCTGCTCTACCTCGACGACATCCAGCACACCAACCCCGAGCTGCTGCAGAAGTTCATCCCCCTGTGCGACGCCCAGCGGCGCATGGAGGGCGTGTGGGACGGCCGGACGCGCGCCTACGACCTGCGCGGCAAGCGGTTCGCCGTCTGCATGGCAGGCAACCCCTACACCGAGGCGGGCCAGCGCTTCCGCGTCCCCGACATGCTCGCCAACCGCGCCGACGTCTGGAACCTCGGCGACGTGCTCTCCGGCCGCGAGGAGCTGTTCGCGCTGAGCTACGTCGAGAACTCCCTGACCGCCAACCCGGTCCTCGCCCCGCTGTCCACTCGCGACCGCGCCGACATCGGGCTGTTCGTCCGCCTCGCCCGGGGCGACTCCTCCGTCCGCGCCGACCAGCTGGCGCACCCGTACTCCGCGGTGGAGGTCGACCAGATCGTCTCGGTCCTCCGCAAGCTGTTGCGCGTGCAGGAAGTCGTGATGGCCAACAACAAGGCCTACATCGCCTCCGCCGCCCAGACCGACGCCGCCCGCACCGAGCCCCCCTTCGGGCTTCAGGGCTCCTACCGCAACATGAACAAACTGGCCGAGAGGGTCGTCCCGGTGATGAACGACGCCGAGCTGGAGGCCGCCATCGACGACCACTACCTCGGCGAGGCCCAGACGCTGGCCGCGGGAGCGGAGTCGAACCTGCTGAAACTGGCCGAACTCCGGGGCCGCCTGACCCCCGAGCGGGCCGAGCGCTGGGCCGCGGTGAAGGCGGCGTACCTGCGGGAGAAGGCCCTCGGCGGCTCCGGCGACGACCCGATGAGCCGCGCCGTCGGCGCCGTCGGCCTGGTCGCCGACCGCGTCGGCGCCATCGAAGCCGCGATCACCCGCGCGACGACGCCGCACTAGGTGTATTTGGCCATTAGGTTGGTGTCAGTCGGCTGGTGGGTGGGTGGCCTCCGAGTGCGTGGTGGCGGCGTTGAGTGTTGTAGTGCTCGATGAAGGGGTGCAAGTGCAGCAGCTCGTTCGGCGTTGCTGGTGAACGCCTGCCGGTAGGCCCATTCGGTCTGCAGGGTGCGGTTGAGGCGTTCGACCTTGCCGTTCTGCCAGGGGCAGTGGGGTTTGATGAACTTCTGCCGGATGCCGTGCCGGGCGCAGAGCTCGCGCAGTGACCACCGGTAGGCCCAGGCGTTGTCGGTCATCAGCCGTTCGATGCCGGTGATGCCGTGTCCGGCGAAGTAGGTGATCGCCCGGTCGAGGAACCCGGCGCAGGTGGGGCCTTTCTCGTCGGGAAGGATCTCGGAGTAGGCCAGCCGGGAGTGGTCGTCGACCAGGGAGTGCACGTAGTCGAACCCGATCTTGACGCTGCGGTCGCGGGTGGCTTCCCGTCCGGCCCGGCCTTGGGTTCGCCAGCCTCCGCCATCGGGGATGCGGCCGAGTTTCTTGACGTCCATGTGGACCAGCTCGCCGGGCCGGTCGCGTTCATAGCGGACCGTGGTGGTCTTCGACGCCCGGATCACCTGCCCGGTGATCGGGTCCAGGGCGGCCAGCCTGGGGACGTGGTGGCGGGCCAGGACCCGGGACACGGTGCGGGCGGGGATTCCCAGTTCGGCGCCCAGCCAGGCCGGTCCGCGGCGTTCACGTCCCCGCAGTTCCACGATCCGGGCCTCGACCTGGGCACTGGTCCGTCGGGGGGAGGTGTGCGGACGCGAAGACCTGTCCGCGAGACCCGCCACACCCTCGGCGGCGTGCCGGTCGAGCCAGGTGCGCACGCATTTGCGGGAGATACCCATCGCCGCGGCGATGTGCGCCTGCGGCCACCCGGCCCGATGCCGGGCGACGATGAGCAGCCTGCCATGGACGGTGGTGCGGGCGTTACGGTGGGACACGGAGACCTCCAGGCCAGGTGAATGACGTCGCAATCACCACCGCACCCGGAGGTCTCCCCCATTTCAAGCACCCACCACCAGCGTGTCACCAACCTCCCGGCTCAGTACACCTAGGGCCTGTCCTCAAACCCCGATCCCGACTCTCACCGACCGGGTTTGAGGACAGGCCCTAGCGTTGCCCGCGCGCCGCCGGGCGACGACGATCGGTGGATGACGGTCTACAGAGTGGTGCCGGATCTGGCGAGCACGTCGCCGGAGCAGGCCAAGGCGTTCTACACCGGTGTCCTCGGGATGCGGGTGGTCATGGACCACGGCTGGATCGTGACCCTCGCCGCCCCTGACCGACCCGAGGCGCAGGTGAGCCTCATGACCCACGACGCGACGGCCCCCGTCATCCCCGCCGTGTCGATCGAGGTCGACGACGTCGATGCCGCCTACCGGGCCGCCTTGGCCGCGGGCGCCGAGATCGTGCACGACCTGACCGACGAACCCTGGGGCGTGCGCCGCTTCTTCGTCCGGGACCCGGACGGCCACGTGATCAACGTTCTGGCCCACCGCTGACCTGTCGAGTCAGTACGGACGCTGGGCCGGATGGCCGGGCGCCGGGAAACCGCCGTGGGGCTGGTAGCCCGCCGGGCCGCCGTGGGGCGGGTAGCTCGCCGGGCCGGGGAAGCCGGGGTGGGGCGGGTAGTCTGCTGGGCCGGGGAAGCCTTGGTGGAACGGGAAAGGGGCTGGGCGGGGCGCGGTGGTGAGCCAGGCGCTGGTGGGCGGGATGGCGGCGAAGATGATGGCGGGGAGGGCCAGGGCGGGGCCGACGAGGCCGGTGGGACCGCCGAAGGCGTGCATCGTCATGGACAGCACGATCAGGGCGAGGACGATGCCCGCGCCGATGATCGTCAGGATCTGGCCCGCGCGCTTGCGGGCCAGGAGCAGGCTGCCGCCGGTCAGCAGGACGACGGTGATCAGGCCGTAGCCCGCCGTGAACGCGAGCGGCAGTCCGATGTCGCCGGACCACCCGGCCAGGCCGATGATCAGGTAGACCGTCGCGAGGGCCATCAGCGCGCCGAGGAGCAGGGCCAGGATCGCGGCGGTGACGGCGGTGGCCTTGCTCGGGGCGAGCGGGTGCGGTGGCCACGGCTGGTGGGGGTACGGCGGCGGGTAGGTCACGGGCACATGGTGTCAGGGGCACCTCGGGCGTCGCGGCGGTTTGGCTCAGGCCGCGCGGTGGTCCAACAGCCAGGACAGGTCGCGGGTGGGGAGGAGCCTGAGGGCCGCGGGGAGCAGGAGGCGGCCGAAGACGCCGGGGGCCTTGGTGTTGCCGTTGCGCTTGCCCATGCGGACGACCTTCTCCACGCGGCGGCGGCGCTCGGCCTCGTACGCGGTGAAGGCGGCGGCGGGGGTGGGGTGCGCGCGCAGGCAGCGGGCGAGGGTGACGGCGTCCTCCGCGGCCATGGACGCGCCCTGGCCCGCGGCGGGAGAGGTGGCGTGGGCCGCGTCGCCGATGATCACCATGCGGGCGTTGTGCCAGGTGGGGACGGTCGGGAAGTCGTGGGTGGCGTACGGGGGCACGATGTCGGCGGTGGCGTCGATCAGCCTGCCCGCGGTGGGCAGGTCGGCGTAGGTGGCGTGCAGGTGGGCGCGCCAGTCGGTGGGCGGGGCGCCGGTGTGCGGGAGGTTGGCGAACCACCAGACGGAGCCGTCGGGGTGGGGCAGGTAGGCGAAGAAGGCGCGTTTGCCGTAGCCCATGTACGCGGTGCCCGCCTCGCCGTCGACGGTGATCTTGTCGGCGAAGCCGCCGGTGTTGAGCAGCGGCACGTGGCGCGGGGCCGGGGCGTTCGGGTCGATCAGGGTGCGGACGGTGGAGCGCAGGCCGTCGGCGCCGACGAGGAGGTCGGCGCGGGCGGTGGTGCCGTCGGCGAAGTGGGCGGTGACGCCGTCGGCGTCGGCGCGGGCGTCGGTGAGCCTCTTGCCGTACTCGACCGGGACGCCGCGGTGGTCGGCTTCCTCGCGTAAGACGCGGTAGAGGGCGGCGCGGGTGAGGGTGACGGTGGTGGGGGCGGCGGGGTCGGTGCTGCTCATGGGGAACTCGGCCAGTTCCCGGTCGCCGAGGCGCAGGCGCATCCGCGGGGTGGGGAAGCCCGCCGCGGCCACTTTCCCGGCGAGACCGAGGGTGTCGAGGGCGGCCAGGCCGTTGGTGGCGACGGTGAGGAACGCGCCGATGCCGTCGGCGGCTTCGCCGTGGGCCTCGTGGACGACCGGGTCGAAACCCGCCTGCTGGAGGGCCAGGGCGGTGATCGGGCCCGCGATCCCGCCGCCGATGATGAGTACGCGCTTAGTCATGTCATCACTATACATAAAATGACTAAGGCGCTGCGGGCACTAGGGTCGACGGCATGGCAGGCAGGTCCCACCGCCGGTCCCCGCTGGCGCTCGTGCTGCTCGTGCTGCTGGCGGAGGAACCCGCGCACCCGTACCGGATGCACGAGCTGATCCGCGAGCGCGGCAAGGACCGGGTGGCCAACGTGGCCTCGCGCAACAGCGTCTACCAGGCCGTCGAGCGGCTGGAGCGGCTCGGGCTGATCACGGTGCGGGGGGTGGACCGGGCCTCGGGCCGCCCCGAGCGCACGGTCTACGAGCTGACGCCGGAGGGCACGGCGACCATGCTCGACTGGCTGCGGACCATGCTGTCCGAGCCCGCCGTCGAGTACCCGGAGTTCCCCGCGGCGCTGGCCTCCCTGCTGATCCTGCCGCCGGAGGAGGTCGCGGGGCACCTGGCCGCGCGGGCCGACACGCTGGAGCGGTCACTGGCCGCGGCCTTGGCCGAAGTGGACGCTCTGGGGCTGCCGCGGCCGTTCCTGCTGGAGGAGGAGTACGTCCAGGCGGTGGGGCGCGCCGAGGTGGGCTGGCTGCGCTCGGTCGTGGCGGACCTGCGCTCCGGGGTGTTGACCTGGCCGCGGGAGTGGAGCTAGCGTCCCGCGCCTGCCGATGATCCGCGCCCGCAGGCTCGACGGCGACCACCGACGCCGCCCGGCCGCCGTCCTCGGAACACCCGCACCCGCTCGGGCATCAAGCCGTGGTTCAGCTGTGGTGCGCGGCCGGACTGATCACGCTTCCCACATCTGGCAACCGGTCTAGGCCATGGGCAGGCGCAGGCTGAAGGCCGCGCCGCCCTCGGGGGCCGGGCCCGCCGTGATCGAACCGCCCAGGCGCGCGGCCAGGCCGCGGACCAGGGCAAGACCGATGCCGGTGCCGCCGGGGCGGGTGTCGGCGTAGCGGTTGTTGAGCACCTTGGGCTCGAAGGCGACGTCGTAGTCGTCCCAGGTCAGGCCAGGGCCGCCGTCGCGGACCTGGATCACGGCCCAGTCGGGGGCGTGCAGCGCCAGGACGATCGGCCGTCCCCTCGGGGTGACGCGCAGGGCGTTCTCGGCCAGGCCGTCGATGACCTGCCGGACGCGGCGCGGGTCGGTGCGCAGGCGGACCGGGCCCGGGGGCATGTCCAGGACGAACTCGACGCCCGCCTCCGCGCAGCGCGCGGCCCACACCGTCGCGGCGTCGGCGACCACGGCGGCGAGGTCGACGCCGACGATGTCGAGGCGGAAGTCGTCGGCGCCGAGGCGGGCCAGGTCGAGCAGGTCCCCGACCAGGCGGTCCAGCCTGCCTGCCTCGGCCTCGATGGTGCGGCCCGCGCGGACGGCGTCCTCGCCGGACACCACGCCGTCGGCCAAGGACTCGGCGAAGCCCTTGACGGCGGTCAGCGGGGTGCGGAGTTCGTGCGAGACCGACAGCAGGAACTCCCGCTGGCGACCCTCGCTGGTGGCCAGCGCGTCGGCGAGGCCGTTGACGGAGGCGGCCACGTCGGCGACCTCGCGCGGCCCCTCCACCGGGACGCGCAGGTCACGGCGCCCGTGCCCCATGGCCGTGGCGACCGCGGCGGTGCGGGTGAGCGGCCGGGCCATCAGCCGGGCCAGCACCAGCCCGGCCACCGCGGCCACGAGCAGGCCGATCCCCAGCGCCACCGCGATGTTGCCGATCAGCTTGCGCCCGATCCCGCGCGCGGTCCCCGCGTCACGCACCAGCGCCACCGCGCTGCGGTCCGCGACGGGCCGCAGCTCCACCAGCAGCGTCCGCCCGTCCTGCTCGACGGTGTGGTGCCGGACCCCGGCCGTGGTGGCCAGCCCCGCGTCGAGCGCCGCGCGCTTGGCGCCGTCGGTGCCGCCGACGATGTTGCCGTTGGGCCGCCGCAGCACGATCTCGATCTGCTGACCCTCCAGGATGTCGACCATCCGGCGTATCCCGCCGCTGAGGTCGGCCAACTGGGCGGCGACCACGTCGGCCTGGTCGGCGAGCGTCCGCTGCGTGACCTCGCGCGCGGTGATCACGACCAGCCGCGTGGAGATCACCCCGCCGACCACGGCCACCACCCCGGCCACCGCGAGGCACAGCGCGGTGATCCGCCACGCGATCGGCCTGCTGCGCCCGGCGGTCATGGCCGGTCGATGGCGTAACCGACACCGCGGACGGTGCGGATGCCCAGGTGCCCGCCGAGCTTGGCGCGCAACTGTGCGATGTGGACGTCGACGGTGCGGGTGCCCACCGAGGCGGCGTACCCCCAGACAGCGCTGAGGAGCTGCGCCCGCTCGAAGACCTGCCCCGGGCGGCGCATGAGGTGGGCCAGCAGGTCGAACTCGGTCGGCGTGAGCGCCACCTCGCCCTCAACGGTCCAGACCCGGCGGGTGGCCGGTTCCAGGCGGACGCCACCGAGGTGACGACTCTCGACGGGCGCGCCGCCGCCCGCCCGCCGCAGCACCGTCCGCAGCCGGGCGACGAGCTCCCGCGGGCTGAAGGGCTTGGTGACGTAGTCGTCACCGCCCAACTCCAGGCCGAGAACCCGATCGACCTCGTCATCGCGCGCGGTGACGAACAGGATCGGCGTCCAGTCCTGCTGGGCCCGCAGCGTCCGGCACACCTCGATGCCGTCCAGCCCCGGCAGGCCGATGTCCAGCACCACCGCCACCGGCCGCAGCCTGCGCGTCGCCGCGAGAGCGGCCTGGCCGTCGGACTCCAGGTGCACCCCGAACCCGTCCCGCCGCAGGTACAGCGTGACGAGGTCGGCGATGGCCCGATCGTCCTCGACGACCAGCACCAGGCCACGCTCCCCGGCTGTCACGCGCGACACCGTACCGCCGCCCTCGCCACCCCCCAGCCCAGCCTGGCGCCACCCCGACCCCCTTCCCACCGTGGCGAGCCGGTTCAACACGCCCGTCCGGCTCGGCACCGCCCCCACCACTCCCTCCGACGAACCGGTGAGCTGACCCCGCGCCGGTCACCATCACCCTTCCTCTCATGCCGCGACGAACCTGCTGGCGGCCACAAAACGCCCGCGCTCGCACTCGCGGACCTGACCAGAGGCCGCCACGCGCCGCCATCGTCGCTGTCCTGTCGTTGGGACCGCGGGAGTTCGCCGCGCTTCCCTAGCTCGTCGCACCGCGCCAAGGACGGCCGGGGCCGCGGTGCCGACGTCGTGGTTCTTGTCCTCCCAATGTTGGGGTCAGCGGGCAATCGTGCTGGGTGAGGTGGAATGTTGCCCTTCGTGGTGCCCGCCCAGGCCAGGCCCGCGATGTCGTGCGGCAGTGCCGCATTCCTGTTGTCGGACAGGAGGCAGCGGTGCTGAGGATGAGGTGGTCCGCTCGCCCATCGCGCTGTCCGCCCAGGTCGGCAGTGCAATGCGGACGTTGTGTTCCTGCCGTTCCGCTGTTGGACAACGGGCGGTGTTGGGTGAGGTGCGGTGCCTGCGTGGGTCGGGTTCGCGGTGTTGGTGCTGGTTTCTGCTGTGCCGTAGCGGGCAGCCGGCAGTCGCTCGGTGCGAGACGAGGTGGGGTGCTCGCCGTGGGCGGTGTGCGCGGGTCGGAAGTGGGGTGCCGACGCTGCGGTCTGGTTGTCCTGTTGCCGGGACGGCGGTTGGGGCTTGGTCATTCTCCGTTCAGGTCGGATTCGATGGAGTCCAAAGTGGTCTCGATGTTCTGGAGGTCGGACTCGATGGAGGAGTTGGGGGCGGCCGGTTCCTGGGTGGGGCCGCAGGCGGTGGCGGTGGCCAGGGCCAGGGTGGTCAGGAGTGCGGCGATGGCGCGGTGGCGCCTCATTTCGCGGTGCAGTGTTGGGCGCGGAAGTCGGCGACCTTTGTCTTGATCTGCTCCAGCTGGGGGACTCGGTCGGCGCGGCGGGTGGCGCGCTCCTCGAGTAAGTCGGCCGTGGTCTCGCGGCCGGCCGCGCGTTCGGTGGCGGCGCGGGCCTTGAGCCAGGCGGTGGAGCCGCGGACCTCCGGGCCCGCGCTGATGCGGGTCAGGGCGCGGGTGGCCCGGGTTTCGATCTTGGGCAGGCGCTTCTCGCAGAGGCGCTGCACCTGTTCCGGGCTCAAGGTGATCGTCACCGGCGCGCTCGGCTGGGCGGCGGCCGGGACGGCGGTGGTGAGCGCGAGGCCGATGGCGATGGCCCAGTGGGTGAATCGCATGTCCCCTCCTTCGTGTCGGCCTCCAGATTCGCCGAGAACAGTTAAGGAAGGGCCAGGGGATTGTTCGGGTTTGGTAAGGATCGGAGAAGGGTGGCGATCATCGCGGCCATCGCCCCGGGCATCAGTCCGCTGGGGCCAGCAGACTGTCCAGGACGCCGCCCTTGACGTCGGCGACCAGGTCGGCGAGCTGGCCCATGCTCATCTGCACGCGCTGGCCGAAGTCGTCGGTGATGACCACCCTGCGCTCCTCAGGAGCGTCGGGATCGACCCAGAGCTCGGGGCAGCCGCAGTTGCACTGACCGCAGAATGTGGCGATCTTTTGCATGGCCACCACGGTCCCACCACGGCAGGATTACGCGCCAGAGAGCAACCAGGCGATCGCCCAGCGCAAAGAGTGACGCTGGGTGTCTGTGAGTCGCTGGCCCGGCCCGCGTCGAACGACTAGGTTCAGCGGCGTCAGTGTCCTGGCATCACGGCCAGATGGGGAAGCGGGCGTCGTGCGGGTGAGCGTGCTGTTGACTGGGCCGCCGTGGGAGCACCCGTGGTGACCGAGGTCCAGCCCATGGAGGATCGGGACACCGTGCTGCGCAGGGTGACGAGGTCGGCGACGACCACCCCCGGCAGGCTCTCGCTCGTCGCCGTCGTGCTGGTGCTGCTCACCGCCGTGACCGGGGTCTTCGCCGCGCTCACGCTGCAGGACAAGAAGGACACCCTCGACGACCTGGTCGCCCACCGCGAGCCGCTGGCCGCCGCCGCCCAGCTGATCTTCCGGTCGCTGTCGGACGCCGACGCCACCGCCGCCAGCGCCTTCCTCTCCGGCGGCGCGGAACCGGCGGCGCTGCGGGCGCGCTACGAGTTCGACATCGCCCAGGCCGGGGCCGCCCTCGGCAAGGCGTCCTCCGACGTCGGCGACGACCCGAGGGCCGCCCAGCAGGTCGACATCCTCTCGCGCCAGCTCCCGGTCTACACCGGCTTGATCGAGACCGCGCGCGCCAACAACCGGCAGGGATTCCCCGCGGGCGCGGCGTACCTCCGCGAGGCGTCGGGCCTCATGCGGTCACAACTCCTGCCCGCCGCCGAGACGCTGTACGACATCAACTACGACCGCCTGTCCGCCGAGCAGGCGGACTCCCGCTCCTTCCCGTGGATCACCGCGCTGCTCACGGCGGCCCTGATCGCCGCGCTCGTCGTCACCCAGCTGTGGCTGACCCGCAGGACGAAACGGGTCATCAACGTGGGCCTGGCCGCCGCCACCTCGGCCGTCGCGCTCGCCCTGATCTGGGGCACGGCCGCGCTCCTGATCGAGTCCACCTACGTCCGCTCAGGCGAACGGGACGGCTCACAGCAGGTGGACCTGCTCGTCCAGGCACGCATCAACTCGCTCAAGTGCCGCGCGGACGAGACCCTGACGCTGGTCGCGCGCGGTGACGGCGCGGCCTACGAGCGCGAGTGGACCGAACTCGCCCGGACGCTGGCGGGCGAGGGCAACCTGCTGCGCCGCGCCGCCGACGCCGCCGTGACCCCCGCGCTGGCCGAGCCGACCCGCGAGGCCGTGGGCAACGCCGAGGCGTGGGTCGCCGCGCACCGCAAGATCCGCGAACTCGACGACAACGGCCAGTACGCCGAGGCGGTCACCCTCGCCATCGGCGACGCCCCGGACAGCGCCGCCGTCGCGTTCGCCGCGCTCGACCGCAACCTGATCTCCGCCCTGAACGCCGGGCGCGCCGAGTTCGTCGCCCAGACCACCCGCGCCGGGCAGGCGCTGACCGGCCTGGTGCCGGGCGTCGTCGTGCTGGGGCTGATCGCGGGGGCGGGCACCGCCATGGGCATCCGGGCACGACTGCGGGAGTACCGATGAAGCGCCTCGTCGCGGCCGTGGCCGCCATGCTGGTCCTCGGCGGGTGCGCGGAGCCGGGCGCGCCGGTCAACCTGGCGACGGTGGCGTCGGCGGACCGGCCGGAACCGGTGGGCGTGGAGGTCAACCCGCCCGTGACCACCGGGGCGGCCCAGCCCACCGACTGCGACCCGACCGCCAGCCTGCGGCCGGGCGCGCTGCCCGCACCTGGCCAGATGCCCGCCAAGTCGACCATGGAGCGCATCGCCAAGCGGGGCAGGCTCATCGCGGGCGTTGACCAGAACACCTACCTGTTCGGCTTCCGCGACCCCACGACGAACGCCCTCGAGGGCTTCGACATCGACCGCGCCCGCGAGATCGCCGCGGCCATCTTCGGCGACCCGAACAAGGTGCAGTTCAAGGTGATCACCTCGGCCCAGCGCATCGACGCGCTGAAGGACGGCGAGGTCGACGTCGTGGTGCGCACCTTCACCGCGACTTGCGCGCGGCTGGCGGACATCAACTTCTCGGCGATCTACTACGTCGCCGCGCAGCGGCTTCTCGTCGACAAGGGCTCGGAGATCACCGACATCAACCAGCTCGGCGGCAAGCGGGTGTGCGCGGCGAAGGGGTCGACGTCGCTGGCCAGGATGCGGGAGTTCCCGTCGCCGCCGGAGCTGGTGGCGGTGGACAACTGGACCGACTGCCTGGTGCTGCTGCAGCAGGGGCAGGTGGTCGGCGTGTCGACCGACGACACGATCCTGGCCGGGATGGTCGCGCAGGACCCGAACCTGAAGATGGTGGGCCCCCGCATCCACCAGGAGCCTTATGGGATCGGGATTCCCAAGGAGAACGAGGACATGGTGCGGTTCGTCAACGCCGTGCTGGAGAAGTCCATCAACGGAGGCGCGTGGCAGGCGAGCTGGAACCGGTGGCTGGCCCAATCCGGCGACCGACCCACCCCACCGACGCTGAGGTACCGGGACCGATGAGCCACTGGACACCACCGGGAGAGCCGGAGCCTGAGGAGCGGAGCGGGCCCGCGGACCCGCGCCCGGGGCAGAGCGGTGGCCAGGCATCGGCCGGGCAGCCGCGGGACGGCCACGCGCCGGAAGGCCAGACGCCTGGTGGGCAGCCTCCGGACGCCCTCGGTGGGCGGGGGGCCGAGGGCAACGCGCCGGAGGGCAGGCCGCAGGGCGGTCACGCACCACGCGAGCAAGCGCAGAGTGGACATGCGCAGGGCGGACATGCGCAGAGCGGATACGCACAGGGCGGACATGCCCAGGGCGAGCCTGCGCAGCGCGGTGATGTGGAGGGTGGACACCCACTGAGTGGGCGTGCGCAAGGCGGCAATGCAGAAAGCGGGCGTTCGCCGGGCGGTCAGGCGCACGGCGGGCAGGGTCCGGATGGGCAGGCTTCGAGGGCGCCGGGCGGGCAGGGGACAGACGGCAACGCGCCGGAGGGCCAACCGAGGAGCGGTCACGCGCCGGGTGGGCAGGCCCAAGGCGGGCAGTCGCAGGGCGGCCATGCCCTTGGTGGTCATGTGCCGGGCGGGCAGGCTCCGGGCGGGCAGGCTTCGACGGGCCAACGCCCGCAGCCGGGCCCCGGCCAGAGCGGCGGCCAGGTACCGGGTGGACAAACGCACGGTGGCCAGTTCCCCGGTGACCGCGACCTGAGTGGCCAGCCGCTGGGCGGGCAGCCGCAGGGCAGTCAAGCTCAGGGCGGGCACACCACGGGCGGCCAGCCGCAGGCCGGGCAGGTGCCGAGCACCTACCCGCAGGGCGGTCAGGCATCCATTGCGCAGGCGTTGAGCGGCCCTGTGTCAGCGGGTCATGGTCTGGCCGGGCCTAGGCCCGGTGGCCAGCCCCAGGGCGGGCAAGGCCCTGGTGGGCAGGCGCAGGGTGGGCATGGACCTGGCGGCCAGTCGCAGGGCGGGCATGGTCCCGGTGGGCAGGCGCAGGGTGGGCATGGACCTGGCGGCCAGTCGCAGGGCGGGCATGGTCCCGGTGGGCAGGCGCAGGGTGGGCATGGACCTGGCGGCCAGTCGCAGGGCGGGCAAGGTCCCGGTGGGCAGGCGCAGGGTGGGCAAGGGCCTGGTGGGCAGGTGCGGTCGGGTGGGTCGATGCCGGGGCAGTGGGGTCAGCCTGGGCCGCGGACCCAGTCGCAGCCGGTGTCCGGTGAGCCGCGGCAGCCGCCGTCGGGGCACGGCCTGCGTGGGCACGGTGGGCCCACCTCGCAGTCGCAGCCCGGGCCTGGTGGTCCGCAGCCCAGGGCCGGTGGGCCTGCCGCGCAGTCGCAGTCGCAGCAGGGGGCCGGGGGGATGGCCAGCCAGCCGGGGGCTGGGGGACCCTCCACCCAGTCGCAGCCGCACGTCACGCAATCGCGGTCGGGGTCTCAGGGGCAGCCGTCGGGACGGGGCGGCCAGTCGCAGGGGTGGGATCAGCGGGGACGTCCGGCGGGGCAGACCGGGCCTGGGGGGCCGCAGCTCGGCCACGGTGGACAGCGGCCGTGGGCGCCGGGGCCGCCGGTAGCGCCGGTGGCGCCTCAGCGGCAGACCGCGCCGCCTGCGCTGGCGCCCAATGAGCCGTTGCCCACCAGCGTGCTCAACATGACCACGGTGACGCAGTACATCGTTCCGCCGCGTCCGGAGGACGAGCCCGCAGGGACCGGGTCCGACAGTGGGCCGGGGACCGGGAGCGGGGCGTTTCCGGGGACGGGGCGGCGGACGTCGTCGCGGGCGGCGGGGCGGGGGACGCTGGGGGCCGGGCTGGTCGAGGTGCCGGTCGTGCCCGTCAAGGACCCGGCGAGCGCGGTGCTGGACGACCCCGTCGTCGCTGAGAACAAGCGCTACTGCACCAACTGCGGCGAGAAGGTCGGGCGCGGGACCGACGGGGAGAAGGGGTCGCCGGAGGGGGTGTGCCCCAAGTGCGGGCAGGCGTTCAACTTCCGGCCGCGGCTGTTCCAGGGCGACCTCGTCGCCGGGCAGTACCAGGTGCTCGGGTGCATCGCCTACGGCGGGCTCGGGTGGATCTACCTGGCCAAGGACCACAACGTCAGCGACCGGTGGGTCGTGCTCAAGGGCATGATCGACACCGGGGACGCGACCTCGATGGCCTCGGCGGTCAACGAGCGGCGGTTCCTCGCCGAGGTCGAGCACGCGAACGTCGTCAAGATCTACAACTTCGTGCAGCACCCGGACCCGTACACGCAGCTGCCCAACGGGTACATCGTCATGGAGTTCGTCGGCGGGCAGTCGCTGAGGCAGTTGGCGCTGCAACACCACCGCGACGTCGGCAGGGCCGAGCCGCTGCCCATCGGGCAGGTGATCGCCTACGGGCTGGAGATCCTGCCCGCCATGGGCTACCTGCACAGCGTCGACATGCTCTACTGCGACCTCAAGCCGGACAACGTGATCCAGACCGGCGAGCAGCTGAAGCTGATCGACCTCGGCGCCGTGCGGCGGGTCGACGACTACGAGAGCCCGCTGTTCTTCACCGCGGGCTATGCCGCCCCGGAGCTGGCCAGGGAGGGCGCGTCGGTCGCCTCGGACATCTACACCGTCGGGCGGACCCTGGCGGTGCTCTCCATCGAGTTCGCCGGCTACACCTCGCGCTACAAGCACACGTTGCCCGGTCCGGACGTGGAACCGCTGTTCGCGCTGTTCGGCAGCTACCACCGCGTGCTGAAGCGCGCGACGCACGCCGACCCGGCCAAGCGGTTCACCTCATGCGGGGAGATGGCCGACCAGCTCACCGGTGTCCTTCGTGAGGTCATGGCGCTGGGCACCGGCAAGCCGCGGCCGGGCCCCTCGGCGGTGTTCGGCGTGGAGACCCGCAGCTTCGGGGTGGGGCTGACCGCGGAGGGGCAGCCCGCGCTGCCGACGCCGGACCCGCAGGAGGTGGCCACGATCCTGCCGCTGCCCTTGGTCGACACCGCCGACCACGCCGCGTCGGCGCTGGCCAGCATCACCGCCACCGAGCCCGCCGAGCTGGCCGCCGCGCTGGCGGCGGCCCCGCAGGACTCGGTGGAGGTGCGGCTGCGCCTGGTCAAGGCCCGCATCGAGCAGGGCGACCTGCGCGCGGCGTCGGGGGAGCTGGCCTCGGCGCGGCGGCTGGTGACCGACCCGGCCGACTGGCGCCCCGACTGGTTCCACGGGCTGATCGCGCTGGCAGGCCGCGCCCCGCAGGCCGCGCGCGAGGCGTTCGACCGGGTCTACGACGCCGTGCCCGGCGAGCTGGCCCCGAAGCTGGCTCTGGCGGTGAGCGCGGAGCTGGCGGGCGACATGTTCGCCGCCGCGCGGACCTATGAGCTGGTGTGGCGCACCGACCGCTCCTACGTGAGCGCGGCGTTCGGCCTTGCCAGGGTGTACCTGGCGCAAGGCGCGCGGACCAGCGCGATCGAGGTGCTGGAAGCGGTGCCGGAGACCTCCAGCCACCACGTGGCCGCCCAGGTCGCGGCCATCAAGATCAAGGCGCGCAAGGGCGACTGGGCCGCGCTGGCCGAGCAGGACCTGCACGACGCGGCGAGCAGGCTGGAGCGCCTGGCCCTCGACGCCGAGCGGCGGACCCGGCTGTCGGCCGAGGTGCTGGAGGCGGCCCACGCCTGGGTGAAGGCCGGGCGGCAGGGTGGCGGCCCGCCGGGGCGCAAGGTGCTCGGGTGCGAGCTGTCGGAGAAGGAGCTGCGGTTCGGCCTGGAGCGGTGCTACCGCGCGCTGGCCCGGCTGGCGTCCACCCCCGAGCAGCGCCACGCCCTGGTCGACAAGGCCAACTCGATCCGACCGCGCACCCTGACCTAGGCGTTTCAGATGTGAGTCGTGATCAGCCGGTCGCAGGCGGTGCGGACGGATCGTTTTGATACCGGTGTGTTCGGGCGTGTCCGGATTGGCGCGCACACCTGAAACACGCCTCAAAGCGGCGGCTGATACCCGCCGGCAGATAGTTCGCCGGTTGGCGAAGCTATGGGTATGAACACTTTGGACGGAAAGGTCGCCCTGGTCACCGGCGGGAGCCGGGGTATCGGGGCGGCGATCGCGGTTGTGCTGGCCGAGCAGGGCGCCGATGTCGCGCTGACGTACCAGTCGGACGCCTCCACCGTGGTCGAGGCGGTGAAGGCGACCGGGCGGCGGGTGCTGGCCCTGCGCGCGGACGCCAGGGACACCGCGGCGGTGGAGCGCGCCGTCGAGGACGTCGTGGCGCACTTCGGGCGGCTCGACGTGCTGGTGAACAACGCCGGGGTGGTCGGGGACCTCGATGACATGTGGGCGGTCAACGTGCGGGCGCCGTGGGTGGCCGCGCAGGCGGCGGCGCGGCACCTGCCCGACGGCGGCCGGATCGTCAACATCGGCAGCAACCTGGCCGAGCGGGTGCCGATGCCGGGGATCACCGCGTACGCGATGACCAAGTCGGCGCTGAACAGCATGACCCGCGGCCTGGCCAGGGACCTCGCCGGGCAGGGGATCAGGGTCACGCAGGTCGACCCGGGCTCGACCGACACCGACATGAACCCGGCGGACGGCCCGAACGGCGACCCGCAGCGCGCGATGATCCCCCTGGGCCGCTTCGCCGCGCCGCGGGAGGTGGCGCTGACGGTGGCGCACCTGGCCGGGCCCGGCGGGTCCTACATCACCGGCACCTCGGTCCTGGTCGACGGCGGGGTGAACGCCTGAGGGTCAGCGCAGTTCCAGGACCGAGATGTCCGGCGGGGCGCCCACGCGGACGGGTGGGCCCCAGAAACCGGCGCCGTTGGTGACGTAGAGCCAGGTGTCGTCCACTTTGGACAGGCCGGAGACCGCGGGCTGCTGCAGGGTCACGAGGTGGTGGAACGGGTAGAGCTGGCCGCCGTGCGTGTGGCCGGAGAGCTGCAGGTCCACCCGCGCCGCGGCGGCGTCCTCCACCTGGACCGGCTGGTGGGCGAGCAGGACGACCGGGTTGGCCGACCCGGCCAGGGCGCGCGGCAGGTCGGGGCCGTCGTCGAAGGACTTGCCCGCGATGTCGGTGATGCCCGCGATGTCCAGCCGCCCGCCGCCGCGGGAGAGCGTCGTGTGGGCGTTGTGGAGGTAGTGCAGGCCGAGCCGGTCCAGTTCGGCCACCCACTGCTGGTACCCGGAGTAGTACTCGTGGTTGCCGGTGACGAAGAAGGTGCCCTCCCGGGACACCAGGTCGCGCAGGGGTGCGGCGGCCTCGCCCAGCTCGGCCACCGTGCCGTCGGCGAGGTCGCCGACCATGGCGACCAGGTCGGCGTCCGCCTCGTTGATCATGCGGACCAGCCGCTCGGTGTGGGCGCGGCCCAGCATCGGTCCCAAGTGGATGTCGCTGACCACGGCGATCCGGAACCCCGAGAACGCCGGGTCCAGGCGGCTGATCGGCACGGTGAAGCGCCGGACGTGCGGGGTGCCCAGGGCGGACAGCACGCCCGTCCCGGCGATGCCGGTGGCCGCCACGCCCGCGACCACCGCGGCCGAGCGGGCCAGGAACAGCCTGCGGCTCTCGTCGGTGTCCGCGTCCTCGGCCTTGGCCACCGTCCTGCGGACCACGAACCGGGGCAGCTCCAGGACCAGGAGCACCACCATCAGGTAGAAGAACACCCCGAACCAGAGGTAGCCCGGCCAGACGAACCAGCGGGCGGCGTCGACGCCGACGAACCGCGGCAGCGCCAGCGTCGCGGCCACCAGGACCGCCAGGGCGGCCAGCGCGACCGTCCCGACGCGGCGCCACCGCGCCGTGCGGGTGGTGTCCCGGACCAGGCGCTTCCATAAGTACCAGTGCAGCAGGACGACCAGGGCCGCGACGACCACCAAGAACATGCGACCAGCCTACGGATTCAGGTCGAGCGGCCGACCGAGCAGGCTCGGGTCGGCGGCGACGCGGCGGATGTCCTCCGCGCGGCCGTGATCGATGAAGTGCTTCAGCTCCACCTGGACGAACACCGCCCGCGCCCGCACCGCGATGTCCCCGACCGGACTGTCCATCCTGCCCTCGGCGCTGACGAACACCTTGCGGCCCGCCACGCCGTCGATGTGGGCGTCGATGAACAGCACCGTGCCCACCGGCACCGGGCGCAGGAAGTCCGTCTCCAGCTTCCCGGTGACCGCGGGCCGCCGCAGCAGGTGGCCGACCGCGGTGCCCAGCGCCTCGTCGAACGCGCACGCGAGCAGCCCGCCGTGGGCGAGGCCGGGCGCGCCCTGGTGGACGTCGGTGACGGTGAACCGGGAGCGCACGGTCAGCTCCGTGCCCGCCGTGGCCCGCAGGTGCAGGCCGTGGTCGACGCTGTCGCCGCAGCCGAAGCAGTGCGCGTAGTGCTCAGGCAGCTCGGTGTCGGGTGCGGGCGCGTCCGGATGGCGCGCGGGCATCTCGGTCTCGACCGGTGGCCAGGAGTTCACTACCGCAGGGTAGGTGCCCTCAGGCGCGGCTGGGGGGTCGGGTGCTGGGCTCGGTGTGGCGCAGCGGCGAATGCCACCGTGGCTGGAGTGTGATTCAGGCCACTAAGCGTGGACAGCTGGGGGTTCATGTTTTGCGCGGGGAACCAATTCGGAGAGTGCGCATTGACGTCACTCGCTTGGCCTAGCGCTAAGCCCGAGAGGCAGTAGAAAGGGGCCGTTCCAGCCGATAACCTAAGCGTTGCTGGCCGTGGATTCTGTGTCGTGCTTTCCACGCTCGCGGAATGAAAACGCGGGCGGGCTGTTTCCGCTGGACTGGGGCGGGGGCGCCGCCCGGGGGCGGCCCGGGGTTGCACGGTGCAACCCCAAGCTCCTGCGATGGAGGCAGGTTTTATGGCACAGGGCATAGTCAAGTGGTTCAACGCCGAAAAGGGCTACGGATTCATCGCGCAGGACAACGGCGGCGCGGATGTCTTCGTGCACTACTCGGAGATTCAGTCGAAGGGCTTCCGTACGCTGGAGGAGAACCAGCGGGTGGAGTTCGAGGTCGGCCAGGGCACCAAGGGGCCGCAGGCCACCAACGTCATCCCGCTGTAAGGGCCGATAAAACGACGTGAGCCCCCGGCCGAATCCGCCGGGGGCTCACGTCGTGGTCGAAAAGGAGTAACGCGGCCCAATCAGCGCTGCATCTGGTAGTGCTCCAGCTGGCGGGCCTCCCAGTCGAGGCGCTGCATGATCCACTCCTGGGCCAGGGCCATCGGGGAGGTCTGGCGGTAGGCGGCCAGCTCGCGGAGCTTCTCGTTGGCGGCCAGGGGCAGGCGCAGCTGGTGCACCTCGGCGGTGCCGAAGCGCCTGCCGGTGGCCGTGGTCTCGGTGTCGCTGTCCGGGGCCAGGGCCGCCAGGTACGACTCCAGTTCGTCGTCGGGCAGCTCGTCGGCCTGCTCGCGCACCGCGGTGCGGTGGCGGCCGGTGTTCTCGCCTACCGGCTTGAGGTCTGAACGGCTGCGTCCGAATGAGGGGAAAGGCACCGGGACACGATAACGAATCGGTTGCGGCGTGCGGATCAGTGTGACCGGCGTCACGCAACCTGACGGGGTGACACATCTCCCAGCCATGGAGAGGCCCCCGCGCCAGGGGGAGGAACGCGGGGGCCGGAGGGGATCTCCACAGGCGCTGACTGGGGGTGTGTCAGCACGACGATTGTTGCACGCGCACGCGTCTCGCGGGAGGGTCCGCTCGGGGAAAATCTCGGCAAAAGTTCACTTGACGTTCGTCTTGTGAGCAACCCTCTCCATCCGCTAGCGCCGCCGCCCGACCGTCCGGCCGGGGGACGCCAGGGGTCCCGGACCCACCGTTGCGGCGCTCGTGGTGACCGCCTGGTCGCCTCCATACCGGCCCATAGCCCGAACGGGTGGCGCGGTTGCCGGTTAACCAGTGTCCAGTCCTGGCGACAACTGGGAAGCGGGTTACACACGGCTACTCAGCGAGTAAGCCCGGTTCACCCCCCAGGGGGCTGTGACCTGAGCGAGATCTCTCATAGCCTCACGCCAAACAAAAAGCCGGGGAGGCAGGATGAGCGGGTCTTTGGAAGTTCGTTCGTTTTTGCTACGTCAGGACAGCTTGGGTGGGTCGGCGAATTTCGCCACCGGTGTGCCCGCGCCCCGTTCTGGGGAAGGGTCCCGCGTCACCGCGGACCAGGTCCGACGAGCGCGCATGGCCGTGGCCTGCGGCGCGCAGGATACCGAAGACTGCCGCGAGCTGCTGGAAATGCTGGGCCTCATCGAGGGGGAAGATGGTCTTCCACCCGTTTGCCGATAGCGCGAACGGCGTGGCGGGCGCAATTTCGATCATGCTTGATCTGACATGCTTGATCTGGGGAGTCGAAACGGCTCCGGTGAATTTCCGCCGGAGCCATCACCCGAACACCGGGTGACGGTTTCCCGAGGACCGCGGCGCCCTCGCCTCGCGCGAGGGTCGGCAGCGGACCGTGCTCAGCCCCCCGCCGGACCTCCGGCACGGGCCGCCACGGGGCGTCGCAGGCGTGTTTGCCCTGGTAGAGCGGTTTAGGGGGTACCCGTTTTGGTTCCCGGGGCGCCGTGTCATAAGCTATGGCTGCTCCCAGCGAACACCGGACGAGCATAGGTCGGCTCCCATCGTCTAGCGGCCTAGGACTCCGCCCTTTCAAGGCGGCAGCGCGGGTTCGAATCCCGTTGGGAGCACGGATAGACAAGCAAGGCCCTGTGGCGCAGTTGGTTAGCGCGTCGCCCTGTCACGGCGAAGGTCGCGGGTTCGAGTCCCGTCAGGGTCGCAAGTTTCGGTGTCGAAGCCGAAGCAGGCGATTTGGCCAGGTAGCTCAGTTGGTACGAGCGACCGCCTGAAAAGCGGTAGGTCGGCGGTTCGACCCCGCCCCTGGCCACCACGAAGCAGCCGAACGGCCCTCCCCCATCGGGAGGGCCGTTTCGCGTGGCGGGGTGTGACCGCCGATCAAGGGCCCAATGGCCACAAAACGACTACCGTGATCTAGGTCACATCACATTACCAGTCTTGGTAATCGGCGCAATTTGCGAAGTGCGGGTGCCGTAGTGCAGGCAGGGCCACTTGGTCGGTCACGGGAAATCCGGCATCCTGTGACGTAGTCGCCCCGGGCCCTGGTGGGCGCGCAGAGTGACGGTCGCGGGTGGCCTGGCCTGACTGTCCTTTGTGATCATGCAACCGGGTCGAGCGGCCACGATGGGCGGCAGGGTGTCCATTTGACGCACGACACAACTACGCAGTGTGTAGTGAAGCGGTACCGGATGGTGAGATCGCGCGCCCGGTTGCGCCAAAACTGACTCTCCGTGTAACGGCATTGCCCGGGGGAACGAATCAGCTATCGCGACCCGAGAACGGCCACCGTCGGCCGAGCTCGGTCGCCCATGACATTCACGGGGTGCGGGGCTCTCGGGGACCACCCGCACCGACCGCGTGAGGCACACCGGACCAACCGGGGGAAATACAATGCGTGACCAAGTAGGGTTCCCGCGCCGAAGATCAGCCACCTGGCCCGCTCCGCCGACGCTCCGGCGGACCCGCGGCGCCCGGGGCAGCCTTCCCGCGGGAGAGCCTTCGTTCCCGCCCGTGGCCGGGTGGGAGCCGCGCTACCGGGCGGGCGTCCTGCTCGGGGACGTGTTCGCCCTGCTCGTCGGCGTGGTCGTCGTCGGCGGGCTGGTCACCGCGCACACCCGGCCGGGGGAGTCGGTCGTGCATCCGGTGACCTTTGTCACTTTTGGCATCCTGGTCGCCGCGTTCGCGGTGAACCGGGTCTGGACTTCCACCGTGCTCGGGCACGGGGTCGAGGAGTTCCGCAGGGTCGGCCGGGCCTTCGTGGCCGCGGCCGTCGTGCTCGCGCTGGCCGGGCTCCTCTTCGACGTCGACCGCATCCGCCCGTGGGTGTTCGCGGTCATCCCCGCCACCGCCCTGCTCGTGTTCCCCCTGCGCTACGCGCTGCGCCAGTTGCTGCACCGGGAGCGGCGGGACGGGCGGTGCCTGCTGCCGGTCATGGCCGCGGGCAGCACCGAGACCCTGCGCGACCTGATCACGCGCACCCGCAACACCCCGTACCTGGGCTGGCGCGTCGACGCCGTCTGCACCACCGACGGCGTCGGTGACGACGAGTTCGAGCTCTCCGGCGTCTCCGTCGTCGGGCGGCTGCCGGACCTGGCCACGCACGCCCGCCGCGGCGGGTACCGGATCGTGGCGGTCACCCCGGACCAGTACTGGACGCCCAAGCGGCTGCAGCAGCTGGCCTGGAACCTGGAGGGCAGTGGCGCGGAGATGGTCGTCGCGCCCGTGCTGATGGAGGTCGCTGGCCCGCGCCTGCACGTCGACCACGTGCTCGGGATGCCCCTGCTGCGAGTTTCGGCGCCCTCGTTCACCGGCGTGCGCCGCGTGATCAAGGACGTCTTCGACAAGGTCGGCTCGTTCCTGCTGCTGGCCGTGCTGACCCCGCTCATGCTGGCCGTCGCCCTGGCGATCAAGGCCGACAGCCGCGGGCCGGTGTTCTACAGGCAGAACCGCGTCGGCAAGGACGGCCGCCACTTCACCATCGTCAAGTTCCGCACGATGGTCACCGACGCCGACAAGCTCCTGGCCAAGCTCACCGAGCAGAACGAGGGCCACGGCCTGCTGTTCAAGATGCGCCGCGACCCCCGGATCACCCGGGTCGGCGCGGTGCTGCGCCGCTACTCCATCGACGAGCTGCCGCAGCTGTTCAACGTGCTCGCGGGCCCGATGTCGCTGGTCGGGCCGCGCCCGCCGCTGCCGGAGGAGACCGCCCGCTACGCCCCGGACGTGCGGCGGCGGCTGCTGGTCAAGCCGGGGCTGACCGGCCTGTGGCAGGTCAGCGGGCGCAGCGACCTGCCGTGGGAGGAGGCGGTCCGCCTCGACCTGCGCTACGTGGAGGACTGGTCGCTCGCGCTGGACGCGGTGATCCTCTGGAAGACCATCCGGGCCGTGTTCTCCGGTCAAGGCGCGTACTAAAAACACCATTTAAGGGGATTTCACCGTGGGAACCATCGGCCTCGCCGTCATCGGCGCCGGGTACTGGGGACCGAACCTGGTCCGCAACGCCCAGGCCACGCCCGGACTGCGCCTGGAGTACCTGTGCGACCTCGACGCCGAGCGCGCGCGCCGGGTCCTCGGGGGCTACTCGACGGTCAAGGTGTCCGACTCGCTCGAGGAGGTGCTGGCCGACCCGGCCGTGCACGCGGTGGCCATCGCCACGCCCGCCAAGACCCATCTGCCGGTCGCCATGGCCGCGCTGGAGGCGGGCAAGCACGTGCTGGTGGAGAAGCCGCTGGCGGCCACCTACACCGAGGGCCGCGAGCTGGTCCAGGCCGCGGAGCGCCGCGGCCTGACCCTGATGCTCGACCACACCTACTGCTACACCCCGGCCGTCGAGCACCTGCGCGGGCTGATCCGCGGCGGCGGGCTCGGCCAGATCCAGTACCTGGACTCGGTGCGCATCAACCTGGGGCTGGTGCAGCCCGACGTCGACGTGCTGTGGGACCTGGCCCCGCACGACCTGTCGATCTTCCTGTCGATCCTGCCCGAGGGCGTGACGCCGGTCGCGGTGGCCGCGCACGGGTCGGACCCGATCGGCGCGGGCCGGGCCTGCGTGGCGCACCTGACCCTGGAGCTCTCCGGCGGGGTCATGGCGCACGTGCACGTCAACTGGCTCTCCCCCACCAAGATCCGCACCATGATCATCGGTGGGTCGGCCAAGACCGTCGTCTGGGACGACCTCAACCCCAGCCAGCGCCTGGCGGTCTACGACCGGGGCGTGGACCGGGTCGCCGCCGAGGACATCGGCGCGGAGGCCAAGGCGCAGACGCTGGTCTCCTACCGCACCGGCGACATGGTCGCCCCCGCGCTGCCGGAGAAGGAGGCGCTGCGCGCGGTGATGGCCGAGTTCCAGTCCTCGATCGCCGAGAGCAGGCCGCCGCTGACCGACGGGCGCTCCGGGCTCAAGGTGCTCGCGATCCTGGAGGCCGCCTCGGCGAGCCTGTCGCAGGGCGGGGCGTTCATGCCGGTGCTGAGCGAGCTGGCCGCGGGGGTGTCGGCATGAGCGGGCAGCCGATCACGGGCCAGCGGGCGCTGGTGACCGGTGGCGCGGGCACGATCGGGTCGGCCGTGGTCGACCGGCTGATCGAGGCGGGCGCGGCCGAGGTCGTCGTGCTGGACAACTTCGTGCGCGGGCGCCGCGCCAACCTCGCCGACGCCGCGGCCAAGGCCGGGGACCGGCTGCGCGTGGTCGAGGGCGACATCAACGACCGCGCGCTCGTCGGCGAGCTGACCCGGGGCACGGACCTGGTGTTCCACCTGGCCGCCATCCGGATCACCCAGTGCGCCGAGGAGCCGCGCCTGGCGCTGGAGTGCCTGGTCGACGGCACCTTCACCGTCATCGAGGCCGCGGCCGAGCACGGCGTGAAGAAGGTGATCGCCTCCTCGTCGGCCTCGGTGTACGGGCTGGCGGAGGAGTTCCCGACCACCGAGCGGCACCACCCGTACAACAACGACACGTTCTACGGCGCGGCCAAGGCGTTCAACGAGGGGATGCTGCGCAGCTTCCACGCCATGACCGGGCTGGACTACGTGGCCCTGCGCTACTTCAACGTCTACGGCCCGCGCATGGACGTCCACGGCCTCTACACCGAGGTGCTGATCCGCTGGATGGAGCGCATCGCCGACGGCGAGGCCCCGCTGATCTTCGGCGACGGCGCGCAGACGATGGACTTCGTGCACGTCCACGACATCGCCCGCGCCAACCTGCTCGCCGCCAGGGCCGACGTCACCGACGCGGTCTACAACATCGCCGCCGCGCAGGAGACCAGCCTGCTGGGCCTGGCCAAGGCGCTGCTGGCCGCGATGGACCGCGACATGGCGCCCGAGCACGGCCCGGAGCGCAAGGTCAACGGCGTCACCCGCAGGCTGGCCGACATCTCCGCCGCCGACCGCGACCTCGGCTGGCGCCCGGAGATCAAGATGGCCGACGGGCTGCGCGACCTGGTGGCGTGGTGGCAGGCGGAGAAGCGCGCGGCGGGAACGGACGCCGTCTGATGGCCATTCCCGTCATGAAGCCGATGCTCGGCGAGGCCGAGGCCCAGGCGGTCGCCGAGGCCGTGCGCTCCGGGTGGGTGGCGCAGGGGCCGCGGGTGGCCGCCTTCGAGAAGGCGTTCGCCGAGCGGGTCGGCGCCGCGCACGGGGTGGCGGTCTCCAGCTGCACCGCGGGGCTGCACCTGTGCCTGCACCTGCTGGGCATCAAGCCCGGTGACGACGTCGTCGTGCCGTCGCTGTCGTTCATCGCCACGGCCAACGCCGTGCGCTACTGCGGGGCCAACCCGGTCTTCGCCGACGTCGACCCGGTGACCGGCAACCTGACCGCCGCGACGGTCGCCGCCGCGCTCACCGAGCGCACCAAGGCCGTCATGGTGGTGCACCAGGCGGGCGTGCCCGCCGACGTGCCCGCGATCCGCGCGGCCGCCGGGTCGATCCCGGTGGTGGAGGACGCGGCGTGCGCGGCCGGGTCGACGCTGCGCGGGCGCCCGGTCGGGGCGGGCGCGCTGCTGGCGGCGTGGTCGTTCCACCCCCGCAAGCTGATCACCACCGGCGAGGGCGGGATGGTGACCACCGATGACCCCGAGTGGGCCACCCGGCTGCGCAGGCTGCGCGAGCACGGGATGAGCGTCTCCGCCGCCGACCGGCACGCCTCCGGCGGCGCGGTGGTCGAGTCTTATGTGGAGACGGCGTTCAACTACCGGATGACCGACGTGCAGGCCGCGATGGGCCTGGTCCAGCTCGACCGCCTCGACGGCATCGTCAAGCAGCGCCGCGAGTTGGCCGCCCGCTACCACGCCCTGCTGGCCCCGCTGGGGCTGCGCGCGATCGCCGACCCGCCGCACGGCACCACGAACTTCCAGTCCTTCTGGGTCGCGCTGCCCGACTCCGCGCCCGGCCTGGCCGCCGTGCTGGCGAGCCTGGCCGCGGCCGGGGTCTCCGCGCGGCGCGGGATCATGGCCGCGCACCTGGAGCCCGCCTACGAGACCCACCCGCACCCGCAGCTGCCGCACACCGAGCGGATCGCGCTGCGCTCGGTGATCCTGCCGCTGCACCACGAGCTGACCGACGCCGACCAGGAGCTGGTCGTCGCCGCGCTGGCCGAGGCGGTGGGCGGGTGAGCCGCCCGGTCGCCGTCGTCGTCGTCACCTACAACAGCGCCGAGGTCATCACCGAGTGCCTGGCCGCGCTGCCCGCCGCCCTCGACGGGGTCGACGGGCGGGTCATCGTGGTCGACAACGCCTCCTCCGACGCCACCACCGAGCTGGCCGCCGCGGCCGACCCGGCGGCCAAGATCGTGCACCGCCCCGGCAACGACGGCTTCGGCGCGGGCGTCAACGCGGGCATCGCGCACGCGCAGGGCTGCGACGTGCTGGTGCTCAACGCCGACGTCCGCCTCGCGCCGGGCTCCGTCGCGCTCCTGCAGAGCACGAACCCGGGCATCGCCGTGCCGAAGCTGACCGACGCCGAGGGCCGCGTGCAGCACTCGCTGCGCCGCGCGCCCACCGTCGCGCGCACGCTCGGCGAGGCCGTGCTGGGAGGCACCCGTGCGGGCCGCTGGCGGCTCCTGGGAGAGACGATCACCCACCCCAGGGCCTACGAGCGCGCGGGCACGCACGACTGGGCCACAGGGGCCGCCTGGCTCGTCTCCCGGGAGTGCCTGGAGGCCGTCGGCCCGCTGGAGGAGCGGTTCCTGCTCTACTCCGAGGAGACCGACTTCATGCTGCGCGCGGGTCGGGCCGGGTTCCCCACCCGGTATGAGCCCGCGGCGCACGCCGTGCACCTCGGCGGGGAGTCGACGACCTCGCCCGCGCTGTGGTCGCTGGTGGTCACCAACAAGGTCCGCCTGCACCGCGAGCGCTTCGGCCACCTCGCCGCGATGGGCATGTGGCTGGCCGCGCTGGCCGACAGCGCCGTGCGTGCCCCCGGCTCGGCCAGGCACCGCCAGGCCGTGCGCGCGCTGCTGTCGATGCGCCGCTGGCCCGCGCCGCTGGACGGCGAGGGGCCGTCCTACATCTGCTTCTCCGCGCAGGACTGGTGGTACCACAACCAGGCGCACTCGGACTTCCAGCTGCTCACCCGCGTCGCCGAGCACCGCAAGGTGCTGCTGGTCAACAGCATCGGCCTGCGGATGCCGACGCCTGCCAAGAGCACCCAGGTGCTGCGCCGGATCACGCGCAAGGCCGCCAGCATCGCCAAGCTGGTGCGCCGCCCGCTGCCGGACGTGCCCGGCTACCACGTCATGACCCCGCTGCCGCTGCCCTTCTACGGCTCCCCGGCGCTGCGCAGGATCAACGCCGTGCTGGTGCGCGCGCAGGTGCGCGCGGTGTCGCTGGCCCTGGGCATCCGCAACCCGGTGATCGTGGCGACCATCCCCACCGCGTGGGACGTCGTGGAGCCGATGAAGCGCCGGGCGCTGCTGTACAACCGCTCGGACCGCCACTCCGCCTTCCCCGAGGCCGACCAGGGCACGATCGCCGCGCTGGAGCACAAGCTCCTCGACGGCGCCGACCACGTGCTCTACGTCAGCCGCTCGCTGCAGGCCGAGGACGCCGTCGGGCAGCGCGCGCACTTCCTGGACCACGGCGTGGACCTCAGGCACTTCCAGCGCCGCGCCGAGCTGCCCGCCGACCTCGCCGCGATCCCCGGGCCGCGGATCGGGTTCTTCGGCGGCCTCGACGACTACCTGGTCGACTTCGACCTGCTGGAGCGCCTGGCCGCGGAGATCCCGGAAGCCTCGCTCGTGCTCGTCGGGGACACCTCGATCTCCATGGAGCGCTTCGAGAAGTACCCGAACCTGCACTGGCTCGGCTTCAAGCCCTACGCCGAGATCCCCGGCTACGGCACGGGCTTCGACGTGGCGATCATGCCGTGGCTGGACAACGACTGGATCACCCACGCCAACCCGATCAAGCTCAAGGAGTACCTGGCGCTCGGGCTGGCCACGGTGAGCACCGACTTCCCCGAAGTGCGCCACTACGCCGACCGGATCGCCGTGGTCAAGGGCCACGACGCGTTCGTCGCGGCCGTGCGGGACGCGCTGAGGACCGGCGGGCTGTCCACCCCGGACGGCCGCCGCGCCTCGGTGCTGTCCGCGTCCTGGGACTCGCGCGCCCGTCAGCTGATGGACCTGGCCGAGAGGCAGCGATAGCGATGTGCGGCATCGCCGGATACCGGCGGCTCGACGGCGCGCCCGCCGACCAGGGGCTGCTCGCCGAGATGGCCAAGGTCCTGCACCACCGCGGCCCCGACGACTCGGGCACCTGGGCGCGCGGCCCGGTCGGGTTCGCGCACACCCGGCTGTCGATCATCGACCTGGGCGCGTCCAAGCAGCCGATGTCCGACCAGGACGTGCACCTGGCGTTCAACGGGGAGATCCTGAACTACCGCGAGCTGCGGTCCTCCCTGGACTACCCGTTCCGCACCGGCGGCGACACCGAGACGCTGCTCGCGGTGTACCTGCGCGACGGTGTCGAAGGAGTGACCAAGCTGCGCGGGCAGTTCGCCTACGCGGTTTTCGACGCGCGGTCCGAGGAACTGCACCTGGTGCGCGACCGCCTCGGCATCCTGCCGCTGTACTACTACCTCGACGACAAGGTCTTCGCCTTCGCCTCGGAGATCAAGGCGCTGTTCCCGGTCATCGGCAGGCCCGAGGTGGACCGGGAGAGCCTGCACGACTACCTCGCCCACCGCTCGGTGCCCGCGCCGCACACCCTGGTCAAGGGGGTGCGGAAGGTGCCGCAGGGCCACCGGCTGACGCTGGGCCGCGACGGGCAGGTCCGGCTGCGGGCGTACTGGCGGCTGCCGGAGTCCGGGGCGCGGCACGTGCGCCCGGAGGAGGCGGTGCGGCTGGTCGGCGAGGCGCTGGACGCCTCCATCGCCGACGCGCTGGTCGCCGACGTGCCGGTCGGGGCGTACCTCTCCGGCGGCATCGACTCCAGCCTGATCGCCGCGCTGGTCGCCGAGGCCCGCGACGGCGCGGGCCTGCACACCTTCAGCGCCGGGTTCGGCGACGAGCGGGTGGACGAGACCCGGTGGGCGCGGCGGGTGGCCGGCCTGGTGGGCAGCGAGCACCACGAGGTCACCGTCACCGCCGAGGACTTCCGCGACTCGTGGGCCAAGCTGAGCTGGCACCGTGACGCGCCGCTGTCCGAGCCCGCCGACGTCGCCGTCTTCCGGCTGGCCGAGCTGGCCCGCCGCGAGGTCAAGGTCGTGCTCTCCGGGGAGGGCAGCGACGAGCTCTTCGGGGGCTACCCCAAGTACAAGTTCGCCGGGCTGACCCGCTTCGCCGGGCTGGCGCCGGGGCGCGGGGCGGTGCTGTCCCGGCTGGAGCGGGCGCTGCCCGCGTCGAAGGCCCGGCTCGGGGTGGCGCTGCGGGCGCTGGCCGAGCCGACGGCGGCCGAGCGGATGCGCGGCTGGTTCGCGCCGTTCACCACCGGCGAGCGGGCGTCGCTGCTGGGCGGGCCGTCCGCGCGCGCGGTGCCCGAGGCGTACACCCGCGGGCGCGGCGACGCGCTGCGCCGGATGCTCTACGCCGACTCGCACGCCTGGCTGGCCGACAACCTGCTGGAGCGCGGCGACCGGATGTCGATGGCGGCGTCGCTGGAGCTGCGCCCGCCGTTCCTGGACCACCGGCTCGTGGAGCTGGCCTTCTCGCTGCCCTCGTCGGTGAAGGTGCGCGGCGGGGTGACCAAGTGGGTCGTCAAGGAGGTCGCCCGCAGGCACCTGCCCGACGAGGTCGTGGACCGGCCCAAGGCCGGGTTCAAGGTGCCGCTGGACGCGTGGTTCCGCGGCGGGCTGCGGGAGATGGCCGCCGACCTGCTGACCGGGCCGTCGTCCTTCGTCGCCGACACGCTCGACGCGGACGCGGTGCGGGGCCTGCTGGACGCGCACAACTCCGGGGACCGCAACGAGCAGCCCCGGCTCTGGACCCTGCTGTCGCTGGAGGTCTGGCACCGGGAGCTGACCCGGTGACCCGTCCGCTGCTGCTGGTCGGCGCGGGCGGGCTGGCGCGGGAGGTCCTCGCCGCGGCCCGCGCGTGCGGCACCTTCATGCCGCTGGGGATGCTGGACGACGCCCCGGAGCTGCACGGTTCCATTGTGGACGGCCTGTCGGTGCTCGGCGGGCCCGACCTCGTCCACGAGCACACCGACGCCCTGGTGCTGGTGTGCGTGGCCAATCCGGCCCGGCCCGCCGCGCGGGCGAAGGTGGTCGCCCGGCTCGGCCTGCCGGAGCGGCGCTACGCCACGCTGGTGCACCCGGCCGCCTCTGTGGCCGCCGGGGTCGAGCTCGGCGCGGGCACCGTCCTGCTGGCCGGGGCCGTGATCACCGCGCCGCAGCGGGTGGGCGCGCACGTGGTGGCCATGCCGCACGTGCTGCTGACCCACGACGACGCCGTCGCCGACCACGTGACCCTCGCCGGTCGCGCCACCCTGGCGGGCGCGGTGACCGTCGGCGAATCGGCCTACATCGGCGCGGGCGCCCTGATCCGCCAGGGCGTCCACATCGGACCTGAAGCGGTCGTCGGGATGGGGGCGGTCGTGCTCGGCGACGTCCCCGGCGGCCAGACCTGGGCGGGCGTCCCGGCCCGACCCCTCATTCGCGAGGAGAAGACATGACCATCCCGTTGGTGGACCTGGCGGCCCAGCACGCCGCCGTGGCCGAGGAGGTCGCCGCGGGCTGGGCGCAGGTCCTGGCCCGCACCGCCTTCGTCGGGGGCCCGCAGGTCACCGAGTTCGAGGCCGAGTACGCCCGCTACGCCGGGGTCCCGCACTGCGTCGGCGTCGGCAACGGCACCGACGCGCTGGAGCTGGCCCTGCGCGCGCTGGACGTCGGGCCCGGCGCCGAGTGCGTGCTGCCCGCCAACACCTTCATCGCCACCGCCGAGGCCGTCGCCCGCACCGGCGCGACCCCGGTCCTGGTCGACTGCGACCCCGACACCGCGCTGATCGACCCCGAGGCCGCCGCCGCCGCGGTGACCGCCCGCACGCGCGCCGTGCTGCCGGTCGACCTCTACGGCCAGGCCGCGCCGGTCGAGCGGCTGCGCGAGCTGCTCCCGGACGGCGTGGCCATCGTCGAGGACGCCGCGCAGTCGCAGGGCGCGACCCGGTTCGGGCAGGTGTGCGGCTCGCTCGGCGACATCGCGGCCACCAGCTTCTACCCCGGCAAGAACCTCGGCGCCTACGGCGACGCGGGCGCGGTCACCACCGCCCGCGCCGACCTCGCCGAGCGGGTGCGGCTGCTGGGCGCGCACGGCTCGCCGCGCAAGTACGAGCACCCGGTGCTCGGGTTCAACAGCAGGCTCGACACGCTGCAGGCCGTGGTGCTCTCGGCGAAGCTGCGCAGGCTCGACGGCTGGAACGCCGCCCGCCGCGAGGCCGCCGACCGCTACACCGCGCTACTGTCCGATGTGTTCGGTGTCACCACTCCGGCTGTCGCTCCGGGGAACGTCCCGGTGTGGCACCTCTACGTGGTGCGGGTCGCCGACCGGGACACGGTCCTGGGCAAGCTGCACGCGGCCGGGATCGGCGCGGGCATCCACTACCCGACGCCGCTGCACCTCACCGGCGCGTTCGCCGGGCTCGGGCTGGGGGTCGGCGCGTTCCCGGCCAGCGAGCTGCTGGCCTCGCAGATCCTGTCCCTGCCGCTGTTCCCGGAGATCACCGTCGGTCAGCAGGAGCGGGTGGTGGCCGAGCTGGCCGAGGCGGTGCGGGTGTGACGGCTGTCGAGAGAGGACTGTTCGAGTAAGCGGTCCTCACGAGCTGTCACCGCGGTGACGAGTGCCGGGACCTCCCGGTAATTGGGAGCACATTCCCTTCCCCCAACAGGGGTAACGGGATGGCGCCTGGCAGCGATGTGTAGTCGAGGTGCTCGGCGCTCTGGGCGATGCTGTCCGCATCTCACTACACAGGGTGACTAGCCGTGGAGGCTCGAATGGACCGTGCGAACGGTCGGGCGCGGACGACCAGAATCGTCCTGTCGGGTTTGCTCGTGGCGGTCGGACTACCGCTGCTGATCACCACGCCCGCCTCCGCGGGTCCCTGTGACGCTCCCACGAACGCCATCGTGTGCGAGAACTCCAAGCCGGGCACCCCGAAGGACAACTGGTTCGTCGAGTCGCCCTACGGCAGCATCGAGGGCTTCGCGACCGCCACCAGCGTCCAGCCCGGCGAGCGGCTGGACTTCAAGATCAAGACGCCGAGCGCGAACTACGTCGTCGACATCATCCGGCTCGGCTACTACCAGGGCAACGGCGGACGGCGCCAGGCCACGCTGAGCCCCGCGGTGCCGCTGCCGCAGACCCAGCCGCAGTGCGGTTACGACAACACCTCCGGCATGGTCGACTGCGGCAACTGGGGCGTCTCGGCGAGCTGGTTCGTGCCGTCGACGGCGGTGCCCGGCTTCTACGTCGCCAACTTCATCCGCAACGACGAGGCGGGCGCCAGCCAGTTCCCGTTCGTCGTGCGCAACGACTCCTCCACCTCCGACATCGTCGTGCAGACCTCGGACCAGACCTGGCAGGCGTACAACAAGTACGGCGACCGGCCGGGGATCAACGAGTTCAACATGTACGAGGGTGGCTTCCCCGGCTCCCCGGACGGGCGCGCGTACAAGGTCAGCTACAACCGCCCGTACCGCAACGCGGGCACGTCGAACTTCCTCAACGCCGAGTACCCGTTGGTGCGCTTCCTGGAGCGCAACGGCTACGACGTCACGTACCTGTCCGGTGTGGACGTCACCAGGAACCCGAACCTGCTGAAGAACCACAAGGTCTACGTCTCCAGCGGCCACGACGAGTACGCCAACGCCGTGCAGCGCGCGGGCATCGAGGCCGCCCGCGACGCCGGGACCAGCCTGTTCTTCGCCACCGGCAACACGATGTTCTGGAAGACCCGCTTCGAGGGCTCCATCGCCGGGCCGAGCACCCCGCTGCGCACGCTGGTCTGCTACAAGGAGACCAAGTCCCCCGGCGGGGTGAAGATCGACCCGCACCCGGAGTGGACGGGCACCTGGCGCGACCCGCGCTCCTCCCCGCCCAGCGACGGCGGCAGGCCGGAGAACGCGCTGATCGGCGCCCTGTTCATGGTCAACGGCTACCGCGCCGACGCCCTGCAGGTCCCCGCCTCCTTCGGCCGCAACCGCCTGTGGCGCAACACCTCGGTGGCCACCGCGACCGGCACGACGACCTTCCCGGCGGGCACGCTGGGCTACGAGTGGGACACCGACCCGGACAACGGCTTCCGCCCGGCGGGCTCGATCCGGCTCTCGGACACCACCGTCAACGTCGACGACGGGATGCTGCTGCTCGACCACGGCCACCTCTACGGCGCGGGTCCCGCCCAGCACAACATCACGCTGTACCGCGACCCGGAGAGCAAGGCGCTGGTGTTCAACGCCGCGACCGTGCAGTGGGCGTGGGGCCTCGACGCCGACCACACCTTCCCCTACGGCGCGCCGCCGACGGCGCCGACGAGCCCGGCGATGCAGCAGGCCACCGTCAACATGCTCGCCGACATGGGCGCGCAGCCGCGCACGCTGATGGCGGGCCTGGTCTCGGCCACCAAGGGCGCAGACCTCACCGGCCCCACCGTCACCGTCACCGGGCTGGCCAACGGCCAGACCATCCCCGCGGGCACCCCGGTGACCATCTCGGGCACCGCGGCCGACGTCGGCGGCGGCAAGGTCGGCGGGGTCGAGGTGTCCATCGACGGCGGCGCGACCTACAAGCGCGCCACCGGCCTGGACAGCTGGAGCTTCCCGTGGACGCCCTCGGCGCTCGGGCAGGCCACGATCAAGGTCCGGGCCTCCGACGACGGCGCCTCCATCGGCAACACGGTCACCATCACCGTCACCATCGGCGCGCAGCAGTGCCCGTGCTCGATCTTCGGCAACGCCGCGCCCGCCACGGTCGACAGCGGCGACAACGCCTCCATCGAGGTGGGTACGAAGTTCACCACCTCGGTGAACGCGACGGTGACCGGGATGCGCTTCTACAAGGCCGCGGCGAACACCGGCCAGCACACCGGCTCGCTGTGGTCCCCCGGCGGGCAGCGGCTGGCCACCGGCACCTTCATCAACGAGACGGCATCGGGCTGGCAGACGCTCAACTTCGCCCAGCCCGTCCAGATCCGCTCCGGCACGCCGTACGTCGTCTCCTACCACGCGCCCGCGGGCCGGTACTCCGTCAACGCGGCGTTCTTCAACGACAAGGGCGCGGGCATCGTGCCGCTGACCGCGCCGCGTTCGGGCTCGGTGGCGGGCGGCAACGGCGTGTACCGCTACGGGGCAGGCTTCCCGGACAGCTCGTTCAACGGCGGCAACTACTGGGTCGACGTCATCGTCACCACCGACACCGCCGACAACGTCCAGCCGCTGATCAACTCGACCGCCCCGGGCAGCAACGCGACCGGCGCGTACATCGACTCCACCATCTCCGCGACGTTCAACGAGGACGTCGACCCCGGCAGCGTGCAGTTCATCGTGCAGGCGGGCGGCAACCCGATCGCGGGCACGGTCAGCACCGACGGCCCCGTGGTGACCTTCACCCCGAACGACCTGCTGCCCGGCAACACCGCGCACTCGGTGACGCTCAACGCCACCGACGGCTTCGGCAACCCGCTCGCGGCGCCGAAGTCGTGGAACTTCACCACGGGCACGAACCTCGGGCCCTGCCCGTGCAACCTGTTCGGCCAGCGCACCCCGGCGACGCTGGACGCCCTGGACGGCGGCGACGTCGAGCTGGGCGTGAAGTTCACCGTGGCGGCCAACGCGACGGTGACCGGCGTGCGGTTCTACAAGGCGTTCAACAACACCGGCACGCACACCGGCTCGGTGTGGACCTCCGCGGGCCAGCGCGTCGCGCACGGGACGTTCACCGACGAGACCGAATCGGGCTGGCAGACGCTGACCTTCGACGAGCCGGTGCAGATCTCGGCCGGGCAGACGTACGTGGCCTCCTACCGGGCGCCCAACGGCCGGTACTCGGTCGACCCGGGCTACTTCGCCGCCCAGGGCGCCGGTCGCGGCATCCTGACCGCGCCGACCTCGCCCGCGGCGGGCGGCCAGGGCGTCTACGTCTACGGCGGCGGTTTCCCGTCGAGCTCGTTCAACCACAACAACTACTGGGTCGACGTCGTCGTCGACACCGATGGCGCCGACACGACCGCGCCGACGGTCACCAGCACGGACCCGGTGGACGGCGCGACCGGCGTGTCGACCGGCGCGGGCATCACGGTCAACTTCTCCGAGGCGGTCAACCCCGCGTCGCTGCAGTTCACCGTGGCGGACGGGCCGGACCCGGTGCCCGGCACGGTGCACCTGGCCTCGGACAACCGCAGCGCGACGTTCGTCTCCACCGCGTCGCTGCCGGGCTCGGCCCAGCTGAGCGCGACGGTCAACGCGGGCGACCCGATGGGCAACCCGATGGCGGCCCCGCACAGCTGGTCGTTCACCACGGCGGGGGCGGGCACGTGCCCGTGCAGCCTGTTCCGGCCGACCGACGCGCCCGCGTCCTTCGCGGTCGACTCACCGGTCGAGCTGGGCATGCGGATCACCCCGTCGGCCGACGGCGCGATCACCGGCGTCCGCTTCTACAAGTCCGCGGGCGACCCGGGCGAGCACACCGGCACGCTGTGGTCGCCCACGGGCACGGTGCTGGCCACCGGGTCCTTCGCCGAGGAGTCGGGCAGCGGCTGGCAGACGATGACCTTCGACGAGCCGGTGCCGGTCACCGCGGGGACGACGTACCTGGTGTCGTACTGGAGCTCGGCGGGCCGCTTCGGGTACACGCCGAACTACTTCGGCGCCGACAAGGTCAACGGGCCGCTGACGGCCCCGGCGTCCTCGCCGTCGGCGTCCAACGGCGTGTTCCAGTACGGCGGCGGCGGAGTGTTCCCCGCCGGACCCGGTAACGGATCGAACTACTGGGTCGACGCAGTGTTCGAGACGAGCTAGCCGTTGTCCGGAGGGGGCGCACCTGTGGCCAGTGTCGATGTGGTCATCCCGTGCTACAAGTACGGATCGGTCCTGCCGGTCGCCGTGCGCAGCGTTCTCGACCAGCCGGGCGTCGACGTCCGGGTGCTGGTCATCGACGACGCCTCCGGCGACGGCAGCGCCGACGTCGCGCGCGGGCTGGCGGCCGAGGACGGCCGGGTGCAGGTGTGGGAGCACCCGGTCAACCGCGGGCACATCGCCACGTACAACGAGGGCCTGCTGGAGTGGGCGAAGGCGGACTACTCGGTCCTGCTCTCCGCCGACGACGCGCTGACCCCCGGCGCCCTGGGGCGGGCCACGGCGCTGCTGGACGCGCACCCGGAGGTCGGGTTCGCCTACGGCAGGCCCCTGCACTGGGACGGCAGCGACCCGCTGCCGGTCGCGCGGACGGCCTCGCGCGGCTGGACCGTCTACAACGGATTCACCTGGCTGCGGCGGCGGTTCTCCCTGGGCGAGGGGTGCATCACCTCGCCTGAGGTGGTCGTGCGCACGGAACTGCAGCAGAAGCTGGGCGGCTACGACCCGGAACTGCGCCACTCCGGCGACATCGAGATGTGGATGCGCTTCGCCCTGCACGCCGACGTCGGTTATCTGCCGGGCGTCGACCAGGCGTACTACCGCAAGCACGGCGCGAACATGTCCACGGCCTACTACGCGACCCAGGTCGGGGATCTGCGACAGCGCCTGGCCGCCTTCGAGAGCACGGTCCGCCGCGCGTCGGGCATCCTCCCCGACCGCACCGCCCTGGACACCCAGGTCCGCCGCGTCCTGGCCCGCGACGCCCTCCGCAGGGCGGGCCGCTCCTACGACAAGGGCCACGCCGACACCGCCCCCATCACCGAACTGGTCGAATTCGCCCGCGAAGCCTTCCCCGCCATCGCCTCCCTCCCCGAATGGCACACCCTCCGCCTCCGCCAACGCCTCGGCACCCGCCGCGCCCGAGCCCTCTCCCCCCTGGTCCTGACCGCCCCGGCCAGGCGCGTCCGGCAGCTCTACCGAGAGGCCCGCTGGGCCCGCCAAGGCGTCTGACGTTTGGGCTCAAGCCGGAACTTGGTAGGTCGGCAGGGGTTGCGCTAGCCACTCTGGATCAAAGGTCAAACCCGTCACCCGTTCGTCAGCGGCGAGGCTGGCCGAGCGCAGGTGCTCAAGGGGGAAGTCGTCGGGCTCCACCCAACCGGGAGACAGGTCATTGGCTCCGGCGGGCCTGCCGATGAACGTGGGGTCGAAGCGCGCCACGAGCTGGCCGTCCATGGCCTGGACGAGTTGGTGGGAGCTGGGACTCCAGTACACCGACAGGAATCGTCCCGCAGGACTGGAGAGTGTGCGGGCGACCTCGGGTGCGTTGCCGACCCACCCGTTCGGCTCGATGGCCAGGACATGCCCGTGGTGCTCCTTGAGCTGGACGAGACCGTAGTCGTCCAGGTGTTCGTTCCGCTCCAGCATGGCGACCTCGAACGGCAGGCTGGTTGGCCTTGGCGTAGCCCGCCGTAACCGCACCGCCCTGGCAACGCTGCTCACGGATGGGGACTTCTTCGGTTCGGGCGCCACTGCCACCCTCATCAGTAGTGGCAAAGGCGTACTCGTCACAACTGCCGCCGTACTTGGGAACGAACTTGCCGCAGGCCGCTGCTCGGTTGGCTGCCTGCTTGGCAGAGTTGCGGGTGAGCACCGAGGGCACACCCGACGACCATGCCAGTGACACGCCAATTCGAGGTGATCACGGAAACTGTAATTGAAGAGTGGCGTCTCCTGTAGGGCTACAGGAGACGCCACTCTGGGGGATCAGCTGAGGGCGAAGCGGTCGGTGGTGACCAGTTCGGCCAGTTGGTCGAGGGTTAGGGGCTGCTTGAGCAGGGGAGGGTTGGAGATGCCCTCGTAGGTGCGGGTTTGGGCGGCGTAGACGGTTGTCCCGTCTGCGTGGCGGTAGGCGGCCCACTGGTCGAAGCGGTTGTCGTCGGTGGGTTGGCTTACCACGCCCACCTTTTTGCCGTTGACGTTCCGGACTTCGCACTTGCCGCCCATGCCCCAGAAGTTCTTGGCCAGGGCACAGGGACTGGCGGGGTCGTTGTTGCCCGCGGTGTGGACTTCCATCAGGAGTTTGCCGTAGCGGCCGTTGGCGCCGACGGGCATTCCCGCCATGTACTCCCAGACCTCGACGCCGTTGATGGTGTCGGCGTACTGGGCTTGGTGGTAGCGGGTCTCGCCGTGGCTTTCGGCCGGGTTGGTCCACTCCAGCGGCGGTGACTGCAGGTGCGCGGGGAGGGCGGCGGTCATGAGGTCCAGCAGTTCGGCGCCGCGGGCGTGCTGAGGGCCCTGGCTGGCGGTGCGGTCGGTCTGGCCATTGGGCCAGGACGGCTTGGTGGGCACGTCCGAGCCGGGCAGGGTTGACACCGGTGAGCTCGGGACCGGGGCGGCCGAGGGGGTGACCTGGACGGTGCTGGACAGCGCGGACCCGGGCTGGGCGGCGGGACCGCCCATGGCGCCTGCCAGGGCGATGGCGCCCGCGGCGATGACGGCGACGCCCGCGGCCGCTCCGCCGCCCATCAGGGCGTTGCGGCGGCGGCGGTGGGCCGCTTGGGCCAAGGACAGGGTCTCGGCGGGGTCCATGGGGGGTGGGGTGTGGGCCATCGCCTGGTTCATGGCGTGACGCAGCTCGTGCTCGTCCATCCGGTCCTCTCAGCGGGTGTGCGCGGGCAGCAGTGCGCGCAGGGTGGACAGGCCGCGGGACGTCTGGCTCTTGACGGTGCCGGTGGAGCACCGCATCGCGGTGGCGGTCTCCTCCACCGACAGGTCTTCCCAGAACCGCAGCACCAGCGCTGTGCGCTGGCGGAGCGGCACCCGGGCCAGGGCGGCCAGCAGCACCATCCGGTCCTCCGGCCGCTCAGCGGCCAGCGACCCGTCGGCGGGCTGGTCGGTCACCCGTTCCCGGTGGAAGAACCCCCGTCTCGACTCGTCGAGGAAGGTACGCACCACGATCTGCCGGGTGTAGGCGTCCAGGCGGTCGCGTCGCGACACCCGGTTCCACACCCGATAGAGCTTGACGAACGCCGACTGCACGAGGTCCTCGGCCCGATGCCAGTCGCCGCACAGCAGATAAGCCGTGCCGCGCATGGCATCCGCCCGCGCCGCGAAGTAGGCGGCGAACTCGCCGTCCCGATCCATCCATCCCCCTGGGGCAGTGCGTAGCTACGCCATAGTCACGCCCGCACGCTCTCGGGAGGTTGCACCCGCGTGGATACTGGGGGCGAATCCTGGGGAGGAACCATGTCCGAGGTCGCGACGGTCGTCGCCGTTTGCCGGGACGGCGAGCACCGGTTCAGCAAGGCGGTCAGCGGGGCGATCACGCTGGTCGCCGGGATCGGCGTCGAGGGTGACGCGCACGCCGGGGTGACCGTGAAGCACCGCTCGCGGGTGGCCGTGGACCCGAGCCAGCCCAACCTGCGGCAGGTGCACTTCATGCACGCGGAGCTGTTCGAGGAGCTGGGGCTCGCCGGGTTCGAGGTCGGGCCGGGGGAGATGGGGGAGAACGTGACGACGCGGGGCATCGACCTACTCGGGCTGCCCCAGGGCACCGTCCTCCGGCTCGGCGCCGATGCCGTCGTGGAGGTGACCGGGCTGCGCAACCCGTGCGCCCAGATCGACAAGTTCCAGCGCGGGCTGCTCAAGCAGGTCGTCCGCCCGGTCCGCAAGGCGGGGATCATGGGGGTCGTCCGCCACGGCGGGCGGGTGGAGCCGGGCGACCCGATCCAGGTCGAGCTGCCCGCCCCGCCGCACCTGCCGCTGGAACGGGTGTGAGGCTCAGTCCCAGTTCGTGTAGTAGCTCTCGGGGTTGACCAGGTAGCGGACGGTCGGCTCGGGGACGTGGCGCACCACCCGGGTGCGCGAGGCGCGGTGGACGAACTCCCAGTCCTCCTTGGGCAGGGTGGCCTTCGTGCGGGGGAGCCTGCTGTAGAGCACCTGGGGGTCGCGGCGCAGGACCAGGCCGTTGGTGTCCACGTACGGGTCGCCGTCGGCCAGGGTGTGGCGGTCGAAGGGGGCGCTGAGCACGTCCACCGGGGTGCCGTCGGCGCGGTGGCGCTCGACGGCGGAGTACGTCAGGTCGGCGCCGGAGCGCAGGGCCGCCAGGGCGTGCTCCAGGTGGTCGGGGCGCCAGGTGTTGTCGTCGTCCAGGAACGCCAGGTACGGCGAGCTGGTCAGGCGGATGCCCACGTTGCGGACCACGCCGACCACGCCGGTGTTGCGGGAAAGGCTCACCGCCACCACGCGGGGGTCGGCGGGCAGGGCGGGCAGGCCGCCGCCGTCGTCCACGACCACGACCAGCTGGTCCGCAAGCGTTTGCGCCAGCGCGGACTCCACCGCCGCAGGCAGCGTCGCCGGGCGCTTGTACGTCGGGATCACCGTGGTGACCAGCGGCGTGGGCAGGTCGAGCCGCAGGCGGGCCACCTCGGCGTCCTCGAAACGGCGCAGCGCGGGCGCGTGCCTGCCCAGCACCAGCTTGGTCTTGGCCTCGTGCATCGGCCAGATCCCGAACGCCGCGCGCAGGGCGCGCCGGGCGGTCGCCGGGAGTCCGCTCATGCCGCCGCTCCTTCCACCTTGGCCCGGCCGGGAAGCAGGGCTCGCATCGGATACACCACGGGCAGGTACAGCAGCGCGGCCACCAGGCCGCCCACCAGCAGCCGGGGCAGCGGGTCGGCGAACACCAGGTGCACCACCACCGCCGACCCGGCGATCAGCACGGCGCCGAGCGCGGGCCGGGCGCAGGCCAGGACGGCGGGGCGCAGCCGCAGCCCGCGCCGCCGGATCACCCAGACGAACGTGGGCAGCACGATCAGCACGGCCACCGCGACCTGGGCGACCGCCGCGCCCCGGATGCCGTCGACCCGCGTGCCGACGACCAGCGCGGGCAGCACCGTGCCCAGCCACAGCGCCTGCAGCCACACCAGCGAGCGGTTGCCGTCCAGGGCGACCAGCAGGTCGTAGCCGATGAACAGCAGGATGCGCACCATCCCCAGCGCGGCCAGCACCTGCAGCGCCACCGCGGCGGGCGCCCACTGCGCGCCGTAGACCACGTGCAGCATGGGCATCGCGTAGCAGGCCAGCAGCGTGCACACCGGCAGCGCCGCGGCCACCAGCAGCCCGGTGCCCCGCGCCAGCGACTGCTCCAGCCGGGGCCGGTCGTCGACCAGGCGCGCGAACCCGGCCAGCGACACCCGCCGCGCCGCCTCGGAGAACACCTGCAGTGGCAGGCTGGACTGGTTGAACGCCATCAGGTACAGCCCCAGGGCGACCGCGTCGGTGTGCGCGCCAATGACGATCTTGTCCACATTGGTCACCGACAGCACGAGCAGGCTCGCCGCCGCGAGCGGGAGCCCGAACCGCACCAGCTCGCGCGCCGTCGCGGGGTCCCAGCCCGGCCGCACCCGCACCGGGCACAGCGCCAGGTAGCAGATGACCGAGACGATGTTGCCCGACACCTGGCCGATCGCGAAGCTCATCGGGCCCGCGCCGCCCACCGCCAGCGTGATCGTCAGGGTGGTGACGACGACGAACGCCGCCCCGTCGCAGAAGAACCTGGTGCGCTGCAGGAACTCCCGGTTGAGGATCGTCGCGGGCACCACGGCGACGCCGTCGAGCACCACCGCCAGGCACAGCACCCGCAGCACGGTCACCGCGTCCGGGCTGCCCATCAGCTCGCAGTAGTACGGCGCGGCGAAGAACACCAGCGTGTACAGGGCGAAACTGCACCCGACGGCGATGGTCAGCGCGGTCGGGGCGAACTCGCGCACGTCGCGCTCCCAGCGCACCAGCGCCAGCGTCACCCCCAGCTCGTTGAACGCCTGCAACAGCGTCAGCGCCACCAGCGCCACGGCGAACACGCCGTAGTCGGCCGGGGTCAGGATGCGGGCGAGGGCGATCCCCGCGATCAGCGTGCCGAGCCGGAGCACGACGGTGTTGAGCAGGCTCCACACCGCGCCCCGGCCGACTCTCGCGCCGACGTCCGCGCTCACCTGGCCACCTCTGTTCTGGGTAAGGCCGCACCAGCGGCGTCTGCTTGGACGATCCGCCAGAGCGCCCCCGCGGCGCCGACGAGGAGGAAGGTGAACCCGGTGGCCACGGCGAAACCGAGCAGGTCGAAGGTCGCCGAGGAGATGCCGGGCACGGCGACGCTGGCCGCGATGGCGACCGCGAGGTCCTTGATCCGCGGGTCCTTGGTGATCAGCCGGGCGCGGAACACGCAGTACCAGGCCGCGCCGTAGAGCCCGATCAGCGCCAGGACCCCGATCACGCCGTTCTGCACGAGCGTGCCGAGGTACTGGTTGTCCAGCCAGCCGTACCTCTCCGGCAGGTAGGTGCCCATGCCGCGGCCGAGTATCAGGTGTTCGGCGATCTCCGAGCCCGCCCGCTCGATGGCCCGGCGGCGGCTCTCCGCGCTGGGGTCCTTGTCGATGGTGGTGAACAGGCTCAGGAGCGTGCCGACGAGGCCGGGGACCATGACCCGCATCGCGCCCAGGAACAGCACGATCGCGAACATCGCCCGCACCCGCCGCTTCGGCGGCATCGCCGGGATGATGAACATCGCCGCGATGGCCAGGGCCAGCACCGCCGAGCGCGACAGCGACTGCATCGAGGCCATCGCCAGGATGCCCAGGCACAGCCACCAGCGCTTGTCCGGGCCGCCGAAGTCCCGGGCGCGCATGGCGTAGTGCAGGGCGAGCGGCACGCCCATCGCGCACACCACGCCGAACTCGATCGGGTGCCCGGCCGTGCCCGCGGGCCTGCGGAAGTTCGAGCGCTCCAGCACGAAGGACATCTCGCCCTGGGACTTGAGGATCGGCGGGGCCAGGTACTGGGTCAGGTCGAAGGCGAAGGAGAACTGGAGCACGCCGACGAAGGCCATGAAGGTCGCGCCGACGACCATCGTCTTGAGCACCCGGTCGAGCCGGTCGAGCCCGCGGACCCCGTCGCAGACCGCCAGGCCGACGGAGAACACCGCCATCAGCGTGATCAGCGTGCGGTCGGCGCCCGCCAACTCGTCGGAGGGCAGGTAGCCGTAGGTGGCGACGCCGTAGGTGGCCAGCTGGGACAGGGCGAAGAGGAACAGCGCCGTGCGCGCGGCGTTGCGGCCCTTGGCCGCGCCCAGCGTCGTCACCAGCTGCGAGCAGAACCACAGCAGGCCCATCACGAAGCCGACCGCCATGCCGGGGGTGACGGCCATGGGCACGCCCTTGAGCACCATCATGGCCGGGATGAAGGTCATCACCAGCGCGTAGACGCAGGCGAGGGTGGCGCCGTCGGCGCGCGGTTTCGCCGGGGCTTGGGTGCCGCTCATGGACTCAGCCGTCGGACTCGGGCTGCTTGGCCTTGGGAGCGGGCCGCATCTTCATCGTCGGCGGCTCGCGCCACTCCTCGGCGGGCCAGGCGCCCGCCTGGTTCGCGCCCGCCTGGGACTTGCCTGCTTGGGACTTGCCTGTCTGGGGCTGGCCTGGCTGGGGTTGGCCTGCTTGGGGTTGGCCTGCCTGGGATTGAACTGCCCCGTTCACCGCGCTGTTGACCGGAAGCTGGACCGGGCGCACCCGCTGGGTCCGCTCGACCACGGCGGGCGCGCTGGTGTGCCGGGGCGCGCCTTGGACCCGCTGGGGCTCACGCGCGGGCGGGGCGCCCTGCGGGGGCGCGGGCTGGGGCTCGTCGTCGTCGGTCTCCGGCTCGTCCCGCCTGCGCTTGCGGGTCTGGTAGCTCTCCAGCCCGAACACCGCGCCGAGGCAGGCCGCGAAGCCCAGCACCATCGCCACGCCAGCGGCGCGCACCTTGCCGCCGGTCAGCGCCTCGGGCGCGGTCGGCGGGACGATCTCGTTGACCCCGATGAACGTGCTCGGCGCGGCGCCGAGGTCCTCCTGGCGCTTGGCCAGCTCGGCGCGAACCCGGTCGAGCACGCTGACCGCCAGCTCCCGCGAGCCCGGCTCGGAGGCGCTCTCGGTGACCACGCTGATGAACGGCCCGCCCTCGTTGCCGCCGCTGAGCTCGAAGGTGTGGTCGGGCTTGTTCGCGCCCAGCTCCTTGACCACCTCGGGGGTGTTGATGCTCTGGATCACGATGGAGGCCGAGATCGCCAGGCTGCTGTCGAAGGCCAGCAGCGGGTTCGTCTGCCCGGTCTCCTTGTCCTCGATGCTGGTCGGCCCGCTGGATGGCGAGGTCAGCACCAGGATGCCGGTCGACTGGTAGTGCATCGGGGTGCTCAGGTAGACCGCGCCCGCCGCACCGACGGTGATCACGAACACTGGGAGCGCGACATACCAGCGCTTCAGCAGTACTAGGAGTGTTTTCCAGAAATCCATTCGTGCCCCAACCCACGACGCAGCGCCTGCTTGTCCATCGCGGCCACCAGGGCGACCGTTACTCCATGTGATCCAGCCCAAGCGCCCGTTAGGCCGTTCAGGCGGATTACATCAGGCCTCATCGGGCTAGTTCCGGCCGATAACGCCACACGCGGTAGGACGTCCCGTCACTCAACGGGGTTGTGAGAACGAGATCACGGTCGCACACCAGGACGGTGAACTTCGACCCCCCGCCCTGCTGGGGCTCGGTGAACCGGCGGCAGCCGGGCTCGTCGGGCTCGGGCACGCCGGGGTCGGCGTCGCCGCGGCCGTAGAAGGCGACGCCGCGCTCGGCGAGGAAATCCGCCACCGTGCCGGTGCGCAGGGCGTCGAGGTAGGCGGCGGAGTTGACCAGGCCCTCCAGGTGCACCAGGGGCCGGGTGAGGTGGTAGCCGACGCTGCCCGCGCGGTCGCCCATGGCCAGCGGCGCGTCGAGCGGGGCCACGGTGTTGAGCTGGGCGGCGACGGCGGGCCCGGCCTCGATGAAGGCCGAGCGCTCGACACCGCCCCTGGCCGCGCGCACCGCCGTGAGCCCGGTGGCGGCCACGGCCAGCACCACCAGCGCCAGGGTGACCAGCTTGCGCAGGGGGACGGCCAGGTTCAGCGCCGGGCCCGCGAGCGCGACGGCCAGCGGCGCCGCGGAGAAGTACCAGGGCCACAGCTGCCAGGACGAGGTGAGGGCGTAGTAGCCGACGGTCAGCACGCCGCCCGCGAGCACGACGGCGCCGTACCGCGCGAGCAGCGCCCGCGGCGCGCGCAACAGCGCCGCGCTGACGACGACCAAGGCCACCGCGCCCAGCAGCGTCGGGACGCCGAAGACGACCGGGGAGAGCAGGAACTGGCCGAGCACGCCGCCGTTGACCCCGCCCCCGCCGAGCGCCTTGGCCTGCCCGGACACCGGCAGCGCGGTGTCGAACAGGGCCAGGTTGACCGCCAGGTACGCCGTCAGCGCGACGGCCGGGACGGCGGCCAGCGCCAGGCCGAGCCGCGCCCACGGCAGCCCCGCGCGCCGCCAGGTGTGCAGGGCGAGCAGGCCGAGCAGGGCCATCGGGAAGACCGCGTCGAGACGGGCCAGGACGGTCAGCGCCATCAGCGCGCCCGCGGACAGCGCCGCGGCCGGGCCGAACCAGGGCGCGGTGAAGCCGTCCGAGCGCAGCCAGGTCGCGGCGAGCCAGAGCAGGCCGAGCAGCAGCAGGCCGGTCTCCATCCCGGAGAACCAGAACGACGGGCCCGCCGTGCCCACGACCAGCAGCGGGACCGCCCAGGCCAGGGTGAGCACCGGGCGGCCGGTGAGCGCGCCGATCCGGTCGACCTGGCGGGCGGAGGCGACGAAGACGGCCAGTGAGACCAAGGACACAGCGATGAGCGCGGCGTGGCCTTGGGCGATGGAGAAGACCGGGACCAGCACGAGCAGCCACAGCGGGTGGTAGCCGTTGGTCGGGTCCAGGGCGTTGAAGGTCGACCCGTCACCCTGCGCGATGTGCCGGGCGACGCCGAAGTAGTAGAACGCGTCGTCGTCGAACAGGCCGACCGCTTGGGGGTAGGGCGCGAGGGCCACCACCGCGAGCCGGATCGCGCCGAGCACGCAGGCCAGTGCCGTCGCTGTGCGCCACCAGGCCACGGTCGTCCGTGGCGCGGGGTCGCGCAGCTCGGCAAGAGTGGCAGCGGGCATCAGCGGGGGTCCGTTCTCGGTGTGGGTCTCCCGGAAAGGGATCGCCCGTCAGGCTGAATCGTTACGCTCCGTCGTTTCTTCTGTTGACATCCGCGCCGTGACCTCATTGTGATCTGAGCGGCGATGTGCATAGAGTGCCGCTGGCGAAGGTCGGGGCGACTGAGCAGAACCGGAAGGAAGTCATGTCCGCGGACTTATCCGCTCGACTGATCACCCGATTGGGCGCGGCCGTGGGGGTCGCGGTCCTGCTCGCGGCCTGCAAGCCGCTGGCGGGCAAGCCCGCGCCCGACCTGCCGGTGCCGACCGACCCCGCGGTGATCCAGCCCGCGCCGACCACCTCGCCCGAGGCGACCACCACCAGCCTGCTGCCGCCCACTTCGGTGACCGCGGGCCGGACCGCGGCGACGGCGACCCTCGCGCCCCCGGCCAAGCGCCCCGCCGCCACCACACCCGTCCCGCCCGGGGCGCTCGCCCCCGGCACGATCCCGGCGCCCGGCCAGGTCGGCTTCCGCGGCGACCGCGGCTCCCTCAAGGTCATCGACGGCCCAAGCTCGGCCCCGCCCGGCACCCAGTGGAACGTCGGCGCCCTGCGCTTCGGCGGCGGCGACGTCACCCTGGAGGGCGTCCTGGTCAAGGGCGGCGTCGAGTACAGCGGCAGCGGCACCCTGACGATCCGCGACTCGGTGATCGAGGGCAACCACCACAGCTGGGCCCCGCTGATGGGCGTCAGCGGCCACATCGATGTCCGCGACACGACGATCACGTACAAGGACAAGCAGTGGCCCGGCCCGGAGTGGGGCAACGGGGTCATCCACGGCGACGCCCGCATGACCGTCATCCGCTGCGACATCTCCGGCGCGCCCGACGGCATCCAGAACGGCGCGGGCAACAGCCTCATCGAGCAGAACCACATCCACGGCATGCTCGTCGCGGGCACCCCGCCCAACAACACCCACAACGACGGCATCCAGAACTACGGCGGCCCGAACCTGAAGATCCGCCACAACCGCATCGACATCAGCGTCGGCGGCAGCGCCTACGACGGCGCCCACCAGAACGCCGCAGTGTTCATCATGCCCAGCGGCCAGTGGCCGTCGAAGAACCTCGAAGTGGTCGGCAACTACCTCTCCGGCGGCGGCTACATCCTGCGCCTGGGCACCCCGATGAGCGGGACCGTGGTCACGGGCAACCGCTTCGGCCCGACGAAGGGCGGCTGGGGCGAGGTGCTGCTCGACGGCGGCGGCATCGCCCAGTGGTCAGGCAACCTCGACGCCGGTGGCAAACCCGTCCCCCAACCCTGATCAGGCCCGCGGCGAGGGCGAGGAGGCGGCCTTGACCAGCTCGCGGGGGGTCCCGGTGCCATCGGCCGCGGAGGCGTAGATCGTGGGCACGCCGCCGGTGGGCACCTTCGCGTAGGCGAGGGTGTGGTCGTCCAGCCAGGTCGCCTGGTCGTCGACGCCGTCGGACCCCGGCAGCTCGGTCTCGGTGCCGGACGCCAGGTCATAGACGAACAAACGCCACCCGCCCAGGCGTCCGGCGCGCTTCTTGTAGGCCACTTTGGACTCGTCGGGGGACAGCGACGGGCACTCGGCGTCCGCGCGGAGCGTGGTCATGGTCCGGGTGGCGAGGTCGCCGCGGACGAGCCAGGTCTTGTCGCCGGAGGCGAGGGTGGCGTAGAAGGTCGTGTCGTCCCCGGCGACGGTCACGCCCCAGTAGTTCTCGTTGGCGCGCTTGTCCGGCCTGCCGTCCACGATGACGTTCGGGAACTCCTCCAGCGACTCCACCAGCGCCCCCGTGCCCAGGTCCAGCACCCCGGTGCGGGTGGAGAACCCGCCCGGCGCGAGGTAGGAGTCGCCGGTCACGAAGACCGTCCAGGACACGACCTGGCCCGAGGCCGAGACCCGCGCCCGGCTCGGCGTCCCCGGCAGCGGCACCGTGCGCACCAGGGCGTCCCCGACGTACACCGCGGCCTCGTACGCCCCCGGCACGCTCATCCGCAGGCAGACCGTGGTGCCGCCGTCGGTGTAGACGCGCAGGCAGGACAGCTCGCCCGTGCTGCGGGCGCCCGAGGGGTCCACTTCGGAGACCAGGTTGCGCCCGCCGCCGTTGTCGACGAACCGCAGGCCGGTGGGCACCGCGGCCCCTGGGGCCGAGGCGGTCGCGCGCTCCGAGCGCACCGTGCCCACCACGTACACCGTCACCGCCGCGATCACCGCGACCATCGCCACGACGCCGATCACGACCCGGTGCCTGCCGAGCCAGTCCTTCACCACGACACCTCCGGGCGGATCACCAGCACGACGGTCACGAGCACGGCCGCGAGCGCCCCGACGGCGACGAGCACGGCGACGGAGAACGGCAGGGTGGTCAACAGCAGGCCGAACGCGACGGAGGACGCGAACCGCGCCAGCGCCTGCCCGGTCTGCACGATGGCGAGCCCGCCCGCGCGCAGCCGCTCGGGCACCAGCGTCGCCCCGTGCGCCATCAGCACGCCGTCGGTGGCCGCGTAGAACAGCCCGTGCAGGGCGACGGTCACCAGCACCAGGGCCAGCCCGCCGACCGGTCCGAGCAGCATCAGGTACACCCCCAGCAGCACGACGTGACCGGCGAAGAACACCCGCCAGCGCCCGACCCGGTCGGCCAGCCTGCCCAGCGGGGTGGCGAAGGCCAGGAACGTCAGCGCGGTGCCCACCGGCATCAGCGCCAGCCAGGTCGGCGACACCCCGGAGACCCGCTGGAGCACGACGAAGACGAACGCGTCGGAGATCGTGGCCAGCCCGAGCAACCCCGCGGCGATGGTGGTCCGGCGCAGGCCGGGGTGACGCAGCAGGCCGACGGTGTCGCGCAGGGTGGCCCGGACCCGGGGGCCGTCGAAGCGGTGCTCGCGGACGAAGAACACCAGCACGATCAGGCCGAGCAGCCCGAAGCAGAAGCTGATCATGAAGATCGGGCCGGGGCTGGTGGTCAGCCAGGTCAGCACCGCGAAGGTGATCAGCGGCCCGATCAGCGCGCCGATGGTGTCCATCGTCCGGTGCACGCCGAACGCCGCGCCGAGCTGGTCGGCGGGCGTCGACAGGGAGATCAGCGCGTCGCGCGGGGCGGTCCGCAGGCCCTTGCCCGCGCGGTCGACGGCCAGCACCCCGCCGAGCCCGCCCGCGGACGCCCCGACGAACGGGAAGGCGAGCTTCGTCACCGCGGAGAGGCCGTAGCCCGCCACCGCGACCGCCTTGGGGCGGCGAACCCGGTCCGACACGTGCCCGCCAACCAGGCGCAGCACAGCGGTCGCGCCGGTGTAAATCCCGTCGAGTAGACCCAGCTGCAGGTAGGACATCTGCAGGTTGAAGATCACGTAGACGGGCAGGAAGGCGGTCACCATCTCCGCGGAGACGTCGGTGAGCAGGCTCACCGTCCCCAGCAGGACGACCGTGGTGGGCACCCGCCCGCGCGCGGAGGGCGCCGAGCCACCGCCCCTGGTCGAGGCCACGTACACCCGAACACCTCCACCGCCGCTGAGCCCTCGTCCTGCACATCGGACAACGACCACGGTCTGTAACAACTTTCCCCCGGCCACCGACCCAGTGGTGTCGGCCCCCACCGTGAGTTTGGCGAGGAATGAGGTTGTCCGCGTGAGCCGGGCCCCGCATGTGTTGATCATCGTGCAGAACCTGCCGGTCCCGCTCGACCGTCGGGTCTGGCTGGAATGCCGCGCCCTGCGGGCGGCGGGCTATGAGGTCTCCGTCATCTGCCCGAAGGGCCCGGACGACCCGGCCCACGCCGTGCTGGAGGGCGTGCACCTGTACAAGTACGCCCCGCCCAAGCAGGCGGACGGGCTGCTCGGCTACGCCTGGGAGTTCCTCTACTGCTGGCTGCGCACGGCCGTGCTGACCCGCAAGGTGCACCGCCGCGCCCGCTTCGACGTCATGCAGGCGTGCAACCCGCCGGACACCTACTGGGCGTTGGCACTGCTCTGGCGGTTGGCCGGGGTGAAGTTCGTCTTCGACCACCACGACCTCAACCCCGAGGTGTTCCGCTCCCGCTTCGGCGAGCCGACCGGCCGCGCGGGCAAGGCCCAGCTGGCCATCCTCACCTGGCTGGAGCGCCGCACGTTCCGCACCGCGGACCGGGTGATCTCCACCAACACCTCCTACCAGGACATCGCGGTCAACCGCGGCAGGGTCGAGCGTGCCCACACCACCGTCGTGCGGTCCGGGCCGGACACCTCGGTCATGCGCCCGGCGTACGTGCCCGACCCGCCGCTGCGCGGGGGCAGGCACCTGGTGGCGTACCTGGGGATCATGGGCCCGCAGGACGGTGTGGACGGCGTGCTCGACGTCGCCGACCGGATCGTGCGCCACCACGGCCGCACCGACGTCCGCTTCGCCCTGCTGGGCTTCGGCGACTGCCTCGACGACCTCAAGCGCCGGAGCGCCGAGCTGGGCCTGGACGAGTACGTCGAGTTCACCGGCCGGGTCGGGCCCGAGCAGATCTCGCGGTACCTCTCCTCGGCGTGCGTCGGGCTCTCCCCCGATCCGCGCAGCCCGCTCAACGACGTCTCCACGATGAACAAGACCATGGAGTACATGGCCTACGCTCTGCCGGTGGTGGCCTACCGGCTCACCGAGACCGTGGTGTCAGCGGGCAACTGCGCGGTCTACGTCGAGCCCGGCGACACCGACGGCCTGGCCGACGCCGTGCTGCACCTGATCGACGACCCCGCCCGCCGCGCGGAACTGGGCACCCAGGGCCGCCGCCGCGCCGAGCGCGTGCTGGACTGGCGCCCGCAGGCCGAGGCGTACGTCGGGGTCTACGACGAGCTGCTGGGCTTCGCCTCGGCCGGTCCCTTCCCGCAGGGGTGGCCCACCGCCGAGCGCCGCGGCGGGGGCGGCACGGCTCCGAAAGACCGGTGGGGCAACCAGCTGGTCGACCTGCGTGACCAGGACGCGCTGCGGAACTTCGCCGCGGCCCGCGTGCCAGAGCAACTTCGGGAGGGGTGAGCGGTGTTCGTACGACGGATCGCCGTGGTCGGGACCGGGTACGTGGGGCTGACGACCGGGGCCTGCCTGGCCTCGCTGGGGCACGAGGTCGTCTGCGCGGACGTGGACGCGGCCAAGCTGGCGCGCCTGGCCACCGGTGAGGTCGACATCCTGGAGCCGGGCCTGGCCGAGCTGGTCGCCGAGGGCATCGCCGCGGGCAGGCTGAGCTTCATCCTCGGCGCCACCGCCGCCGTCGAGGCGTTCCCGGACGGCCCCGAGGTCATGTTCCTCTGCGTCCCGACCCCGATGGGCGTCGGCGGCGTCGCCGACCTGAGCATCGTCGAGTCGGTGGTGGAGGAGGTCCGCGAGCTGCTGCCCGCCGGGTGCGTGGTGGTCAACAAGTCCACCGTCCCGGTCGGCACGGCCGAGCGCACCGAGGAAATGCTGGGCCGCGACGACGTCGCCGTCGTCTCCAACCCGGAGTTCCTGCGCGAGGGCACCGCGGTCTACGACTTCCTCAACCCCGACCGGATCGTCGTCGGCGGCAGCAAGCAGGACGCCGCCGAGCGCGTCGCCGCGCTGTACGCGCGCCTGGGCGCGCCGACGGTGCTGACCGACGCGCCGAGCGCGGAGCTGGTGAAGTACGCGGCGAACTGCTTCCTGGCGATGAAGCTGTCCTATGTGAACGCCGTGGCCGAGCTGTGCGACCGGCTGGGCGCGAACATCACCGACGTGACCGAGGGCATGGGCTACGACAAGCGCATCGGGCAGGCGTTCCTGATGCCCGGCCCCGGGTGGGGTGGGTCGTGCCTGCCGAAGGACACCTCGGCGCTGCTGCAGCTGGCCGACGCGGCGGACTTCGAGTTCCGGCTGCTGCGGGCGACGATCGACACCAACACCCGGCAGCGGCAGCGGATGGTGGAGAAGGTCAGGGTGGCGGTCACCGGGAAGCGGACCGGGTCGCTGTCGCACGTCCGGCTGGGCCTGTTCGGGCTGACCTTCAAGGCGGGCACGGACGACCTGCGCGACTCCCCCGCGCTCGCGGTGGCGGCGCTGCTGCGGCAGGCGGGGGCCGACCTGGTCGGCTACGACCCCTCGCTGGCGGCGGACATCCAGCACCGGGACCTGAACTCGGTCACCGTGGTGGACGACCCGTACTTGGCCGCGAAGGACGCCGAGGCGATCGTCGTGCTGACCGAGTGGCCGGAGTTCCGGTCCCTGGACTGGCCGCGCCTGGCGGAGACCGTCCGCAGGCCCATCGTGATCGACACGCGCAACCTGCTGGACCCGGCGGTGGCCAGGCGCGCGGGCTTCGAGTGGATCGGCCTCGGCAAGAACTAGGGCGCGCCCCGCGGTCACCAGGTGGTGGCCGCGGGCTCAGGCGCGGAAGTCGATCCAGGCCAGGGACTGGTCGTCGTGGTGCTTGGTCCTGGGCCAGCGGGTCCTGCCCGCGTCGGAGTCCTCGGCCGCGCGGACGGCGTCCAGCACGGCGAACGTCCCGCCCGCCCTGGTCATCGCCAGGGCGTCGGGCCAGGTGAGGATTCCGTAGTCGTCCACACCGCAGGACACGCCGTCGCTGGCCAGCAGGACGTCGGTGACCTCCGCGCGCGGCCACCGCGCCCGGACGGCCTGGCGGGCGGCGGCGGGCAGGGCCTCGGCCACCCAGAACCCGCCGTCGCGGTTGCGCAGCTCATCCGCCTGGGCGCCGGACAGCGGGCGCAGGTCGCGCAGCCGGTGGTCGGCGACGACCGTGTGCGAGCCGTCGGGGTGGAAGGCGACCACCGGGCTGTCCCCGAGCACCAGGGCCTCCACACCGGACTCGTCCCAGCGGACCAGCGCGACCGTGCTCGACGGGCTCTGGCCCGGCGTGTGGCCGTGGTGGCGGGCCACCGCCCGGATGGCGCCCGCCAGGTGGTCGGCCAGGTCCACCTCGGCCGCGGCGGTCAGCCGCCCGGCCAGCTGGGCGGCCAGCGCGATCGCGTAGGGCCCGCCCGCCCGTCCCGGATCGGGCGAGGTCGCCCCGTCCAGCAGGATCACCGCCTCGGGCAGCGTGACCACGACGTCCTCGCTCGGCCTGATCACCCCGTCCGGTCCGTGCCCGGCCTGCTCCGCCACCCCGACTTCCGGCATGGCCCGATCCTGCCTTTCGTCAACCAGGGTTGACAATCGCGGGTGTGTCAACCTAGGTTGACGACCATGACCGAAGCGACCCGATTGGCGGACGCGGCGGGCGACCGGGACCCGCGCACCGGGCTCCGCGCCGTCGCCGCGCTGCGGAAGTTGTTGGAGCGGCTGGAGGCCGTGCAGGTGCGCAGCGCGCGCGCCCACGGCTGGTCCTGGCAGGAGATCGCGGCCGAGCTGGGGGTCACCAAGCAGGCCGTGCACAAGAAGTACGGGAGGCAGTGATGTTCGAACGGTTCACCCGGGCGGCCAGGGACGTCGTCACCGGGGCTGTCACCAAGGGGGAGGCGGAGGGGGTGGTCCTGCCCGAGCACCTGGTGCTCGCCCTGCTGGACAGCGAGGGCACCACCGGCGCGGGCGTGCTGGCCCACTTCGGCGTCGACCCCGAGGCCGTGGCCGCGGCGGTGCGGGCGAACGCGCGGCGGGGCGGGATGGGCGAGTCCGACGCCGCCGCGCTGGCCGAGTTGGGCATCGACCTCGACGCCGTCGTCGCCGCGGTCGAGCGGGCGCACGGGACGGGCGCGCTGGCGCCGAGGCGAGCCCGGCGGCGATTTCACACCCCGTTCGCGGCCGAGTCCAAGAAGGTGCTTGAGCGGGCCCTGCGGGAAGCGCTGGACCAGGGAGACCGGTTCATCGGCGACGAGCACCTGCTCCTCGCCCTGCTCGCCGAGCCTGCCGGGGAAGCCCTCGGCCTGAACCACTCGGACGTGCGGGCGCACCTGGCCAAGGCGAGTTGAGCCCTCAGGCGAATGGCGCGGGCGAGAGCGTCTCGCCCGCGCTCACCGCCCGACCGCGGCCTCGGCCCGCGGCTCCCAGAGCACCCACGGCAGCATCGCCTGGGCCAGCGGGCCGATGAGCAGGGCGTACGCGGCCGTGCCCAGGCCCACGGTGCCGCCGAGCGCCCAGCCGGTGAGCAGCACCACCACCTCGATCCCCGTGCGGACGACCCGCAGGGAGAACCGGGAGCGGGCGGCCAGCCCGGTCATCAGCCCATCGCGCGGGCCCGGTCCGAGCCGGACGCCGATGTAGGCCGCGGTGGCCAGTCCATTCAGGACGACCCCGGCGGTGAGCATCGCGGCGCGGACGGCGAGGTGGTCGGGCGTGGGCAGCAGGTACAGGGTCAGGTCGACCGACACCGAGATGACCAGGACGTTGGCGACGGTGCCCACGCCCGGCCGCTGCCGCATCGGCACCCAGCACAGCAGCACGGCCAGGCTCACCAGCGCGGTCACGGTCCCGTAGCTCAGGCCGGTGCGCAGGTGCAGCGCCTCGTGCAGCACGTCCCACGGCGCCAGGCCGAGCGCGGCCTCGATCTGCAGGCCCATGCTCGCCCCGTAGAGCGCCAGCCCGCCGAACAGCTGCGGCAGGCGGCGTCCCGGGCTGACGCGGACAGGGACGTGCTGGAGGTCGAGAGCGGCCATGTCCCCATCTTGACGGGTGATTGGTCTTGGCTCCGATAGCCAATCAGCATAAATTGGCCTGGTGTCTCACCCGATAGGACGCGTGTCCGGTACTCGATTGGCCCGGTTGCTGGGCCGGTGGCAGACCGGCGGCAGGCCGGGCTCCACCGCGCTGGCGGGCGCGCTGCGGCTGCTCGTGCTCGACGGCAGGCTCCCGCCGGGCACCGCCCTGCCCGCCGAGCGCGAGGTCGCCACCGCGCTCGGGGTCAGCCGGACCCTGGTCACCACCGCGTGGGACGCCCTGCGCGCCGACGGCCTGGTCCGCACCCGCCGCGGCGCGGGCACCTGGACCGCGCTGCCCGGACCCGGTCGTCCGATCGACAGCCCAGAGGACCAGCCGCTGGACCTCGCCCGCGCGGCCCCCGCCGCCCCACCCGCGCTCGCCAGGGCGCTCGACACCATCGGCCCGGGGCTGGCCGCCGAACTGGCCGGGCACGGGTACTACGAGTACGGCATGGACGTCCTGCGCGAGCGCCTCGCCGCGCGCTACACGGCCCGCGGCCTGCCCACCGCGCCCGAGCAGATCCTGGTCACCAACGGCGCCCACCACGCCTGGGCCCTGGTGCTGCGCGCCTTCACCGGCCCCGGCGACCGGGTCCTGGTCGACCAGCCCACCTACCCCAACGCCATCGACGCCATCACCGCCGCGCACGCCGTCCCGGTGGCGGTGCCGATCGAGGACGGCTGGGACTTCGACGGCATCGCCGCCGCCCTGCGCCAGGCCGGGCCGCGGCTGGCGTACTTCATCGTCGACTTCCACAACCCCACCGGCCACCACCTCGACGCCGCCGGGCGCGACCGGCTGGCCGCGCTGGCCGCGCGCGCCCGCACCCCGCTGGTGGTGGACGAGACGATGGCCGAGCTGGACCTCGGCGGCGACCCGGCCGCGGGCGCGCCGCCGCTGTCCGGGCCCGGCACGGTCATCTCGATCGGCTCGGCGGGCAAGTCGCACTGGGGCGGGCTGCGGCTGGGCTGGGTCCGCGCCGACGCGGACGTGGTGCGCAGGCTGGTCGCCGCCCGGCACGCCTTCGACCTGGGGTCCCCGGTCGTCGAGCAACTGGTGCTCGCCGAGCTGTACGCCGACCCGGAGCCCGCGCTGATCGAGCGCCGCGCCGACCTCGCCCGCCGCCGCGACGTGCTGGTCGACGCCGTCCGCGCGCACTGTCCCGACTGGACGTTCCGGGTGCCGGGCGGCGGCCTGGGCCTGTGGTGCGCGCTGCCCGGCCCGATCGGCTCGCGGCTGGCCGTCGCCGCGCGGGCGGTGGGGGTGCGGGTGGCGCCGGGCTCGCGGTTCAGCGTCCACGGCGGGCTGGAGCGCTGGCTGCGGCTGCCGTACACCCTGCCGGAGGCCCAGCTGGTGGAGGCCGTGCGCAGGCTGTCGCTGGTCGCCGCCGCCGTCACCGGATCGCCTGTTTCCGATGGTCCGGATGGGCTCATCCCGGTGGCGTGACTGGTGGCGGAGCCGCCACCGCGAGTGCAACGTGGGCCACGGTCACCCGCCATCCGGCCCGGCCCCACGTCGGGCCGGACGGCGGGTGACTCGATGGGCCCCGGCGTCGCGGGGGCATCGCGGCGCCGGGGCGGAGCTCCGATCCCACCGGACGCGGTCGGTGGGATCGGAGGGGTTCGCCGGTCGCGGCTTCCACAGTGGGCCCGGCGATGCCGGGACGCCGCGACGTCACAGAGTCAAAGAGCAACGGGCCAAAGATCAACAGATCAAAGATCAAGGGAATGGCGCAAAGGGCAGACTGGTCCCGCTGGGACGGTCAGTCAGGCCTTGAGGCGGGCGTGTCCGCCGCGCTGCCGGTGGCGTCATCCACCTGGGGATCGGAGACGGGCCAGCCGCCCGCCGGGGTCGCCGCGTGCGCGCGGGTGGCCAGCACGCCGTGTGATCCCCGGGCCTGCCCGCCGCCGTCGTGCGCCCAGGTGCTCATGGACGTGCCGGAGGCGGGGGCCGCGGGGGCGGGCGGGGTCGGGGGCTGGGTGGGACGGTTGGCGGGCGCGGTGCGCTCGCCCCGGCCCGTGCTGTCGACAGTGGTCTCGGCGCGGTCCACAACCGACACGACAGGCCCGCTCACGTAGGCGCGCACCGAGGTGGACGCGGGGGTGGGCGCCGGGGGCGCGGGCTTGGCGGGAGGAGGCGGGGCCGCCGGGCGGACGGCCTCGGCGACGGGCGCGGCCTCGGGGAGCACAGTGGACGGCGTGCCGGGCGCGCTGCCCGGGGCGGGGCCGTAGTCGACACCGCCGTAGGTGATGGTGGGCCTGACCTCGACACCGGGGGTGGAGGACGCCGAGCCGGACGCCGAGCTGCTGGACCCGGCCTGCCCGGATTCGGCCGGCTCGGATTCGGCAGGCTCAGGCTCGGTGAAACTGGTCCCGGCCTGCATGGCCCCCTGCTGCCCGGACCCATCCTGCGTGGACTCGTCTTGCGAAGAGTTGTCCTGCGTGGACCCCGGCCGGGTAAACCCGGGCCATGGGGAACCGGTTTGCGTGGACCCGGTTTGCGGGAACTGTGCGGGGGTGGAGTCGGCCGGGTCGGAGACGACGCCGTGCGCCGCGTTGGCGAGCAGCGCGTCGAGGTCGCTCGTGAGCGTCCGGTCGACCAGCTCATGGGCCAGATCGGACACCGGGCGCCCATCGGCCCCCAATGTGGCCCCCGATGTGGCCGCCGCACTCGTCGCGACGAGCAGCCAGCCGCCGAGGAGCAGGCCGACCACGACGGCGACCCGACTGGACCAGCGCGTGAGGACGGCGCGCATGGTGTCCACCGGCCTCACCCCGCTCAATTCGTCCCGGCGATTCCCGATGCCGTGATCCAGCCACTATCCAGCACCAAGTCGCGTCACCGCACCCTAACCGGGCGGGTTCCACCCGGAAAGACGGATAGCGCTCCCATATCCACAAAAAATGCCGTTACGGACGGTGGAATTCACCTCATCGGGTGACAGCGTTCGAGCCGAGCCCACGCAGGCGCGTCAAAGCCTCGTCGATGACCTCGTCCCGCTTGCAGAAGGCGAACCGGACCAGGTGGCGCCAGCGGTCGGGGTTGTCGGTGAACACCTGCACCGGCACGCCCGCGACCCCGGCCCGCTCGGGCAGCGCCCGGCACAGCTCCAGGCCGTCGGTGAAGCCCAGCGGGCGCACGTCGGCGCACACGAAGTACGTGCCCTCGGCGCGCCGGACCCCGAAGCCCGCCTCGGCGAGGCCCGCGGTCAGCCGCTCGCGCTTGGCCGACAGCGAATCGCGCAGCCTGGCGACCCAGGCGTCCTCGTGGACCAGGGCGTGGGCGACCGCGGGCTGGAACGGCGCGCCGCCGACGAAGGTGAGGAACTGCTTGGCCGCGCGGACCGCGGCGACCAGCTCGGCGGGCCCGCACACCCAGCCGATCTTCCAGCCGGTGCAGTTGTAGCTCTTGCCCGCGCTGGAGATGGTCAGCGTGCGCTCGGCCATGCCGGGCAGGGTGCCCAGGGGGACGTGGGTGTGGCCGTCGAAGACCAGGTCCTCGTAGACCTCGTCGCAGAGGGCGATCAGGTCGTGCTCGGCGCAGACCGCGGCGATCCCGGCCAGCTCGTCGCGGGTGAACACCGTGCCCGTGGGGTTGTGCGGGCTGTTGACCAGCACCGCCTTCGTGCGCGGTGTGACGGCGGCGCGCAGGGCGTCGAGGTCCACCCCGAAGCGGCCGGACTCCTGCTCGGCCAGCGACACGGTGACCCGGGTGGCGCCCGCCATCGCCACGGACGCGGCGTAGGAGTCGTAGTACGGCTCGAAGACGATCACCTCGTCGCCGGGCTCGACCAGCGCGAGCAGCGACGCGGCGATGGCCTCGGTCGCCCCGACGGTGACCAGCACCTCGGTGTCGGGGTCGAAGTCCTGCCCGAAGCGCTTGCGGCGGGTGGCGATGGCCTGGCGCAGCTCGGGCATCCCGGGGCCGGGCGGGTACTGGTTCAGGCCCTCCCCGATGGCCCGCTGCGCGCGCTCCAGCATGGCGGCGGGCCCATCGGTGTCGGGGAAGCCCTGGCCGAGGTTCACCGCCGCGGCCCGCACGGCCAGCGCGGTCATCTCGGCGAAGATCGTGGAGGTGAACGGTCGCAGGCGCGGCACAAGCGGGGTTCGGGGCACGGGATCACATACTCACGGACAATGGCGGGGTGGAGCAACCGACAGCGCTCGCCCCAGTGCCGGCTGAGCAAGAAAAAGCACGCGCCCTGCGCCGGATGAAGCTCGTCGCCCTCGCCTTCCTCGGCGGGGCGACGCTGATCTTCCTGGGGACGACGCTGTGGCAGTCCGCGGGCGCGCCCGGCTGGGTCGGCTACCTCAAGGCCGCCGCCGAGGCGGGCATGGTCGGCGCGCTGGCCGACTGGTTCGCCGTGACCGCGCTGTTCCGCAGGCCGCTGGGCCTGCCGATCCCGCACACCGCGATCATCCCGACGAAGAAGGACCAGCTCGGCACGAGCCTCGGCGACTTCGTGGGCACGAACTTCCTGTCCGAGTCGGTCGTGCGCGAGCGGCTCAAGCGGGTCGGGGTGGCCGCGAAGCTGGGCGGCTGGCTGGCCCAGCGCGACAACGCCGACCGGGTCACCGCGGAGCTGTCCACCGTCCTCGGCGGGATGGTGACGGTGCTGCGCGACGAGGACGTGCAGGCGGTGGTGGAGCAGGCCGTCGTCAAGCGGATCATGGACGCGCCGTGGGGGCCGCCGCTGGGCACGCTGTTGGAGCGCGTCTTCGCCGACGGCTCGCACCACAAGCTGGTCGACCTGATGTGCGACCAGGCCCACGTGTGGGTGCAGGCCAACCAGGGCCAGATCGTCAACGTGGTCTCCGGCCGCGCCCCGACGTGGTCGCCGAAGTTCGTCGACTCGATGGTCGCCGACAAGATCTACGGCGAGGTGCTCTCCTTCACCTGGAACGTCAAGAACGACGTCAACCACCCGATGCGCCTGTCCCTGGACCGCTTCCTCGGCGAGTTCGCCCACGACCTGCAGAACGACCCGAAGGTCATGGGTCGGGCCGAGGCGCTCAAGCAGCAGGTGGTCGACCACCCCGAGGTGCAGAACCTCATCGGCTCGATCTGGGCCACCGCCAAGCGGATGCTCCTCAACGCCGCCGACGACCCCTCCAGCGAGCTGCGCACCCGGGTCCGCGCGGGCCTGATGACCCTCGGCGAGCGCCTGGTCTCCGACGACGCCCTGCGCGCCAAGGCCGACGGCTGGGTCGAGGGCGCCGCGGCCTACGTCGTGCTGAACTACCGCGACGAGATCACCACGCTGATCTCCGACACCGTGCGCCGCTGGGACGGGGATGAGACCGCGCGCAAGGTCGAGCTGCAGGTCGGGCGCGACCTGCAGTTCATCCGGATCAACGGCACCGTGGTCGGCGCGCTGGCCGGGCTGGTGATCTACGCGGTGGCCCAGCTCATAGGCTGAGCTTGGCGCGCTCCCGCCAGGCCCTGGCCTTCTCCCGGTTCCCGCACACCCGCATCGAGCACCAGGTGCGCGAGCGGTTGCGGGAGCGGTCGAAGAAGACCCACTGGCAGTCGTCGGCCGGGCAGATCTTGAAGCGCTCCCACTCCTCGACGACCGCGAGCCTGCTGGCCGCGGCCAGCACCGCGCCGGTGATCTCGGCGGCGACCAGTTTGGGTATGCCCGCGATGAGCTCGACGCGCACGTCGACCGACGGGGGCGGCGGCGCGGGCGGCCCGCCGACGGCGGCGCGCAGACCCGCCCGCACGGCCCGCACGCGGGCGGGCGGCCCGGCGGTCAGCGTCCGGTCGGCCAGCCAGCCCTGCCAGGCCAGCGGGTCGTCCAGCACGTCGGTCCCGCGGTCGAGGTCGAGCGTGTTGAGGAAGTCGAGAACCAGCTCCACGTCGTGGTCGGTGGTCACGACACCACTGTAGGCCCGATACCGGTTGCCGCGGTGAAGGATAACCCCCATAATTCATGACACCGGTTACGAATGGAGGAGATGTGGACGCCACTTCGCCCATCCGGCTCACCACCGTGCTCGACTGCCCCGATCCGGCGGCACTCGCCGACTTCTACCGGCGGGTGCTGGAGTGGGAGGTCGAGCCCGACGTCGAGGAGGACGGCTCGTGGGTCACGCTCGACGGGCCGCTGGGCCGGGTCGCCTTCCAGCGGATTCCCGACTACGTCCCGCCTACGTGGCCGGGCGGCGAGCACCCGCAGATGCTGCACCTGGACTTCAAGGTCACCGACCTGACCGCGGCGCACGAGCGGGTCCTCGGCCTCGGCGCCCGGCTGCTCGACGACACCTACGCCACGTCCTTCCGGGTGTACGCCGACCCGGCAGGCCACCCGTTCTGCCTGACCGTCTGATCATCTTCCCTGGTCAGGCCACTATTCTTCACGTGTATACGCGTGTAGTACAGTGCTCGGCATGTCAATCGGACACGCCTTGCTCGGCCTGCTGGAAACCGGGCCCCGGCATGGGTACGACCTCAAACGCGTCTACGACGAGCGGTTCGGGCACGACCGCCCGCTGGCCTACGGGCAGGTCTACGCCACGCTCTCCCGCCTGCTGAAGAACGGCCTGGTCGAGGAGGGTGGCGTCGAGCCGGGCGGTGGCCCCGAGCGCAAGCGCTACGCGATCACCCACGCCGGGGTCACCGACCTCTCCGGGTGGCTGGTGACCCCGGAGAACCCGCAGGTCTACCTGCAGAGCGCGCTCTACACCAAGGTCGTGCTCGCGCTGATGTCCGGCCGCGCCGCCGAGGACGTCCTCGACGCCCAGCGCGCCGCGCACCTGCGGACCATGCGCGAGCTGACCGCGCGCAAGCAGCGCGGCGACCTCGCCGACAAGCTCATCTGCGACCACGCGCTGTTCCACCTGGAAGCCGACGTGCGCTGGCTGGAGCTGACCACGGCGCGCCTGGCCGAGCTGGCGCGGGAGGTGGCGGCATGACCGAGCCAATCCTGACCGAACCCATCCTGGCCGCGTCGGGCCTGCGCAAGACCTTCGGCAGCACGCCCGCCCTCGACGGCGCCGGGATGTCGGTGCTGCCCGGCGAGGTCGTCGCCGTGATGGGACCCTCCGGCTCGGGCAAGTCGACCCTGCTGCACTGCCTGGCGGGCATCGTCGCGCCCGACGCGGGCTCGGTCGTCTACGCCGGGCGCGAGCTGTCGGCCATGGCCGACAAGGAGCGCAGCGCGCTGCGGCGGGGCGAGTTCGGGTTCGTCTTCCAGTTCGGCCAGCTCGTGCCCGAGCTGTCGTGCCTGGAGAACGTGGCGCTGCCGATGCGCCTCGGCGGGCTCAAGCGCAAGGCGGCGGAGGCCAGGGCGGCGCAGTGGCTGGAGCGGCTGGAGGTCGGCGAGGTCGGTGCCAAGCGGCCCGGCGAGGTCTCCGGCGGACAGGGCCAGCGGGTCGCGGTCGCCCGCGCGCTGGTCACCGGCCCCAAGGTGATCTTCGCCGACGAGCCGACCGGCGCGCTGGACTCGCTCAACGGCGAGCAGGTCATGCGCCTGCTCGTGTCCACCGCCAAGGACACCGGCGCCGCGGTCGTGCTCGTCACGCACGAGGCGCGGGTGGCGGCCTACTCCGACCGCGAGGTCGTGGTGCGCGACGGGAAGACCCGCTCCGTGGAGCTGGTCCCGTGAGCGGGTGGCGCGAGGACCTGGCCATCGGGGTCCGGCTGGCCGTCGGGGGCGGCCGGACCTCGATGGCGCGGTTCGCGCTGAGCGCCTTCGGGGTCGGCATCGCGGTCGTGGTCCTGCTGCTGGCCGCGTCGGTGGGCACGATCCTGGACAACCGCGACGCGCGCGGCGCGGCGGCCTCGGCCGTCCAGGAGCCCGTCCTGGGCGTCGACCCGACGCACCAGGTCCGGCACAGCACGAAGTTCCGCGGCGAGTCGATCCAGGTCCAGCTCTTCCGGGCGACCGGGCCGACGTCGCCCGTGCCGCCCGGGCTGCCCCGGATGCCCACGACCGGGGAGATGTACCTCTCCCCGGCGATGGCCGACCTGCTCGCCGCCCCGGGCTCGGACCTGCTGCGCCCGCGGTTCCCCCAGCAGGTCGCAGGCCTGCTCAGTCCGTCCGTGGTCGCCGACCCCTACGACCTGGTCGTCTACACCGGGCTGCCCGGGGGCGAGAAGGTGGACTACGTCACCGAGGTCTACGCCTTCGGAATGCAAGGCGACGACCGCGTCCTCCAGCCCGACCTCCTGCTGCTGATCCTGCTCGGCGTGGTCGCGCTGCTGGTGCCGGTGTTCATCTTCATCGCCGCGAGCACCCGCATCGCCGGGGCCGAGCGCGACCGGCGGCTCTCCGCGCTGCGGCTGGTGGGCGCGGGCGGCAGGCAGGTGCGCCGGATCGCCGCGGCCGAGACGCTGGTCAGCGCCCTGGCCGGGCTGGTCCTCGGCGCGCTCGGGTACCTGCTGCTGCGGCCGGTGGCCGCGAGCGTGCGGCTGCTCGGGGTCGGCGTCTACCCCTCCGACGTGGTGCCCAACTGGTGGCTGGTCGGCGTGATCGCCGTCGGCGTGCCGGTCCTGGCGGTCGTCACCGCCCAGAGCGCGATGCGCAGGACGATCATCGAGCCGCTGGGGGTGGTCCGATTCAGTCGTCCGGTCCGCAGGCGGGTGCTCTGGCGGCTGGCGCTGGTCGGCGCGGGAGCCGGGCTGCTGCTGTGGAACGGCGGCGGGCGCGGCGGCGACCTGTGGGCGTACAGCATCGCCGCGGGCGCGACGCTGATGCTCGTCGGCGTCCCGCTGCTGCTGCCGGTCGTGGTGGAGCGCTCGGTCACCCGGTTGCGCGGCGGTCCGCCGTCGTGGCAGCTGGCCGTGCGGCGGCTCCAGCTCGACAGCGGCACGTCGGCCCGGGTGATCGGCGGGGTCGCGGTGGTGCTGGCGGGCGCGACCGCGCTGCAGGCCGTGCTGCTCTCCCAGGCCAGCTCGATCGGGTTGGCGGCGCGGGAGGTCGTCCAGTCCGAGCCCGTGGCCCGGATGATGGCCGACCCCGAGGAGTCCGCCGAGGTGGCCCGGGTGGTCGAGGGCACCGACGGGGTGCGCTCGATCGCCGCGTTCACCTCGGCGGAACTGGCCAAGGACCCCTCCGGCGGGGATTTCCTCTCCGCCTACGTCGCCTCGTGCGCCGACATCGAGCTCTCCTACCGCGTGGTGGACTGCGCGGACGGGGAGGTGTTCGTGACCCCGTCGACCAACCTCGCCGAGCAGGGGTTCGCGGCGGGGCAGCGGCTTTCGTCGATCGCCTGGGCCAACGGCGCCGAGGCCCCCCACACAATCGGTGAGTGGACCATCCCCGCCGACCTGCGGCAGTTGCCCGCCCAAGACCTGCCGGACAACAAGTGGGGCGTCATCGCCACCCCCGGGGCCGCCGTGCCCGTCGGCCCGGAGGCGGTCACCTTCCTGGAGGCGTCGCTGGACCCGGCCAAGCCGGACGCGATCGAACTGCTGCGCAACGCCACGTTCGCCAACCTCTCGGTCGAGGTGTACCTCGCCAACGAGATGTCCGACCGAACCGAGGAGCAGGAGACCTTCCTGACCATCAGGCGGGCGCTGTTCATCGGGGCGGTATTCACGCTGATGCTGGCCGGGGTGAGCCTGCTGGTGCTGGCCGTCGAGCACATCCGGGAGCGCCGCAGGCCGCTGGCGGTCCTCGCCGCGAGCGGGGTGCCGACCGGGTCGATCGCCCGCTCCCTGGTCTGGCAGATCGGCGTGCCGATCGGCCTCGGGGTGGTGGTCGCCATCGGCACCGGCCTTGTCCTGGCCGCGCTGATCACGCGCCTGTCGTCGGCCCCGCTGCGGATCGACTGGAACGGTGTCCTCACGATGTCCGGCGCGGCGGTGGTGCTCGGCCTCCTGGTGTGCCTGCTGACCCTGCCGTTCCTCCGCAGCGCCACCCGGGTGGAGTCCCTGCGCACGGAGTGAGCCGCGCCGTCGCCGGGGTTTCCCGCCCCGGCGACGGTGGTGGCCACCACATCGGGGGCGTCCGGTATGTGGTTCGCCGTCATGGTCGCGGTGAGTGCGCGCGCCTACCGTCAGCACACCCGTTGACGTCGTGGAGGTTGCCGTGTTTCCCCGCATCGTGCTGGCGGTCGTCGGACTGCTGGCGGCCACCGCCGCCCCCGCCTTAGGCCATAGTGGACAGTCCTGCGCCGCGCCCACCGTGCTGGGGGCGGCGGCGCAGAAGTCCGCCTGCCTCGGCGACCTGACCACCACCGGCACCGTTGCCTCCGGGCACACCGTGGCCGCGGACTGGTCGGGCCTGACCTCGGCGGGGCTGCCGCAGCCCTCGGGGGTGCCCGGCGTCCAGGTCGACGGGTACTTCCCGGACACCTCCACCGGGAACACCAACAACGGGTGGAACCACGACAGCCAGTTCGTCATCCGGCTGCCCGAGCGGTGGAACGGGGGCCTGGTGGTCTCCGGGGCCCCCGGCGTGCGGCGGCAGTACGCCAACGACCGGGCCATCGCCGACCACGTCCTCGCCGCGGGCTACGCCTTCGCCGCCACCGACAAGGGCAACACCGGCGTCGCGTTCCACACCGACGGCCGCCGCCCCGGGGACGCGCTGGCGGAGTGGAACGCCCGGGTCACGCAGCTGACCGTGGCGGCCAAGCTCGCCGTCACCCAGCACTACCGGCGGCCACCGGCCCGCACGCTGATGGCGGGGATCTCCAACGGCGGCTACCTGGTGCGCTGGCAGCTGGAGAACGTGCCGTGGCTCTACGACGGCGGCGTCGACTGGGAGGGCACCCTCTGGACGGCCAAGGGCCCCAACCTGTTCACCACCCTGCCCGAGGTCCTGCGCAACTACCCCGCGCACAAGGCAGGCGACCCCGCCGCCCGCCAGGCGATCATCGACGCGGGCTTCCCGGCGGCCACGGAGTTCCTCTGGGACTTCCACCACACGGTGTACTGGGACCTGACCCAGCGGATCTACCGCGAGGAGTTCGACCCGGCCTACGACGGCGAACTCCAAGCAGGCATCCCCTTCTGCACCACCGGAACCCCGAACTGCGACGCGGACTACGACTACGCCACCCGCCCGCGCTCGGTGCACAAGGCCGTCTCCCGGATCGCCCTGACCGGCAAGATCGGCAAACCGATGATCACCCTCCACGGCACCCTCGACACCCTCCTGCCGATCACCGACTCCGACACGTACACCACGATGATCGCCGACCGCGGCCGAGCGAACCTGCACCGCTACTTCCGCGTCGAGGGCGGCACCCACGTGGACGGCCTCTACGACGCCTACCCCGACCGCCTGCGCCCCATCGGCCCCTGCTTCCTCAGCGCCCTCGACGCCCTGGGGACCTGGCTGGACAACGGCACCGCCCCACAATCAGCCACGATCCCCCGCACCGGCCCCGGAAACCCCGCGACGACCTGCGCCCTGAGCTGATACACGGCTCCCCTGGCGGCGGAGCCAGCCTCCGCCGCCAGAGGGGCCGGGCGAATACACCGCAACTGGACGCCCGTTTCAGCCGCCCTCGTCGTTCTCGGCCGCTTCCGGGTTGACCCACACCAGGCGGGCGTGGATGTGCGTGCCGGAGTCGAAGCCGCGCAGCGCGTTCTCCGGGGCCTGCAAGCTCATCCGCCCGCGTTCGACCGAGATCACCTCGGCGCGGCCCGGACTTCAGCGGAGGTGGTCACCGCGACATCAGCCGGGAAATCAATTCGACGGATGCCCGTGCGTCGAGTGCCTGCCGATCGAGGGTGCCGAGTACTTCGGTGAAGTACTCCACCGCTTCCCTCGCATAGGTGAAATACACAGCCAACCGGCCGTGTTCGACCACCATCGGGGACGTTCCCCAAATGATCTGGAAGCTGTTGCCCGCCCCCACGAAATCCATGTCGGCTGGTATGACCCGTATGGAGATATTGGGCCGCCCACCTATCTGCGCCAAGTAGGCAAGCTGATCGCACATCACCAGCGGCGAGCCGACGCGGCGACGTAAGACGTGCTCCGTGGTCACCCACAGAAAATCGAGCGGATCATCACCGGAGAGCGGTGCCTGCCGCCGCTCACGACTCGTGTTCCGAAGATCGCCATCCAGCGCCGTCAGGGCGTCGGCGTACATCTCGGTCCGCAAGTGCAGCGGCACCCGCCAGGGATCGAAGACCATCAGCCGCTCGGCGAACGCCTCCATCCCGATCGCCAGCTCGTGGTCGTGCGCTCCCGGCCCCGGCTCCCGCTCAGCCGACCGCAGCCGCGCCACGGCGAGCAGTTCAACCAGCCGAGGCAGCTCCCGCGTGGCATCGAGGTGCTGAGCCATGATCTCCAGGGCCGGTCTGCTGGGCAGGTTCTTGCCCGCCAACAACTGGGTGAACGACGCACGGGACACCCCGAGACGCGCCCCCATCTCGGCGTGCGTCACCCCGGCCTTGGCGCACATCTGCTCCAACTCGTACCGCAGCAGACGCCGTGCCTCCGCCGGGGTGAGCGGCATCCGGGGCTGACTACGCACGGCCCCGAATCTCGGTGTTCACCTAGATCATCTCCGGGTGGTCGCCCTGTCATACGACGCAGGGGGTGTCTTGGGATCGACCCTGTCGGCCCGGGGAGACTCCGGAAAGCGTCCAGACGCTGCGCCGATGATGCAGAGATGACGCACTGTCACCGTGACCTGCGATAATGGCTCGGTTACCGACCGTGCGTGATCAAAGATCGAACAGGCGGCGTGGTTTATGGGGTCATCACCGAAAACGGCGAAACGGCTCGCCCTGATCGCCGCCCGCAAAGCCGCTGGTTTCACCCAGGAAGCACTAGCCGCTCGGGTCGGTGTGGAGCGCAGCACGGTCTTTCGCTGGGAGTCAGGTGAGACGACACCGCAGCCGTGGCTGCGCCCCGGCCTGGCTCAGTTGCTCCGGCTGAACAACGACGAGCTGGCCGACGTACTCGGCGAACGCGTGGCACGACCCGCGATCGATCTCAAGCAGGTGCACTCCGTGGCCACTTTGACGGGCACCTCCACAGGTGACGACTTGTTCCGCGTGCTCGATGATGCGCGCCTGTTGACTGATGACGTGCTATCGGCTTCAAGCGTGTCCGCATCCTTGATCGATGTCATCGAACAGCGTGTGGCCGACTACATCATGATGTACCCGATGACGCCGCCCTTGACGGTACTTGGCGCGATTTCGACCGACATCGTGGAAGTCCAAGGGTTGGCGCGCCATCGGGAACCCGCCGCGACTCAAGCTCGGCTGTCCGCCGTGACCGCTGTGCTGGCGCTGCTCAGCGCTGACGCTCTGATGAAGCTGGGAGACGTCAACCGCGCTCGGTACTGGTACGGCACGGCCCGGCTCGCTGCCGATGACACCTTGAATCCAGAGCTGCGGGCCCGTGTGCGTGCCCAAGAGGCCATGCTGCCGTACTACTTCGGTCAGGTTCAGCAGACTGTCACGCTGGCGCGAGCGGCCCAGTCCTTCGTGTCCAAACCCTGTAGCGCTGGAGCGCTTGGGGCAGCAGCCGAAGCTCGCGCTCTTGCACGGCTGGGCTACCGCGATGAAGCAGAACAGGCGATGAACCGGGCGCGGCACGTGGTCGACCACTTGGGCGAGGCGCCGAGTGATGCCGCTTTTGAGTTCAACGAGAAACGTCTGCTGCTGTACCTGTCCGGCACACTGACTTACATGGGAGAGTACGAACGCGCCTATCGAGTCCAGGATGAAGCGTTGGAGCTCTACCGCCACGATTCCAGCGTGGTGATCGACCCCGCCCTCATCGCGCTCGACCGAGCCGTGGGACATGCCGCCTCGGGGCACGCTCAGGACGGCTGCCAGCTCGCCACCGCGACGCTTGATCGCCTGCCTGCCGAGCATCGGACGAAGATCGTGCTGGCCCGTGCCGCAGACGTCGTGCACTCCATCCCCGCGGGACGGCGGCAGATCCCCGCAGCGACAGAACTTCGTGAGTTGATCGCCGAGCAGACCGGAACTTCCTGATGGCTCCGCTCGACTGCAACCTCGATCACCTGACCGAGAACACCTTCACCGCAGGCCGTACCCGACAGGTGGCCGATGCCGCGTGCAGGCTGGTGAGTCTTGAGTCGCGCGGTATGGAACTACTTCGCCACCAAACCAACGCGGTGTACAAGCTCGCCAGCGCCCCCGTCATCGTGAAGGTGGCACGGCCCAACGTCAGTCATTCCGACGCCGTGGTCTCGTTGGTGCGGTGGCTCTCAACGCACGGCGTCCCCACCGTCACGTTGATTCCAGGACTGGACCAGCCGCTAACGCTGGCTGGGTGTGCCGTCACCTTTTGGCAGTACCTGCCGCAGGCCGGACCCATCCGTGCCTGCGATATAGCTGAGCCGCTGGCCATGCTCCACCAAGTGCCGCCACCTGCTATGTCACTGCCGCGACTGGCACCTGTTCATGCCATTCAGCGAGCAATCAGCACGAGTGCCCTCCTTGTGGAGTCTGAGAAAACTATACTTCAGCGACGCTGCGATGACCTCGCCGAGTCCTTCGCTGACCTGAGATACATGTGGCAGCCAACGCTCATTCACGGTGACCCCCAGCACCGCAACGCGCTATGGAACGAGGAGACCGGGCAGCCAGTGCTCTGCGACTGGGAAAGCGCGGCCATTGGCCAAGCAGAATGGGACCTGGTGACGGTTGAGATTCACTGCCGCCGGTTTGGGCATCTGCCTCGGGAGTATCACGCCTTCTGTCAGCGCTACGGCTTCGACATTCGCGAGTGGGATGGTTACGATATTCTGCGCGATCTCCGAGAGTTGCGGATGATTACCACCAACGCCCGTAAGTCGCACCCTGGAAGCCCGGAGGCGAGCGAAGTGCGTCGGCGTGTGGCCGAGTTGGATCGCGGACCGAGTCGACGATGGGTTATCTTGTAGGCGCCAGTCTCCGTGGACATTGGTCTGCCTCATAGAGGTGTCTATATTGCAATTCTCCGTGGGCGTATCGACAACATCGGAGGGTCGGATGGACCAGAGCCAGTGGCGTAAGCCGAACCGCTCAGACGGAGCCAACAACTGTGTAGAGCTGCATCCGGACGGGTGGCTCCGGGACAGCAAGCACCCTGCCGGGCCGATGCTTCGGGTCGACCTGCGGCAACTCGTGCTCGCAGCCCGAACGTGCTCGACGATGCGCGCCTGTTGACCCCGGTCGACCCGGGCAACCCACTTGGTCCTGAAATCGCCGAACGTGTTCGGCAGAGCCAGGTTGAGTGGCTTCGGGTTCGCCGCGCTGCGGGTGTGCGGGGGCGGGAACTGGCGGAACTGGCCGCGTGGCTGTATCCGGCCGGCCAACGAGCACCCGGCGGGCACGTGCTGACCGGTCCTGGCTGGCTGTTGGACACCCCCGTGGAACTGGATTCGGTGCGGCTGACCTTCTCCACTGTCGAGCGTCCGGTGTCGAAGCTCGAGCCGGTTGACCACGTGTTGCCGCTCACCGCTCGCGGCGAGCGCTATGCGAGCTACAGCCGGGCTGTGCGCGACCTGGTGCGGCCTAGGCTGCTGGAGAACCGCCCCAGTTACCGGCTGCTGGAGGTGTCCCAGCGCGATGGGCTGGAGTTGACGTTCGGGACCACCACGTTCTTCGAGGTGTTCGACATCAAGGAGTGCCTCGCGCACGAGTTCAAGGCCGCGTGGCTGGCCTCTGCCGGATCGGTTCCCGACTGGAGCGCGTTGCCGCTGCGATCGGCGATCGGTGACCCGTTCGACCCGGCTCGGCTGGTGATATCGCCCGGCATCAGCACTTTGACCATCCGCAAGGACCGGCGGGGCGATCACCGGTTCATGATGCACCAGCGCGATGGCCGCGCTGTGGCCGACGGCGGCGGCATGTGCACTGTCATGCCCTCCGGCGAGTTCCAGCCCTCATCACTCGCCGCGCGCGACGTGCACAACGACTTTTCCTTGTGGCGCAACATCATGCGTGAGTACTCCGAGGAGTTTCTCGGCAACCCCGAACACGACGGGGCCGGAGCGGGCTCCATCGACTACGCCGAGCAGGAGCCGTTCCGCTCCCTCGACCGCGCTCGCGATGAGGGGCGGTTCCGGCTCTGGCACTACGGCTTGGTCATGGACGCCCTCACCCTGGGCGCGAGCCAGCGCACGGTCGCCGTCGTGGACGACGAGGTCTTCGACCGGTTGTTCACCGGACTGGTCGCCACCAACGATGAAGGCACCGTGATCGGCGAAGGCGGGCGAACCGACATCCCCTTCACCAGCGAAGCGGTTGACCGCCTCGAGCCTCGGCTTTCGGCCAGCTCATTGACGTTGCTGCGTCTGGCGTTGCGAGACCGGCGGAACCTCCTCGAACCGTGATCGGTGCGCGCCGCCTCCCTTCTGCTATCGGCTGAGGCGGGCGAGGGCGGGGGGCAGGTCTTCGGTGTGGATGACGCCGACGCGTTGGGTGGCTCTGGTCAGGGCCACGTAGAGGTCGTTCATGCCTCGGGGGGACTCCGCCACGATGTGGGTGGGTTCGATGACCAGGACGGTGTCGAATTCCAGGCCCTTGGCTTGGGTGACGGTCAGGACCACCACCCGGCTTTCGAGGTCGGGGCGTTCGCCGATGGCGGCGTCGGGTACGGCGGTCAGGACCGCCTCGCCGACGGAGGTCAGCAGGGCGGTCGGGACCAGTACCGCGAGGGAGCCGGGGGTGTTCTCGGCGGCCAGGTCGGCTGCGGTGGCGGCGGGGTTGGACACCCGGCGTGCCCAGGGGGGTACGCCGGTCTCGCGGACCGACTTCGGGGCGGTGACCGGGGCGCCCAGTTCGGCCAGGACGTCGGCGGCCACGGCCATCACCTCGGCTGGGGTGCGGTAGTTGACCGTCAGCTCCGCCAGCCGCCAGCGGTCCTCGACGTACGGTGAGAGCACCGAGGACCACGTCGACGCGCCGCCCAGGTCGCCGGTCTGGGCGACGTCGCCGACCAGCGTCATCGAGCGTGACGGGCAGCGGCGCATCAGGACCCGCCAGGTCATGGCCGAGAGCTCCTGGGCCTCGTCGACGATCAGGTGGCCGAAGGTCCAGTCGCGGTCCGCGGCGGCGCGCTCGGCGGCGGTGCGGTAGTCGACGTCCTCCTGGCGCTCGGCCAGCTGCCCGGCGTCGATGAGGTCGTGGGCCAGCAGGATGTCCGGGTCGGCCTCGTCCTCCAGTTGCAGGATGTCCAGCACGCCCTGGGCGTAGTCCTCGGCGTCGCGGCGGCGCTGCGCGGCGCGGGCGCGCTCGGCGCTGTCGTCGACGCCCAGGATCTCCGCGGCCTCGTCCAGCAGGGGGGCGTCGGAGGCCGCCCAGCCGCCGGGCTCGCGCAGCAGCAGGGCCCGCTCGGCCTCGGTGTGGTCGGGCATGGCGGTGCGCAGGCGCCCGGGGTCGGCGTAGAGGTCGTCGAGGAGCTGCTGGGGGGTGAGGTCCGGCCAGAGCTCGGCCACGACGGCGCCGACCTCGGGCGCCTCGGCCAGCTCGCCGCGGATGTCGGCGAGGTCGGCGGCGTCGAGGAACTCCGCGCCGAGGCGGTCGGCCTCCTGGCGGGTCAGCACGGCGATGATCTCGCGGGTGAAGACCGCGCGGGCGTGGTTGTGCAGCAGGCCGCAGCGGCGGGCGCGGGAGCGGGCGGCGGCGATGTCCGCCGGGCCCAGCACCATCTCCTGGCGCTCGATCTCCAGCGTGATCGGCTCGTCGGGGACCACCTGGCGGTCGGCGACCGCGCGGCGCAGCACGTCGACCATGTCGACGCGGCCCTTGACCTCGGCGGCGGCCGGGGACTCCGGGCGGATGGCCCGGACACCGGGGAACAGGTCGCCGACGGTCTGCAGGAGCACGCCTGTCTCGCCGAGGGACGGCAGCACCTGGCCGATGTACTTGAGGAACGTCGCGTTCGGGCCCACGATCAGCACGCCTCGGCGGGCCAGCAACTCGCGATGGGTGTAGAGCAGGTAGGCGGCGCGGTGCAGGGCCACGGCGGTCTTGCCGGTGCCCGGCCCGCCCTGCACGACCAGGACGCCGTTGAGGCTCGCGCGGATCACCTCGTCCTGCTCGGCCTGGATGGTCTCGACGATGTCGCGCATGACACCCGATCGGGTGGCGTTGAGCGCGGCGAGCAGCGCGGCCTCGCCGGTGACGCCGTCGCCCACCCGCTCGGCGCCGTCGGCGAAGTCCAGGTGCTCGTCGTCGATGCCGGTGACCTTGCGCATGCTGGTGCGGATGTGGCGGCGCCTGCGCACGCCGTCCGGGGCGGCGGCGGTGGCCAGGTAGAACGGGCGGGCGGCCGGGGCGCGCCAGTCCAACTGCAACGGCTCGTAGTCGTTGTCCCGGTCGAACAGGCCGATGCGCCCGATGTAGGTGTCGGTGCCGTCGGTGAAATCGAGCCTGCCGAAGCACAGGCCGTTCTCCACCGCGTCGTATTGGGCGAGGAGTTCACTCAGGTGGGCGACGGCGGCATCGCGCAGCGACATCGCCTGCGGCAGGCTGCTGACCTCCCGCAGCGTCGTGGCGAGGCGGGTGTCGGTCTCGGTCCTGAGCTGGTCGAGGTGCGTGTAGAGCATGGTGAGGTATTCCTGCTCGACACCGATCTCGTTTGACAACCGCCCTCCAACGACGATATTATAGGCGCAATGGCCGCAATTGTTTGCGGCCTTTTGTTTTGCGCGCGGACTGTCGAATATACGCGTTTGCCCTGTGGTGGTGTCAGCCTCGCGTGAGGCCGTCGTCGCCCGCGCCCAGGCTCAGCACGATCTCCTCGGTGCGGCCCAGCGCCTCGCGCATCCTGGCGGGCTCGACGTCGGGGTCGGCGGTGAGGTCGGTGAGCCGGATCGGCGGCCCGAGGTCGACCAGGGTGGGCAGATACTCGGCCTTCTCGACCGCCCAGGTTCCATCGGACCTGGTGAACCGGAAGCGGGCCAGCGCGCCCTCCTCGGTCGTCCCCTTCGGCTCGGCGTGCCGGGCGACCTGGTTGCCGAGGCCGTAGGCCACCCACTTGCCGCCGACGTTCTCGAAGGGCTGCATGACGTGCGCGTGGTGGCCGATGATCAGGTCGACGGCCGGGTCGCCGAGGATCTGCTCGGCCATGCGCCGCTGCTCGGCGGTGGCCTCGTGCTTGCCCTCGATCCCCCAGTGCAGGCTGGCGACGACGACGTCGGCTCCTGCGGCCCGCGCGGCGCGCGCGTCCTCGATGACGGTCCCGGTGTCGAGCAGGTTGGCCATCCACGGCGAGCCCGCGGGCCGCTCGGTGCCGCTGTTGAACGCGAAGGTGTACGACAGCCACCCGACCTTGGCGCCAGGCACGTCCAGGATCAGCGGCTCCTCGGCGTCCTCGGCCGACCGCGCCGAGCCGGTGTAGGCGATGCCCGCGCCGTCGAGCGCGTCCAGGGTGCTGAGCACCCCGTCGGCGCCGTGGTCCATGGTGTGGTTGGAGGCGGTGGAGCAAACGTCGTACCCGGTCGCGGCGAGCCCGGCGGCCAGCTCCGGCGGCGCGAAGAACCGCGGGTACCCCTGGAACGGCCCCTCCGCCCCGGCGATCGGCACCTCCAGGTGGCAGACGGCCAGGTCGGCCGCCCCCACCACCGGCGCGATCCCGGCGAACAGCGGCGCGTAGTCCCGCTTCCCGCCCCCGTCGGCCTCCGCCTGCTCGGTGAGCGCCGGGTGGATCAGCACGTCCCCGCCCGCGACGATGGTGAAGCCCTCGGGCTTCGCGGTGGTGGTCGTGGCAGGCGCGGCTTGGGCGGTGGACGTCGAGGCCCCGCCGCCCGGCCCAGCGGGCGTGGGCACACCACCTGTGGTGGGCGCGGCACAACCGGCCACAACCACCACAACCAAGCCGATCCCGGCACGCCGACGCACGCGCGCACCCTACCGACCGACCTCCCCCACCACGCCACGGCAGTTCCCCAACGCCCACAGCGCACGCCAGGCCCGCCCGATTACCCCCGGCAGACGGATCTGACACCTGAGGCGCACAGGTCCGCCCCACGCCGATCAGTTGTCACAGGGCTGGCGGTTTGCCGGGAGGTGTCATCTGCGTTTGCGCATCACCACCGCCACCACCGCGCTGACGGCGGCCAGTACGGCCAGTGTCGGGATGGCTCGTTTGACCACCGAGCGGCCCGCCAGTTCCATCAGGTCGATTGCCTCGCCCTCGGCGTTGGGTACCGCGGCCAGGGTGGGGCGTTCCCGGAGTTCTGATTCAGGTGTCGGTACCCGTGCTGGGATTTCCTCGGTCCCCTGCTCGGCTTCCGCGATCTTCGGTTCCGTGGTCTTTTGCTCTGGTTCCGCCGCTTCCTGGTGTGGTTCCGGGTCCGGTGCTGACGGGCTCAGCTTGTCGGAGAGGCAGGTGGCGAAGGTGTTCAGGAGTTTGCCGCCGACCTCGGCGATCAGGCCGCGGCCGAATTGGGCGGGTTTGCCGGTGATGGCCAGGTCGGTCTCGACCGTGCCGGTGGTGGCGTCGCCGTCGGGGGTCAGGGTGAGGGTGACGGTGGCCGCGGCGGTGCCGTTGCCGTGGGAGTCCTTGCCCGAAGCCTTGATGACCACGCGGCGGGTGTCGGGGTCGCGGCTGAGGAATTCGCCCTTTCCCTTGTACACCAGTGAGATGGGGCCGAGTTTGACCTTGACGGTGCCGGTGAAGGTGTCGCCGTCGACGGCGGTGAGGGTGGCGCCGGGCATGCACGGAGCCACCTTCTCCGGGTCGAGCACCGCGGCCCACACCGTCGCCACCGGGGCGGGCACGCGGAAGTGGTGTTCGAGGCGCACGTCAGACCCCCGCCGCGGCGGTGAGCGCGCGGCCGGTGAGGACGCGGGCCAGGTGTTCGCGGTACTCGCGGTCGGCGTTGCCGTCGGCCGACGGCGAGGTCCGCTCGGCGGCGTGGGCGGCGGCGTCCCGGATGGCCGACGCGGTGGCGGGCTGCCCGACCAGGGCCGACTCGACGGCCGTGGCGCGCATCGGCACCGCGGCCATGTTCGTCAGGCCGACCCGCGCCTCGGCGATCACGCCGTCGGCGACGCGCAGGGCGGCGGCCACGCCGACGATCGACCACGCCTGGGCCACGCGGTTGAACTTCTCGTAGTGGGCCTGCCAGCCGGTGTGGCGGGGGAGGCGGACCTCGACCAGGATCTCGTCGGCGCGCAGCGCGGTGGTGAAGTAGTCGACGAAGAACTCCGCCGCCGGTATGGTCCGCCTGCCGTCGACGCCCTGGGCGACGAACTCCGCCTCCAGGGCCAGCACCGGGGCGGACAGGTCGCCCGCCGGGTCGGCGTGGGACAGCGCGCCGCCGAGGGTGCCGCGGTGGCGGACCTGGGGGTCGGCGACGGTGTCGGTGGCCAGCCTGAGCAGGCGCAGGTGGGTGTCCACCAGCGGGTCGCGCTGGACCTCGTGGTGGGTGGTCATCGCGCCGATGACGACGTGGTCGCCGTCCTCGCGGATGCCGCGCAGCTCCGCGATCCGGCCGAGGTCGACCAGGGTGGTCGGCGCGGCCAGGCGCATCCGCAGCACCGGCAGCAGGCTCTGCCCGCCCGCGATGACCTTGGCGTCCTCCCCGGCGTCGGCCAGCGCGCGGACCGCCTCCTCCACTGTGGACGGCGCGGTGTAGTCGAATTCCGCCGGGATCACCTGGCACCTCCGGTCGCGTCGATGGAGCCGAGCCCGCCGCCCGCCTCCGAGCCCACCCCGCCCGCGTCGGCGCGGCCGGTGCGGATGGCCGTCCACACCCGCATGGGCGTGCACGGCATCTCGATGTCGCGGACGCCCAGGTGGCGCACCGCGTCCACGATCGCGTTGACCACCGCCGGGGTGGAGGCGATGGTGCCCGCCTCGCCGACGCCCTTGACGCCCAGGGAGTTCGTCGTCGACGGCGTCTCGGTGCGGTCGGTGACGAACGAGGGCAGGTCGGCCGCCGAGGGCAGCAGGTAGTCGGCGAAGGTGCCCGTGATCAGCGTGCCGGACTCGTCGTGCACCGCCTCCTCGAACAGCGCCTGCGCGATGCCCTGCGCCAGGCCGCCGTGCACCTGGCCCTCCACGATCAGCGGGTTGACGACCGTGCCGATGTCGTCCACGCACACGTACTTGCGCAGCGACACCGCCCCGGTCTCGGTGTCGACCTCCGCGGCGCACAGGTGGGTGCCGTGCGGGAAGGAGAAGTTGTCCGGGTCGAAGGTCGCCTCGGCGTCGAGCGAGGGCTCCATGCCCTCGGGCAGGTCGTGCGCGGAGAACACGGCGAAGGCGATGTCGGCCATCCCGGTGGACTTGTCCGTGCCGCGCACGGTGAACTTCCCGCCCGCGAACTCCAGGTCGCCCTCGGCGCACTCCAGCAGGTGCGCGGCGACCCTGCGGGCCTTGGCGATCACCTTCTCGCCCGCCTTGACCACCGCGATCGCGCCGACGGTCAGCGAGCGCGAGCCGTAGGTGTCCAGGCCGCGCGGGGAGACCTGGGTGTCGCCGTGCAGCACCTCGATGTCCTCGAACGGCACGCCGAGCTGGTCGGCGACGATCTGGCTCCACGCGGTCTCGTGGCCCTGGCCGTGCGCCGAGGAGCCGGTGACCACCTCGACCTTGCCGCTGGGCAGCATCCGCACCGCGGCGTGCTCCCAGCCGCCCGCGGCGTAGGACAGCGCGCCCAGCACCCGCGAGGGCGCCAGCCCGCACATCTCGGTGAACGTCGAGACGCCGATGCCCAGCTGGACGGGGTCGCCGCTCTCGCGGCGGCGCTTCTGCTCGGCGCGCAGGCCCTCGTAGTCGAACAGCTCGACGGCCTTGGCGGTGGCGGCCTCGTAGTTGCCCGTGTCGTACTCCAGCCCGGCCACCGTGGCGAACGGGAACTCCTCGTGCCTGATCCAGTTCTGCTCCCGCACGGCCAGCGGGTCCACGCCCAGCTCGGCGGCCAGCTCGTCCATCAGCCGCTCGATGGCGAAGGTCGCCTCGGGCCTGCCCGCGCCGCGGTAGGCGTCGGTCGGGGTCTTGTTGGTGAACACGTTGGTGCAGGCGAAGTGGTACGCCGGGAACTTGTAGATCGCGTTGAACATGAACGCGCCCAGGATCGGCACGCCAGGGCCGACCAGCCGCAGGTACGCGCCCATGTCGGCCAGCAGCTCGACCTTGAGGCCGGTGACGGTGCCGTCGCGGCGCGCGGCCAGGGTCAGCTTCTGGACCTGGTCGCGGCCGTGGTGGGCGCTCAGCAGCGACTCCGAGCGCGACTCGGTCCACTTGACCGGCTTGCCCAGGCGCCTGGCCACCAGCAGGGTGATGACCTCCTCCGGGGTGACCTGCAGCTTGCCGCCGAACCCGCCGCCGACGTCCGGGGCGATCACCCGGACCTTGTGCTCGGGGATGCCGGTGGTCAGCGCGACCATCAGCCGCAGGATGTGCGGGATCTGCGTGGCCGACCACATCGTGTACTGCTCGCCGGTCGGGTCGACCACGACCGAGCGCGGCTCCATGAACGCCGGGATCAGCCGCTGCTGGCGGAAGGTGCGCTCGATGAGCACCTCGGCCTCGGCGATGGCCTGGTCGACGTCGCCGCCGGTGCCCGCCGCCGCGGAGTCGAACACCCACAGCGCGGACTTGTTGGTGCCCAGGTCCTCGTGCACGAGATCGGCGCCGTCGGCGACGGCGGCGGTCATGTCCAAGACGACCGGCAGGTCTTCGTAGTCGACGTCGATGGCCGAGAGGGCGTCGGCGGCCTCGTACGGGCCGCGCGCGATGACCACGGCCACCGCCTCCCCGGCGAAGTTGACCTCGTCGACGGCCAGCGACGGCGCGTTGGGCGCCTTCTGGTCGGCGGTGACCGGCCACGCGCACGGCAGGCTGCCCTGCTCGTCGGCGAAGTCGCGGCCGGTGAACACCGCGACCACGCCGGGCATCTCGCGCGCGGCGGAGACGTCGATGTGGGTGATGCGCGCGTGCGCGGCCGGGCTGCGCAGGAACGCCACGTGCAGCAGGCCGGGCAGGGTGATGTTGTCCGTCCACCGGGTGCGCCCGGTGATCAGCCGGGCGTCCTCCTTGCGCAGCCGGGCCCGGCCGACCTCCGGCTCGGTCGTCGAGGTCATCACTCGCCCCCGGCCAGCTCGGCGGGCCGCATCCGCCCGGCGGCGTCGCGGACCGCGCGGACGATGTTCTGGTACCCGGTGCAGCGGCAGAGGTTGCCCTCGATGCCGTGGCGCACGGTGTCCTCGTCGGGGTCGGGGTGCTCGGCCAGCAGGTCGATCGCCTGCATGATCATCCCGGGGGTGCAGAAGCCGCACTGCAGGGCGTGGTTGTCGTGGAAGGCCCGCTGGACGGGGTGCAGCTGCCCGTCACGGGCCACGCCCTCAATGGTGGTGACCTCGCGGGCGTCGGCCTGCACGGCCAGCACCGAGCAGGACTTCACGCTGCGGCCGTCCAAGTGGACGGTGCAGGAGCCGCAGTTGCTGGTGTCGCAGCCGACGACCGTGCCGACTTTCCCGAGTTTGTCGCGCAGGTAGTGGACCAGCAGCAGCCGCGGTTCGACGTCGTCGGTGAAGGTCGTGCCGTCGACCCGGACCGTGATGCGCATCGTGCCTCCTGGAGCGGACGTGATTGGCCTCACAACCGAGACTGCTCCCGTCGCGGCCCGCCGACAACCCCGAGTCCGCCACTTGTGGACAACTTCGACGCCTGTGGACAACTTCGGCTCAGCCGTGGATGCGCCCGGTACCCTCCGCCAGCCGCAGGCCGCCGCCGCCCCAGCGCAGGGCGATGATCTCCGCGGCGATTGAGACCGCGGTCTCCTCCGGGGTCCGCCCGCCGAGGTCGAGGCCGATCGGCGAGGACAGGCGCGCCAGTTCCGCGTCGGTCAGCCCGGCCGCGCGCAGCCGGGCGAGCCGGTCGGCGTGCGTGCGGCGCGAGCCCATCGCGCCGATGTAGCCGAGCCGGGCGCGCAGGGCGACCTCCAGCACCGGCACGTCGAACTTGGGGTCGTGGGTGAGCACGGCGACCGCGGTGCGCTCGTCCACCCGGCCCGCGGCCAGCTCGGCGGCCAGGTAGCGGTGCGGCCAGTCGACGACGACCTCGTGCGCGCCCGGGAACCGCGACGTGGTCGCGAACACCGGCCGCGCGTCGCACACCGTGACCCGGTAGCCGAGGAAGGCGCCCATGCCCGCCATCGCCGCGGCGAAGTCGATGGCGCCGAAGACGAGCAGCCGGGGCGGGGGCTCGTAGGAGTTGACGAAGACCCGCATCCCCTCGCCGCGGCGCTCGCCGTCGGGGCCGTAGCCCAGCACGCCGTTGCGGCCCGCGGCGAGCAGGCCGCGGGCGTCGTCGGTGATCGCCGCGTCCACGCGCGCGGAGCCGGTGCCGCCCGCCGCCCGGTCGGGCCAGACGACGACGCGGCGCCCGAGCAGCGCGGGGTCGGGGTGGGCGACGACGGTGGCCAGCGCGACCGGCACCTCCGCGCGCACCGACCCGGCCAGCTCGGCCAGCTCGGGGAAGCCCGCGCGGTCGACCTTCTCCACGAAGACGTCGATGATCCCGCCGCAGGTCAGGCCCACGGCGAAGGCGTCGTCGTCGCTGACGCCGTAGCGCTGGAGCACCGGGCGGCCGGTCTCGATGGCCTCGCGGCCCAGCTCGTAGACCGCGCCCTCGACGCAGCCGCCGGACACGCTGCCCGCGACCGTGCCGTCGGCGGCGACCATCATCGCCGCGCCCGCCGAGCGCGGCGCGGAGGAGAAGGTCGCCACGACGGTGCCGACCGCGACCGCCTCGCCCGCCGACCAGCGGCCCAGCACTTCGTCCAGCACGTCACGCACGGCGCACCTCTCGCAGGAGTTCGTCGAGGGTGGCCAGGCTGTGCCCGGCCAGCAACACGTCGATGTGCGGCAGCGCCGCGGCGATCCCGGACTGCACCGGGCGGTAGGTGTCGGCGCCCGCGTGCGGGTTGACCCACAGGACCCGGTGCGCCAGGCGGGACAGCCGCCGCGCCTGCTCGCCGAGCAGCGCGGGGTCGCCGCGCTCCCAGCCGTCGGAGAACAGCACGACGACCGCGCGCCGGGCGACACCACGCTGGCCCCAGCGGTCCAGGAACGCGCGCAGCGTCTCGCCCAGGCGGGTGCCGCCCGCGAAGTCGGGCACGGCGCGGGCGGCGGCGGTGAGGGCGAGCTCGGGGTCGCGCTGGCGGAGCTGGCGGGTGAGCCGCGTCAGCCGGGTGCCGAGGGTGAAGACCTCGGTGGTGGCGGGGGAGCGCCGGGCCACGGTGTGGCTGAAGCGCAGCAGCGCGTCGGCGTACGGGCGCATGGAGCCGGAGACGTCGACCAGCAGCACGACCCGGCGCGGGCGGGTGTGGGCGCGCTCGCGGGGCAGCAGGACGGGTTCGCCGCCGGTGGCCCGCATCGCGCGCAGCACGCGGTCGGCGTCGAGGGTCCCGCGCCGGTCCGGGCGCTTGCGGGCGGCGCGGCGCAGCGGCGGGTCGGGGCGCAGCCGCGCCAGCAGCTCGCGCAGGTGGGCGCGCTCGGCGGCGGTGAGCCCGCCGATGTCGCGGTGGCGCAGGACTTCGGCGTCGCTGGCCGCCGGGTCGGCGTGCGGCTGGGCGTCGCCCGACGCGGTGTCGGGGACGCCGGTCAGCGCGGCGAGGGTGGAGCGGCGCGGGCGCGGGCGCGGGGGCGCGGGCCGGGCGGCGCGGGGGAGGTCGTCGCCGAACCAGGCGCGGAAGGCGTCGTCGTAGCGCGGCAGGTCGTCGGGCTCGCCGCAGAGGGTCAGGCGGCCCGCCCAGTACAGCCGGGCCGGGTCGCCCGCGTCGAGCGCCGCGGCGGCGGCCAGGTACGCCCGCACCCGGTCGGCCCCGCACGCCACCCCGGCCCCGCGCAGCGCGGCGGCGAAGCCCGTCAGCCCGGGGAGCGGGTCCATGGGGCCATTGTGACCGCGGACGAGGGGAGCCGGGCACCGCAAGCGCCGCCACGCGCTCCGGGACCCGGCTCCGAGATGGAATCCTGCCTGGTCAGTGCGGGGAACGCGACCGAATTTCAGCCGCCGAGCAGGGCGTCAAGACCCGCGGTGATCACGCGGTCGGTGTCCTCGCGGTACTTCAGCACCGCGCCCAGGGTGGCCGCCGCGGCGGCGGCGTCGAGCTCGGTGCGGCCCAGGGCCAGCAGCGCGCGCGTCCAGTCGATGGTCTCGGCGACCCCGGGCGGCTTGAGCAGGTCGGCGGCGCGCAGGCGGTGCACGGCGCCCGCGACCTGGGCCGCCAGGGTCGCGGTCACCTCGGGCAGGGTCCGGCGCAGAATGGCGATCTCGCGCGGCAGGTCGGGGTGGTCGAGCCAGTGGTAGAGGCAGCGCCGCTTGAGCGCGTCGTGCACCTCGCGGGTCCGGTTGGACGTGAGCACGACCAGCGGCGGGACGGCCGCACGCACCTCGCCCAGCTCCGGGATGGTGACCGCGTACTCGCCCAGGACCTCCAGCAGGAACGCCTCGAACTCGTCGTCGGCGCGGTCGATCTCGTCGACCAGCAGCACGCAGGGCGCCTCCTCCAGCGCGCGCAGCAGCGGCCGGGCCAAGAGGAACCGCCTGGTGTACAACGATTTCTCCGCCGCGTCGGCGTCCAGCGCTCCTGGGGCGGCGGCTTCGAGGGCACGCAGGTGCAGCAGCTGGCGGGGGAAGTCCCAGTCGTAGAGGGCCTGGGTCGCGTCGATGCCCTCGTGGCACTGCAGCCGGATCAGCGGCACGTCCAGCGCGCGGGCCAGGGCGCCCGCCAGCGCGGTCTTGCCGGTGCCGGGCTCGCCCTCGCAGAACAGCGGCCTGCCCAGGCGCATCCCCAGGAAGGCCGCGGTGGCCAAGCCCACGTCCGGCAGGTAGCCGACCCGGTCCAGGGCGGCGGCGACCTCATCCGGCGTGGTGGGCTGCACCGGGCCACCGTATCCGGAGCCCGGCCCGGGTTCACCCTGAGCCGGGACTCCGGGTCGGTCCCCGATGCGCGCGGACCCCTGCCCGGCGCACTCTGGAGTCATGACGAACGAGACCCCCACCCCCGTCCGCAAGCTCCACCGCAGCAAGTCCGACCGGATGGTCGCGGGCGTGTGCGGCGGACTGGCCACGATGCTCGGGGTGGACGCCGCCCTGGTGCGCATCCTGCTGGTCGGCGCCACCCTGCTCGGCTTCGGCGCGGGCGCGGTGATCTACCTCGCGTGCTGGCTGATCGTGCCCGAGGAGCGGTGAAATAGGGTCACCCGGTGACCCGATCCCGTGCGCTGGTGCTCATCGCCGCCGCGGTGCTGCTGGCCGCGTCCGGGCTGGTGAGCTTCGTGGTCCTGGTGTTCGGGCCCGCGCTGGGCGGGCGCCCGGTGACCGGCACGCTCGTGTTCACGCTGGTGATCGTGCTCACCTCGGCGACCGCGGTCGTGCTCGCCCTGCGCCGGGCCCAGGCATTGTGGGGCTGCGCGGTGCTGCTCGTCGGCGCGGTGGTCGCGACCGGGGCGCTGCTGGCCCTGGTCTACCAGCGCTGACCGCGCTGGACCTCGATCAGCTTGGGCCGCACGTCGACGATGTAGACGAGGGCGGCGACGAGACCGGCCATCCAGAAGATCCACCCGGTCCCCGCGAAGCTGAACAGCAGCAACGCCGCCAGCGCGCCCGCGGTGATGCCCAGCCACGCGGGCTTGGACATGCGGTCGGCCGCCGAGTACGCGTCCGGCCGCTGCAGCAGGGCATGGACGAAGGCGAACGCGCCCACCGGGACGGCCGCCCAGGAGATCACGTTCAGAATCCAGATCGCTGCCATTGGCACGCCACCAGACTACGTGCGCGCCTCGGCGATCACCAGATCGGTGCCCCCGGATCGGCGCCCCCAGGTCGGATGCCCCCAGGTCGGATGCCCCCAGCCCCGGGACCTCAGGTCCCGGGGCTGGGGTGGTGCCGCGTGTCTACTTGGTGGGCTTGCGGGTCGCGGGGGCGGTCTTGTTGGCCACCCGGCGGCTGGTGCTGCGCACCTCGTGGGCCACGTCACCGCCCGCCTCCACGACGGCCTCGGCCACCTCGGTGGCGACGCGCTCGGTCCGGGCCGCGGTCTTCTCGCCGACCGACCGGGTCTTGCGGGTCACCCGGCCCAGCACGTCCTCGGCCAGGGCGCGGGCGTCACCGGCGACGCCGCCTGCGCGCAGCTGGGCGGTGCCGACCGCCTCCTCCAGCTGCTCGATGGCCTTCTTGACCTGCGGCTGCGCGCGCAGCTTGCCCAGCGCGTCCTCGCCGTGGTCGGCCAGCTTCTGGTACAGCTTCACCGCGGCCTCGGTGTACTCGTCGACGAGCTTGCGCAGCTCGACCGCGTCGAGCCTGCCGCGCACGTCGGCGGGCAGCTCGGTGACGTTGACGTTCCCGGCCCGCTCCTTGGCGCGGTTCACGGCGTCGGCGACGGCCTTGGCGGCCAGGTCGCCCGCGCCCAGCGCGGCCAGCAGCGACGTGCGGACCTGCTCCAGCGCGGTGTTGACCGCCTGCTCGCCGCTCTTGCGGTCGCCGTCACCCTTGGGCAGCGTCATGTGTGCTCACTTCCTCAGCGGGGTCCGTCGTCTGGTCATGTCCGTCCACATCAGACCCCTCTACTGTGGACTTTCGGGTGGCTGTGTCGCGTCCCCCGGTGTTCTCGCGCCGGAAGGACTCGTAGATGTCCAGCAGGACCTGCTTCTGGCGCTCGGTCAGCTCCTCGGCGGCGCGCACGGCGTCCACCACGGGACCGCCCGCGGGCATGTCCAGAATCCCGGCCTGCACGTACAGCGCCTCGGCCGAGATGCGCAGGCCCTTGGCGATCTGCTGGAGGATCTCCGCGCTCGGCTTGCGCAGCCCGCGCTCGATCTGGCTCAGGTACGGGTTGGACACCCCCGCGAGCCGGGAGAGCTGGCGCAGCGAGATCTTCGCCGAACTGCGCTGCGCGCGGATGTACTCGCCGATGTCACGGCCGAGGTCGGCGACCTTGTCGAAGGTGTTGGACTCGTCCACTCGCGTTCCTCCTCGTGACTTCTCCGACGCTACGCCGCACTGCTAGCTCCTGCAAGCGGAGCGCTTGCGGGCTCGGTCACATACGCTCCCCGCGTGGTCCTGGCGGTGGTGGCCGCGGGCGGCGTGCTCGGCTCGCTGGCCCGGTTCGGCCTGGCGAGCGCGTTCCCCGGCGCGGTGACGACCGTCGTCGTCAACGTGGTCGGCTGCCTGCTGATCGGCGTGCTCATGGAGGCGCTGGCCAGGCACCACCCCCGTCAGCGGTTCACGCGCCCGTTCCTCGGGGCAGGCGTGCTGGGCGGGTTCACCACGTTCTCCGCGGCCATGACCGACGCGCAGGCGCTCGCCCAGGACGGGCGGGCCGCGCTCGCGGCGCTGCTGCTGGGCGGGACGGCCGTCGCCGCGGTGGCGGCGACCGCGGCCGGGGTGTGGCTGGTGCGGCGGTGACGGCGCTGTGGGTGGCCGCCGGAGCGGCCGTGGGGGCCCCGCTGAGGTACCTGGCCGACCGCGCGCTCGGCACCCGGTTCCCGTTCGGCACGCTCGTGGTCAACGCGCTCGGGTCGCTGCTGCTCGGCTACCTCGTCGCGCTGCCCGCCGACGGGCCGCTGATGGCCGGGCTCGGCGTCGGGTTCTGCGGCGCGCTGACGACGTACTCCTCGTTCGGGTACCAGACGCTGTCGCTGATCGAGCGGGGCGCGGGCGGGCAGGCCGCGGCCAACGTGGCGGCGAACCTGGGGCTCGGGCTGGCCGCGGCCTACGCCGGGATGTCGCTGGCCTGAAGCCGCGCGCGGACCCAGGCGGCCACCGCGAGCGCGGTCTCCTCGGCGGGCACGTCGGAGGTGTCGAGCAGGTCCATCGGCGGGTCGGTGGCCGCGGCGTTGTCCTTGACCCAGGCGTTGAACCGCAGCATGTCGGCGATGCGCCGCTCGTCCTGCCAGCCGCGCCACGACGGGCGCGCCAGCAGCCGGGCGCGCAGCACCTCGTCGTCGGCGACGAGGGCGAGGTAGTGGATGCCGGAGAACAGCACGCGCTCGGGCCGGGTCTCGAACTGCGGCGGGGCGACGGTGCCGCACAGCACCGACGGGCGCCCGCTCTGGTTGAGCATGGCGATCATGCGCAGCCAGGTCTGGCGGAACGCGGCGAAGTCGCCGGCGGGGTCCTGCAGCGCGTCGATCCACAGCACGTCCTGCTCCAGCACCACGACCTGGTCACCGAGCAGGGGGCCGAGGCGCTTGCAGACCGTCGACTTGCCCGTCCCGCTGGGACCGGTCAGGGCGAACACCGGGAGGCGGTGGAACGGCTCCCGGTGCCCGCACCGGACGCAGACCAGGACGGCCCCATCGACCACGGGCGCGTCGGCCCACTCGCCGCAGGCCGCGCAGATCATCGGGTTCGTCAGTCGAACAGCTCCTCGAGGAAGCTCTTGCGCTTCTTCTTGTAGTGCCCGCCCTGGTGGCCCTGGTGGCCGTATCCGGGGGGCGAGTCGCGGTAGCCGGGAGGCGAGTCGCGGTAGGCGGCGTGGCCGTAGCCCGGCTGCTGCGCGGGCGGGTACGCGGCGGGCGGGTACGGCGCCGCGGCCGGCTGGGCCGGGTAGGCGCCAGGCGCGGGCTGGTAGGGCGGCGGAGGCGCGGCGGAGGCCTGGTAGCGCTGCTCGGCGCTCAGGATCTGCTCCAGCTCACCGCGGTCGAGGAAGATCCCCCGGCAGCTCGCGCACTGGTCGATGTGGATGCCCTGCCGGTCGACCGCGGTCATCGGGTTCGAGCACTTCGGACAAATCAATTCACACGCTCCGTCTCTGGGCACGCCTGCCCACCGTCAAGATCATAGGCCGGGCACCTGCCTCAGCCGTCCAACGCCGCGCCACGCGGCCAGGTTCCCGACCGGAGAGCGGTATGGGTGCTGTCGCCATTGATTCACGACGAGGTGTAGGCGTCTGACACATGGCTGGCCCGACCCGCCCAGCCTACCGTTTCCGCCCATGACCAGTGGTCCGCATCACACGCTCGACGGGCGCACCGCGCTGGTGACCGGCGGGGCGAGCGGCATCGGGCGCGCCTGCGTCCGGGCGCTGGCCGCCGCGGGCGCCAAGGTGCACGTCGTCGACCGCGACGGCCCCGGCGCCGAGGCCGCCGCCGCGGAGGTCGGCGGGTGGGCGCACGTCGTCGACCTCGCCGACCCCCAGGCGGTGGCCGCCCTGCCCACCGAGGTCGACGTCCTGGTGAACAACGCCGGGCTGCAGCACGTCGCCGCCCTGCACGAGTTCCCGCCCGAGCGCTTCGCGCTGATCCAGCAGGTCATGGTGACCGCGCCGTTCCTGCTGATCCGCGCGGTCCTGCCGCACATGTACGAGCGCGGCTGGGGTCGCGTCGTCAACGTCTCCAGCGTGCACGGCCTGCGGGCCAGCGCGTACAAGGCCGCGTACGTCACGGCCAAGCACGGCCTGGAGGGGCTGTCGAAGGTGACCGCGATCGAGGGCGCCCCGCACGGGGTCACCAGCGTGTGCGTCAGCCCGGCCTACGTGCGCACGGCCCTCGTCGAGAACCAGATCGCCGCGCAGTCCCGTGAGCACGGCATCGATCCCGACGACGTGGTCGAGCGCGTGCTGCTCGACCGGGCGCCGATGAAGAAGCTCATCGACGCCGCCGACGTCGCCGCGCTCGTGGTGTGGCTGTGCGGGCCGCACGCGGGGCACCTGACCGGGGCCTCCATCCCGGTCGACGGCGGCTGGACCGCGACCTGATCCCCCACCAAGAGAGAAGCGGTGACCCCTTGTCCGCGAACACGGCAACGAAGCCCAAGTCGTTCGTGCGGATCGTCGGCGCGAGCCTGATCGGCACCACAATCGAGTGGTACGACTTCTTCCTGTACTCCTCCGCCGCCGCGCTGGTGTTCAACAAGCTGTTCTTCCCCAACGCCGATCCGCTGACGGGCACGCTGCTGGCGTTCACGACGTACGCGATCGGCTTCCTGGCCCGTCCCATCGGCGGCCTGGTCTTCGGTCACTTCGGCGACAAGGTCGGCCGCAAGAAGCTGCTGGTCTTGAGCCTGGTGCTGATGGGCGTGGCGACCTTCGCGATGGGCCTGCTGCCGACCTACGCCGCGATCGGCGCCGCCGCCCCGGTCCTGCTCACCCTGCTGCGCTTGGTCCAGGGCTTCGCCCTGGGCGGGGAGTGGGGCGGGGCGGTGCTGATCGTCTCCGAGCACGGCGACGACAAGCGGCGCGGCTTCTGGGCGTCGTGGCCGCAGTGCGGCGCGCCGGGCGGCAACCTGCTGGCCACCGGCGTCCTGGCGTTCCTGGCCGCGACGCAGACCGACGAGGCGTTCCTGTCCTGGGGCTGGCGGGTGCCGTTCCTGCTCTCCGGCGTGCTCGTGGTCATCGGGCTGTGGATCAGGCTCACCGTCACCGAGTCCCCGGTGTTCCTGGCCGCGCAGGCCAAGGCCGAGAAGCACACGGAGAAGCACGTCCCGGTCGTCGAGGTCTTCAAGCACGGCTGGCGCCAGGTGCTCGTCGCCATCGGCGCGCGGATGGCGGAGAACGTCTCCTACTACGTGATCACCGCGTTCATCCTGGTCTACGTCACCACCGGACTCGGGCTGGACCGCACCGTGGGCCTCAACGCGGTGCTGATCGGGTCCGCGGTGCACTTCCTGTCGATCCCGCTGTGGGGGTCGCTGTCCGACCGCCTCGGGCGGCGGCCGGTGTACCTGCTCGGCGCTGTCGGGATGGCGGTGTGGTCCTTTGTGTTCTTCCTCCTCCTGGACACCCGCTCGCCAGGGCTGATCATCATTGCCGCGACCGTGGGCCTGGTCCTGCACGGGGCGATGTACGGGCCCCAGGCGGCGTTCTTCTCCGAGCAGTTCCCCACCCGCTACCGCTACACCGGTCTGTCGATCGGCGGTCAGCTCTCGTCCATCGCGGCGGGCGCCCTGGCTCCGCTGATCGCCGTGGCCCTGTTCCAGCGCTTCGACAGCACGGTGCCGGTCTCGCTGTACGTGGTCGCGATGTGCGCCATCACCGTGATCGCGGTCCTGTCGGCCCGGGAGACCCGCGGCATCTCCCTGCACACCGACGCCGCGCCCCGCACGCCGGTCCCGGCCGCCGCGAAGAGCTGACCCACCGGCTCCGGGACCGCGCCCAGCGGTCCCGGAGCCGCGTCGGGGAGGTGCGACGATGACGGGCGTGAGGGCGGACGACGCGGTGCGCGGGCTGTTGGGGCTCCTGGCCGACGGCGCGGGCCGGGAGCGCCTCGCCAAGGTGGCCGCCGCGGCCAGGGCCGAGGGCGTCCGGGGCGAGGAACTGGCCGCCATCGAGCGGGCCACGGAGGACGCGCTGCGGGTGCGCGCGACCGTGGCGGCCCACCAGCGGCGGGAGACCGAGCTCGCCGCGCTGTTCGACACCGCCAGCGACCTGGCGCAGCTGCGCGACACCGACGCGGTGCTGCGCTCGATCGTGCACCGCGCCCGGATGCTGCTCGGGGTGGACGTGTCGTACCTGAGCATGAACGACGAGCGCAGCGGCATCACCTACATGCGGGTCACCGACGGCTCGGCGTCGGCGCTGTTCCAGCAGGTCACCCTGGGCATGGGGGAGGGGCTGGGCGGGCTGGTCGCGCAGTCCGCGCGGCCGTACGCGACCCGGGACTACTTCGCCGACGAGCGCTTCCTGCACACCTCGCCCATCGACTCCTCGGTCAAGGACGAGGGCCTGCGGGCCATCCTGGGCGTGCCGCTGGCCCTGGGGTCGAAGGTGATCGGCGTGCTCTACGCCGCCGACCGCACGCCGAGGGACTTCGCCGCCGAGGAGGTGGCGCTGCTCAGCTCGCTGGCCGACCACGCCGCCATCGCCATCGACAACGCCCACCTGCTCGACGAGACCCGCCAGGCCCTCGCCGACCTCAACCAGGCCCACAAGACCATCAGCGCGCACAACGCGGCCATGCGCCGCGCCGAGGAGGCCCACGACCGGCTCATGGACCTCGTCCTGCGCGGCGGGGACCTGCCGTCGGTGGCCGCCGCCGTGGCCGACGTGCTGCGCGGGGGGATCGCCGTGCACGACGCCGCGGGCGTGGAGCTGGCCAGGGTGGGCGAGGCCGCCGCCCCCACCGCGGAGGCCGTCGCCGCCTCCCGGGGGACCGGCCGCGCGGTGTCCACGGGCGAGACCTGGGTGTGCGCGGTGCTGGCCGGGCCGGAGCCGCTGGGCAGCCTCGTGCTGACCGGGCGCCCGACGCTGGACGACGCCGACCGGCGGCTGTTCGAGCGCGCGGGCGTCGTCACCGCCCTGCTGCTGATGCTGCGGCGCTCAGTGGCCCACGCCGAGGACGAGGTGCGCGGCGAGCTGCTGACCGACCTGCTCACCGCCCCCGACCGCAACCCGGCCGCCCTGCTCGACCGCGGCAGGCGGGTCGGGGTCGACCTGACCGCGCGCTTCGCCGTGCTGGTCGCCACCGCCGACCGCGTGCCCCGGCGCAGGCTGGCCCTGGCCGCGGCCCGCTACGGCGCGCTGGCGGGCGTGCACGCCGAGCAGGTGGTGCTGCTGGCCCGCGAGGAGCGGCCCGGCGCCCTGGCCGCCAGGATGGCCCGCGAGCTCAACGCCGCCCTCGACGCACAGGTCACCGTCGGCGCGGCCGGACCGGCGCGCGGCCCTGCGGCGCTGGCCGACGCGCACGCCGAGGCGGCCCGCTGCGTCCGGTCCCTGCTCGCCCTCGGCCGCGCGGGCGAGGGCGGCTCGTCGGCGGACCTGGGCTTCGTCGGGCTGCTGCTGGGCGACCGGGCCGACCTGGACACCTACGTCCGCGACACCCTGGGCCCGGTCCTGGACTACGACGAGCGCCGCGGCACCGACCTGCTGCGCACGCTGGAGGCGTACTTCTCCTGCGGCACCAACCTGACCCGCGCGAAGGAGGTGCTGCACGTCCACGTGAACACCGTCGTGCAGCGCCTGGAGCGCATCGCGGCCCTGCTCGGCGCGGACTGGCAGGAGCCCGGCCGGGCGCTGGAGATCCACCTGGCCCTGCGCGTGCACCGGCTGGCTAGAGAACGACCGTCGGCGTGACCACGGTGCGCGGCCTGCCGCCGTTCATCTTGACCAGGATCTGGGTGGTGCCCCGGGGTACCTCGGTCAGCACGAACCGGCCGCCGACGTCGGCCATGGTCGAGGTCGTGCCGTGGTCGGCGACCCGGACCTCGACACCGTGCTCGCCCGCCGGGACCAGCCAGCCGTCGATGCGGTGGCACTCGCCGGTGCGGGTGACGTTGACCATGACGGTCAGGTCGCCCACGAAGAAGGTGATGGTGCCGGGGCCGCCGCCGCGCACGCCGACCAGGGGGCGCTGGTCCATCCACAGCGCGGCCTCCAGCTCGACCTCCGCGTCGATGTCCTCGATGGCGACGGCGAACTGTGAGCGCTCCACCAGGCCGGGGGGCACGGGGTCGAGCTCGTCGACGAGGTAGGCGACCTGGTCGAGCCAGTACTGCTGCTCCGCCGGGTCCATCCCGGGGTCGTCCACGGTTCTCATCTGCCACCCTCCCCATCGTCGTACAGCGCGCGCAACGACTTCAGGCAGCGGCCGCGGGTGGGCCCGATGCTGCCGTGCGGCATCCCCAAGGACTCGGCCACGGTGCGGTACTCGGCCCGGCCCGCCACCACCGTCAGGCGCAGCAGGTGCCTGCACCGCTCGGGCAGGCGGGCGAAGGCGGCCCACAGCTTGCGGTCGCGCTCGCTGCGCAGCGCCTCGGACTCCGGCAGCGGCTCGTTGCCGGGCACCTGCTCGGCGTACTCGGGCAGCAGCTCGGTCTGGGCCGCGATGCGCTGGCGGGTGCGGTTGGCCTCGCGGCGGGTGGTGGTGATCAGCCAGCCCGCCAGCGCCCGCGGCTCCTCCAGGCGGTCGAGGTGGCGCAGCAGCGCCAGCCAGACCGTCTGCACGACGTCCTCCGCGGTGGTGTAGTCCAGGCCCGTCCCGCGCGCCACATGCCAGACCAGCGGGGTCAGCTCGGCGATCAGCACGTCCAGCGCGCGTTTGTCCCCGCCGCGCGCCGCGAGCATGCACGCGGCGTAGCGCTCAGATCCGGCCAGCCCCTCCCAGGGCGGGTTGGTCCCTACCGTGTGGAGCTCGGTCACCGCTCCCACCCCAACTTCCGTTATCCGGGGTTGTGCTTCCTGGTGCCTCTGGCTGCCTCGCCGGAACCCGCCGCGGTGCGTCCCCACCGCCGCGAGCTCGTCCGTCGAGATGACGCCGCGGACCATCAGTGTCCCCCGGGCGCGATCGCGCCGACGGCGGGCCTCCCGGCCCCGCGGTCTCGTGCCCGCCGCTTGGCTCATTTGTTCCTCCACAGTGACGGTACTGTCGCGCTCCGGACATCTCAAAGAGCGATCACGGGCTAGCTGGATACCTTTGACCGGGAAAAAGTTCGCGCCGGCGACGAGGTGCGCGCCCTCGGAGTCGGCCGTGCCCCGGCTAACCTGGCGGCCGTGACCTGGACCATCGCCGGAACCCTGACAGTCCTGCCCGCCGCCGAGCACCCGGAGCTGCTCGCCGAACCCGTCGCCAAGGCGCTGGCCGGGCTGGCGGACGCGGGCCGCGTGGGCGTCGCCGCGATCGACCCGGAGCTGGCCGACACCGCCGAGTTCTGCGCCGCCTACCAGTCGCCCCTGGCGGCCTCGGCCAACTGCGTCGTCGTCGCGGGCAGGCGCGGCGGCGAGGAGCGCCTGGCGGCGTGCCTGGTGCTGGCCACCACCCGCGCCGACGTCAACGGCGTCGTGCGGCGCAGGCTGGACGTGCGCAAGGCGTCGTTCGCGCCGATGGACCACGCCGTGGCGATCACCGGCATGGCCTACGGCGGCATCACCCCGGTCGGCCTGCCCGCGGGCTGGCCGCTGCTCGTCGACGCCGCCGTGGCCGCCGCGCCGGAGCTGGTCGTCGGCAGCGGGATCAGGGGCAGCAAGCTGCTCATCCCCGGCGACGTCCTCGCCGCGCTGCCCGGCGCCGAGGTCATCGAGGGACTGGGCCGGGCAGGGTGAGCATTACGGGCGAGCATCGGCGTGGCCTCCGACACTAGGCTCATGATCGTGGACTACGCCGCGTACATCGACCACATCCGCGACCAGACCAACGCCATGCGGGCGGCCGCCGAGAAGGCCGGGCCGGACGCGCCGGTCGGCACCTGCCCCGGCTGGACGGTGACCGCGCTGGTGGAGCACCTGGCCACCCTGCAGTCCTGGGTCCGCCAGGCACTGCCGCTGCCGCCCGAGGGCCCCGCGCCCGAGCGGCCCACGCCGCCCGCGCAGTGGCCCGCCCTCCTGGACTGGTGGGCGAGCGAGGCCGAGGGCATGTACGACCTGCTGGCCGCCACCGACCCGGCGACCCGCATCTGGTCGTTCCTGCCCATCCCCGACGTCACCGCGGGCTGGTTCGCCCGCCGGGGCGCGCACGAGGTCGCCATCCACCGCCTCGACGCCGAGCACGCCGTCTCCGACGAGGTGCCCACGCTGCTCTACGACACCGAGTTCGCCGCCGACGGCGTCGACGAGCTGCTCGACCTCGTCGGCGGCGCGCCCGCGCGGACGAGCGGCACGGTCCTGCTGCACGCCGCCGACGCCGAGCGGGTCTGGCTCATCACGCTCACCGAGGGCGAGCCGCTGCGGGTGGAGACCACCGGGCTGGACGCCGACGCCACCGTCGTGGGGACCGCCGACGCGGTCTACCGCGCCGTGTGGGGCCGCCCGAGCACCGCGGTGCTCGGCGGGGACGCGGCGCTGGTCGCCGCCCTCAAGTCGTTCTGAGCGGAGTGACCTGGGACAATCCGGGCGTGTCCTCGAACGAGCGTCGCTTCGTGATCAGGTTGGGCTGCCCGGACCGCACCGGGATCGTGGCGGAGATCGCGACGTTCCTGAGCGAGGCGGGCGGCTGGATCGTCGAGGCGGACTACTACTCCGACCCGGACACGAACTGGTTCTTCACCCGCCAGGTCGTGCGCGCCGACTCGATGCCCTACGGGGTGGACGAGCTGCGCCGCCAGTTCGCCGAGGTGGCCCGGCGCGTGGGCGCGCGGGCCGAGTGGGACATCGTGGACACCGCCGACCGCCCGCGCGTGGTCATCCTGGTCACCAGGGAGGCGCACTGCCTCTACGACCTGCTCGGCCGGGTGCACAGCGGGGAGCTGCAGGCGGACGTGCGCGCGGTGATCGGCAACCACGCCGACCTGGCCCCGATCACCCGCGCGCACGGCATCCCGTTCCACCACGTGCCCTTCCCCGTGGCCGACCCCGAGGGCAAGGCGGCGGCCTTCGCCCAGCTGCGCCAGCTCGTCGACGCCGCGCACCCGGACGCGATCGTCCTGGCGCGGTTCATGCAGGTGCTGCCCACGGAGCTGTGCGCGGAGTGGTCGGGGCGCGCGCTCAACATCCACCACAGCTTCCTGCCCTCCTTCGTGGGGGCGCGCCCGTACCACCAGGCGCACAAGCGCGGGGTGAAGCTGATCGGCGCCACCTGCCACTACGTCACCGCCGAGCTCGACGCCGGGCCGATCGTCGAGCAGGACGTCATCCGGGTCGACCACAACGACTCGGTGGCCGACATGGTGCGCAAGGGCCGCGACATGGAGAAGGTCGTCCTGGCCCGCGGCCTGCGCTGGCACTTGGAGCGCCGTGTGCTCGTGCACGGGAACAAGACCGTCATTTTCTGATAGCGGAATTAATTCGATTGCCTGGCGGCGCTATTGCCGGGCATCCTTTGTTCTGTGAGCGACACCGACCCCCGCAACCAGCTGACCATGCTGTCCACTTTGTCTCTCTTGGCCCGCCCGACCTGGGAGGACCGCGAGTGGTCCTGCGCACAGGCCGTACCGGCCTGCGCGGGGTGACTCGAGTTCCGATCGCCTTTCCCCGATTGTCCGGGGAATTCCACACCACCGATCCCGGGTGCGCTCGGGTCTGCCCGGCTGGTCCGGTCGTCGCCGTGAGCGGCGGCCGGGTCGGCCATTTTCGCGTGCCTTTAATTCCTTACGAAGTGGTTGGCCGCTCGGGCGCGTCGCGGGTGCCATGGGTGGAGCACTGCGCGGGTCGCGGCGAGTGCGCCGAGGTCCTCGCTACTGGCCGAGGTCGCCGGCGAGGTTGTCGAGCAGCGCGGTCAGGCGGGCGTGCAGCCTGGGCGGGGCGGTGACGCGCTGGAGCAGGCCGCGGGGGCCGTTGGCGCCGTCGTGCGCGGCGGAGAGGCGGACGCTGGTGGTCTCGGCGGTGCCGTCGACCGTCCAGGTGAACACCAGGCTGGAGTGCCGGTCGGCCTCGACGACGGAGTCCTCGACCGTGGTGACGGTGAACTCATGGCGGCGGCCGTCCAGGGTGAAGGCCGGGGTCGGCTCGTAGTCGGTGAAGTCGGGGGTCAGGATGCGCGCCCTGGCGCCCGCGTAGTCGGACACCGCGGCGCGGACCCGGTCGACCGGCAGCGGGACGAGGCGTTCGGCGATGGCGTGTATCTGGTTCATGGTCACCCCTAAGCTACCCGGCGTGCGCACGGAGTATGCCGACCTCGACGCCCTGCGGGCGGCCCGCGCCGCCAGGCACGACCTGCGCGGCGCGGTGCTCGTCGGACTGGACCTGACCGACCCGGCCGACGACCGCCTGCTGCGCACCGCCCTTGACGGCGCGCTGCTGCTGGGCTGCGCGCTGACCCCGGAGACCACCCGGCGCGCGCAGGCGGGCGGGGCGCTGCTGTTCCCGGCCGTGCCGGACCTGCCCTACGAGGTGTACCGCTCGCGGCTCTACACCCCGGAGGAGCTGTTCGCCGGGTTCGACCCCGCGCGCCCGGGGTCCTACGCCGACACCCCGGACGCCCGCGTGTACCGCTACACCCGCACCCAGGCGCTGGACCCGCTGCACGCCATCGCCGAGCGCCTGCACGACCACAGCATCACCACCGCGCTCAGCGACGCGCTCACCGGCCACCCCGTCGCGGTCATGGGCGGCCACGCCCTGGTCCGCGACTCCGAGGGCTACCGCGAGGCCGTCGAACTGGGCCGCCGACTGGGCCGCGCGGGCTTCACGGTCCTCACCGGCGGCGGCCCCGGCGCGATGGAGGCCGTCCCCCTGGGCGTCCGGCTGGCCGCGGCCGACCCCGAGCCCGCCCTGTCGGCGCTGTCGGCGGCCCCCCGCTTCGCCGCGTCAGGCGCCGACGCCGCCACCGAGATCGGCGTCTGGCTGGCCGCGGGCCTGTCCGTCGACCTGCCCGCCGACCCCCGCCCCCGCACCATCGGCATCCCCACCTGGTTCTACGGCCACGAGCCCCCCAACCCGTTCTGCCAACTGCACGCCAAGTACTTCGCCAACTCCGTGCGCGAAGACGGCCTCCTGACCATCGCCACCGGCGGCATCGTCTACACCCCCGGCAGCGCGGGCACGGTCCAGGAGGTCTTCCAGGACTACACCCAGAACCACTACGCCAGCACCGGCCCCCCAGCCCCCATGATCTTCCTGGGCACCCGCTTCTGGACCGAGGACGTCCCCGCGGCCCCCCTGGTCCGCCGCCTCGCCAAGGGGCGCGCCGCCGAACAGTGGATCACCATCACCGACGACACCACCGAAGCCGTCGACGTCCTCACCACCTACGCCACCACACTCGCCTGAACCAGCCAATAAAACTTCGGCAGTCAATCCCGAACCACTGAAGGTCGTCTTCCCGTTTCCAAGAACTCGATCAACCCTTGTCGTACCTGTGTGATGTCCACTTCGACATCGGCCTGCACTTCGCTGAGGTTTCCCATGTACACGTACTCGACGTACTCCTCCGGGCTGCCATTCCCCTTGGTGCTGCCGCCATCCTCGGCGTGATATTGGATGAAGCCTCGTTCTTGACCGAGGCCGACTTCAAGGACGGGCAACCCCTTGCGGCCGTTGATGGACACTTGAATAGCGGCCGGGCATCGGTGGTCGACGGTTTCTCGCAGCACCCGGTCGACCAGCGCGTCGAGTTCCTCCTGCGTACGGATGATGATTTCGCCATCACCCTCGCGAAAGTCATCTCCGGCGTCCTGGTCATACCAAACTGCTAGCTCGACCACTTCTCTCCTCCTTCGAAGGTGCCGTGGTAGTTGGGGCCGTGGACAGTGAGCCTGTAGCCCTCGGGCAGAATGATGGGAAGCAGCTCGCGGCAACCCAGGATACCGGGGCACGGTTGGTTGTTGACAACTACCTCGATGTGCTTCGCGCCTGAACGGATCATGCGAACCGCGACTTTCATCTCTACGTGGTTCACCGCCATTGTCTTTGCCCTTGGCGGGATGCCTGCCTTCAAAAGCCGTTGCCACACTTCGGCCGACTCGTCGTCCATGCCACTGACGATGACCTCGTCGCTGCCCATCACCTTGCCGTGCGTCTTCTTGCCGCTGGGGTTGGGTTTGGGAACTTCAGGCGGCAGGGTGGCGAGGACGTCCCTGACCTGCCTCTGCTTGTCCGACGACAAGCCGGACGTGACCGTCGTGGCGTCCGGCGTGGTCCCGGTTGACTTCCTGTTCGGCGACCTGTCCTTTGACCTGTCCGCTTCCGGCGTAGACGCACCCGTTCCCGTACCACCCACCAGATTCGTTAAGTACTGCTCCACCAACGCTTTGGTCTCGATGACACTTTGGTACACCTGCCCAAGCTGCTGCTTGCTCTGAGCGAAAAGCCCGAGCACTTGCCTGGCCTCGGGTTGTTGGCTGCCTTGGGCGGCGTTGGCGAAGGTGAGCTCAGCTTGGTGGATGAGGTCGAGTGCTTGCGTCAAGGCTGTCAGGTCGAGAAGGTCTAGGACCTGCCGCAACTCGGCGACGATTTTCTCGACTGACACCCGTTCCCCTTGACGACGAGCATCGGTAGCCGTCTTCCGCCTCGGGCGTCACTTCCGCATGGCGTCGGCTGGCCTCTTGGCCCAGTGCTTAGCCGAGTAAACCGGCGCGCTGGGCGAGGACGGCGGCGGTGACGCGGTTGGCGCAGCCGGTGGCGGCGAGGATTTCCGAGACGTAGCCGCGGACGGTGGATTCGGAGAGGCGGAGGTCTTCGGCGATCTCGGAGTTGCTGCGGCCCGCCCCGATCAGGCGCAGGACGTCGCGCAGGCGGTTGGAGAGGCGGGCCACCTCGGCCGCGGCGCCGATGCGGTCGAGGTGGTGGGTGGCCATGTGGCCCATGAGGTCGCGGGTCAGCGACGGGTCGAGGACGGAGCCGCCGCGGGCGGCCACGCGGACGGCGCGGACCAGTTCGTCGGGGTCGGTGTGCTTGAGGAGGAAGCCGTTGGCGCCCAGGTTGAGGGCGGTGGCGACGGCGTCGTCGGCGTGGAAGGTGGTCAGCACGACGACGGCGGGGCGGTTCGGGGAGCGGCGGAGTTCGCGGAGGGTGTCCAGGCCGTCCATGCCGGGCATGCGCAGGTCGAGGAGCAGGACGTTGGGGGCCTGGGTGCGGACCAGTTCCAGGGCGCCCGCGCCGTCCTCGGCCTCGGCGACGACCTCGATGTCCGGGGCGGAGGCCAGGATGCGGGTGACGAAGGTGCGGGCCATCGGCTCGTCGTCGACCACGCCCACCCGGACGGGGGCGAGCCGAGCCGGAGACTTCTCGGCGTCTGTCTGCGTGCTCACGCCGCCCATCCGACCCCAACGACCGACCGGGGACAACCCGCCATTAGTAGGGCGCGACCGCCGCCCACGGCACGGTCACCTCGCCGAGGCGCCAGCGGCGGCGGCCGGGCAGCACCGGCCACGCCGCGGACAGCGCCGTCACCGCCTCCACCCACCTGGCCCGCGGCCCGAAGGGGGCGAACGGCGCCGCGGCGTCCCAGCAGGCGTCCAGGGCGGCCAGCAGCGCGTGCACCCGCTCGCCGGGGACGTTGCGGTGGATCAGCGCCTTGGGCAGGCGCTCGGCCAGGTCGGAGGGGCGTTCGAGGTCGGCGGGCAGGCAGGACAGGGTCAGGGTGCGCGGGCCGTCGGCGTCGAGGGTGACCCAGGAGCAGCGGCGGCCGACCTCGTCGCACGTGCCCTCGACCAGCACCCCGCCGGGGGCCAGCCGGGCCAGCATCGTCGACCACGCCTGCCGCGCCTCGTCCTCGGTGTACTGGCGCAGGACGTTGAACGCGCGCAGGACGTCCGGGCGCAGGCCCGCCAGCTCGAAGCCGCCGCGGCGGAAGTCCAGCGACGGCGGGTCGCACGCCCACGCCGCCGCCTGCACCCGGACGGGGTCGATCTCCAGGCCGACGACCCGCGCCGACGGGCACACCGCGGTCAGCCTGCCCGCCATCTCCACGGTGGTGACCGGGGTGGCGCCGTAGCCGAGGTCGACGACGAGGGCGTCGGCGGGCAACGGCAGGGTCGCGGCCATCCAGCGGTCGACGCGGCGCAGCCGGTTGGGGTTGGTGGTGCCACGGGTGGGACAGCCGAGCGCACGAGCCCGCCCCGCGGCGAGCCGAGGGGTACGGGCCATGGTCAGCGGACCACGGTCAGCAGGCTGTCGGCGGGCGGTTGCGGGCAGACGATCGTCAGCGGCTCGCTGTCAGTAGGCCGTTGTCGGCGGGCCTTCACATGTAGGTCGCCGATGGCAGGCTGTCGTCGGCCAGCGTTCGGCAGTGGGCCGTGGTGCGGCTGTTGTTGACGGCCTGTCGTCAGTGGGTCGTAGTCGCTAGGCCATTGTCGGTGGGCCGCAGGCAGTGGGGCGTGGTGAGGCTGTTGTCGGCGCGCCGACGTCGGGAGGTCGTCTTCGGTGGGGCGTTGCCGGCCAGCGTTCGGCAGTGGGGCGTGGTGAGGCTGTTGTTGACGGCCTGTCGTTAGCGGGCCGTGGTCAGGTCGCTGTTGGCGGGCCGTCGGTAGTGGGCCGTTGGCGGTGGGGCGTTGGCGGTGGGCCATTGTCAGCGGGTTAGCCACTCGGCGGTGAAGGCGGCTTCTGTGGCCAGCAGGCGGATCACCTGTTCGGCGATGACCGTCTCGATCTTGCCGCCGATCAGGGGGATCTTGACCCGGGCCGTGCCCTCGGTGCGCCACAGGCAGCCGGTGTCGGTGTCGGTCAGGGTGTGGGCGCCGGTGATCTCCCCTGGAACGCCGGACACCTGTGCTGACGTCGTGCCGGTGAAAGCGGTCGTCCACGTCTCGGTGCGGTCGACGACCAGGTCGCCGCGCAGCACCGAGCGGGCGACGGATGGCAGGTGCTCGGCGGGGACCATCTGGCGCAGCCGGTAGGTCACCGTCTCGCCCGCCGTGGTCAGGTCGACCAGGGCCGCTCCGGGGCCGCCGATCGCGGCCAGGCGCTCCTGCAGGTACTCCCGGCTCACCAGCGCCGCGCGCACCCGGGATGCGGGCGCGTCGAGGGCGGCGTGGTGCTCGATGCGGCTGGCCATGCGCAGGAGGTTACCGTTGGTGCCCGTGACCAGCCTTCCCCTCGGCACCGACCCGCGCACCGGCGTCCCGCTCAGCGGGTACACGACCCTCCGCCTCGGCGGTCCGGCCGCCGCGTTCGTGGCCGCGGCCACCGCCGCGGAGGTCGTCGCCGCGGTGCGCGCGGCCGACGCCGCCGACACCCCGCTGCTGATCATCGGCGGCGGCTCCAACCTGGTGATCGGCGACCTCGGCTTCGACGGCACCGTCATCCACCTCGAACACCGCGGCAGCAAGATCGACACCGCCGAGCCGGGCCGGGTCCGGCTGACGGTGGAGGCGGGCGAGGACTGGGACGTCGTGGTCGCGGGCACCGTCGAGGCGGGCCTGGGCGGGCTGGAGTGCCTCTCGGGCATCCCCGGCCTGGTCGGCGCGACCCCGGTGCAGAACGTCGGCGCCTACGGCGTCGAGGTCGGCCAGGTGCTGGAGTCGGTCGACGTCTACGACCGCGACGCCGGTGAGGTGCGCACCCACGGCGTCGACCAATTGGGCCTCGGTTACCGCACCAGCGTGCTCAAGGGCAGCGACCGCGCCATCGTGCTGCGCGCCCGGTTCGTCCTGACCGACGACGGCCTCTCCGCCCCGATCCGCTACACCGAGCTGGCCCGCGCGCTGGGCGTGCGCCAGGACCAGCGCGTGCCGGTCGCCGACGCGCGCGCGGCCGTGCTGGAGCTGCGCAGGGGCAAGGGCATGGTGCTCGACCAGGCCGACCACGACACCTGGTCGGCGGGCTCGTTCTTCACCAACCCGGTCGTGCCCGCCGACGCGGCGGACGCGGTGATGGCCCGCATCGCCGAGCGCGTCGGACCCGACGTGACCGTGCCGCGCTACCCGGCGGGCCCGGCCGCGTCGAAGCTGTCGGCGGCCTGGCTGATCGAGCGGGCGGGCTTCACCCGCGGCTACCCGGGACCGGGCGGGCGCGTCGGGCTGTCCACCAAGCACACCCTGGCGCTGACCAACCGCGGCTCGGCGACCACCGCCGACCTGCTGGCCCTGGCCGCCGAGGTGCGCGACGGGGTGCGCACGGCGTTCGGCATCGACCTGCACGCCGAACCGGTGCTGGTCAACTGCGTCCTCTAGCGGTGCGCGGGAGTCTGACTGCCTTAAGGCTCGCGGTGGGCGCGGGTGGCTGAGGCTTGGGCGCGGGGCTTCATGACGATCTGGTCCAGGTTGACGTGGGCGGGGCGGGTAGCGGCGAAGGCGATCACGTCGGCGACGTCGTCGGCGGTCAGGGGGGCGATGCCCTGGTAGACGGCGTCGGCGCGGCCCGCGTCGCCGTCGAAGCGGTTGAGGGAGAAGTCGGTCTCGACCATGCCGGGCAGGACCTCGGTGAAGCGGACCGGCAGGCCCAGGTACTCCCCGCGCAGGGTGCGGTGCAGGGCGGACTGGGCGTGCTTGGCGGCGGTGTAGCCGGAGCCGCCGTCGTAGACCTCGTAGGCGGCGATCGAGGTGACGGTGACCACGTGCCCGTCGCCGGAGTCGATCAGCTTGGGCATCAGCGCCTTCGTCATCCGCAGCGTGCCCAGCACGTTCGCGTCGAACATCCAGCGCCAGCGCTCCTCGTCGGCGTCGGCCACGCGGTCGAGCCCCCGGGCGCCGCCCGCGTTGTTGACGAGCACGTGGCACTCTGGAACCTGCGCGGCGAACGCCTCGACCGAGGCGGGGTCGGTGACGTCCAGCGGGACGGCCCGGCCGCCGGTGGCCTCGGCCACCCTGGCCAGCGGCTCGACCCGGCGGGCGCCGAGCACGACGGCGAACCCGGCCTTGGCCAAGTGGCGGGCGGTGGCGGCGCCGATGCCCGCGCTGGCCCCGGTCACGACTGCGGTGCGCTTGTTCACAACGTCGATCCTGCCGCAACCCCTGAGGGGGCTCACGCGTCTTGCGAGCGGCGACACACGATTCTTTGGGAGGTTCCACCGGTGCCAGGACACAAGCTGCTGGGAGCGCTGCTGCTGACGCTTGCCCTGTCGAGCGCCTGTACCTCCGAGATCGCCGGAACCCCCGGTGACCCGGCCGCCGCCGACGTCCCGCCGGTCGCCAAGCTCACCGCCACCCCGGCCGACGCGGCCACCGGCGTGCCGGTGAGCGCCCCGGTGACCGTCGCCGTCGCCGAGGGCACGATCGACGCCGTCGAGCTGACCAACCCGACGGGCGAGTCCGTCGAGGGCGAGCTGGCCGAGGACAAGGCGGGCTGGGCCTCCACCGAGCCGCTGGGCTACGGCAAGAAGTACACCTACACCGCCGCGGCGACCGGCACCGACGGCAAGAAGGTCGAGCTGACCGGCTCGTTCACCACGGTCAGCCCCAAGAGCGTCCCGCGCGCCACGATCAACCCGGTCGACGGCGCCGTGGTCGGGGTGGGCATGCCGATCAGCCTCAAGTTCCCCGAGGGCAAGGTGGTCGACAAGGCCGCGGTGGAGAAGGCGCTCAAGGTCGAGACCTCGGTGCCGGTGGAGGGCTCCTGGGGCTGGCTGCACGACCGCCAGGTCGACTGGCGGCCCAAGGAGTACTGGCCCGCGAACACCAAGGTCACCGTCACCGCGAGCCTCTACGGCGTGGCCTACGGCGGCGGCGCGTACGGCAAGTCGGACCTGAGCACGGAGTTCAGCATCGGCCGCAACCAGGTCGTCAAGATCAACACCCCGGAGCACCGGATGGACGTCTACCGCGACGGGAAGCTGCACGTGAGCTACCCGGCCAGCAACGGCCGCGAGGACGACCCGAACCTCAACACCCCCAACGGCACCATGATCGTGATGGCGAAGGAGGAAGTCGGCGACTTCTCCAACCCCCGCTACGGCTACACCAACGTCAAGAAGAAGTGGGCCGTGCGCTTCTCCAACCACGGCGAGTTCATCCACGAGAACGAGGAGAACCGGGCCAACATCGGCAAGAAGAACTCCTCGCACGGCTGCGTGAACCTGTTCGAGGCCGACGCCAAGAAGTACTTCGACAGCGCCGTCATCGGCGACCCGGTCGAGGTCACCGGCTCCAAGGCGGACATGCCGACCACCTCCGACGTCAACGACTGGCTGTTCTCCTGGACCCAGTGGCAGGCGATGTCGGCGCTCTGACCCCCGTCGACGGGCAACGCCCCTGGCCGCGTCGCGTGGCCGGGGGCGTCGTGGGTCGGGGTGCTCAGCTCAGCGTGCCCCGCCTGATCGCCGCGACGAGCGCGGGCACCGGCCCCGGCAGGGTCGGGCCCGCCGGGTTCTTGCTGTCGCGCACCGCCCCGAGGGTGCTCGCGATTTCAACGCACTCGCCGCTGCCCGCGGACTTGCTCGACTTCCGCCACGTGGTCATGGCAATTCCCTCCTGATCTGGTTGATCAACCGCGCCGAATCCGCTGCTGACAAGGCTAGACCCTGGAGCTGGTCGGCCACGGCGATGTACTCGTCGATGTCCTCGACGTCGTCGCGGTACCGCCCGCCGATGCGGTCTTCGAGGTAGACCACGCCGGGATCGCGGGGGATGGGGAACTCCAGCAGGATGAACGGCCCGTGCAGGGCGGGGTGCCCGCCTGCCGAGTACGGCAGCACCCGGATGTCGATGTTCGGCTGCTCGCCGATGGCGAGCAGGTGGTCGAGCTGCCTGGCCAGCACGGATGGCCCGCCGACCTGGCGGCGCAGCGTCGACTCGTCCAGCACGGTGACCAATTCCGGGCCGTCGTCCAGGTCGAGGACGGACTGCCGGTGCATCCGCAGGTCAACGATGCGCTCGACATCGTCGTCGGACAAGCCCGCTCGATCGGCGCAGATCGCGGCCGTGGCGTACTCGCGGCACTGGATGAGCCCCATCGGCAACAGGGCTGACCAGGACACGATGCGCGACGCGCCCTGTTCCAGGCCCAGGTAGAGGTCGAATCCGGGCGGGAGCCGAACGGACTCGTCCGGCTCGAAGGCGGCGGGCGCGTTGCGCGTCTGGACGATGAGGTCGCGGAAGCTGTCGACAAGCTCGGGGGCGCCGTAGAACGGCAGCAGCAGCTCGACGTCGGTCAGCCGGGGCAGGTTGCGGCTCGTCTCCAGGTGCGTGATCCGGGACTTGGCCGTGTCCAGCCGCTTCGCGGCGTCGAGCTGGCTCTTCCCGGCCGCGGTGCGGAGTCGCCGCAGCTCGAACGCGATGTACCGCCGCAGCACGGTCGGCGTGGTCGATAGCGGCACGCGCCTTCCCCTCACTCGATCGGATTACTAGTCAAGTAACCAGTTACGTCGTAGCCTAGCGCCAAGTGATCGGTCTCACTTTGACCGATCGAGACAACGATACTCGCGGCGGACCGGCCGCTCGACGCGGTCCCCGCGCAGGTCCCGGCCACGGCCGAACAGAAGATCAACAGGAGGTTCGAGATGACGTGGTGGTCTCCGGAGCGCGGGGTGGACGTGATCGTCGGCGTCCACGTCGGGCACGAGGAGCAGGTCAGCCTGCGGTTGAGCCGCGAGGGCGGCGCGTACCTGACCGTGGGGGACGTGGAGATCGCGCTCGCCGCCGGTCACGTCGCCGCGCTGTGCGAGCAGGGGGCGGCCGTGCTAGCCGACATCCGGGCCCTCGACGACGCCGACTCCCGGCTGGCCGAGTTCGGCAGCGCGGGTGAACAGGCGGGCACCGTTGTCGAGTACGCCAGGTCGCAGGCGGACGCCGCGTGGGCGCTGGGCCTGAAGCGGGAGGCCCAGGCCGTGCGGGCGGCGGCCGACCAGGCCGCGCACGCGGTCGCCGTGGTGACCAGCACCGTGCGGAGCGCCCGGGACGCGGTGGAGGCGGCCGAACACGCGGTCGAGACGGCCGGGCAGGCAGCGGCGACAGCCCGCGCGGCGGTGACGGAGGCGGCCACGGCGTCGACTGCCTAACGGCTCAGGTTGAGTGACGAACATCACCTTCGGGCAAGGATTAGGCGGGCGTCTTCGTTGGCCTCCCTTGACGACGTCGACAAAGGGGTGAGCCTGGGTGGACCTCCCGCTGCGCCGACCGCGACGGGTCGCGGTGCTGTCCGTGCACACCTCCCCCCTTGAGCAGCCGGGGACCGGGGACGCCGGGGGCATGAACGTCTACATCAGCGAGACCGCCACGCGGATGGCGCGGCGGGGCATCGAGGTGGAGGTGTTCACGCGGGCGACGTCCTCGGACCTGCCGCCGGTGGCCGAGCTGGCTCCCGGGGTGCTGGTCCGCCACGTCGCCGCCGGGCCGTTCGAGCCGATGGAGCGGGCCGAGCTGCCCGGTCAGCTGTGCGCGTTCACCGCGGGCGTGCTGCGCGCCGAGGCCCGCCACGAGCCGGGCCACTACGACCTCGTGCACTCCCACTACTGGCTCTCCGGGCAGGTGGGCTGGCTGGCCCGCGACCGCTGGGCCGTGCCGCTGGTGCACACCGCGCACACCCTGGCCAAGGTCAAGAACGCCGCGCTCGCCGAGGGGGACACCCCCGAGCCGCGCGGGCGGGTGATCGGCGAGCAGCAGGTGGTCGACGAGGCCGACAAGCTCATCGCCAACACCGACGTCGAGGCCCGCCAGCTCCTCGACCTCTACGACGCCGACCCCGGCAAGGTCGACACCGTCGCCCCCGGGGTCGACCTGGACCGCTTCCGGCCGGGCAAGCGGGCCGCCGACCGGGCGCACCTGGGCATCGCCCCGGACGCGCTGGTGTTCGCCTTCGTCGGGCGCATCCAGCCGCTCAAGGCCCCCGACGTGCTGCTGCGCGCCGCCGCCGAGCTGCTGGCGAGCGGCGCCGTGCCCCGGGAGCGGCTGGTCGTGCTGGTCGTCGGCGGGCCGTCCGGGTCCGGCCTGGAACAGCCCACCGCGCTGCGCGAGCTGGCCGTCGCGCTGGGCATCACCGACGTGGTCCGGTTCCTGCCGCCGCAGGGCGGGGCCGCGCTGGCCTCGGTGTACCGGGCCGCCGACGTCGTCGCGGTGCCCAGCCACAACGAGAGCTTCGGCCTGGTCGCGGTGGAGGCGCAGGCCAGCGGCACGCCGGTCGTCGCCGCGGCCGTGGGCGGGCTGCCGGTCGCGGTGGCCGACGGCGTCTCCGGCCTGCTCGTCGACGGGCACCGCACCGGCGACTGGGCCGCGGCCCTCGGCAGGCTGGCCGACCCCGGGCTGCGCGCGGTCTTGGCCGCGGGCGCGGTGCGCCACGCCCGCCAGTTCTCCTGGGACCGGACCACCGACGCCCTCATCCGCGCCTACATCGGGGCCGACCGCGCCCTGCGGTACTCCCTGGCCCGTGCTGAGGTTGCGGTGTGACCGCCGATCTCGACCAGACCATCCGCAGCGCCCTCGACGAGCGCGAGCTGACCTACGAGACCCCCGAGCCGGGCCGCTACCTGGTGACCCTGCCGGGCACCCGCAAGCAGCAGACGAACTGCTGGCTCATCGCGCGCAGGCACGCGCTGCTGGTGGAGGCGTTCGTCTGCCGCAGGCCCGACGAGGCGCACGAGGAGGTCTACCGGTTCCTGCTGCGCCGCAACGCCAAGCTCTACGGCGTGGCCTACACCGTCGACAAGTCCGGCGACATCTACCTCATCGGCAGGACCGCGCCGGACTCGGTGACCGCCGACGAGCTGGACCGCCTGCTCGGGCAGGTGCTGGAGGCCGCTGACGGCGACTTCAACACGCTGCTGGAGATCGGCTTCGCCACCGCGATCCGCCGCGAGTACGACTGGCGGGTCTCGCGCGGGGAGTCGCTGGCCAACCTCAAGGCGTTCGAGCACCTGCTCAAGCCGACCGAGTCCGACTCGTAACCGGCAACCGGCAACGCGGCGCCGACAGGGCCCGTCTGTGGGGGGAGACCCACAGGAGGACCCATGATCAGGAACCGGCTGCTGGCCGTGCTGCTGCTCGCCGCCGCGGGGGCGGCGGGCTGCTCGGCGTCCACCGGGAGCTCGGCCGACCACGCCGCCCCCATGCCCGCCGCCGAGCGGGACGCGGGCTCCCGCGGCGGCGCCGAGGCCCCACAGGCCCCCGAAGGGGGTTCCGCGGCCGACCAGGCCGAGCCGCCGCGGGCGGCGCAGGTCGCCCAGCCGGGCGTCGACCGCAAGCTGATCCGGACCGCGACGCTGGAGGTCACCTCGCCCGAGGTCCTGCCCGCCGCCGAGCAGGCGCGCGGGATCGTGACCGCCGCGGGCGGCTACACCGGCGGCTCCGAGGTCCGCTCGAACCACGCCAGGCTCACCCTGCACGTGCCCTCCGACCAGTTCGACCGGGTCGTGGGCGAGCTGGGCCGAGTCGGGACGCTGGTCAGCAGCTCGCAGACCGCCGACGACGTGACCGAGCAGCTGGTCGACGTGGACAGCCGGATCACCACCCAGCGCACGAGCGTCGCGCGGGTGCGCGCACTGCTCGCCAAGGCGACCGACCTCGACGAGATCGTGCGCGTCGAGGCCGAGCTGACCCGCCGCGAGGCTGACCTCGAATCGCTGCTCAAGCGCAGGGAGACCCTCTCCGGCCAGGTCGCGGTCTCCACGGTCACGCTCACGATCAGGCGCGTCGGCGAGCCCGCGCCCGTGGTCGAGGAGGACGACGGGGTGCTGGGAGCGCTGGCCACCGGCTGGCGCGCCTTCACCGACACCCTGGGCGCGCTGCTGCGCTTCGTCGCCGTGGTGCTGCCCTTCGCGGTGGTCATCGCGATCGGCGGCGTGCTGGCGTGGCGGTGGTGGCGGGCGCGGCCCGGCCCGAAGCGCCGGGTGGCGCCGGAGCTGCCGGGGACCGCGGAGGCCTGAAGGCCAGGAAACGGGAGGCGCGGGGCGGTTCTGCGAGGGGGAGTCGCGGAAGTGAACCGCCCCGCGGCGTTCCCAGCCGGTCCATGAGGCGGGGGGCACCTCAGGGCCGGTCGGGCGATGCGGTCCGGCAGGGGAGTCGGACCGCACTGTCGCCGTCCGGACCAGGGAGTGCGTGGGAGCTGGCCCGGCTTCGGCTGGGGCCCAACCTGTCAGACGGCAGACAACTCCACAAGGGCCGCCCAATCCCCCAAACGGGAAAATCGCTCTCCGTAGGTAACTATTCGGTCTCGAAAGCGCGTGCGTGCGCAACTTTCCCGTCACTCGGTCGTTGTCAACAACACCTTTAGCCACACTAAGGGGTGACGCCGAGTGGGGGCGAGTGTAGTGATCGGGACCGTTCGGCCCAACGCGTGACGGTGGACGGCCCGCGCGGAGGTCACCGCCCCGCGCGAGTGGCGTTCGCCACGGTCGGGCCCGGTCGCGCCCGGTCGGCATCTGGCAGGCTTGCCGATTATGGGAATCGGAACCCTGGTCCTGCTCCGCCACGGCGAGAGCACGTGGAACGCGAAGAACCTGTTCACCGGCTGGGTGGACGTCCCGCTGTCAGAGAAGGGCGTCGCCGAGGCCATCCGCGGCGGCGAGCTGCTGCGCGAGACGGGCGTGCTGCCCGACATCGTGCACACCTCCTTGCAGCGGCGCGCCATCTCCACGGCCTACTACGCCCTCGACGCGGCCGACCGGCACTGGATTCCGGCCAAGCGCGACTGGCGGCTCAACGAGCGCCACTACGGCGCCCTGCAGGGCAAGGACAAGAAGCAGACCCTCGCCGAGTTCGGCGAGGAGCAGTTCATGCTCTGGCGCCGCTCCTACGACACCCCGCCCCCGCCCATCGAGCCCGGCAGCGAGTACAGCCAGGACGGCGACCCCCGCTACGCCGACCTCGGCGCCGACCTGCCGCTGACCGAGTGCCTCAAGGACGTCGTCGCCCGGCTGCTGCCCTACTGGGACGCCGAGATCGTCCCGGACCTGCGCGCGGGCAAGACCATCCTGCTCGCCGCGCACGGCAACTCGCTGCGCGCGCTGGTCAAGCACCTCGACGGCGTCTCCGACGAGGCGATCAGCAAGCTCAACATCCCCACCGGCATCCCGCTGCGCTACGACCTCGACGAGGACCTGCGCCCGAAGACCGCGGGCGGGCAGTACCTCGACCCGGCCGCCGCCGAGGCCGCCATCAACAAGGTCGCCAACCAGGGCAAGTAAGCCACTGGTCCCGGGGACGGCGCGCCGTCGCCGCCCCCGGGACCGAAAGCCACCAACGGGTGAACGAAGGCTGTCCGACCGGGGAATAAGTGGCCGGAAGGTGTCAGCAGGGTCACTGAACCGCCATTCGGGCTGGTCCAAACCCCTCCCCACCTGCTTACGATCCCCTCGTGGCCGCCCCGGTCTGTCTCCTCCTGTCGCTCGGCGCACTGCTGACCGGCCTGTTCGTCGGTTTCGCGATCGCCCGCACCCGGGCCCGCAAACCCCGGCAGCCGACCGGCCCCACCGTCTCCGACCTGCTCGGCCGCATAGTCCAGGCCAGCAGGACCGGGGTGGTCGTGCTCAACCACTTCGGCGACGTCGTCATCCACAACCCGCGCGCCGAGGCCCTCGGCCTGGTGCGCGCCAACCAGGTCGACCCGAGGGCCCGCAAGGCCGCCGAGGTCGTGCGCGAGACCGGCGAGCCCGTCGAGGTCGACATCTCCCCGCTGGAGTCGCGCGGGCGGCGCAGCCCCGAGGCCGTGCTCGGCGAGGTCCGCCCGCTCGGCGACGGGTTCACCGTGGTCGAGGCCGACGACCAGTCCGACGCGGTGCGCCTGGAGGCCACCCGGCGCGACTTCGTCGCCAACGTCAGCCACGAGCTCAAGACCCCGGTCGGGGCGATGGCCCTGCTCGCCGAGGCCGTGCTCGACGCCACCGACGACCCCGAGGAAGTCCGCCGCTTCACCACCAAGGTCCTGCACGAGGCCAACCGGCTGGGCAGGCTGGTCACCGAGCTGATCGCGCTGTCGCGCCTGCAGGGGGCCGAGCGGCTGCCGGAGATGCACGCCGTCGAGGTCGACGCGGTGGTCCGCGAGGCGCTGGGCCGCGCGCGGCTGGCCATGGACTCCACCGGCATCGACATCGCCACCGACGCCGAGACCGGCCTGCTCGTCGACGGCGACCGCACGCTGCTGGTCACCGCCCTGTCCAACCTCCTCGACAACGCCCTGGCCTACTCGCCGCCGGGCAGCCCGGTGTCGGTGAGCAGGCAGGAGGTCGACGGGTTCGTCGAGATCTCGGTGACCGACCGGGGCATCGGCATCGCCGAGGACGAGCAGCAGCGGGTGTTCGAGCGGTTCTACCGCGTGGACAAGGCGCGCTCGCGGGCCACCGGCGGCACCGGCCTCGGCCTGGCCATCGTCAAGCACGTCGCGGCCAACCACGGCGGCGAGGTGGCCCTCTGGAGCAAGCCCGGCCTGGGGTCGACGTTCACCCTGCGCATCCCCGCCCACCTGGCGACCATCCCGGCCGACGCCGCCGCCGACCCGGCGGGCCTCGCCGACCCTGTCCGTGCCGGGGCCCGCACCCCGGCGCTGGCCCCGTCGAAGTCCGACGGCGCCGCTGAACCTGGAGGAACGGCATGACGAGAGTGCTGATCGTCGAGGACGAGGAGTCCTTCGCCGACCCCCTGGCCTTCCTGCTGCGCAAGGAGGGCTTCACCGCGGCCGTCGCGGTCACCGGCCAGCAGGCCCTCGAGGAGTTCGACCGCAACGGCGCCGACATCGTCCTGCTCGACCTGATGCTGCCGGGCATGAGCGGCACCGACGTCTGCAAGGCCCTGCGCCAGCGCTCCGCGGTCCCGGTGATCATGGTGACCGCCCGCGACAGCGAGATCGACAAGGTCGTCGGCCTGGAACTCGGCGCCGACGACTACGTCACCAAGCCCTACTCCGCGCGCGAGCTGATCGCCCGCGTGCGTGCCGTGCTGCGCCGCGGCGGCGAGAGCGCCGCCGACGAGCTGCTGCCCCAGGTGCTCGCCGCGGGCCCGGTGCGCATGGACGTCGAGCGGCACGTGGTGACCGTCGACGGCGCCGAGGTCGCGCTGCCGCTCAAGGAGTTCGACCTGCTGGAGTACCTGCTGCGCAACGTCGGCAGGGTGCTCACCCGGGGCCAGCTCATCGACCGGGTGTGGGGCGCGGACTACGTCGGCGACACCAAGACCCTCGACGTCCACGTCAAGCGGCTGCGCTCCAAGATCGAACCGGACCCGGCATCGCCGCGCCACCTGGTGACTGTTCGGGGGCTGGGCTATAAGTTCGAGTCTTGATGCGCCTAGGAGTACTCGACGTCGGGTCCAACACCGTCCACCTGCTCGTGGTGGACGCCCACCGGGGCGCCCACCCCACGCCCGCCTGCTCGGAGAAGACCGTGCTGCGGCTGGCCGAGCGGATCACCCGGGGAGGCGAGCTCTCCCGCACCGGGGCCGATGAGCTGGTCCGCACGGTCGCCTCGGCGAAGACCTCGGCCAGGCGGCTGGGCTGCGCCGAGCTGATGGCCTTCGCCACCTCGGCGGTGCGCGAGGCGTCGAACTCCTCGGCCGTGCTGGCCAGGGTGGCCGCCGAGACCGGGGTCGAGCTGAAGGTGCTCTCCGGGGAGGACGAGGCCAGGCTGACGTTCCTGGCCGCGCGCCGCTGGTACGGGTGGTCGGCGGGCAACCTGCTGGTCCTCGACATCGGCGGCGGCTCCCTGGAGCTGGCCGTCGGGGTGGACGAGGACCCGGACGTGGCGCTGTCGGTCCCGCTGGGCGCGGGCAGGCTCACCCGCACCCGGTTCACCGCCGACCCGCCGTCCCGCGCGGAGATCGACTCGGCGACCGAGTGGCTGACCGAGCAGCTCGCCCCGGTGGCCAAGCGGCTGGCCCGCCACGGCGTGCCGGACCGGGCGGTGGCCACCTCCAAGACCTTCCGCACGCTGGCCCGGCTCACCGGGGCGGCGCCCTCGTCGGCCGGGGCCCGGGTACGACGTACCCTGACCGAGTCGGGCCTGCGGCAGCTGTTGGCGTTCGTCTCCCGGATGTCGGCCGCCGACCTGGCCGAGCTGGAAGGGGTCAGCTCGTCGCGGGCGCACCAGCTCGTCGCGGGCGCGCTTGTGGCGCAGGCCACGATGCGAGCGTTGTCACTGTCGGAGTTGGAGATCGGGCCGTGGGCGCTGCGCGAAGGCGTCATCCTGAGGCGGCTGGACCAGACGAACGGTGGGGACCACACTGTCACATCGACATCGGCGGTGAAGTAGTCACCGCCGCTGCCCGCGCGTGGTCGCCCGTTGGCCGTGCGCGCACTGGACGGATCGGCCCACACGGGGCACGGTGGAGTGGATGAGTCACGAAGGCGGGTCGGAGCGCACGCAGCAGCGCACCGTTGCCGAGCTGTTGGCCAAGTACGGCGACAGCTCGGGTGAAGGCGCGCCCAGGCGGCGGCGCCGCAGGGCGGACGACGTCTCGGACACCGCCCCCCAGGCGATCATCGAGCGCGTCATGTCCGACAGCGGCGAGATGGCCGCCATCAGGGAGGACCAGGAGCCCCCCGAGCGCACCTCGCACCGCCAGACCCGAGGGTCCCGCCGGGCCGCGCCCGCGCCGCCCCCTCCCGCGCCCGCCGCACCGCCCGCCGAGCAGCAGCCACCCCGACGCGCCCCCCGGCACGACCCGCCGGAGCCGATGACCGAGCAGCTGCCCCGCGTGCCCGCCACCACGCGCAGGCGCAGGCGGCCCGCCGAGGACGCGCCGGGCGGTGCCGCCCGCACCCAGCCCGACACCCCGCGCCGCCCGCTCGACCCGCAGGCCGAGGGCCGCCACCCGCAGGCCGACGCCCCGAGGCGTCCCCTGGACCCGCAGGCCGAGGCCCGGCACCCCCAGACCGACGCCCCGCGCCGCCCGCTCGACCCGCAGGCCGAGGCGCGCCACCCGCAGGCCGAGGCCCCGCGCCGGGGCCTGCCCACCGACGCGGCCCGCCGCGACCCGCGCCGGGTCGGCGACGCCCTCGACGGCGGCCAGCCGGAGCTGGAAGGCACCCAGCGCGGCCTGCCCGTCGACCCTGGCACCCAGCGCGGCCTACCGGTCGACCAGGGCACCCAGCGCGGTCTCCCCGTCGACCCTGGCACCCAGCGCGGCCTACCGGTCGACCAGGGCACCCAGCGCGGTCTCCCCGTCGACCAGGGCACCCAGCGCGGTATGCCGGTCGACCAGGGCACCCAGCGCGGTCTCCCCGTCGACCAGGGCACCCAGCGCGGTATGCCGGTCGACCAGGGCACCCAGCGCGGCCTGCCCGTCGACCAGGGCACCCAGCGCGGTATGCCGGTCGACCAGGGCACCCAGCGCGGCCTGCCCGTGGGGCCGGACACCCAGCGGGGCCTGCCGCCCCTGGACGATGAGGGCGACGGCTCCGTCAACGGCCGCTCCCCGCATCTGCCCCGCCGCGCCCCCGGCACCTCCCGGATGCCCCAGCGCGCCCCCAAGCCCGCGCCCCCGCCGGGCCCGCAGCCGTCCCAGCAGCTGCCCAAGCCCCAGCCGTCGCAACCGCTCCAGCAGCCCTCTCAGCAGCTGCCGATGGCGCCTCAGCAGCCCTCACAGCCGCTGCCCAAGCCGCAGCTGTCCCAGCAGCTCCCGATACCGCCGCGCCCGGTCGCCAACCAGGCCACCGAGGTCAGCCGCCCGGTCCGGCCCGGCGACTTCCCCGGCGACTCCTCCCAGACCGCGATCGACCACCAGGCGCCGCCGCCGGAGTTCCTCGAGGAGCACGAGGCCTTCGACGACAAGGCCGCCCGCCGCTTCGAGGGCTACCGCGCCCACGACGACCTCGACTCGCCCGCGACCGCTGACCGCGACGACCGGGGCGATCTCGACGAGTTCGAGGACCTCGACGAGATCGGCGCCGACGACGAGACCGCCGACGAGGAGATCTCGCCATCGAAGGCGTGGCTGATCATGGTCGGCCAGCTCGCCCTCGGCGTGGTCGGCGGCGCGGTCGTGTGGCTGGGCTTCAACTGGCTGTGGGGCTTCCTGCCGGTCGCCGCCCTGGTCGCCGCCGTGGCGGTCATCGGCCTGCTGGTGCTGATCGTCCGGCGCATCCGCAGGGCCGACGACCTGAACACCACGGTCCTCGCGGTCCTGGTGGGGCTGGTCGTGACGGTGTCCCCGGCGATGCTGCTGCTCATCGGGCGGTGACCCTGATCCCCGTCGGCCTCTCGACCGCGTCCGTCTGGCCGCAGTCGGCGGCGGCGGGGTTCGCTCTGGCCGCCGAGCTGGGCTACGACGGCGTCGAGGTCATGGTCTGGGTCGACCCGCTGAGCCAGGACGTCAAGGCCCTGCGCCGCCAGGTGGCCGCCACCGGGGTCCCGGTGCTGGCCGTGCACTCCCCGTGCCTGCTGATCACCCAGCGGGTCTGGTCGCCCGATCCCGAGGTGCGGCTGCGCCGCTCGGTCCAGGCGGCCCAGGAGCTGGGCGCGCGGACCGTCGTCGTCCACCCGCCGTTCCGGTGGCAGCGCCGCTACGCCGACGCCTTCCCCGACCTGGTGGACGAGCTGGAGACCGACAGCGGGGTCGCGGTCGCGGTGGAGAACATGTTCCCGGTGCGCCGGGGCCGTGCCGTGGTGTCCGCCTTCCGCCCCTCGACGGACCCGACCGTGGTCGGGCACCGCCACTACACGCTGGACCTGTCGCACACCGCCGCCGCCGGGGTGGACGCGGTGGACCTGGCCCGGCGGATGGGCCGGGGCCTGACCCACCTGCACCTCGCGGACGGCACCGGGGTGGCCAAGGACGAGCACCTGGTGCCGGGCCGGGGCGGCCAGCCCTGCGCCGAGGTGTGCCAGGCGCTGTCCCGCGAGGGCTTCACGGGGCAGGTGGTGCTGGAGGTCAACACGCGGCGGGCGCGGACGGCCACCGAGCGGATGAAGGACCTGGCGGAGGCCCTGCAGTTCGCCAGGACGCACCTCTAGGCCGTGGTTCAGCACCAAAACATGGGATGAACCCATAGGCTGCCCGTGCCCGCTCCCCGGGTCGTACCCTTTCGCTCGTGAACCCCTTGCGTTCGATCATCCTGGCCGCCGCCAAGAACGGCGCCATTCGGCGGGCGGTCGCGACCGCGCCGCTCAGTCGGGATGTGGTGCGCCGCTTCGTGGCGGGCGAGACCACTGCCGACGCCGTCGCCGTGACCCGGCAGCTCACCGGGGACGGCCTCGCCGTCACCCTCGACTACCTCGGCGAGGACACCACCGACGCCGCGCTGGCCGAGTACACCGTCCGCGCCTACGAGGACCTGCTCGGCAGGCTCAGCGCCGAGGGCCTCGCCGACCGGGCCGAGGTCAGCGTCAAGCTCACCGCCGTCGGCCAGCTCCTGGACGAGGGCATGGCCCTGGCCAACGCCCGGCGCATCTGCCGGGCGGCCGAGGCGGCGGGCACGACGGTCACCCTCGACATGGAGGACCACACCACCACCGACTCCACCCTGCGCGTCCTCGCCGAGCTGCGCGCCACGTGGCCATGGGTGGGCGCCGTCCTGCAGTCCTACCTGCGCCGCACCCTCGGCGACGCCACCGCTCTGGCCTCCACCGGCTCGCGCGTGCGCCTCTGCAAGGGCGCCTACGCCGAGCCGGAGTCGGTGGCCTACCCGGCGGGCGACGAGGTCGACCTGAGCTACGTGCGCTGCGTCAACGCCCTGCTCGCGGGCGACGGGTACCCGATGTTCGCCACCCACGACCCGCGCCTGGTGGCCATCATCGCCGAGCGCGCCGAGGCCCACGGGCGCAAGCCGGGCTCCTTCGAGTTCCAGATGCTCTACGGGGTCCGCCCCGACGAGCAGCGCCGTCTGGCCCGCCTCGGCCACACCGTGCGGGTGTACGTCCCCTACGGCGGGGAGTGGTACGGCTACCTCATGCGCAGGATGGCCGAGCGCCCCGCGAACACCGCGTTCTTCCTCCGCGCGCTCGCCAGTCGGGGCTGAGAAGACTATTTGGGGCCGTGCAAGGCGAAACCCGCCCACCCGGCGTGGCAGGCTGTCGCTCATGAGTAGTGCTGCTGGGCACGGCGACGTGCGGGTGGGCGGGCAGACGCCCGCGGGTGGGGCGTTCGCCGCGGCGACCAGGGTGCGGGCACTCGGGGACGGTACGTTCACCGCCGACCTGCCCGCGTCCTGGACGGTCGGGGGACGGCCGCATGGGGGTTTCCTGCTGGCCCTGATGGCCAGGGCGGCGGTGGCCGCGCACAGCGCGGGCGCGCCGCTGGTGGACCCCCTGTCGGTGAGCGCGCAGTTCCTGCGCCCGCCGGGTGTCGGGCCGGTCCTGTTACGCACCGACGTCCGCAAGTCGGGGCGGCGCACGACCGTGGTGTCGGTCTACTTGGAACAGAGCGGCGGGCCGTGCGTCGAGGCCATGGTCACCACCGGGCGCCTGCCCCGCGAGCGCGCGGCGTGGAGCGACCTGCCCAACCAGCCCGCCGAGCCGCCGGGCAACGCCATCGACCTGGCCACGCTGCCCGCCGCGTCGGTGTTCAAGCTCACCGCGGGCTGCGACGTGCGCCTGGACCCCAACGGGGCCGGGTTCCTGCACGGCCAGGTCGGCGACCCGCTGCGGCTGCGGCTGTGGGCCCGTCCGCGCGGGGAGCACGCCGACCCGCTCTTCGCCCTCGTCGCCGGGGACATCTCGATGCCGGTGACGTTCAACCTGGGCCGCACGGGCTGGTCGCCGACGGTGCAGCTCACCGCGCACCTGCGCTCGCGGCCCGCGCCGGGCTGGCTGCGCATCCAGGTGGAGTCCAAGGCCGTCCACGGCATGTGGTTCGACTCCGACGCCACCGTGGTCGACTCGACCGGGCGACTGGTCTGCCAGGCGCGGCAACTCGCCCTCTCGGCGATCGCGTGAGCGTTTAGGGTGGTCGCCATGACCCAGCGCCCCACCGTCGCCGTGATCGGCGCCGGGAAGATCGGCGAGGCCCTGCTCTCCGGGCTGCTGCACGGCGGCCGCAGCGCCGACGAGCTGCTGTTCACCGAGCGCCACCCGGAGCGGGCCGCCGAGCTGACCGCCATCTACGGCATCCGCTCGGCCGACGTGCCGACCGCGGCCAAGACCGCCGACGTGCTGGTGGTGGCCGTCAAGCCGCAGGACATCGATCCGGTGCTCGACGAGCTGGCCGGGGTGGTCTCCGCGGGCACCCTGGTCGTCTCGCTGTGCGCGGGCCTGCCGACGGCCCTGTTCGAGCGCAGGCTGCCCGACGGGGTGCCGGTGGTGCGGGTCATGCCGAACACGCCGATGCTCGTCGGCGAGGCGATGAGCGCCATCTCCCCCGGCCGCCACGCGGGCCCGGAGCACCTGGCCGTGGTGGAGGACCTGCTGGCCGCGGTCGGCAAGGTGGCGCGGGTGCCGGAGTCCCAGCAGGACGCGGTGACCGCGCTGTCGGGGTCCGGCCCGGCGTACTTCTTCTACCTGGTCGAGGCCATGATCGACGCGGGCATCCTGCTCGGGCTGCCGCGCACGGTCGCCGAGAAGCTGATCGTGCAGTCCGCCGTGGGCGCCGCGGCGATGCTGGTGGAGACCGGCGAGCACCCGGTCACCCTGCGCGAGGCGGTGACCTCCCCGGCGGGCACCACCATCATGGCCATCCGCGAGCTGGAGAAGCACGGCGTCCGCGCGGCCCTGATCGCGGCCATCGAGGCCGCCCGGGACCGCTCCCGCGACCTGGGCCGCGAACACGAGGAGGACTGACCCAACCGGGTCGGACCTTCTCCCAAGTTGCGCTCCTCGGGGGTCGTGGCGTCGCACGAGTCACAGGAGTCCCGCTACCCTCGGGGGAGCACGTGCGTGTCGAAACCGTCGGTGGGGAAGCCGGCGGCGCGACACGTGGTTAAGGACGCGGTGAACCATGTCTGCGAACAAGCGCGACCCCAACACGCCGGCCTTGGCACCGGTGCAGTTCCTGACGGTGGCCGAGGTGGCCACCATCATGCGAGTATCCAAGATGACGGTGTACCGCCTGGTCCACGGCGGCGACCTCCCCGCGGTCCGCGTGGGCAAGTCGTTCCGGGTGCCGGAGCAGGCCGTGCACGAGTACCTCGAGAAGGCGTACTTCGACGCCGGATGAAGACGGGACAGCCCAACCGGGTACCCTGGATGACCGTTGTGCCTGGTGTCTTGGCGCGCGTCGGTGACGTGCCCGCACCTTCAGCGCCCGGCACCCGAAGATTCACCACGAACAGCTAAGGACACCTATGGGCTCCGTCATTAAGAAGCGCCGCAAGCGCATGTCGAAGAAGAAGCACCGCAAGCTGCTGCGCAAGACGCGTGTCCAGCGTCGAAAGCTGAAGAAGTAGCGGTCTCGGCACGCTGAGAGCGGGCGCCCACCTCGAATTCCGAGGCGGGCGCCCGCTCTTTTTCGTGCTGCTGGATCTGGTGGGTCAGATGGCGCGGCGGCGGTAGGCGAGGCCCGCGGCCACCGCGCCCGCGACGGCGCCCGCCCCCAGGACCGACGGCACGCCGATCTTCGCGGCCTTGCGCCCGGTCCGGAAGTCCCGGATCTCCCAGCCGCGCTTGCGCGCGGCGTCGCGCAGCCCGCCGTCGGGGTTCACCGCGACCGCGGTGCCCACCACCGACAGCATCGGCACGTCGTTGGAGGAGTCCGAGTACGCCGTGCACCGGCGCAGGTCCAGGCCCTCGCGCGCGGCCAGCGAGCGCACGGCGTGGGCCTTGGCGGGCCCGTGGAGCAGCTCCCCGACCAGCTTGCCGGTGAACACCCCGTCCACGCTCTCGGCCACCGTCCCCAGCGCCCCGGTCAGCCCCAGCCGCCTGGCGATGATGGTCGCCAGCTCGACCGGGGTGGCCGTCACCAGCCACACCCGCTGCCCGGCGTCGAGGTGCATCTGCGCCAGCGCGCGCGTGCCCGGCCAGATCCGGTCGGCCATCAGCTCGTCGAAGATTTCCTCGCCGAGGTCGCGCAGCTCGCCGACGGAGTGCCCGGCCACAAAGGACAGTGCCTGCTCGCGGTGGTTGCGGATGCCCTCGACGCTCTCCCTGCCGCCCACCCGGAACATCATCTGCTGCCAGGCGAAGCGGGCGAGGTCGGCGTTGGTGAAGAACTTGCGGGAGGCGAGGCCGCGGGCGAAGTGGAAGATCGACGCGCCCATCATCATGGTGTTGTCGACGTCGAAGAAGGCCGCGGCCGTGAGGTCGACCGGGTCGTCGACGTCCTGGCTCAGCGCGACGGCCGCCTCGGCACTGGCCTGACCGGCCTCCACGGCGATCTGGTCCAGCTCCGCAAGTTCCTCCCGCCGCAGCGACGACACCCACGCCTCCCGTACTCGCTTTGGACAACAGCCTAGCGATCGGGCACGATCGCGCGCTCGGGAAGTGGACCGATCTCCTAGTCCGGCAAACCCGGCAGCAGAGGGGGAACCTCGATGGGCGGCAGCGGCAGTGGCGGCAGCGCGTTCGGCCCCGTCGTGGTCGTGGGCGGCGGCGTCGTGGTGGGCGCTGACGGGGGCGTGGGGGTGCCCGTGGCCCGCGGGGACGGCTCGGGGCCGCCGGGGGTGGTGGGGCCGCCCGCGGTCCGGCCAGGGGCCGTGCCGGGGCCGGGAGCGGTCGCGGTGGGGGCGGGCGAGGGGACGCCCAGCGGCGAGGTGGCCACCGGGGCGGGCGCGCACGCGGTGGTGGCGGGCAGCGGGCCGAGCTCGTCGAGGGCGCCGGAGGTGACCTGCGCGCAGGCGAGCCTGCCGGACAGCGCGGCGGCGCGGTCGTCGATGCGGCCGAGCAGGGCCAGCGACACCGCCTGCGGGGTGAGCGCGGCCGCGGGCGCTCGCAGCGTGCCCAGGCGTACGCGCTGGTGGCCCGCCCAGTCGCGCAGGGTGCCCAGCAGCGCGCCATCGCGCCCGGCGGCGGCCACCTCGGTGAGCGAGCGCGAGCCCGCCGCGGCGTCCTGGTCGAAGTCGGCCAGCGCCGAGAGGTACGCCCCCAGGGGCGCGTTCGCGGGGTCGGCGTACGCCTGGGCCAGCGTCTCCAGCTCGCCGACGCGGTCGGTGGCGAACTCCAGCAGCTTGAACCCGCGGCCCTCGTCACCGAAGGTCAGGCCGAGGGAGGCGGCCTCGCCGGTGCGCTTGACGCCGTAGAGCGGGTCGCCGGGCAGGGCGTCACGGGCCAGCAGCAGGCTCATCCCGGCCAGGGAGAACACCAGGGCGAGCACGGCGACGGAGGCGATGGCGAAGCGGCCGCGGGCGCCGTAGCCCTTGGCTCTCGGCTCGTCCCCGGGACGCGTCGCGGCACCGGCCGCCCGCCTGCCGCGGGGGGCCCGGCCCGCCCGCGCCGGTCGGGGGCTCGGCGTGCGGGGGACGGGGCTCGGCCGGTTCAGCCCGGCGAGCACCCGCTCCCGCATCCGGTCGCGCTCGGCGCGGTCCGGGGCGGTCAGCGGGGCGAGTTCGGCCAGCAGGGCGATGACGGCGTCGTCGGTGGCCGGGGTCGCCCCGGCGCGGTCGCCGTCGTCCGGCTCCCGCTGGCGTCGAGGGCCCTGCGGCCCGGTCCCGCTCTGCACCATCCCACTCCGACTCGTGTTCGATCTCGCCCAGTGAAACGAGCGCCGCGCGTGCGGGGTTACGGCAGTGAACCGTATCCGGCGGGCGCTATCTGATCTCGGTGGGCAACAGCTGGCCCAGCCGTCGGACGGCGCGGTGTTGCAGCGCCTTGACCGCGCCCTCGTTGCGGTTCATCACCCTGGCCGTCTCGGCGACGGTCAGGCCCTGCAGGAAGCGCAGCACGATGCACTCGCGCTGGTCGTCGCCGAGCTGGTCGACGCAGGCCAGCAGCGCCTCGCGGGTGACCTTGGACATCACCTGCTGCTCGGGGCCCGCCTCGACGCGCTCGGAGTCGCGGATCTCGGGGGTGGTGATCTCCAGCCGGTAGCGGCTGGACTTGACGTGGTCGAGGACCAGGTTGCGGGCGATGGTGACGAACCACGCGCCCACGTCGCGGCCCTGGTAGCTGACGGTGGTGATGCGCCGCAGCGCGCGCAGGAACGTCTCGCTGGTGACATCCTCGGCCAGCTCGCGGTCGCCGACGCGGAAGAGCACGTACCGGAAGACGATGTCGACGTAGCGGTCGTAGAGCCTGCCGAAGGCGACCGTGTCGCCGCCCTGGGCCGCGTGGACGAGGTCCCAGGCGGCGCCGTGCCCCTCGGCGGGCGCCTGGGTGGGCGCCTGGGCGTCGGCCACCGGCTCGGGCCCCGGCTCGGGCACCGACTCGCCGTCGGGCTGGGTCGGCTCGGCGTCAGCGCGCACCTCAGCCGCCCGATCCGGTGCGGATCGGGCCTGCGGCACGGCGGAGGCCTGCGGCGGGCGCGTCTGGCGGGTCATCGGGCAGGCGCACACTTCCCTCGATGTGGTCCGAGCTCGCAGCTTACGGGGTTGCTACTTCTTAGTAGGCACCAAGTCCGAGTCCAAGGACGGGACGTGGCAGGTAGTTAATCGTGACGCGGGTGACCCGTGCCACACTGCGATCGGCTCTGGAACGATCTCCCTGCGACTCGGCCCGACAGCGATTGAGGACGACACGATGCACGGACCGCCGACCGGCAATCTCGCGGACCTCGTCTCCGAAGCGAGCGCGAAGGTACCCCGACATCTGGCGCTGGTCGATCCCTCCGCGTCGGCTTCACTCACTTGGCAGCAGGTCGAGACCGCCGTCGACCGCTGCGCCGCCCGGCTGCTCGGCACGGGCCTGCGCCCCGGCGACCGGGTCGCCCTGCGGATGCCCACCGGGGCGGCGTTCTGCGTGGCGCTGTTCGGGGTCCTGCGCGCGGGCGGGATCGCCGTGCCGGTGGACATGGACGCCGCGCCCCGCGAGATCGAGCGGCAGCTCGCGCACAGCGGCGCCGTGCTCGGCTTCGGCGAGCTGACCGGCCTGACCGTCCTGGACCCGCCTGACCTGGACCTGTCCGACCTGAATCCGCCCGAACCGGCCGAGAAGGTCGCCGCGGTCGGCGGCGGCGAGGACATCGCCGTGCTCGCCTACACCTCCGGCACCGGCGGCGAGCCGCGCGGGGCGATGCTGTCGCACCGGGCGCTGCTGTCCAACGCCGCGCAGTGCGGGCAGCTGCGGCCCGCGCCGGTCACCGCCACCGACCGGGTGCTGCTGTCGATCCCCATGTCGCACGCCTACGGCCAGTCAGGGCTGTGGCAGGTCGCCGCCACCGGGGCCACCGGCGTCCTGGTCGACAAGTTCGCCGTGGAGCCGGTGCTCGAGCTGTGCGAGCGGCACCGGGTCTCGGTGTTCATCGGCGTGCCCGCCATGTACACCGCGCTGACCCTCGCGGGCGCCGACCGGCTCGGCGAGGCCCTGGCCACCCTGCGCATCTGCACCTCGGGCGCGGCCCCGCTCACCCCCGGCACGCTGGCGCTGTTCCGGGCCGAGACCGGCCTGTCGGTCTTCGAGGGCTACGGCCTGACCGAGACCGGCCCGGTGCTCACCTCCACCCTGGTCGGCGGCGCCGCCAAGCCCGGCTCGGTGGGCAGGCCCATCCCGGGGGTGGAGATCCGCCTCGTCGACAGCGACGGCACCCCGGTGGGCGGCGCCCCCGACGGGGCCGACGGCGGGTCCGTCGCCATGGACTTCACCGACGACACCGACACCGGCCTGGTCGCCGCGCGCGGGGCGAACCTGTTCAGCGGCTACTGGCCCGACGGCCACCACGGCCCCGGGTCCGACGGCTGGTTCCGCACCGGCGACGTCGGCTACCTCGACGAGGACGGCGACCTGCACCTGGTCGACCGGGCGGGCGACCTGATCATCGTCAACGGGTTCAACGTCTACCCGCACGAGGTCGAGCAGGTCGTCGCCGAGCTGCCCGAGGTGCTGGAGGTGGCCGCGATCGGCGTGCCCGACGAGCGCGCGGGCGAGCGGGTCAAGGTCGTCGTCGTGCTGCGTCCGGACGCCGAGCTGGACGCCGAGGCGCTGCGCGCGCACTGCGCCGAGCGGCTGGCCCGGTTCAAGGTGCCCGCCGCGGTCGAGTTCACCCCGCACCTGCCGCACTCGGCCACCGGCAAGCTCCGGCGGGCCAGCCTGCGCCGGTAGCGTGGCGGCGTGCGAGTTCAGGTGATGACGCGGGCGGGCTGCCCGTCGTGCGAGACCGCGGAGGCCGACGTCGCGCGCATCTGCGGCGAGCTGGGCGTGGGATGGGCGGCCGTCGACGTCGACGGCGACCCGGAGCTGCGCGCCGAGTACGGCGACCGGGTGCCGGTGATCCTGGTCGACGGCGCCGAGCACGGCTACTGGCGCGTGGAGGAAGACCGGTTGCGGACCGTTCTGGGTTCGTGACAATCCGCGGGGCCGGTTGGGCCGAATGACTCACATGGAAACCCGCCTGCGGTGGCACGTCGCGGCCCTCATCGGCGTCTTGGGCGTGGGCGCCGCGTTGGCCGCGGGCCACCTCGTCGCAGCCCTTGTCGGCAGCAGTGCCTCGCCCTACCTGGCCGTGGCCAACAGCGCCGTCGACCTCTCACCGCCGTGGCTGGTGGAGTTCGGCAAGCAGTTCGGCCCCGAGTGGGACAAGCTGCTGCTGTTCATCGGCATCGCCGTGGCGCTGGTGGGGTTCGCCGTGCTGGCGGGCCTGCTGTCGCGGCGCTCGCCGCTGCCTGGCACCGTGCTGGCCGTCGTGCTCGGGCTGATCGGCGTCGCCGCCGTGCTGTACCGGCCCGACGTCGGCCAGCTGGCCGTCCTCGCCCCGATCGCGAGCATCGTGGCGGGCGTGGTCGTCCTGCGTTGGCTGCACGCCCTGGCCATGACCGCGGGTCCGTCGACCACGGTCACGGGCAAGGCCCCAGGCAAAACCACAGGCAAAGGCCCTGACGAGCCCACTGACGGATTCCCTGGCGAGCCCGTGCCCGCGGGCGCCGAGCCCGGCGGGACCGCGCGGGACAGCGGCGTCGGCAGGCGGCGGTTCCTGGTGACCTCCGGCGGTGTCGCCGCGGGCGTGGGGGTGGCCGCCGTCGGCGGGCAGTACCTGGGCGGCCGCGCCGACATCCAGGGCTCGCGGCAGGCCGTGGGCGTGGTCACCGCCGCCCGCCCCGCGCCGCCCATCCCGGCGGGCGCGGACTTCGCCAAGGCGGGCACGCCGAGCTTCATCACGCCCAACAAGGACTTCTACCGCATCGACACCGCGCTGACGGTCCCGCGGGTGCGGGCCGAGGACTGGCGCCTGCGCGTCCACGGACTGGTCGACAACGAGCTGGAGCTGACCTTCGACGACATCCGGGGGCGGACCCAGATCGAGAAGACGATCACCATGACCTGCGTGTCCAACGAGATCGGCGGCGGGCTCATCTCCACCGCCAACTTCGTGGGCGTGTCGATGCGCGAGCTGCTGATGGAAGCGGGCGTGCGCCCCGAGGCGGGCCAGGTGTTCGCGACCAGTGTGGACGGGTGGACCACCGCGACCCCGGTCGCGGACATGATGTCCGAGGAGCGCGGCGCGCTGCTGGCCATCAACATGAACGGCGAGCCGCTGCCGCTGGAGCACGGGTTCCCGGCGCGCGTCGTCGTCCCGGGCCTCTACGGGTACGTCTCCGCCACCAAGTGGGTCGTGGACCTGGAGCTGATCCGCGACGGCGAGAAGGCGTTCTACTGGCAGGACCGCGGCTGGGGCAAGGTCGCCCCGATCAAGACCATGTCGCGCATCGACGTGCCCAAGCCGTTCCAGACCTTCCCCGCGGGGGCGGTGACGCTCGCGGGCATCGCCTGGGCGCAGACCACCGGCGTGGAGAAGGTGGAGATCCGCCTCGACGGCGGCCAGTGGCAGGAGACCGACCTCACCACCGAGGTCAACGACCAGACGTGGCGGATGTGGAAGCTCGAGGTCACCCTGGCCGCGGGCAGCCACCGCGTCGAGGTCCGGGCCACCGACCGCGGCGGGTACACGCAGGTCGAGGAGCGCGTGGCGCCGATCCCCGACGGGGCGACGGGCTGGCACTCGATTCTCTTCAACGTGGCGTGACCACCCATTCGTGAACCTGATTTGTGCAGAGCACGCTTTGACAGCTCCCGCAACTCGAAAAAGAAATCGGTTTCCCCCGATCGGGAACCCAACCTTCGGGCCATCGGCGCCGAAGTAACGATGAGAGTCCATTCGGAAACGGAGTGATCCAAGGTGAATATGAAGCTGGTTCCCGCTGCAGCAGCGGTTGCCGCAGCCGCTTTCGCCCTTACCGCGTGCAGCAACAGTGAGCAGCCGTCGACCGGCGGCACCACGACCACCATGGCCCCGGCGACGACCACGGAGGCCATGACGACGACAACGACGGCCGCCGGGGGCGGGGAGGGCGTGACCACCGCGGCCGACACCTTCGGCCCCGCCTGCGGCATGCTGCCCAAGGGCAGCGAGCCCGGCGGCCTCGAGGCCATGGGCCCGCAGCCGGTCGCCACCGCGGCGAGCACCAACCCGCTGCTGACCAAGCTCGTCGCCGCCGTCGGCGCGGTCGACGGCCTGGGCGACACGCTCAACACCGCCCCCGCGCTGACCGTGTTCGCCCCGGCGGACGCAGCCTTCGACGCGCTGGGTGACGCGAAGTTCAAGGCGCTCGCGGCCGCTCCCGACCAGCTGGCCCCGATCCTGCAGTTCCACGTCCTCAGCACCCGCTACGACGCCGAGGGCCTGGCCGAGGCGGGCAGCGTCAAGTCGCTGAACGGCTCCGCCCCCGAGCTGAAGATCGAGGGCGACGCGACCTCGGGCATGACCGTCAACGGCGCCAAGGTGCTGTGCGGCAACATCCCGACCTCGAACGCCACCGTGTTCGTGATCGACAAGGTCATGGTGCCCAGCGCGTGAGGTAAGAGCGCGTGAGGCAAGGCAGCAAGAGCCGCGGGGCGGGACTTCGGTCCCGCCCCGCTCGCACGTGCGGGTGATGGCTAAAGAAGGACTGCAGAAGGACACGGTGAAAGTGGCCCACGTCTCTCCCCCAGAGGGACAGTGTGGTGTCGGTCAAGCCCTCTACCACTGACTTTGTGCACACCTTCACAAGCGGTACCGTGGTGACAACCCGGTGACATGTCTGTCGAGGAGTAGCAGCGTGGCGGCACAGCGAGGCCAGCGGAACGGGGTCGGCTCCGACCCGGCCGCCCCGACCGCCGCGGAGATCACCGCGCCGATCCCCCGGGTCGCGGTCGTCCCCGCCGCCCGGGACCGGGCCAGGGCCATCCCCGAGGCCGCCGTCGCCCGGCTGGCCGTCTACCTGCGGGTGCTCTCCGCCCTCCAGGAGCAGGGCTCGGGCACGGTCTCCAGCGAAGAGCTGGCCGTCGCCGCCGGGGTCAACTCGGCCAAGCTCCGCAAGGACCTCTCCTACATCGGCTCCTACGGCACCCGCGGCGTCGGCTACGAGGTCGCGGTGCTCATCGAGGAGATCGAGCGCATCCTCGGCCTGACCCGCAAGCACAGCGTCGCCGTGGTCGGCATCGGCAACCTGGGCCACGCGCTGGCCAACTACGGCGGCTTCCCCGGCCGCGGCTTCCCGGTCAGCGCCCTGTTCGACATCGACGCCGACCTCGTCGGCGTGCCGGTCGGCGGCATCCCGGTCAACCACATCGAGGACATCACCCGCGTCTGCCTGGAGCGCGAGGTGTCCATCGGGGTCATCGCCACCCCGCCGCCCGCCGCGCAGGGGGTGTGCGACCGGCTGGTCGCCGCGCGCGTGCAGTGCATCCTCAACTTCGCCCCCGTGGTGCTCCAGGTGCCCGACCACGTCGAGGTCCGCAAGGTGGACCTGGCCGTCGAGCTGCAGGTGCTCTCCTTCCACGTGGCCCGCCGCGCGGATCTGGCACCGCCCGTTGACGGACGCATCAACGGCCGCGTCGATGGGATGGTGGTGACGTGAGCATCCTCGCCATCGGCATGTCCCACCGGACCGCGGACGTGCGCGTCCTCGAACACATCGCCGTGTCCGCCCCGGACGTGCCCAAGCTGCTCGGTGAACTCATCGGGTGCGACTCGGTCACCGAGGCGATGCTGGTCTCCACCTGCAACCGGGTCGAGGTCTACGCGGTCGTCGACGCCTTCCACGCCGGTCTGTCCGACGTGGTCGGCGTGCTGGCCCGGCACTCCGGCCTGGACGTCGCCGAGCTGCACGAGCACCTCTATGTGCACTACGCCGCCGCCGCGGCCCAGCACCTGTTCACCGTCGCCGCGGGCCTGGACTCGATGGTCGTCGGCGAGGCGCAGATCCTCGGCCAGGTCCGGCAGTCCTACCAGGCCGCGAGCGAGGCGGGCGCCGTCGGGCGCGCCCTGCACGAGCTGACCCAGCAGGCGCTGCGCATCGGCAAGCGCGTGCACTCCGACACCGGCCTGGACGCCGCGGGCGCCTCCGTCGTCGGCGAGGCGCTGGCCGACGCCGACCGCGTGCTCGACGGGCTGGCCGGGCGCCGCGCGCTGATCGTCGGAGCCGGGTCGATGGGCGGGCTGGCCGCCGCCGCGCTGCGCCGGGCCGCGATCGGCTCGGTCGTGGTCGCCAACCGCTCCGAGGCCAACGGCACGCGGCTGGCCGCGTCGCTGCGCGAGCACGGCGTGCCCGCCGAGGCCGTCGGCTTGGGCGGCCTGGCAGGCCACATCGCCGACGCCGACCTGGTGGTCGCCTGCACCGGCGCCGTCGGCGCGGTGGTGCTCGCCGCCCACGTCGCGCCGCGGACCCGTCCGCTGGTCGTCTGCGACCTCGGCCTGCCCCGCGACGTCGAGGACGGCGTCGCGCTGGTGCCCGGCGTGCGGCTGGTGGACCTGGAGAGCCTGCAGCGGCGGCTCGCCGACTCCCCCAGCGGCCTGGACACCCGCCGCGCGCACGAGATGGTGGCCGAGGAGGTGCGCGCCTTCCTGGCGTCGCAGCGCTCGGCCGCGGTCACCCCGACGGTCACCGCGCTGCGCAGGCGCGCGGCCGAGGTCGTCGACGCCGAGCTGCTGCGCCTGGACACCCGCCTGCCCGAGCTGGACGGCGTGGTGCGCGACGAACTGGCCCGCACCGTGCGCCGGGTGGTCGACAAACTGCTGCACACCCCCACGGTGAGGGTCAAGGAGCTGGCCTCCGGACCCGCGGGCACCGGGTACGCCGAGGCGCTGCGCGAGCTGTTCGGGCTCGACCCCTCGGCCCCGGGCGCGCTGACCTCCGCCGAGACGCCCGCGGAGGGACGCCCATGAGGACCATCAGGATCGGCACCCGGGGCAGCGCGCTCGCCCTGGCCCAGACCGGCACCATCGCCGACGCCCTGGAGAAGGCGGGCGCGCGCGTCGAGATCGTCACCGTGGCCACGCCGGGGGACCTGTCCTCGGCGCCGATCGCCGAGATCGGCGTCGGGGTGTTCACCTCCGCGCTGCGCGACGCGCTCGCCGACGGCACGGTCGACGTGGCCGTGCACTCCTACAAAGACCTGCCGACCGCGCCGGACCCGAGGCTCTCGCTGGCCGCGGTCCCCCCGCGCGCCGACCCGCGCGACGCGCTCGTCGCCCGCGACGGGCTGACCCTGGGCGAGCTGCCCCCGGGTTCGACGGTCGGCACCGGCTCGCCCCGGCGGGCCGCGCAGCTGCACGCGCTCGGTTTCGGCCTGACGGTCGTGCCGATCCGCGGCAACGTGGACACCCGGGTCAAGAAGGTGCGCGACGGCGAGCTCGACGCCGTCGTGCTGGCCCGCGCGGGTCTCGCCCGGCTGGGCAGGCTCGAGGAGATCACCGAGACGCTGGACCCGATCCAGATGTTGCCAGCGCCCGCCCAGGGCGCCCTCGCGATCGAGTGCCGGGTCGACGACGTCGACACCGAGCACTTGCTCCGATCCACTGTGGACGACGAAGCGACGCGGGCCGCCGCGGCCGCCGAGCGGGCCTTGCTGGCCGCGCTCGAAGCGGGCTGCAGCGCGCCTGTCGGCGCACTGGCCGATGTGGTGGAAGACCTCGACGCCGACGACAAGGTGGTTCTGCGCCTGTCGCTGCGCGGGGCCGCCGCCGCGTACTCGCAGGGCAGTGACCCGCTCGTGGGTCCTGTCGAGATGGTGCGGGCCTCGGCCACGGGTGACCTGACCGATGCAGCGCAGCTCGGCCGTGCGGTGGCCGCCGAGCTGCTGGAACTCGGCGCCGGGGTGCTTTCCGGCCCCGAGCAGTAGTTGATGAGGAAGTGGCCTGACATGACCACCCGTGCCCGCAAGTCCCCCGGCCGCGTCGCGTTCGTGGGCTCCGGACCCGGCGACGCCGGATTGCTGACCGTGCGCGCCAGGGAGCTGCTCGACCGCGCCGAACTCGTGGTGACCGACCCCGACGTCCCGGCAGGCGTGCTCGCCTGCACCCGGGCCGACGCCGAGGTCCGCCCCGCGGTCGGCGATCCCGGCGACGTCGCCAAGGACCTCGCCGCCGAGGCCAGGGCCGGGCGCGTCGTCGTCCGCCTGGTCGCGGGCGACCCGCTGACCCACTCGGCGGTCGTCGCCGAGTGCCACGCGGTCGCCAAGACGAGCGTCGCCTTCGACGTGGTCCCCGGCGTCTCCCCGGCGACGGCGGTCCCCGCGTACGCGGGCATCGCGCTGGGGTCCACGCACACCGAGGTCGACGTGCGCGGCGACATCGACTGGGCGGGCCTGGCGGGCGCGCCCGGCCCGATCGTCCTGCACGCGACGGCGTCGCACCTGGCCGAGGCCGCCTCGGCCCTGGTCGAGCACGGCCTGGCCGCGCAGACCCCGGTCGCGGTGACCGCGGAGGGCACGGCGACCAGCCAACGCACCGTGGACACGACCCTGGCCGCGCTCGCCGCGGACGCGGGGGAGATGTCCGGGCAGCTCGTGGTGACCGTCGGCACGGTGGCCGCCGGGCGCTCGAAGCTGTCGTGGTGGGAGTCGCGCGCGCTCTACGGCTGGCGGGTCCTGGTGCCGCGCACCAAGGACCAGGCCGGTGAGATGAGCGAGCGCCTGCACCTGCACGGGGCGATCCCGTCGGAGGTGCCGACGATCTCGGTGGAGCCCCCGCGCAGCCCCGCGCAGATGGAGCGCGCGGTCAAGGGCCTGGTCGACGGGCGCTACCAGTGGGTGATCTTCACCTCCACCAACGCCGTGCGCGCGGTGTGGGAGAAGTTCGCCGAGTTCGGCCTGGACGCCCGCGCGTTCTCCGGCGTGAAGATCGCCTGCGTCGGCGAGTCGACCGCGGCGAAGGTGCGCGGGTTCGGCATCAACCCGGAGCTGGTGCCCTCGGGCGAGCAGTCCAGCGAGGGCCTGCTGGCCGACTTCCCGCCCTACGACGACATCCTCGACCCGGTGGAGCGCGTCCTGCTGCCGCGGGCGGACATCGCCACCGAGACCCTGGCCGCCGGTCTGCGCGACCGCGGCTGGGAGATCGACGACGTCACCGCGTACCGGACCGTCCGCGCGGCGCCGCCGCCCGCCGAGACCCGCGAGATGATCAAGACCGGCGGCTTCGACGCGGTGTGCTTCACCTCATCGTCCACCGTGCGCAACCTCGTCGGCATCGCGGGCAAGCCGCACGCGCGGACCCTGGTCGCCTGCATCGGGCCGAAGACCGCGGAGACCGCGCGGGAGTTCGGCCTGCGGGTCGACGTCCAGCCCGAGCACGCCACCGTGCCCGCGCTGGTCGACGCCCTGGCCGAGCACGCCGCCCGCCTGCGCGCCGAGGGCGCGCTGCCCCCGCCGCGCAAGACCAAGCGCGCGCGCCGCTGACCTCACCGGTGGGCCGGGCGGCCGATCAGGTCGCCCGGCCCACGCTTCCAGGGCCTGACCCACGCTTTCAGGGAAGGTGCGTCCCATGTTCCCCAGCCACCGGCCGCGCAGGCTCAGGGACACCGCCGCCCTGCGGCGGATGGTCGCCGAGACCGAGGTCGCGCCGCGGCAGCTCATCCTGCCGATGTTCGTCAAGGAGGGCGCGACCGCGCCCGTCCCGATCTCCAGCATGCCCGGCGTCGTGCAGCACACCAGGGACAGCCTGCGCAAAGCGGCCGTCGACGCGGTGCAGGCGGGCGTCGGCGGGATCATGCTGTTCGGGGTCCCGACCACCCGTGACGCCGTCGGCTCCGGGGGGATCGACCCGGAGGGCATCCTCAACGCCGCCCTGCGCGACCTCAGGGCCGAACTCGGCGACGACACCGTCCTGATGTCCGACCTCTGCCTGGACGAGTTCACCGACCACGGCCACTGCGGCGTCCTCGACGCCGACGGCCGCGTCGACAACGACGCCACCCTCGCCGTCTACGCCGAGATGGCCAAGGCCCAGGCCGAGGCGGGCGCCCACCTGCTGGGCCCCAGCGGCATGATGGACGGCCAGGTCGGCGTCGTCCGGGAGGCCCTCGACGCCGCCGGGCACACCGACACCGGCATCCTCGCCTACTCGGCCAAGTACGCCTCGGCCTTCTTCGGCCCCTTCCGCGAGGCCGTCGAGTCCCAGCTCACCGGCGACCGGATGGGCTACCAGCAGGACCCGGCCAACGTGCGCGAGTCGCTGCGCGAGGTCGCGCTCGACCTGCGGGAGGGCGCCGACCTCGTCATGGTCAAGCCCGCCCTGGCCTACCTCGACGTCATCCGCGCCGTCCGGGAGGTCTCGGACGTGCCGGTCGCGGCGTACCAGGTCTCCGGGGAGTACGCGATGGTCGAGGCCGCCGCCGAGAAGGGCTGGCTGGACCGGCGCAGGGTCATCCTGGAGACGCTGCTGTCGATCCGGCGCGCGGGCGCCGACGCGATCCTGACCTACTGGGCCGCCGAGGCCGCGCGCTGGCTGCGCTGAGTATCGTCGCGCCGTGAGCACTCGCGACGGGCCGCCGGTGATGCCGACGGCCGATGAGGCAGGTGGGGACCGGGTCGACCCGCCCTTGATCATCCACGTCGCCTACTGGCTGTGGCTCGTCGCCGGGGCGGTGGGCCTGGCCGGGGCGGTCGCGCTGATGCTCAACCAGGGCGCCGTCGCGGCGAACTGGGCGCGCTCCAGCGGGGTGGAGCTGATCGAGGCGCGGGACATCGTCAAGGGCTACACGGTCTGGCTGAGCGTCGGTTCCGTGGTGTTCCTGCTGTTCTACCTGCTGCTCGCCCACCAGGCGCGCAACGGCGTCCGCAAGGCGCGCACGCTGCTGCTGGTCACCGGGGTCATCGGCGCGCTGTTCCAGTACGGCTTCGGCCGCATCACCATCTTCGGGCTGCTCAGCACGCTGCTGACCCTGGCCGCCATCGCCCTGCTGGTCTTCCCCGCCGCCCGCCGGTTCTACGACGCGCACGGGCGATGAGTCCCCGCTACGCCGAGTCGGGCTCGACGTGGTGGCCGGTGCTGTGGGCGCCCGCCTTCTGCCTGGCGGGCGCGGGCGTCGAGGCGCTGAGCGGGCCGGTGCACGTCTTCGCGTGGGTGCTCATCGGGGTCGTGCTCACGCTGATGGTCGCGGCCTGGGTCGCCGCGCGCCGCAACGTCTACACCGTCGTGCTGACCGAGCAGACCCTGCGCCAGGGCGGGCAGTCGCTGGCGACCAGCCGCATCGCCGCCGTCCTGCCCGAGGCGCCCGACGGCGAGGCGCCGAGCGCGCCGGTGCTCGGCGGCGGCCTGGTGGTGCCGCGCAAGACCACCGAGGTGCCGGTGGAACTCGACGACGGCACCGTCGCCCTGGCCTGGGCCCGCCGCCCCGAGCGGCTGCGGGCCGCCCTCACCGCGCTGATCGGCGCCCGTCGAGAGGACCAGTGATGGACCACCCCGCCATGCCGCCGGTCTCCCAGCCGCTGGCCACGCCGCGGCCCCCGGCGATCGACACCGCGGTGCGGCTCGTCATCGCGGGCACGGCCGTCGGCGCGGTCGGCACGCTGATCACCGTCATGGACGAGGACTTCACCGCCGAGGTGCTGCGCCGCAGCGCCGCCGACGCCACCGCGGCCGAGATCGAGATGATGGCCGGGGTCGTGCCCGTCGCCGGGGTGATCGGCGTGGCGCTGACCATCGGGCTGTTCGTGTTGCTGGCGTTCAAGGTTCGTGCGGGCCGCAACTGGGCGCGGGTGGCGCTCGCCGGGCTCACCGCGTTCAGCCTGGTCCGGTTCCTCACCGAGGCGGCGCGGACCAACGCCGAGCTGGGTCTGATGTGGAGCCTCGCGGACGTCGCCTGCTGCGCCGCCGCCGTGGTGTACCTGTTCAAAGCGGAGTCGACGCTCTTTTTCCGAGCACGCGTGCGAGGTCGGCCGTGACCCAATAGCGTCTTCCCATGACTACGAGCGGCCCCCACGACCCGAACAACCCCTATTCCCAGAACCCCAATCCCTACCAGCCCATGCCCTCGGCCCCGCCGGTGGACCCGCGGGAGCACCCCGGCGCCCCGGCCCGGCCCAAGCCGGTCGAGACGGCGTTCATGCTCTGGGTGATCAACTCGGCGCTGAGCCTGCTCGGCCTGGTGGTCACCCTGCTGTTCGACCGCGAGACCCTGCGGGACGCGGCCCGCACGGGCCTGGAAGGGTCCGGCAGCGCGTTCACCGAGGCGCAGCTCGACCAGGCCGTCACCGCGAGCCTGATCTTCACCGGCGTTGTCGCGGTGCTGTTCTTCGCGCTGTACCTGCTCTTCGCGTTCAAGATGCGCGCCGGGCGCAACTGGGCCCGGATCGTGCTGACCGTGCTCGGCGGTCTGTCGATCGTGCTGAACCTGGTCAGCCTGGGCACGACGTCCGGGATCAGCATGGTGCTGACCCTGGTCAGCCTGGCCCTGGTCGGCGGCGCGGTCTTCCTGATGTTCCAGCGCGACTCCAACGAGTACTTCAACGCCGCCAAGCGCGCCGCGTACTGACCGGACCGCTCCACCCGACCGGGTCGTTGGTGGCGGGCCACGCCGACGGCCCGGTCGGGTTTCGGTAACACCGACGGTAACGCTGACCGGGGCGCCAGCTACTTAGTTCTCGTGATGTCCTCACTCCCCGAGCGCCCCTCCGCTGTCACCGGGGCGTCGTGCGGGGCGTTCACCGGGTCCGCGGTTGTCGGCGTGCTGCTCCTGCTCTCCGACCGCGGCCCCACGGTGCTGGCGGTCAGCGCCGGGATCGCCGCGGTCGGCGCGGTGGTGGCGGTCTTCCCGATGCGCGCGGGGCGGGCGTGGGCGCGGGTCGCGCTGTTCGTCTCGGCGCTGCTGGGGGTGCTCACCGCGCCCGCGGTGGCCGTGACGCTGCCCGCGCCCGGCGACCTGGTCGTCGGGACGGCGCTGGCGCTGGTGTGGTCGGCGGTGCTCTGGCTCATGCTGCGGCCGGGGGTCCGGGACTTCTGCGCGGGTCCGGCGCGCGGGCATGAGAGGCTGACCGGGTGACCGCGGACACCGAAGGCGCCCACCTGGCCTGGCCGGAGCCCTCCGCGCCGCTGCACCAGCCGCGCCGGGGGATCGTCGCCGCCGTCGAGCTGCTCGCCGCGGCCGGGCTGGTCTGGCTCGCCCTGTGGCTGTGGAGCCGAGGAGTGGTCACCACCGAGCCGGTCGAGGGCACTGACCTGGAGTTCCGGCGGTACTCGGGGGACCTCGTGGCGCTGTCGGTCGCGGCCGGGACCGCGGCGGGGCTGGCCGTGCTCGACGCGGTGCGCAACGCCGTCCTCGCCGTCAGGACTCGCCAGGGGTGACCCCGGACACGCGGGGTTGTTTGCCAGACTGGGGGGCGTGACTTCCGAGCCTGCCCACGTCCGTGCCTCAGCCGCGCTGTTCGACCGGGCCCGCCAGGTGATCCCGGGCGGCGTCAACTCGCCGGTGCGCGCGTTCAACTCCGTCGGCGGCACACCGCGGTTCATGGTCTGCGGGAGCGGCCCGCACCTGTGGGACGCCGATGACAACCGCTACGTCGACCTGGTGTGCTCCTGGGGGCCGATGATCCTGGGCCACGCGCACCCCGCCGTCGTGGCGGCCGTGCGCGAGGCCGCGGGCAGCGGGCTGTCCTTCGGCACGCCGACCGCCGGGGAGGTCGACCTCGCCGAGGAGATCATCGGCAGGGTCGGGCCCGTGGAGCAGGTCCGGCTGGTCAACTCCGGCACCGAGGCGACGATGAGCGCCATCCGCCTGGCCCGTGGGTACACCGGGCGCACGCGGATCGTGAAGTTCTCCGGCTGCTACCACGGCCACGTCGACGCCCTGCTGGCCGACGCGGGCTCCGGCGTGGCCACCCTCGGCCTGCCCACCTCGCCCGGGGTGACCGGCGCGCAGGCCGAGGACACGCTCGTGCTGCCCTACAACGACCTCGACGCCGTGCGCGCGGCCTTCGCCGCGCACGGGCCGACCATCGCGGCGGTGATCACCGAGGCCGCGGCGGGCAACATGGGCGCCGTCGCCCCGCTGCCCGGGTTCAACGCGGGCCTGCGCGAGATCACCGCGGCGCACGGCGCGCTGCTGGTCATGGACGAGGTGATGACCGGGTTCCGGGTGTCGGCCGCGGGCTGGCACGGCATCGAGCCGGTCGTGGCCGACCTCTACACCTTCGGCAAGGTCATGTCCGGCGGCCTGCCCGCGGCGGCCTTCGGCGGGCGCGCCGAGGTCATGGCGTCGCTGGCCCCCTCCGGGCCGGTGTACCAGGCGGGCACGCTGTCGGGGAACCCCGTCGCCGTGGCCGCCGGTCTCGCCACCCTGCGCGCCGCGGACGCGTCGGTGTACGCGGCGCTGGACGCCAACGCCCAGCGGCTGGGCGGGCTGATCACCGAGGCGCTGAGCGCGGCGTCGGTCCCGCACCGCGTGCAGTACGCGGGCAACCTGCTGAGCGTGTTCTTCACCGAGGACCCGGTCACCGACTTCGCGGGCGCGCGCGCGGCGCAGACCTGGCGGTTCCCCGCGTTCTTCCACACCCTGCTCGACCACGGTGTCTACGCCCCGCCCAGCGCGTTCGAGGCGTGGTTCGTCAGCGCCGCCCTCGACGACGCCGCGTTCGGTGAGATCGCCGCCGCCCTGCCTCCCGCGGCGGCGGCCGCCGCGGCCGCGAAGGAGCCAGCGTGACCCGAACGGTGACCCGCACGACAGTCCACTTGGTACGCCACGGCGAGGTGCACAACCCGAGCGGCATCCTGTACGGCAGGCTGCCCGGCTACCGCCTCTCGAGCGCGGGCGAGCGCCAGGCGCTGACCGTCGCCGAGCACCTGACCGCCAACGACATCGCCTACGTGGTCGCCTCGCCGCTGGAGCGCGCCCAGCAGACCGCCGTCCCCATCGCCGCGTCCCACCGCCTCGACCTGGCCACCGACGAGCGGCTGATCGAGTCGGCCAACATCTTCGAGGGCCGCAAGGTCTCCGTGGGCGACGGCGCCCTGCGCTCGCCGCGCAACTGGCCCCACCTGCGCGACCCGTTCACCCCGTCCTGGGGGGAGCCGTACCTGCGGATCGCCCACCGGATGCTGGCCGCCGTGCACCGCGCGCGGGCCCTGGCCGAGGGCAGGGAGGCGGTGTGCGTGTCCCACCAGCTCCCGGTGTGGACGGTCCGGCGCTACCTGGAAGGCAAGCGCCTGTGGCACGACCCGACCCGCCGCCAGTGCTCCCTGGCCTCGCTGACCAGCCTGGTCTTCGAGGACGAGCAGCTCGTCGAGATCCGCTACACCGAGCCCGCCGGGGCCAGCGACCCGAAGAAGACCGGCGCGTGAGGGCCGTGGCGCTGCTCGCCGCGCTGCTGGTGCTGGCGGGCTGCTCGGACCCCGGCCCGACGGCGAGCGAGTTCGTCTTCGTCTCCCCGGGCGGGCAGACCGACATCACCTACGACGGCGCCGACCGCAAGCCCCTGCCCGAGCTGTCCGGCCCGTCCCTGACCGACCCGGGTACCACCCTGTCCCTGGCCGACTACCGCGGCGAGGTCGTCGTCCTCAACGTGTGGGGCGCCTGGTGCCCGCCGTGTCGCACCGAGGCCGCCGAGCTCCAGCGCGTGCAGGACGAGTACGGCCCGCGCGGCGTCCAGGTCCTGGGCATCGACGTCCGCGACTTCCAGCCCGATGAGCCCCGCGACTTCCTCGCCAACCGCGACCTGACCTACCCCTCGATCTACGACCCGCCCGGCCGCACCCTGCTGGCCCTCAAGGGCTACCCCCGCGCCGTCGTCCCGGCCACCTTCGTCATCGACAAGGAGGGCAGGGTCGCCGCGGCGTTCATGCGCGAACTCCTGGCCGCCGACCTGATCCCGCTGCTCGACCGCCTCATCGCGGAGTGACGCCGCGCAGCCGGTTGAGCGCGCGGTGCTGGGCCACGCGCACCTCGGTGGCGCTCATGCCCAGCCGCACGGCCGTCTCCTCCGCCGACAGGCCCTCGCGCAGCCGCAGGACCAGGATCTCCCGCTGCCGCGCGGTCAGCGCCGCGAACCGGGCGTCCAGGCGGACCCGCGTGCCCTGTCCGTCCACCGCGGCCTCCCTCCACTGCCTCCCGACCCCTCATCATCCCGAGCGGCCGGGCGCCTGAATCGGTCCAGCGGGGCATTCGCGAGGTTTCCAAAACGGCGTGTCGCGATCCGCCGAGGTCAACGGGGTCAGGTGAGGGGAACTCGACTGACCCAAAAGTGCCGGTGTGACGCAGCCCGCGTGAAGGCACCTCCGCCGTCACCGGCGCGGAGCCGCTGCTTACCCTGAACCGGTGGACCCCACACAGCTCGCCGTCTCCGGCCCCCTGGTGCTGGCCGGGCTGGTCGCGCTGCTGGCCGGGACCATCTCCTTCGCCTCACCCTGCGTCGTCCCGCTCGTGCCCGGCTACCTCGCCTACCTCGCCGCGCTGGTCGGCGCCGAGGCGCCCGCGGTCAGCGCCGACGAGGAGCGCAAGCGCGGCCGGTACCGCGTGCTCGGGGCGGTGGCGCTGTTCATCCTCGGGTTCACCGTCGTCTTCGCCGCGACCGTCGGCAGCCTGGTCTGGCTCGCCGACGCGCTGCTGATCAATGAGAGCGTCCTGCAGCGCATCGGCGGCGTGGTCACCATCGCGATGGGGCTGGTGTTCATCGGCCTCGTCCCCGCGCTGCAAAAGGACGTGCGCATCCACAAGACACCGCGCATGGGACTGGCGGGGGCGCCGGTGCTGGGCGCGGTGTTCGGGCTGGGTTGGACGCCGTGCATCGGGCCGACGCTGTCCGGGGTGCTGTCGCTGGCCAGCGCGACCGGCGGGTCGGCGGCGCGCGGGTACCTCCTGGTCGTCATCTACTGCCTCGGCCTCGGCGTGCCGTTCCTGCTGATCGCCGTCGGCGCGCGCTGGGCGGTGCGGGCGACGGGGTGGCTGCGCACCCACGGGCGGGCCATCCAGCTCGTCGGCGGCGGGCTGCTGATCGTGGTCGGGCTGGCGCTGGTCACCGGCATGTGGGGCGAGCTGGTGTCGTGGCTGCGCAACACCGTCGTCTCCGACGTGCGGCTGCCGCTGTGACCGCGTTCCTGCGCAACACCTGGCGCGGCCTGACCTCGATGCGGACCGCGCTGGTCCTGCTGTTCCTGCTGGCCCTCGCCGCGCTGCCCGGCGCCCTGCTGCCGCAGCGCTCGCTCGACCTGACCGCGGTCAACGGCTTCATCCGCGAGTACGGCTGGTGGGGCGAGCTGCTGGACCGCGCGCAGGCGTTCGACGTCTACTCCAGCGTCTGGTTCTCCGCGGTCTACCTGCTGCTGTTCGTCTCCATCGTCGGCTGCCTCATCCCGCGCACCGCGGAGTACTCCAAGGCCCTGCGCGCGCGGCCCGTGCTCACCCCGCGCAACCTCGCCCGGCTGCCCCACCACGACACCGCCGCCGACGGGCGCGACCCCGGCGAGGTCGTGGCGGCGGCCAGGCGGGCCCTGCGCGGCTGGCGGGTCGCCGAGCGCGCCGAGGACGGCGGCGCGCGCACGGTCAGCGCGGAGAAGGGCTACCTGCGCGAGACCGGCAACCTCGTCTTCCACTTCTCCGTGCTCGGCCTGATCGTCTCGCTGGCGGTCGGCAAGATGATCAACTACGAGGGCCAGGTCATCGTGCTGGCCAACGGCTCGCAGTTCTGCAACGCGGGCACCCTCGGCTACGACACCTTCCGCCCCGGCCTGCGCGTCGACGGCACCGACCTGACCCCGTTCTGCCTGCGGGTCAACGACTTCCGCGCCGACTACCTGCCCTCCGGCCAGGCCGACCAGTTCACCGCCGACATCGACTACCAGTCCGGCGCCGACCTGGACTCCGGCACCTGGCGGCCCTACACGCTGCGGGTCAACAGCCCGCTGCGCACCGAGGGCGACCGGGTCTACCTGCTCGGCCACGGCTACGCCCCGGTCTTCACCGTCACCTGGCCCGACGGGCAGACCCGCACCCAGACCATCCAGTGGCGCCCGGTGGACGAGCTGACGCTGCTCTCCGAGGGCGCCACCAAGTTCGAGCCGCCCGGCGTCACCGACCCCGTGCGGCGGCGCGCCGGGCAGCTCGCCGTGACCGGGCTGTTCGCGCCCACCCAGACCATCCACGGCGGCGTGCTCAGCTCCCGGTTCCCCGACCTCACCGACCCCGGGGTCGCCGTCGACGTCATGCGCGGCGACCTGGGCATCGACTCCGGGCGCGGGCAGTCCATCTTCGAGATCGACCAGTCCTTGGTGGACAGCGGCAGGCTCACCAGGGTCGCCAGGGAGAACCTGGCGCTGGGCGGGGAGATCACCCTCGACGACGGCACCCGCGTGCGCTTCGACGGCGTGCAGCGGTGGGTGTCGCTGCAGGTCTCGCACGACCCCACGCAGCTGTGGGTGCTCGGCTTCGCCGTGCTGATGCTGCTCGGCCTCGGCGTGTCGCTGATGGTCAAGCGGCGCAGGCTGTGGGTGCGCGCCGTGCCCGGCGACGATGGCCGTACCGTGGTGTCGGTCGGCGGGCTCGCCCGCACCGACCAGGCGGGGTACGGCGAGGAGTTCGACAGGATCGCGACCGCGCTGCGCCCGGGGAAGGAATCACATGCCGATCGATGACACTCTCGCCGGCTACAGCGACTGGACCTACGCCGCCGCCGCGCTGATCTACTTCCTGGCGCTCATCGCCTACGCCGTCGAGGGCGCCTTCGGCAGGGTCGGGACGCGCGCCGAGGCGCGCGAGCTGGTCGCCGCCGGGTCCGGCCCCAAGTCTGGCCTTGGGTCTGGCCCCAAGTCCGGCACCGCCTCGCCGGTCGGGATCGGGGTCCTCCCGGAGGCCCCGCGCCGGGCCACCCCCGAGCGGTTCGGGCGGATGGCCGTCGCGCTGACCGTGCTGGGCGCGCTGCTGCACCTGGCATCGCTGGTGCTGCGCGGCCTCGCCACCGGGCGGGCGCCGTGGGGCAACATGTACGAGTACGGCGCGGCCACGATGTTCGTCGCCGTCGTCGGCTGGCTCGTGCTGATGCGCCGCTTCGACGTGCGCAGGCTCGGGGCGTTCGTCATGACCCCGGTCGTCATCCTGATGTTCCTCGGCTTCACCGTGCTCTACGCCGAGGCCGCCCCGGTGCAGCCCGCGCTGAAGTCCTACTGGCTGGTGATCCACGTGATCGCGGCGGCGTCGTCCAGCGGGCTGCTGCTGATCCCGGGCGTGATCAGCCTGCTCTACCTGGTCCGGGTCAAGCACGACGCGCGGCCGAACCGGCTCGGCGGGCGGCTGGCCCCGGCCGACACCCTGGACCGCGTCGCGTACCAGACCACGATCTTCGCGTTCCCGATCTACACCTTCGGGATCATCGCCGGGGCGATCTGGGCGGAGTCGGCGTGGGGCAGGCCGTGGGGCTGGGACCCCAAGGAGACCGTCGCGTTCGTGGCGTGGGTCGTCTACGCCGGGTACCTGCACTCCCGGGCCACGGCGGGCTGGCGGGGGACGCGGGCGGCCGTGGTCAACTCCGTCGGGTTCGCCGTCGTCTTGTTCAACACGTTCTTCATCAACTTCGTGGTCAGCGGGATGCACTCCTACGCCTGACCCAGTGCGGCGCGTGCCGCGGCCAGCGACTACCGTCGCGACCGAGGGTTGGGCAGGACGAGGGAGAAGGGGCGCAGGGGTGACTGGACGCCCGGAAGAGTCGGACATGGCGTGGCGGCCACCCGCGGGCGGCGACCCCGGGGACTTCGGCCCCGCGCCCGAACTGGCCGATTCCCACTTGGTCGATCCCCATGTGGCTGACCCCCACCGGGCCGACTCCCACTTGGCCGAGGACGCGGGCACCGACTCGACGCCGCACCCCGGCTCGTCGGGACCGCACGACCTGCCCGGCCACTCCGGCAGGCTCAACCCGAACCAGTCCGGCCCGCACCCCGCGCCCGGCCACTCCGGACCGCACCCCGCGCCGGGGCAGTCGGGCCCGCACCACTTCGGCGGCCCCCCAGGGCCGCAGTACGGCCAGTCCGGTCCGCACCAGGTGAACCCGGCCAACTCCGGCGCGTACCCGGTCAACCCCGGCCACTCCGGCCCGCAGCCCGGCTACTACGTCGAGCCGACCCCGTCGGGCCCGCAGTACCAGCAGAACTACCCCGGCTACGGCTACCAGCGGCCCCAGCAGCCCGGCCAGCACCAAGTCGGCCAGCACCAGGTCGGCCCACAGCAGCCTGGTCCACAACAGGGGCACGGCGGCGACCTGTCCACCGCGCGGCTGGTCAAGCAGGTCAAGCGCGCCCCCCAGTCCGGCTGGCGGCGCGCGGTGTACCTGGCCAGCGGGCACCTGATCAACCCCGGCGAGAGCCCGGCCGACGTCCGCAGGCGCGACCTGATCGCCCGGGTCAACCAGCCCCTGCGCGGCTGCTACAAGATCGCCATGCTCAGCCTCAAGGGCGGCGTCGGCAAGACCACGACGACCACCACCCTGGGCTCGACGTTCGCCTCCCTGCGCGGCGACCGCGTCATCGCCGTCGACGCCAACCCCGACCGCGGCACGCTGAGCCAGAAGATCCCGCTGGAGACCACCGCCACGGTCCGCCACCTGCTGCGCGACGCCGAGCGCATCCGCCGCTACAGCGACATCCGGGCGTACACCTCCCAGGGCCCCAGCCGCCTGGAGGTCCTCGCCAGCGAGCAGGACCCGGCCGTCTCCGAGGCGTTCAGCGAGGACGACTACCGCCGCACGGTGACGCTGCTGGAGCACTTCTACAACATCGTCCTCACCGACTGCGGCACCGGTCTGATGCACTCGGCCATGAAGGGCGTCCTCGACCTGGCCGACTCCCTGGTGATCGTCTCGTCGGGCTCGGTCGACGGCGCCCGCAGCGCCTCGGCCACCCTGGACTGGCTCGACGCGCACGGCTACCGCGACCTCGTCGCCCGCTCGGTGGCGGTCATCAACTCCGTGCGCCCCGGCTCGGGCAAGGTCGACCTGGACAAGCTCGCCGCCCACTTCGGGGCCCGCTGCCGCGCCGTCTGCCGCATCCCGTTCGACCCGCACCTGGAGGAGGGCGCGGAGATCGAACTCGACCGCCTGCTCCCCGAGACCCGCCTCGGCCTCCTGGAACTGGCCGCCACCGTCGCCGACCACTTCCCCAGCGAAGTCCGCCGCCCCCACTAGGCGGCACCCGGCGAAAGACAGCTGTCCGGCGTAAAAACAGTCGTCAGCGAAGACAGCCACGGCGAAGGCAGCACCCGGCAAGGGCCGCTACCCGGCGAAGGCGCCCGTCGCCAGGAACTCGCGCACCACTGACGAGTACGGCGCCAGGTCCAGTCCCTGCGCGGCGATCCACTCGTCGGAGTAGTAGGTGTGGCCGTAGCGCTCCCCGCCGTCGCACAGCAGCGTCACCACGCTGCCCGCGCGCCCCGCGGCGAGCATCTCCGCGACGACGCCGAACGCCCCCCACAGGCTCGTGCCCGTGGACCCGCCGACCCGCCTGCCCAGGACCTCCGACACCACGCGGATCACCGCGATCGAGGCCGCGTCGGGCACCTTCACCATGCGGTCGATCACCGAGCCGACGAACGAGGGCTCCACCCGGGGCCGCCCGATGCCCTCGATGCGCGAGCCGCGGCAGCCGGTCAGGGTGCTGTCGGCGTCGCGCCAGGCGTCGAAGAAGACCGAGTTCTCCGGGTCGACGACGGCCAGGCGGGTGTCCAGGGCGCGGTAGCGGATGAACCGGCCGATGGTCGCGCTCGTGCCGCCGGTGCCCGCGCCGACCACGATCCACTCCGGGCGCGGGTGCGGTTCGAGGGCCATCTGCTCGAAGATCGACTCGGCGATGTTGTTGTTGCCGCGCCAGTCCGTGGCGCGCTCGGCGTGGGTGAACTGGTCGATGAAGTGCCCGCCCAGCTCGTCGGCCAGCCTGCGCGACTCGGCGTAGATCAGGCCGGGCTCGTCGACGAAGTGGCAGCGCCCGCCCTGGCGCTCGATCAGCGCCACCTTCTCCGGGCTGGTCGTGCGCGGCATGACGGCGATGAACGGCAGCCCGAGCATCCTGGCGAAGTACGCCTCCGACACCGCCGTCGACCCCGAGGACGCCTCGATCACCGGCGTGCCCTCGCCGATCCAGCCGTTGCACAGCGCGTACAGGAACAGCGAGCGGGCCAGCCGGTGCTTCAACGAGCCTGTGGGGTGGGTTGACTCGTCCTTTAGGTACAGCTGGATGTTCCAGGACGCGGGCAGGGGGAACGGCAGCAGGTGCGTGTCGGCGCTGCGGTTGGCGTCGGCGTCGATGATCCGGATGGCCTGGCACACCCACGCGCGGGCGCCCTCGACGCACCGGTCGAGCGCGGTCACCGCTGCGGGTCCTCGCCCCGCAGCTGCGCGCGCAGCCGGTCGCGCTCGGCTTGGCGGTGCTTGCCGCGCTCGGCGAGCCCGGCGGTGACCCTGGCGTTGAGGCCGCGGAAGATCAGCAGCCCCAGCGGGAACCCGACGACGACGGCGACGGCGATGCTGACCAGCAGCGGGACGTCGAACAGCAGCAGCACCGCGGTGACCGCCGCCACCAGGGCGATCCGGGCGGCGGTGTACAGGGCGATGTCGCGGCCGAGCGTGTCCTCCACGCCCGGCAGGCTACCCCGCGTCCCCGGCGTCGGCGGTGTTCGGCCTGCCCTCGAAGCGGGTGGACAGCACGACGGTGGACCGCGTGCGCGCGACACCGGCGATGCGCCGCAGCCGGTTGAGCGCCCGCTCCAGCTCGTCGACGGTGGCCACCCGCACCTTCACCACGAACGCCTCGTCCCCGGCGACCCGGTAGCAGGACTCGATCTCGGCCAGCCCGGCGAGCGCGTCGGCGACGTCCTCGTCGTCGGCGGTGTCGGTCGGGTGGATGCTGACCAGCGCGGTCACCCCGAGCCCGATGGCCCGGGGGTCGACGACGGCGTGGTAGCCGGTGATCACCCCGGAGGACTCCAGCTTGCCGACGCGCTCGTGCACCGCGGAGGCGGACAGGCCCACCTGCCTGCCCAGGTCCGCGTAGGTGACCCGGCCGTTCGTCCGCAGCGCTGCGATGATTCGGCGATCAACACTGTCCACAAGCGTGGAGCGTACGACCTCGGGACCGCGGTGTCCGAACCAGCCGATTTGTCCCTTACTACCTCTTTACCATCAGCCAACCGTTCGAGTACCCGGCGGGCGAGATGCCACGATGCTCCTGTTTGCTCCACATCTTCGGCGACTAGGAGGGAAGCTGTGACCGCGCACGTTGGCGAGCGACTGCTCACCCCGGGGGAAGTGGCCGCGTTGTTCCGCGTCGACCCCAAGACGGTCACCCGCTGGGCCACAGCGGGCCGGATCGGCTCCATCCGCACTCCCGGCGGGCACCGCCGCTTCCGCGAGTCCGAGGTCAAGACCCTGCTCGCCGAGCTGACGACCGAGGCGAACGGCCCGGCTGACCGGGCGTGACCGCCTGGGACACCCGCGAACCCGCCGCGAGGGGCTAACCTCGAACACCTCAAGGCATGGAGGTGACTCTCGATGGTGTATTTGCTCGCCGCGGTCGGCGCCCTCACGATCGCCGTCCTGATGTGGCGGGCGTTCGGCCCGCAGACCGCCGACATCGCGCAGCGCAGGCGACCCGCCTCGCTCGCCCCCGACGACGATCCCGACTTCCTCCGCAAGCTCGACGAGAGCAGGCGGCGCAAGCGGGACGAGGACACCCCGCCTGCCTGAGGACCCTCCTGCCGCCAGAATTCTGCCCGAGGGAATTCGGCCCAGGGGACTCCTGCTTGAGGAACCGAAGTGGTCGCCGTTCGCGGCGGCCACTTCCTTCGTCGGCGGGCTCATCCGCCGATGATGTGCAGCGCGGTGAGGCACCACCGGTCCCGGGTGCGGTGGGCGCGGGTGGCGAGGGCCTTGGCGCGGCGGGTCGCGGTGAGGGTGGCGGCGATCTCGACGGTGATGGGGTCCAGGTGGCAGGTGTGGACGCTGCGCAGCCGCAGGGTGGGGGGCTGGGGCGGGAGCGCGCGCAGGGCCGTGCGGGCGGTGGGGGTCAGGTAGGGGGCGAGCTGGTGGGCCGGGCGGCGCTGGGTGAGGACCTCGACCAGGGCGGTGAGCAGTTTGGCCAGGTCGGGGTGGACGGGCGCGCGGCCGACGGGGAACGGGGCGGCCCGGGGGTACGGGCGGCACGGGGTGTGCCGGGGTGCCGGGACCGGGATGGGCTCGTAGGTCGGTAGCGCGGTGAGCATGGGTTGTCCTCCCCGAAGGATCGATTCGGGGAAGAAGGGGCCGCCGCGACGGCGCCGCCGGGTCGGCCGCCCACGATCGCCGGAACCGCGGGGGAAACGCGGCGGGACGACACGCCCTGGTGTACGGGTCAGCCCCAGGCCAGCGCGGCGCCGGTGAGGACGGACCAGGCCAGCATGGCCAGGCCGGTCTGCTTGAGCACCGGGACCAGGGCGAGGCCGGTGGCGCCGGAGACGACGCGCCGGATCGCCGGGACCAGGATGGCGGCGGCGAGCAGGGCGAACAGGGCCGCCTTCGCCCCGACGGCCAGCAGCAGGCTCATGGCGAACGGGAACGAGACCAGCGACGAGTAGAGCAGCCGGGTGTTGGGCTCGCCCAGGCGGACGGCCAGGGTGCGCTTGCCCGTCACCGCGTCGGTGGGGGCGTCGCGGAGGTTGTTCGCCACCAGGACCGCCGCGGAGAACGCGCCCATCGACGCCGCGCAGGCCACCGCCGACCACGTGACCAGGCCCGCCTGGACGTACTGCGTGCCCAGGACCGCGACCAGGCCGAAGAACAGGAACACCGCGGCCTCACCCCACCCGGAGTACCCGTAGGGCCGCGACCCGCCGGTGTAGAACCACGCGCCCGCGATGCACAGGGCGCCGACGGCCAGCAGCCACCACAGGCCGCTCAGCAGCACCAGGACGAGCCCGGCCACCGCGGCCACGCCGAAGCAGGCGAACGCCGCCCCGCGCACCGAGTCCGGCGCGACAGTGCCGGAGCCGACCAGGCGCAGCGGGCCCACCCGGTCGGCGTCGGTGCCGCGGACGCCGTCGGAGTAGTCGTTGGCGTAGTTCACGCCCACCTGCAGCGCCAGCGCGACGATCAGGGCCAGCAGCGCGCGCGGCCAGGAGAAGGCGTCGACGGCGGCCGCGGCGCCCGCGCCCACCAGGACCGGGGCCACCGAGTTGGGCAGGGTGCGCACGCGCGCCCCGGTGACCCACTGCGTGAACGTCGCCATGCCCCCATCTTCGCCTACCGCTCAGCTCGGGAGCCGGGGTGTGGGGATGTGCACGCGCGTGCTGTCGCGGGCCTGCTCCCACCGCTCGCGCCATTGCGCGGGCAGCCCGCCGCAGCCGTGCACGAACGCCGCCACCGTCGCCCACTCGGGCAGCTGCCTGCCCGCCACCGCCGCGGCCAGCGCCTCGACCGGCACCCCGGTCGCGCGCGAGATCGACGCGAAGTCGGGCGTGCCGGACCGTCGCCGCAGCGCGCGCAGGTCGGCCGCGAATGTCTGCACCGAACCCGCCACCGGTCTCGCCACCGCAGGGACCTCCGTTCGCCAGCCCTCCCCATGGGACTGTCGCACCCGGTGATCGGTCCGTCACATCTCCGGCGCAAATTAGGCTGATCGGGCTAACGGATGTTCCACCCAGACGTTCGCCTCGACGTAGACCGCGTGATTCTGCGCCGGGTCGCAGTGCACTGGCGCCAGCGCGTTGGGCACCCGCACCGGGCCGGGTTCGTCGAAGGGCAGCCCGGTCCACTCCCGCCACTCGGCGAGGGTCCCGGCGATCGCCATGGACCGCGGCGCGACGCCGACGATCCGGCCGCCCGCGCGGACGTGCACCCGCAGCCACGGGTCGACGGGCAGGCCGTCCTCGCGCACCAGGCAGGCGTACTCGCTCATCGGCATGTCCGGCACGGCCGACTTCCCGCTGGGCCGCACGGGCGCGAGCAGCGTGTCGTAGCCCAGCCGCGCCGCGTTGGCCGACATCGCCTTCAGCATCACCGCCGAGAGCCCCGTGCCGCGCAGGTCCGGCTGCACGCACACCTCCAGCGCCGAGACCCGGTTGCCGCGCACGCCCGCGAGCCGGTCCAGCGTGGCCCGCATGATCACCTCGTCCCACCCGCCGACCGGCAGCTCCTCCCGCTCCCACGTGAAGGGCACCGTGTACGCCCGCGCGACCGCCCGCTCCGGCCGCGCGGGGTCGTAGGCCATGATGGCGTGCTCCGCGTAGACGGTCTCGCTCACGTTGTAATACAGCGGCGCGATCAAGTCGTGGTACATGAACTCCGGCCAGCCCCCGGGGAAGTCCTCCGCCAGGCCCGCCAACTCCGGCCGCTCCGCGAGCGTCGCCACCACAAGGTCCACAGTCGCCGGACGCTACCGGCCCGGCGACCGGGTGGGGAAACGGTTTTACCCGGCGGCGAACAGCGCGGCCACCGCCGCCCGGTCCACCTTCCCCGGGCCCCGCTCCGGCAGCGCGCCCACCACGGCGACGCGCCGGGGCACGGCCGCGGGGCCGAGGGCGGCGCGGACGGCGGCGAGCGCGGCGTCGTCCACCACGCCGACGACGGCCACCGCCACCCGCAGGCCCCACTCCGGGTCGGCCACCCCCACCACGCACGCCTCCTGGACCCCCGGCTGGGCCAGCAGCACCTCCTCGACCGCCGCGGGCGCCACCTTCACCCCGCCGGTGTTGATCACGTCGTCCGCCCGGCCGAGCACCCGCAGCCGCCCGTCGGCGACCGCGCCCAGGTCCGAGGTCTCGAACCACCCGTCGAACGGCGGCGAGCCCAGGTACCCGATGGCCACCGTCGGCCCGCCGAGCCGGATCACCCCGTGCCGGCCAGCGCCGCCCTGGATCACCCCGTGCCGGCCAGCGCCGCCCTGGATCACCCCGTCCCGGCCAGCGCCGCCCTGGATCACCCCGTCCCGGCCGGCCCTCTCCTGGCCAGCCCCGTTCTGGTCAGCCCTGTCCTGGACAGCCCTGTCCTGGCCAGCCCCGCCCTGGTCAGTCCTGTCTTGAGCAGCCCCGCCCTGGTCAGTCCTGTCTTGAGCAGCCCCGCCCTGGACAGCACCGTCGGCCAGCTCCACCCGCACCCCGTCCAGCGGCACGCCGTCGTACACGCACCCGCCCGCGGTCTCCGTCATCCCGTACGTCGTCACCACCGCCACCCCCGCGGCCCGGGCCGCCGACAGCACCGGGGAGGCCAGCGCCGCCCCGCCCACCAGGACGGCGTCGAACGAGCGCAGGGCCGCCAGCCCCGACCCGCCCCAGGCCAGCAGCCGGGTCAGCTGGGTGGGCACCAAGGCGGTGTAGCGGGGCCCGGAGGACGCCAGCACGTCCGAGGCGGCCTCCACAAAGGACCGACTGCGGAACGGGCCCGTGAGCACCCCCGGCGTCGTCCCGGCCAGCGCGGACCGCACCAGCACCTGCAACCCGGCGATGTGCGTGGTGGGCAGGGCCAGCAGCCACCGGCCCGGCCCGCCCAGCCGGGCGTGGGTGGCCGCCGCGGAGGCCACCAGGCACGACGCCGACAGCAGCACCGCCCGGGGCGTCCCGGTCGACCCGGAGGTCCGCACCACCAGCGCGGTCCCCGGCGGGGCGTCGACCGGCGGCCCGGCGTGCACGGTCGGGCCGCCCTCCAGCGCCGACCGCAGGGCCGCGAGCAGCTCCATCAGTAGTAGTGCGGGTACGGCGACCAGTCCGGGGGGCGCTTCTCCAGGAAGGCGTCACGCCCCTCGACCGCCTCGTCGGTCATATAAGCCAGGCGGGTGGTCTCGCCCGCGAAGAGCTGCTGCCCGACCAGGCCGTCGTCGATGAGGTTGAACGCGTACTTCAGCATCCGCCGGGCGGTCGGGGACTTGCCGTTGATCTCCCGCGCCCAGTCCAGCGCCTCGGCTTCCAGCGACTCGTGCGGCACGGCGCGGTTGACCGCGCCCATGCGCACCATCTCCTCGGCGGTGTACGCGCGGCCGAGGAAGAACACCTCGCGGGCGAACTTCTGGCCCATCTGGCGGGCCAGGTAGGCCGAGCCGTAGCCCGCGTCGAAGCTGCCGACGTCGGCGTCGGTCTGCTTGAAGCGGGCGTGCTCGGCGCTGGCCAGGGTCAGGTCGCAGGTCACGTGCAGGCTGTGCCCGCCACCGGCCGCCCAGCCGGGGACCACGGCGATGACCACCTTCGGCATGAACCGGATGAGCCGCTGGCACTCCAGGATGTGCAGCCTGCCCGCCTGCGCGGGATCGGCGGACGCGGCCGTCTCCCCGGCGGCGTACTGGTACCCGGTGCGCCCGCGGATGCGCTGGTCGCCGCCGGAGCAGAACGCCCAGCCGCCGTCGCGCGGGGAGGGGCCGTTGCCGGTGAGCAGCACCACGCCCACGTCCGGGCTCATCCTGGCGTGGTCCAGCGCCCGGTACAGCTCGTCGACGGTGTGCGGGCGGAAGGCGTTGCGGACCTCGGGGCGGTCGAACGCGACGCGCACCGCGCCGGTGTCGACGGCCCGGTGGTAGGTGATGTCGGTGAAGTCGAACCCCTCGACCGGGCGCCACGCCGCCGGGTCGAACAGCTCCGATACCTGAGGGTCAGCCACGTCCCGAGCTTGCCGGCCGCCGGTCGTGGCAGGCTGGCCGGGTGAACCCGTCCACCGCGATGGCCACCGTCGTCGTCGATGAGCTCGTCCGCAATGACGTGCGCCACGTCGTGCTCTGCCCGGGCTCGCGCAACGCCCCCCTGTCGTTCGCGCTGCACGCGGCCGCCGACCGCGTCGGGCTGCACGTGCGCGTCGACGAGCGGGCCGCGGGCTTCCTCGCGCTCGGCCTCGCCCGCGCGAGTGGCCGCCCCGCCGCCGTGGTCTGCACCTCGGGCACCGCGGTGGCCAATCTGCACCCCGCCGTCCTGGAGGCCCACCACTCCGGTGTGGGCCTGCTGCTGATCACCGCCGACCGACCGCCCGAGCTGCACGGCACCGGCGCCAACCAGACCATCGACCAGCGGGGCATCTTCGGCAGCGCCGCGGTCGCGGTGGACTTCCCGGTCGCCGAGCACCGCGCGGGCCTGAACCCGGTCTGGCGCGGCCTGGTCTGCCGGGGCGTGGCGCGGGCGGAGACCGGCAGGCCGGTGCAGCTGGACATCCCGTTCCGCGAGCCCCTGGTCCCCACCTTCGGCGACGAGTGGCCCGACTCCCTCGACGGCAGGCCCGACGGCGCCCGCTGGACGACCTGGTCGGCGCAGCGGACGCTGCCGGGCAACCGGGTCGACTTCGCCCTGCCCGCCAAGGCGCTGATGGTCGTCGGCAGCGGCGACCCGGTCCGGGCCCGCGCGGCGGCGGCGGTGGCGGCCAAGGCGGGCTGGCCGGTCATCGCCGAGCCGGTGGGCGCGGCCTCGGCGGTCGGCGGCGGGGCGCGCGTGCTGCGCGGCGGCCCGCTGCTGCTCTCCGGCGACCTGCCCGCGGCGCTGCGGCCCGACGCGGTGATCGTCGTCGGGCGGCCGACGCTCTCCCGCGGCGTGCGGGGGCTGATGGACCGGGCCCCGGTGTACGGCATCGGCGACCACCCGCAGTGGACCGACCCGCAGTTCGTCGCCACCCACGTGCGCAGCTGGCTCGACGACGACGACCTCGCCCACGTCACCGGCCACGACCCGGCCTGGCTGAGCGGCTGGGTGGAGGCCGAGACCGCCGCGGCGACCGCGGTGGAGAAGTTCCTCGGCGAGCAGCCGTGGCCCACCGGCCTGCACGTGGCCCGCGACCTGGTCGACGCCCTGCCCCCCGGCGCCACCCTGTTCCTGGGCTCCTCCAACCCGGTGCGCGACGTCGACCTCGTCGCCGAGCACCGCGCCGACCTCACCGTGTACGCCAACCGCGGCGTCGCGGGCATCGACGGCAACCTCTCCACCGCCGTCGGCGTCGCGCTGGGCTCCCGCGCGCCCGGGTACGCCCTGCTCGGCGACCTGACCTTCCTGCACGACACCAACGGCCTGCTGATCGGACCCGGCGAGGCCCGCCCCGACCTGACCGCCGTCGTGCTCAACGACGACGGCGGCGGCATCTTCAGCCTGCTCGAACAGGGCGCCGCCGAGCACAAGCCCGCCTTCGAGCGCGTCTTCGGCACCCCGCACGGGGTCGACCTGGCCGCGCTGTGCGCCGCCCACCGCGTCCCGCACGCGACCGCCGCCGACCCGGCGGAGTTCGCCGCGGCCCTGCGCCCGGCGCCCGGCCTGCGGGTGGTGGAGGTGCGCGCCGACCGCGGCCGCCTGCGCGACCTGCACGCCCGGCTGCGGGCCGCCGTCGCCGCGGCCCTGCGCTGATGTCGGCCAGGGGCGCGGCCACCCGCGAGCGCCTGCTGGCCGCCGCGCTCGCCCTGATCCCGGAGCTCGGCTGGGGCGCGGTCACCACCAGGGCCGTCGCCGAGCGGGCCGGGCTGAACCCCGGGCTGGTCCACTACCACTTCCCGACCGTCCCCGACCTGCTCACCGCCGCCGCCCTGGGCTTCTGCCAGTCCTTCGCCGAGAGCTGGGTGGACTTGCTCGACGGCGCCGGGGACGCCACCGAGGGCCTGACCCGGCTGCTCGCCGAGCTGGACAGGCATCCGCCGGAGGAGCCCGCGAGCAGGCTGATGGCCGAGATCATCCTGGCCGCCCCGCGCCACCCCGAGCTGCGCGATGGCCTGGCGTCGGTCGTCACGGCCACCAGGGCCCGCCTCGGCGACTGGCTGCGCGCCCAGTCCGCCTCGGACCCCGAGGCCCTGGCCGCGCTCACCCTGGCCGCCCTGGAGGGCATCGCCCTGCACCGGGCCATCGGCGCGGCCACCGACACCGCCGTCTACGTCCGTGCCCTCACCCGTGACCACTAGGCTTTTGAGCGTGCCGGTGCTCGACTCGAAGGCGCGGGTGCGCCAAGTCCTCGCCCGGGTCCTGGTCGTCATCGCGGGGTTGCTGACGGTGTTCGGCCTGCTGCTGATCGTGGCGGCCTTCGTCGAGGACGAGGCGATCGAGAACAACACCGGGCGGGCCGATGCGGACGTGGTCAGCGTCGGCCTCGACCGGACGCTGGTGCGGTTCCAGACCCCCGACGGCGCCGAGCACGTGCCCTCCGTCGGCGTGCTCTACCCCGAGGCGCTGGAGGAGGGCCAGGTCGTCCGCGTCGAGTACGACGTGCGCGACCCCGATCTCGTGCGGGTGGCCGGTCGCGGCGCCGCGCTGACGATCCTGCCGGTGACCAGCCTGCTCGCCACCGTATGGGCGGTCGTCGCCGGCGTCCTGTGGTGGCTGCGCAAGCAGGGCCCGCTGCACCTGCGCCCGCCGCACCGCAAGCGCCGGGTGTGACCGTCGTTGTGACAGCAATCCGCGAAATCCGCTTTCCGGTGTAACATCGCGGGTGTGGAGTTGGAGCGCGAGTTCGAGCGTGTCGTCGCCGCTGACCACCGGGTCGAGCCGCGGGACTGGATGCCCGACGGGTACCGCAAGACGCTGATCCGCCAGATCGCCCAGCACGCGCACTCGGAGATCATCGGGATGCAGCCGGAGGGCAACTGGATCTCCCGCGCGCCGTCGCTGCGGCGCAAGGCGATCCTGCTGGCCAAGGTGCAGGACGAGGCCGGTCACGGGCTCTACCTCTACGCCGCCGCCGAGACCCTCGGCGCCGACCGCGAGGACCTGACCACCAAGCTCATCGAGGGCCGCCAGAAGTACTCCTCGATCTTCAACTACCCGACGCTGACCTTCGCCGACGTCGGCGTCATCGGCTGGCTGGTCGACGGCGCCGCGATCGTCAACCAGGTGCCGCTGTGCCGCACCTCCTACGGCCCCTACGCGCGCGCCATGATCCGGGTCTGCAAGGAGGAGTCCTTCCACCAGCGGCAGGGCTACGAGCTGCTGCTGACGATGATGCGCGGCACGGCTGCCCAGCGGGAGATGGTGCAGCGCTCGGTGGACCGCTGGTGGTGGCCGTCGCTGATGATGTTCGGCCCGTCGGACACCGAGTCGACCAACACCGAGCAGTCGATGAAGTGGCGGATCAAGCGCCACACCAACGACGAGCTGCGCCAGAAGTTCGTCGACATGAGCGTCCCGCAGGCGCAGAAGCTGGGCGTCACCCTGCCCGACCCGGACCTGACGTGGAACGCCGAGCGCGGCCACCACGACTTCGGCGAGATCGACTGGACGGAGTTCTGGCAGGTCGTCAACGGCAACGGCCCCTGCAACGCCCAGCGGATCGCGCACCGCCGCGCCGCGCACGACGACGGCGCGTGGGTGCGGGAGGCAGCCGCGGCGTACGCGGCCAAAGCGAAGGAAGGCGCAGCGTGAGCAGCCCCCGGTCCTCCTGGCCCCTCTACGAGGTGTTCGTGCGCGGCAAGCGCGGCCTCAACCACGTCCACGTCGGCTCGCTGCACGCCCCCGACGACGAGATGGCCCTGCGCAACGCCCGCGACCTCTACACCCGGCGCAACGAGGGCGTGAGCATCTGGGTCGTGCCCGCCGCCGCGATCGCCGCGTCCAGCCCGGACGAGAAGGACCCGTTCTTCGACCCGGCGGGCGACAAGGTGTACCGCCACCCCACCTTCTACGCCATCCCGGAAGACGTCCCGCACCTGTGAACAACGCCTACGACGGCCTGCTCGACGCGGGCGAGGAGCGGCACTGGGCCTTCGGCACCGGCTTCACCGCCGCGCTGTCCGGTGTGGACCGCGCGCTGCCCGCCGACGTCGACCTCGATGACCTCGCCGCGTACTGCCTGATGCTCGGCGACGACGCGCTGGTCCTGTCCCACCGGCTGTCCGAGTGGTGCTCGCGCGCCCCGGAGCTGGAGGAGGACGTGGCGCTGGCCAACATCGCCCTCGACCTGCTCGGCCAGGCCCGCCTGCTGCTCACCCGCGCCGCCGAGGCCGACGGCGTGGCCTGCGACGAGGACACCCTGGCCTTCACCCGCGACGAGCACCAGTTCCGCAACGTCCGCCTGGTCGAGATCGACTGCGGGCCGGGCCCCGGCGGGGACTTCGCGGCCACGATCGCCCGGCTGCTGGTGTTCTCCACCTACCGGCTGGCCCTGCTGGAGCGCCTCGTCGGGTCGAGCGACCCGGTGCTCTCGGCGGTGGCGGCCAAGGGCGTCAAGGAGGTCGCCTACCACCGCGACCACGCCGCCCAGTGGACGCTGCGGCTCGCGGGCGGCACGGAGTTCTCCCGCGCGCGCATGATCGACGGCTTGGCCCAGGTCTGGCCCTACGTCGAGGAGCTGTTCACCGCGCACCCGGTGGAGACCCGGCTGGCCGCGGCCGGTCTCGCGGTCGAGCCCGCCGAGCTGCGCGCCGAGGTCGACGCCGTGCTGGGCACCGTGTTCGCCGCCGCGTCCCTCGACCGCCCCGAGCAGGCCCCGCTGGCCACCGTGGCGGGCCGCGCGGGCCGCGACGGCGTCCACACCGAGGCGATGGGGTACCTGCTGGCGGAGATGCAGCACGTGCACCGGTCGCTGCCGGGAGCGGTGTGGTGAGCGCGCGGGAGGTCGCCGCGGCGGTGCTGGACCCGGAGCTGCCGGTGCTGACCCTGGACGAGCTGGGCGTGCTGCGCGAGGTGTCCGAGGACGGCGACCGGGTGGTCGTGACGATCACCCCGACGTACTCCGGCTGCCCCGCCCTGGACGAGATGCGCGTCGACCTGACCCGCGCGCTGCACAAGGCGGGCTACGCCGCCGTCGAGGTGCGGACGGTGCTGGCGCCCGCGTGGACCACGGACTGGATCAGCGAGGCCGGGCTGCGCAAGCTCGCCGAGCACGGCATCGCCCCGCCCCGGCGCCTCGGCCCGCGCGCGGTGGGCCCCGTGCCGCTGAACCTGACCCCGCCGGTGTCGCGTGTGGACTGCCCGAGGTGCGGCTCCGCCCGGACGAGCGAGCTGTCGCGGTTCGGGTCGACCGCGTGCAAGGCCCTGCGGGTGTGCGGGGACTGCCGGGAGCCGTTCGAGCACGTCAAGGAGATCTGAGAGTGCGCCGCACCTTCCACGAGCTGCCGGTCGCGTCGGTCGACCGGCTCTGCGGCGACGCCGTCGCGGTGACCTTCGACGTGCCCGCCGACCTGCGCGAGGAGTTCGACTTCCGTGCGGGGCAGTACCTGACGCTGCGCCAGGTCGTCGAGGGGCGCGAGGAGCGGCGGTCGTACTCGATCTGCGCCCCAGCCGGCGCCGCTCCGCGCATCGGCGTGCGCCGGGTGGAGGGCGGGCTGTTCTCCGCGCGGCTGGTCGACTCGCTGCGGGCGGGCGAGGTGCTGGAGGTCATGCCCCCGACGGGCGGCTTCAGCCCCGACCTGGCCGAGACGGGCCACCACGCGTTCATCGCGGCGGGCTCGGGGATCACCCCGGTCCTGTCGATCGCGGCCACGGTGCTGGCCGTCCCCGGCAACCGCGCCACCGTCCTGTACGGGAACCGCCGCTCGGACACGGTGATGTTCGCCGAGGAGCTGTCCGACCTCAAGGACCGCTACCCGGACCGCCTGCAGCTGGTCCACGTCCTGTCCCGCGAGCCCGGCGAGGTGGAGCTGTTCTCCGGCAGGCTCGACGCCGCCCGGCTGAGCGCCCTGCTGGAGCGGGTCGTCCCGTCGGAGGACGTCGACCACTGGTGGCTGTGCGGCCCCTACGGCCTGGTCACCGACGCCACCGAGGTCCTCACCACCCGCGGCGTTGCCCCGTCCGCCATCCACCGCGAACTGTTCTACGTGGACGAACCCCCACCAGACCCCAAGCGCGCCGACGAGCGCCTGGTCGACGGCCCCACCGCCGAGGTGACCATCCTGCTCGACGGCCGCGAGACCACCATGTCCCTGCCCTACGACGAACCCATCCTGGACGCCGCCCAACGAGTCCGCGCCGACCTGCCCTTCGCCTGCAAGGGCGGCGTGTGCGGCACCTGCCGGGCAAAGGTGGTCACCGGCAAGGTCACCATGCGCCGCAACTACGCCCTCGAACAGCACGAACTCGACGCGGGCTTCGTCCTGACCTGCCAGTCCCTACCCACCACCGACACGGTGACAGTCGACTTCGACACCTGATCCATCGTGTGATTCCTTTTGCGCCGCACGTGGCTTCCCCTGAAACGCGGTACCGTCCGCAGTCGATGCCTGCGGCTGAAGGAGAAGTTACGTGGCTCGGCTCAGGGTGCAGGTGGATGAAACCCACCTCAAACAGTTGGTGGCGGGACCCAAGCGCGGCCTTGCTGAGCTGATCTGGAACGCCCTCGACGCCGATGCGACGACGGTTGTCGTGGAGGCTGTGACCAGTCCCCTGGGCGCGGTGACCGATCTGCTGGTCACGGATGACGGCCACGGCATCTTGTCGGAAGACGTACCCCAGGCGTTCGGCGCACTGGGCGGCTCATGGAAACGGGAAGCCCGCCTCAGTCGGGGGGATCAGCGCAAGCTGCACGGGATGCACGGCCAAGGTCGACTCGCTGCGTTCGCCTTGGGAGACCAAATCGAGTGGGCGAGCGTTGCCCGTGACACCGAGGGCGCCACCCACCTTGTCCGGATCGCGGGCAGGCAGGCAAAGCTGGATGAGTTCACGTTCTCCGACCCGGTCGCGGTGGACCGGCCCACCGGGACAGTCGTCAGGGTCGACCTGGTCAGGGACTCCGCAGCGAAGTACCTGGACCGGCAGTCCCTCGCGGACAGTCTGGCCGCTGAGTTCGCGATCTACCTGGAGCAGTACCGAAAAGTATCGATCACGTTCCGGGATGCCCGACTCGATCCGGAGGCGCTGCAGAAGGAGCGGACCGAATATCAGCTGAAGGTCAAGGGACTGGATGCCTCGCCGACCCTGCTGATCATCGAGTGGAAGAGGTCGGTCGACCGTGCTCTGTATTTCTGCACCGCCGATGGCATGGCGGTCGGGGAAACTAAGGTCGGAATCCAAGCGCCCTCTTTCGATTTCACCGCTTATGTGAAGTGGGACGGCTTCTCCGGTCACGACCACCTCCTTGGCGAGCTGGGCGGGGAGCCCTACGCAAGTGTCGCCGAAGCGGCCAGGGAGAGGCTGAAGCAACACTTCAAGGAGCGGCTGCGACGCCGACGGCGGGCGGTGATCGAGGAGTGGATAGCCGAGGGGACCTATCCCTACACCGCACTGCCGACCACTCCCATCGAAAGCGCCGAGCGGCAGGCCTTCGAGTTGGTGGCCTACGCGGCGGCGAGCACCGTGAACGGTGGCGACACCGCCTCGCGCAAGCTGTCCCTGCGTCTTCTCAAAGAGGCTCTCGAGACCAATCCCGGGAATCTGCACCACGTTCTCCGTGGAGTGCTCGACCTGCCTGCGGAGAAACTTGCCGAACTCAGTGGTCTGCTCGACCGGACCACGCTCTCATCGGTGATCTCCACAGCGAAGATCGTCAGTGATCGCCTGCGCTTCTTGAGTGGCCTCGACACGATGCTGTTCGACGACGCGCCGCGGCGGAGCACACTCGAGCGCAGGCAGCTTCACCGAGTGCTGGTCAACGAAACGTGGATCTTTGGTGAAGAGTACGCCCTGATGGGCGATGACGAGCCGCTGTCCAAGGTTCTTCGGAAATACCTCGCGTTCCTCGGCGAAGACATAGACCTCGCCGACAGCGGACCAGTGCTTCGCCATGACGGGACGACACCCATCCCGGATCTGGTGATGTCGCGGCAGGCCCAGCATGCCGATAGTCGTGTCGAGAACCTCGTGGTCGAACTGAAACGTCCCAACGTCATCCTGGGGGAGACCGAACTGAGCCAGATCGCGAAGTACGCCACCGCGGTGACCAGGGATGAACGGTTCAACCGCCCAGACGTCACGTGGGATTTCTGGCTGGTCGGCAACGACCTGGACGAGCTGGTGGAAGACCGCACCAGGCAGGTCGGACTGCCCCGAGGCTGCATCCAGCGCACAGCCAAGTACAAGATTTTCGTGTTCCGGTGGGCTGAGGTCATCGCCGCGGCTCGGCATCGCCTCAAGTTCGTTCAGAGCGCGTTGGACTTCACAGCCAGGCATGACGACGGAGTCCAGTACCTGAGGGACACGCACGCGAAGTACCTGCCGCCGATCCTGGCCGAAGCCTCCTCGGAGCCGGGCGACGTCTAGGCCGTGCCCCACATCTGAAACACGGCTTAGACACCGGCTCCACGCCACCACCCCAGGACGGTGTCGGCGACGCCGGGGGCGGCGACCAGGAGGCCGTCGGGGGGCAGGGTCGCTTCCGTTCCCCGGCGGTCCAGCACCACCGCGCCGGATTCCAGGGCCAGGGCCAGGGCGCCCGCGACGTCCCACTCGTGGTAGCTGTGCAGGACCGCGGCGGCGGCGTGGCCCAAGGCCACCTGGGCGATCGTCAGCGCCGCCGAGCCCAGCACCCGCACCCCGGCGTGGCAGGACGCGGCCTGCTCGATGAAGCCGCCCATCCCCGGCCACGCCCCCGACGACGCCAGCTCCGTGCACACGATCGCCCCGGCGAGTCCCGAGCGGTCCGCCAGGGCGACGCGCTGGCCGTTGGCCCGGGTGCCGCGGCCGCGGGCGGCGGCGTAGATCTGGCCCCGGTACGGGTCGGCGACCACGCCCACGACCGGTCCGACGGCGTCCACCAGAGCCAGGCTGTAGGCGCACCAGGGGAGTCCGGCCACGTAGTTGGCCGTGCCGTCCACCGGGTCGACGACCCAGTGGAACTCCGCGTCCCCGGCCTCGCCGCCGAACTCCTCGCCGATGACCGGGATTCCGGGGAACTCCGCGGTCAGCACCCGCCGGGTGTGGCGCTCCAGCGTGCGGTCGGTGTCGGTGACCCAGTCGAACGGGTTGTCCTGCGCGCCGGGGCGGGCGCCGCGGCCCGCGGTGGCGGTGATGACGTCGGTGGCGTCATTCGCCAGCCTGCCCGCCACTTCCAGGGCTCGGGAGAGCAGGCCCGGTTCGACCGGGCGGGAGGACAAGAGGGTCATGCCTGCCTAGATTGACCACCCCCGGTGTCCACCACCCGACCGGAAGGTGACGGGCGGCGGATCGTCTGGCCAAGAACACCCGCCGCTCCGGGTGTTCCGGAGGCGTTCGCCGCGCGGCCACGCGGTCGCCCACCGCAGGGGTGCGACGGGGTGGGACGTTCCCGGGGTGCGCGTCGCCATCGTCACCGAGAGCTTCCTGCCGCAGGTGAACGGCGTGACCAACTCCGTGCTGCGGGTGCTGGAGCACCTGCACGCGCGGGGTCACCAGGCCATGGTCATCGCTCCGGGCACCACCGGGCCCGAGTCGTACCTGCACGCGCGGGTGCACCGGGTCAAGGCCGTCGACCTGCCGGTCATCAGCTCCCTGCCCATCGGGCTGCCCAGCCCCCGAATCCACGCCGACCTCGCCGGGTTCGCCCCCGACGTGGTCCACCTGGCCTCGCCGTTCGTGCTCGGCGCCGCCGGGCTGCGCGCCGCGCGGCGGCTCGGGGTGCCGACGGTGGCGGTCTACCAGACCGACGTGGCCGGGTTCGCCGCCGCGTACGGGCTCAGCCGCGGCTCCCGCGCCGCCTGGCGGTGGATCAGGCGGCTGCACAGCGGCGCCGACCGGACCCTGGCCCCGTCCACCGCCTCGGTCGCCGACCTCACCGCCCACGGCGTCCCCCGGGTGCACCGCTGGGCGCGGGGCGTCGACGTGCGCCGCTTCCACCCCGACCACGCCGACCGGGGGCTGCGGGCCGAACTCGCCCCCAACGGCGAGCTGCTGGTGGGCTACGTGGGCAGGCTCGCCCCGGAGAAGCAGGTCGGCAGGCTGGCCGCGCTCAACGACCGGCCCGGCGTCCGGGTGGTCGTCATCGGCGACGGCCCCGACACCGGCCCGCTGCGCAAAGCCCTGCCGCGCGCGGCGTTCCTGGGCTTCCGCGAGGGCGCGGAGCTGGCCAGGGCGTACGCCAGCCTGGACGTGTTCGTCCACACCGGACCCCACGAGACGTTCTGCCAGGCGGTGCAGGAGGCGATGGCCTCCGGGCTGCCGGTGATCGCCCCGGACGCGGGCGGGCCCCGCGACCTCGTCGAGCACGGCCGCACCGGCTTCCTGCTCGACCCGGCGGCCTTCGACGCCGAGCTGCCCGCCGCCGTCGGCCGCCTCGCCGACGCGCTGCTGCGCAGGCGGATGGGCGCCGCGGCCCGCGCCCGCGTGCGCACGCGCACCTGGAGCGCGGTCTGCGACGAGCTGATGGGCCACTACGGCGAGGTCACCGTGGGGAGAGCGCCGAAGGCGGCCTGACATGCGCATCGTCCAGCTCGCCAACTTCTACGGCCCGCGCTCCGGCGGCCTGCGCACCGCGCTGCACCACCTCGGCGCGGGCTACGCCGCCGCGGGGCACGAGGTCGTGCTCGTCGTCCCCGGCCCGCGCCGCCGTGACGAGCGGCTGGCCACCGGCGTCCGGCGGATCACGCTGCCCGCGCCCGGCATCCCGGGCACCGGGGGCTACCGCGCCGTCGACCCGCTGCGGGTGCGGGCGCTGCTGGCCGGGCTCAGGCCCGACCGCCTGGAGGTCTCCGACCGGCTGACCCTGCGCGGCATGGGCCGCTGGGCGCGCGAGCGCGGCGTGCCCGCCGTGGTCATCTCCCACGAGCGGCTCGACCGGCTGCTGGAGCAGTTCCTGCTGCCCGCCCCGCTGGCCCGCCTCGCCGCGGACGCCGCGAACCGGCGCATGGCCGCCGCCTACGACACGGTGGTCTGCACGACCGGGTTCGCCCGCGCCGAGTTCGACCGCATCGGCGCCACCAACCTCGCCCAGGTGCCCCTGGGCGTGGACCTGGCCACCTTCACCCCGACCCGGCACGACGGCGCCCTGCGCGCCGACCTGGCCCACGGCGCCGACGCGCTGCTGGTGCACTGCGGGCGGCTGTCCCCGGAGAAGCACGTCGAGCGCAGCGTCGACACCCTCGCCGCCCTGCGCGAGGCGGGGGCGAACGTCCGCCTGGTGGTGGCGGGCGACGGCCCGCGCAGGGCCGCGCTGGAGCGGCGCGCGGCCGGGCTGCCGGTGACGTTCCTGGGCTTCCTCGCCGACCGCGCCGCCGTCGCCGGGCTGCTGGCCACCGCCGACGTCAGCCTCGCCCCCGGTCCACACGAGACGTTCGGCCTGGCCGCCCTGGAGGCGCTGGCCTCCGGCACGCCGGTGGTCGTCTCGCGGTCCTCGGCGCTGGGGGAGCTGGTGCGCCCGGACTGCGGGGCCGCCGTCGCCGACCGCGCCCCCGCCTTCGCCGAGGCCGTCACCGGCCTGCTCGACGTGCCCGAGCGCGACCGCAGGGCGGCGGCCAGGGCCCGTGCCGAGCAGTTCGGCTGGCCGAGCTCGGTGCGCGGGATGCTGGGCGCACTGCGGCTCGGGTGAGGTCGTAAAGTTCGGCGCATGGGCCGTGCCGGGCTGGACAAGAACCGCGCCGACATCGCGACGATGTTCGACGGCGTCGCGAAGGGCTACGACCGCACCAACTCGGTCATGACCTTGGGCTTCGACCGCCGCTGGCGCGAGCTGACCCGCCGCGCCCTCGACGCGGGCCCCGGGGAGAAGGTCCTCGACCTGGCCGCGGGGACCGCGGTGTCCACCGTGGAGTACGCCCGCTCCGGCGCCTGGTGCGTGGCCGCGGACTTCTCCCTGGAGATGCTGCGCCACGGCGCCCACCGCCCGGTGCCGAGGGTCGCCGCCGACGCCTTCCACCTGCCCTTCGCCGACGGGGCGTTCGACGCGGTGACCGTCTCCTTCGGCCTGCGCAACATGGACGACACCGTCGCCGCGCTGCGCGAGATGGCCAGGGTGACCCGCCCCGGCGGCAGGCTCGTCGTCTGCGAGGTCTCCCAGCCCCCCGTGCGGCCGCTCCGGTGGCTCTACCGCAACACCGTCCTGCGTGGCCTGCCCCTGATCACCCGCCCGTTCTCGTCCAACCCGGAGGCGTACCGGTACCTGGCCGAGTCCATGCGCGACTGGCCCGACCAGCGCGCCATCGCCGAGCGCGTCTCCGACGCGGGCTGGGTGGACGTCGAGTGGCTGAACCTGACCTTCGGCGTGGTCGCCCTGCACCGGGCCGTCAAGCCCGCCTAGAGACCTGGCCCCACTCCCACTCGATGCCGAGCACGCCCGGCTCCACCTGGGGCATCACCAGGTGCGCGACGTGGCCGGGGGACAGCGGCAGCTCCTCGTCGGTCGCCTGCTCCGGGTCCTCGCCCTGCTGCACGAAGCCCTCGCAGCGCACCGGCAGGCGCCGGGCGTGGAAGCGCACGCCGAGCACGTAGGTGTCGGCGGGGTAGCGGAACGCGCGCCGGTAGACGGTGGAGGGCACGCCGCCCGCGATGGCCACCCGGTACTCGAACAGGTGGGTCTGCCCGGCGCGCAGCGCGCGGTCGAACAGCAGCTCGGCGGCGATCACCGGCGCGCTCGCGTGCCTGCGGACCCGGCCGACGCGGCAGTTCTCCACCGCGACCACGTCCAGCGCGGCGGGGTCGTTGCCCGGCTCGCCGCAGTAGACGGCGACGTGGCGGTCGGGGGCGTCGGCGACCGCGCGCACGACCTGGCGCGAGCGGATCTGGCGCAGCGCGCCCGCGCGGTCCAGGACGGCGGAGTCGTCGAGGTGGCAGGGCCGCAGCTTGCCGTCGGAGGCGCCGACCAGGGCCTCCACCGTCTCGGCCAGGGCCCGCGCCGGTTCGAGCAGGCCGCCGTAGCGCCTGCTCGCCGTCGTGGAGCCCACCCACCGCCCGCGCGGGCGGGGCGGGCCGAGCAGCGCCTCAAGGGAATGCCTCGGCAGCCCGAGGATCGCCTCGATGGCGGTGACCGCGCGCAGTGACTCGGGGCGCTCCGGGCGGCTGCGGCCTTGGCGCCAGTAGCTCAGACTGGCCTGGCTGACGTGGATGCCGCGCCGGGCGAGGCGTTCGCGCAGCCGGTCGAGGGTGAGCCCGCTGCGGTCGACGGCCGCCCGCAGCGCGTCGTGGAACGGGCCGGTGCGCAGCAGCGCCTCGACCTCGTGGCCCGGCCCGGTGCTGGCGATGGCGGCTCCCGGATCGACTGTGGACATCACAGAGTAGGAGCGTGGCGCGTGGCCGGTGAAGCCCGATGACGTGGCAGGCGCTTCACAGTATTGCCGTTCTGCTTCACACAGTCGCCCGCCCGGCGGGCAGTGGTCTTGACCACCGCGAACCGCGCGGATGTCATCTGTGGAGCGGCGGTTCCCCGAAACCGCCGCCCACCCTGCACACCCGTTCTGGAGGGCACATGTCCCGATCAGTCCTCAAGGCCGTCCTCGCCGCCGCGGCGCTCGGCTGCGCCACCGTCGTCCCCGTCCCCACGGCCACCGCGGCGGGCGCGGGCGACCTGCACGCCTCGGTCCGCGCCGCGATGCTCGCCGAGCACAGCGCCGCCGCCTCCGCCGCCCCGCTCCGCGACCCGCTTGTCGAGCCGACCCGCACCGCGGGCGGCTGGGTCTTCGGCAGCACGACCATCCCGCTGTCGGCGGCCGACGAGCACCAGTCGCCGAAGACGGCCCTGTTCATCGCCCACCGCGAGCGCGGCGCGTGGCGGGTCGAGCTGGACGGCTCGGCGGGCTTCGCCACGCTCGCCGCCGACGCGCCCCGCGCCGTCCTCAGCGACGGCGAGAAGCAGACCTTCGCGAGCAACCACCGGGCCGCGATGACCGCCGCGGCCACCGACACCGGCCTCGGCCTGCCCTGGGCGGTCGGCGTCGCCTGGTACATGGGCGGCGGGCCGCACGGCCACAGCGGCAGCAGCAGGCCGTTCAACTCCATCGACTTCAACGGCGGCGACGGCCGGGTGCTCTCCGCCGGACCCGGGCGGGTCTACAAGAGCTGCGTCAGCAGCCGCAGCGCCCTGGTGAAGGTGGTGCACGACAACGGTTACAGCACCACCTACTACCACATGCTGAGCCTGACGACGCTCGCCGACGGCAGCCGGGTCAGCGCAGGCACCTACCTGGGCCGCATCGGCAACGAGCTGCCCTGCGGCGGGTCCAGCAGCGGCGCGCACGTGCACCTGTCCCTGCTGCGCGGCACCACCCCGATCAGCGTGCACGGCATGAAGATCGGCGGCTGGACCTTCTACGAGGGCTCAGCGGCCTACGCCGGGTACGCCGAGCGCAACGGCACCCGCGTGTACCCGGGCAACGGCCGGGTGACCAACTATGGCCCTGGCACCCCGTCGCAGTACCCGACCGGCACCGTGGACGCGGGCTCGAACAGCAGCGTCAACCTCCGCTCAGGCCCCGGCCTGAACCACAGCGCCGTGGGCACGGTCGCCGACGGCGCGACGGTCTCCATCGTCTGCACGGCCAGGGGCGGCAGCGTCCAGGGCGTGTGGGGGACGACCGACTTGTGGAACAAGCTGACCACCGACAACTGGATCAGCGACGGCTTCGTCAACACCGGCTCCGACACCCCCGTGGCCCCGGCCTGCTGACCGCCGGGCGGCCCGCGGTCCTACCGGATCGCGGGCCGTCCGCGCTGCCACCGGTCGATCCGCCACATCAGCACGACCGCGGCGACCGCCGACACGGCGACCAGCCCGGCGCTGACCGCGTTGGCCACCACGATCCGGAGGAACGCCCGCTCGGTCTGCTCCTCGGCCAGGAGGAACACGCTGACGAGGTCCACCGCGTGCGCGGCGAGGAAGGTGCTCCACCACACCGTCACCAGGGCACTCGGCCGCGACCGCGTGGGGTCCGCCCCCGGCCTGCTCGCCCGGTACACGTCGGCCACCACCATCTGCGGCCACCAGAGGTTCACCACCGGCACCACCCACCCCAGCACCGCCCACCGAATTCGCAGCCGGTGTCGCCCACCACCGATCCGCGCCGCGTTGACCCTGGCCCGCCACAGCCACGCCGCGAACGCCACCCAGGACAGCGCCAGCCCGGCCAGCCACGCCCACGACAGCACCACCGCCCGCCCCTCGGCCGCCTCGACCTGCCCCGCGGTCACCGTCGGCAGCGCGGAGAGCACGTCGCGCACCAGGTGGTAGGACCGCCACGACTGCCACACCACCAGCCCCGCGACGGCGGTCGTGGCCAGGATCAGCACCGACGCCAGGAAGCGCGCGCCCCGGTTCGGCGCCACGACCTCCTGCCGCGGCGCGAGGACCCCCATCGGCGGCGTCGGAACATCGGTCACGGCGACCTCCCCCTTCCAAGGTCGCCCCGACCCCAAACCCCGTTTCACCCCCTCACGCGTGTGTCCAGTGACACAGACCCGCCCGGAGCCGTCCGAGCGCGAGCGGCACGGGAAGCGCGGGTCCGCTCCCCAGCGGCGGCCGACCCGAAGAACTCGGCCGAATCGGCGCTCCCCAAGGCTTTGGCGGAATTCAGAAGTCCGAAGTGGACTGTACAATCGCGGCACCCGCCGCGGCCCGCGTGATCAGCGCCGAGGCGCCCGCCGCCCGCCCTGCGAATCGCGTCACCGGTGCCCACTCTCCGGCCACCTCTAGACTCGACAGGGTCCAGGCAAGTCGAGGAGGGCCATTGAGCACGTCGATCAGCCGTCGCCGGGCGGGCGAGGATGCCGAGGTCATCGTGGTCGGGGCCGGGCCGGCGGGCTCGACGGCCGCGACCTACCTCGCGCGGGCCGGGCTGGACGTGCTCCTGCTGGAGAAGTCCGCCTTCCCCCGGGAGAAGGTCTGCGGTGACGGCCTCACCCCGCGCGGGGTCAAGCAGCTCATCGACCTCGGCGTCGACACCCGCGAGCAGGCGGGCTGGCTGCACAACCGCGGCCTGCGCGTCGTCGGCGGCGGCGTCACGATGGAACTCGACTGGCCCGACCTCGCCTCGTTCCCCCCGTACGGCGTCGTGCGCCCGCGCCAGGACTTCGACGAGATGCTGGCCCGCACCGCCAGCCGCGCGGGCGCCCGGCTGCTGGAGAACACCACCGTCACCGGCGCGATCACCGACGACAAGTCCGGCCGCGTCGTCGGCGTCAGCGCCAAGGCGGGCCCGGACAAGGTCCCCGTCACCTACCGCGCCCCGCTGATCCTCGCCTGCGACGGCGTCTCCGCCCGCCTGGCGCTGTCGGTCGGGCTGGAGAAGATCGACAAGCGGCCCATGGGCGTGGCCGTGCGCCGGTACTACGAAAGCCCCCGCAGCAAGGACGACTACCTGGAGTCGCACCTGGAGCTGTGGGACCGCTCCGACCCCGACAACCCCGTCCTGCTGCCCGGCTACGGCTGGATCTTCGGCATGGGCGACGGCACCGTCAACGCCGGGCTCGGCATCCTCTCCACCTCCAAGGCGTTCGGCACCACCGACTACCGCAAGCTCATGCGCTCCTGGCTCGACGGCACGCCGGAGGAGTGGGGCATGCGCGAGCACAACGCGGTCGGCAAGGTCGGCGGCGCCGCCCTCCCGATGGGCTTCAACCGCACCCCGCACTACACCCCGGGCCTGCTGCTCGTCGGCGACGCGGGCGGCATGGTCAACCCGTTCAACGGCGAGGGCATCGGCTACGCCATGGAGTCCGCCCGCATCGCCGCGGAGGCGGTCGTGCAGGCGATGGCCCGCGCCGAGGGCCCCGCGCGCGAGCGCGCCCTGGAGGGCTACCCGGCCGCGATGAAGGACGCCCTCGGCAGCTACTACCGCCTGGGCAACATCTTCTCCAAGCTGATCGGCAACCCGGCCGTCATGCGCACGGCCACCAAGTACGGCCTGCCGCGCAAGACCCTGATGAAGCTGGTCCTCAAGCTGCTCGCGGGCCTCTACGACCAGCGCGACGGCGACGCCTTCGACCGGATCATCACCGCGGCGACCAAAATGGCCCCCAGCGTCTGATTGCAGTCGCAAGCACTGTGTTAGCGCAGGTGAGGGCCCGTCTCCCGTTGGTGAGGGGGCCGCGTTTCCGGCTGTGAGCCACGTCCTAGACTGGCCGCCGTGCTGTGAAGGCGTTCACACGAGTTCGGACGAGCTTGTGAACGTTTTCACAAACACACCCGTTCGGTTAGGCCCGCCTAATGACCATTGGCGCGGCCGCGGACCCTAGGGTTCGGCCGGAGGACGCCGGGGAAAGGACGCGAGGTGCAGCTTGCCCAGGACGTGACGACCGACTTGGCCGTCTACCTACCCTTGGTGATCATGTTCGCGCTGGCGGCGGCCTTCGCCGTCTTCTCCGCGCTGCTGGGGCCCCTGCTGGGCCCGCGCCGGTACAACCGGGCCAAGTTCGAGGCATACGAGTGCGGCATCGAGCCGTCGCCGCAGCCGGTGGTCGGCGGCGGGCGCGTCCCGGTCGCCTACTACCTCACCGCGATGCTGTTCATCCTGTTCGACATCGAGATGGTGTTCCTCTACCCCTTCGCGGTGTCCGCCGACGCCCTCGGCCTGTTCGGCCTGGTCGAGATCTTCCTGTTCATCGCCACCGTCGGCTTCGCCTACGCCTACGTGTGGCGGCGCGGCGGGCTGGACTGGAACTAGAGAGGGAGGAGGCGACGTCATGGGTATCGAGGAGAAGCTCCCCAACGGCATCCTGTTGGCCAGCCTGGAAAAGCTGGTCAACTGGGGCCGCAAGAACTCACTGTGGCCCGCCACGTTCGGGCTGGCCTGCTGCGCCATCGAGATGATGACCACCGGCGGCCCGCGCTACGACATCGCCCGCTTCGGCATGGAGGCCTTCCGCGCCTCGCCGCGGCAGGCCGACCTGATGATCGTGGCCGGGCGGGTGACCAACAAGATGGCCCCGGTGCTGCGCCAGATCTACGACCAGATGGCCGAGCCGCGCTGGGTGCTGGCCATGGGCGTGTGCGCCTCCAGCGGCGGCATGTTCAACAACTACGCCGTGGTGCAGGGCGTCGACCACATCGTCCCGGTCGACATGTACCTGCCCGGCTGCCCGCCCCGGCCCGAGATGCTGCTCGACGCGATCCTCAAGCTGCACGCCAAGATCGGCGACGAGCCGATCAACGCCACCCGCGCCGCGGCCCGGCTCGAGCGCGGCGAGCGCACCGAGCTGATCGCGTCGTCGGTGAAATTCGCGAAGAAGTGACCCATGGCTGACGAGAACCCCACCACCCCAGCGGCCGCCACCCCCGGCAAGACCACCGGCGGCGAGAACTCCAGCGCGGCCCGCCCGGACGTCGGCATCGAGCCCGACACCGACCTCGCCCGCCCGGCCGAGCACCGCGAGCCGGTCGTCGCCGAGCCGGTCGTCGCCGGGCGCACCCGCAAGGGCATGTTCCAGGTCTCCGGCTCCGGGGACACCTCCGGCTTCGGCGGCCTGCAACTGCCCGCCTACAGCCCGGCCCCCTCCGTGCGCCCCTACGGCGGCTGGTTCGACGAGTTCGCCGACGACCTGCGCACCGCGATGGCCGAGCGGGAGATCCCGGCCGAGGCCATCCAGCAGGTCACCGTGGACCGCGGCGAGATCACCCTCTACGTGGCCCGCGAGCACCTGCTCGCCCTGTGCTGGGCCCTGCGCGAGGAGCCCGCCCTGCGCTTCGAGCTGTGCAGCTCGGTGTCCGGTGTGGACTACGGCGCGGCCATCGCCCAGCGCCTGCACTCGGTCTACCACCTGACCTCGATGACCTACCGCCGCCGCATCCGCCTGGAAGTCGCCGTCGACATCGACGACCCGCACGTCCCCTCCGTCGTCGGGGTCTACCCGACCGCCGACTGGCAGGAGCGGGAGGCGTGGGACATGTTCGGCATCGTCTACGACGGGCACCCGGCCCTGACCCGCATCCTCATGCCGGACGACTGGGACGGCCACCCGCAGCGCAAGGACTACCCGCTGGGCGGGATTCCCGTGGAGTACAAGGGCGCGGAGATTCCTCCGCCCGACCAGCGGAGGTCGTACTCGTGACCACCAACGACGCCTACGCCGACGAGCGCCGCACCACCGAGGGCAAGATCTACAACGTCACCGGCGGCGACTGGGACGAGGTGCTGGACGACGCCCAGCACGACGAGCGCATCATCGTCAACATGGGCCCGCAGCACCCGTCGACGCACGGCGTGCTGCGCCTGGTGCTGGAGCTGGAGGGCGAGACCGTCACCCAGGCCCGCAGCGTCATCGGCTACCTGCACACCGGCATCGAGAAGAACTGCGAGTACCGGACCTGGACCCAGGGCGTCACCTTCGTGACGCGCATGGACTACCTGGCCCCGCTGCACAACGAGGCCGCCTACTGCCTGGCCGTGGAGAAGCTGCTCGGCATCGAGGCCCCGCCGCGCGCCCAGGTCATCCGCGTGATGCTGATGGAGATCAACCGCATCTCCTCGCACCTGGTCGCGCTGGCCACCGGCGGCATGGAGCTGGGCTCGCTGACCGCGATGACCTCCGGGTTCCGCGAGCGCGAGGAAGCGCTGCACCTGCTGGAGCACCTGACCGGCCTGCGCATGAACCACGCGTTCATCCGCCCCGGCGGCCTGGCCCAGGACCTTCCTGACGACTACCACGAGAAGGTCACCGACTTCATCAAGGTGATGCGCAAGCGGCTGCCGGACTACGACAAGCTGCTGACCGGCCAGCCGATCTGGCGCAACCGCCTCAAGGACGTCGGCTACCTGCCCATCGATGCCTGCCTGGCGCTGGGCGTCACCGGCCCGGTCCTGCGCTCGGCCGGTCTGGCCTGGGACCTGCGCAAGGTCGAGCCGTACCTGGGCTACGAGACCTACGACTTCGAGGTCCCGACCTCCACCGACGCCGACGCGTTCGCCCGCTACCTGCTGCGGCTGGAGGAGATGCACCAGTCGCTGCGGATCATCGAGCAGACGCTGCGCAGGCTGGAGCCCGGCCCGGTCATGGTCGCCGACGCCAAGGTCGCCTGGCCCGCCAAGCTGACCCTGGGCGCCGACGGCCTCGGCAACTCCCTCGAGCACGTCCGCAAGATCATGGGCCAGTCGATGGAGTCGCTGATCCACCACTTCAAGCTGGTCACCGAGGGCTTCAAGGTGCCCGCGGGCCAGGTGTACGTGCCGGTGGAGTCCCCGCGCGGCGAGCTGGGCTACCACCTGGTCTCCGACGGCGGCACCCGCCCGGCGCGCGTGCACGTCCGCGAGCCCAGCTTCGTGAACCTGCAGGCGATGCCCGCGATGTCCGAGGGCGGCATGATCGCCGACGTGATCGCGGCCATCGCCTCGATCGATCCCGTGATGGGGGGCTGTGACCGGTGAGCAACGAACCCCTGAGCACCGGGGCGACCTACGGAAGCTCCGGTGTGGGCGGCGGCCCGACCCACCAGGAGACGGTGCCGGACGTGGACGTGGCTGCCATCAGCCCGGTCCCGGCCGCGCACCTGACCGTGGAGTCCACCCCGGACCTGAGCGTCTTCGGCGCGGAGACCGTCGCGCGCGCGCAGGCCATCGTGGCCCGCTACCCGCAGTCGCGCTCGGCGCTGCTGCCGATGCTGCACCTGGTGCAGTCGGTGGAGGGCCGGGTCAGCCAGGCGGGCATCCACTTCTGCGCCCAGCAGCTCGACCTGACCGCCGCTGAGGTCAGCGCGGTCGCCACGTTCTACACGATGTACAAGCGCAAGACCTGCGGCGAGCACCTGGTCAGCGTCTGCACCAACACCCTGTGCGCGGTGCTGGGCGGCGACGACATCTACAAGAAGCTCGGTCAGCACCTGGGTTCTGAGCAGAAGCCCCTGGGGCACAACGAGACCGCGGGCGAGCCCGGCACGCCCGGCTCGATCACCCTTGAGCACGCCGAGTGCCTGGCGGCCTGCGACCTGGGCCCGGTCATCCAGGTCAACTACGAGTTCTTCGACAACCAGACCCCCGAGTCCGCGGTCGCCCTGGTCGACGCGCTGCGCGACGGCGAGCGCCCGGCGCCCACCCGCGGCGCCCCGCTGCGCGACTTCCGCACCGCGGAGCTGGAGCTGGCGGGGTTCTTCCCCGAGGACGCCGCCGCCTACCGCGAGGGCGTCGACGGCCCGTCGGCCGCGGTCGAGACGCTGCGCGGGGCGAAGCTGGCCAACGACCGGGGCTGGACCGCCCCGGCGATGCCGGACGCTCCGCTGCCGGAGGTACAGAAGAAATGAGCACCCCGAACAAGCCCGCGCCGGTCACCCCGGTGCTGACCAAGCGCTGGCTCTCGCCGACCTCGTGGTCGATCAAGACCTACGAGCAGCTGGAGGGCTACACCGCCATCCGCAAGGCGCTGGCGGGCACGCCCGAGCAGCTCGTCGAGCTGGTCAAGGCCTCCGGCCTGCGCGGGCGCGGCGGCGCCGGGTTCCCCGCGGGCGTCAAGTGGTCGTTCATGCCGCCCAACGAGGACAAGCCGCACTACCTGGTGATCAACGCCGATGAGGGCGAGCCGGGCACGTGCAAGGACATCCCGCTGATGATGGCCGACCCGCACTCGCTCATCGAGGGCTGTGTCATCGCCTCCTACGCCATGCGCGCGCACCACTGCTTCATCTACGTGCGCGGCGAGGCCCTGCACTGCATCCGCCGCCTCAACGCCGCCGTGCGCGAGGCCTACGACGCGGGCTACCTGGGCAAGGACATCCTCGGCTCGGGCTACGACCTCGACATCGTCGTGCACGCGGGCGCGGGGGCCTACATCTGCGGGGAGGAGACCGCGCTGCTGGACTCCTTGGAGGGCCGCCGCGGCCAGCCCCGGCTCAAGCCGCCCTTCCCGGCCGCCGCCGGTCTCTACGCGGCGCCGACCACGGTCAACAACGTCGAGACCATCGCCAGCGTGCCGTTCATCGTCAACGGCGGCAGCGACTGGTTCCGCACGATGGGCACCGAGAAGTCCCCCGGCCCCAAGATCTACTCCGTCTCCGGCCACGTCACCAACCCCGGCCAGTTCGAGGCGCCGCTGGGCACCACGCTGCGCGAGCTGCTGGAGCTGGCGGGCGGCATGAAGGACGGCGTCCCGCTGAAGTTCTGGACGCCGGGCGGCTCGTCCACCCCGCTGTTCACCGCCGAGCACCTCGACGTGCCGCTGGACTTCGAGGGCGCCGCCGAGGCGGGCTCGATGCTGGGCACCACCGCGGTCATGGTCTTCAACGAGACCGTGTCGGTGCCGTGGGCGGTCATGAAGTGGACGCAGTTCTACGAGCACGAGTCCTGCGGCAAGTGCACCCCGTGCCGCGAGGGCACCTACTGGCTGACCGGCATCCTGGAGCGGATGGTCGCCGGGCAGGGCACCGAGGCCGACATCGAGACGATGCTCGACATCTGCGACAACATCCTCGGCCGCTCGTTCTGCGCGCTCGGCGACGGCGCGGTCAGCCCGATCACCAGCGGCATCAAGTACTTCCGCCACGAGTTCCTGGCCCTGTGCGACCGGAACCGCACGCCCGCACTCGCTGGAGCGCACCGATGACGATCGCCCCGGAGAACCCCACCACCGAGAAGCCGGTCCCCGAGGGACACGTGCGGATGACCATTGACGGCGTCGAGGTCGACGCGCCCAAGGGCGAGCTGGTCATCCGGACCGCGGAGCGCCTGGGCATCATGATCCCGCGCTTCTGCGACCACCCGCTGCTGGAGCCCGCGGGCGCCTGCCGCCAGTGCCTGGTCGAGGTCGAGATGGGCGGGCGGCCGATGCCCAAGCCGCAGGCCTCCTGCACGATCACCGTCGCCGACGGCATGGTCGTGCGCACGCAGGAGACCTCCCCGGTGGCCGACAAGGCCCAGCGGGGCGTCATGGAGCTGCTGCTGATCAACCACCCGCTGGACTGCCCGGTCTGCGACAAGGGCGGCGAGTGCCCGCTGCAGAACCAGGCGATGTCCAACGGCCGCGCCGAGTCCCGCTTCGTCGAGACCAAGCGGACCTTCGCCAAGCCGCTGCCGATCAGCACCCAGGTGCTGCTCGACCGCGAGCGCTGCGTGCTCTGCCAGCGCTGCACCCGCTTCTCCGCCCAGATCGCCGGTGACCCGTTCATCGAGCTGCTGGAGCGCGGCGCGCAGCAGCAGATCGGCATCGCCGAGGAGAAGCCGTTCCAGTCCTACTTCTCCGGCAACACCATCCAGATCTGCCCGGTGGGCGCGCTGACCAGCGCCGCGTACCGGTTCCGGTCGCGGCCCTTCGACCTGGTGTCCACCCCGAGCGTGTGCGAGCACTGCTCCTCCGGCTGCGCCGAGCGCACCGACTGGCGCCGCGGCAAGGTCATGCGCAAGCTGGCGGGCGACGACCCCGAGGTCAACGAGGAGTGGATCTGCGACAAGGGCCGCTTCGCCTTCCGCTACACCACCGCCGCTGACCGGATCACCCGGCCGATGGTGCGCGACGCCAAGACCGGGCAGCTGGTCGAGACCAGCTGGACCGAGGCGATGCGGGTGGCGGCCGAGGGCCTGCTGGCCGCGCGGGACAGGGGCGTGGGCGTGCTGGCCGGCGGTCGGCTGACCGTCGAGGACGCCTACGCCTACGCCAAGTTCGCGCGCATCGCGCTGGGCACCAACGACGTCGACTTCCGGGCCCGGCCGCACTCGGCCGAGGAGCTGGACTTCCTGGCCTCGACCGTGGTCAACACGAGCCCGGCCGACGGGGTCACCTTCGCCGGGATCGAGAACGCCCCCGCCGTGCTGTGCGTGGCCTTCGAGGCAGAGGAGGAGGCCCCGGTCGTCTTCCTGCGGCTGCGCAAGGCCGCCCGCACGAAGCGCACCAGGGTCTTCCACCTCGGGCAGTGGAGCAGCCCCAGCGTCACCAAGACGATGGCCACGCTGCTGGCCTGCGTCCCCGGCGCCGAGCCGGAGGCGCTCGACGGGCTGAGCACCCACGCCCAAGACGTCATCGAGGCGCTGAGCACCCCGGGTGCGGTGATCCTGGTCGGCGAGCGCGCCGCCTCGGTCCCCGGCCTGTTCAGCGCGGTGCTGCGGCTGGCGGAGTCCACCACGGCGAGGGTCGCGTGGATTCCGCGGCGCGCGGGCGAGCGCGGCGCGCTCGACGCGGGCGCGGCGCCGACCCTGCTGCCGGGCGGTCGCCCGGTGGCCGACGCCGGGGCCCGCGCGGCCGTCGAGCGGGTGTGGGGCCTGGCCGAGGGCGCGCTGCCCTCGACCCCCGGGCGCGACACCGACGCGATCCTGGCCGCCGCGGCGGCCGGGCAGCTCGGCGGGCTCGTGGTCGGCGGTGTGGACCCCGATGACCTGGCCGACCCGGCGCTGGCGCTCGACGCGCTGGCGGGCGCCGGTTTCGTGGTCAGCCTCGAGCTGCGGCACAGCGCGGTCACCGAGCGCGCCGACGTGGTGCTGCCGGTGGCCGCCGCGGTGGAGAAGTCCGGCAGCTACCTCAACTGGGAGGGCCGCCGCCGCCCGTTCGGCAACACCCTGGAGAGCACCGGCGTCCTGCCGGACTGCCGGGTGCTCGACACCCTCGCGGTGGAGATGGACGCCGACCTGTTCACCCAGACCCCGGACGCCGCCGCGGCCGACCTGGCCAAGCTCACCGGGGCCAACGCCGTCGCGCGCGGCGTGGACGCGCCCGCGGTGGCCGCCGCGGCGCCGATCGCGGGCGCGGGGCAGGCCGTGCTGGCCACCTGGCGGATGCTGCTGGACAACGGCTCGCTGCAGGACAACGAGCCGCACCTGGCGGGCACCGCCCGCCCGGTGTTCGCCCGGATGTCGCTGGCGACGGCGACCGCCCTCGGCGTGAGCGTGGCGGGCACCGCCCGGGTGTCCACCGCGCGCGGCGGCGTCGACGTGCCGGTGCGGGTCGACGACCTGCCCGACGGCGTGGTCTGGCTGCCTGCCAACTCCCCGGGGTCGGCCGTGCGCGCGGCGCTGGGCGCCGGGCACGGCGATGTCGTCGAGGTGCGCGGCGCGACCGGCACCGACGCTGGAGGGAACGCATGACCAGGGCTCAACTGCTCGCCGACGACCCGCTCTGGCTCATCCTGATCAAGTGCGTCGTCCTGCTGCTGCTGGGCGCCCTGATGACCATGTTCATGATCATCTGGGAGCGCAAGGTCGTCGCCAGGATGCAGCACCGCCCCGGCCCCAACCGGGTCGGCCCCGGCGGCTGGTTCCAGTCGATCGCCGACGCGATCAAGCTCCCCTTCAAGGAGCAGATCATCCCGGACACCGCCGACAGGAAGGTCTACTTCCTGGCGCCGATCATGTCCGCCATCCCGGCGTTCCTCGCCTTCTCGGTGATCCCCTTCGGACCCGAGGTGAGCATCTTCGGCGAGCGCACCGTGCTGCAGCTGGTCGACCTGCCGGTCGGCGTGCTGGTGGTGCTGGCCTGCTCGTCGATGGGCGTCTACGGCATCGTGCTCGCGGGCTGGGCCTCCGGCTCGCCGTACCCGCTGCTGGGCGGGCTGCGCTCGGCAGCGCAGGTCATTTCCTACGAGATCGCGCTCGGGCTGTCGCTGGTCGCGGTGATCCTGCACGCGGGGTCGCTGTCCACCGGCGACATCGTCGACGCGCAGACGGGGATCTGGTTCGCCGTCACGCTCGTGCCCAGCTTCCTGATCTTCTTCGTCTCGATGGTCGGGGAGACCAACCGGGCCCCGTTCGACCTGCCCGAGGCCGAGTCCGAGCTCGTCGGCGGCTTCCACACCGAGTACAGCTCGATGAAGTTCGCGCTGTTCTTCCTCGCCGAGTACGTCAACATGGTCGTCGTCTCGGCGATGTGCACCACGCTGTTCCTCGGCGGGTACATGGCCCCGTGGCCGCTCTCGGCGGTCAACGACAACATGTTCAACACCGGCTGGTGGCCGGTGCTGTGGTTCTTCGGCAAGATGTTCGCGCTGCTGTTCGTCTTCATCTGGCTGCGCGGCACGCTCCCGCGCCTGCGCTACGACCAGTTCATGCGGCTGGGCTGGAAGATCCTGGTGCCCGCCAACCTGGTCTGGATCGTCGGCGTCACCGCGCTGCGGGCCTTCCGCAACGAGGCCGACATCTCCGCGACCACGATCCTGGTCGCGGGCGGCATCCTGCTCGTGCTGCTCATCGGCCTGAGCTTCCTGCTGCCCGAGCGCGCCCAGGCCGACGGCCCCAAGCCGATCGAGCTGACCGGCGGCGGCTACCCGGTCCCACCGCTCGACCTGCAGGTGCCGGACAAGAACAGCCCCAAGGCCGTGCGCGCCCGGCGCCGCCGCCAGCCCGCAGCGGTGGGCGGCCGCACCGACGCGACCGACGCGACCGACGCAGGCGAGGCGCCACAGGCGAAGGAGACCGAACAGTGAGCTTCCTCGACCCGATCAAGGGGTTCGGCGTCACCTTCGGCACGATGTTCAAGAAAGTCGTGACCGAGGAGTACCCCGAGGACTGGCCGGGTGCCGCGCCGCGCTACCACGGCCGCCACCAGCTCAACCGGCACCCGGACGGGCTGGAGAAGTGCGTCGGCTGCGAGCTGTGCGCCTGGGCCTGCCCGGCCGACGCGATCTTCGTCGAGGGCGGGGACAACACCGACGACGAGCGCTACTCCCCGGGTGAGCGCTACGGCGCGGACTACCAGATCAACTACCTGCGCTGCATCGGCTGCGGTCTGTGCGTCGAGGCGTGCCCGACCCGGTCGCTGACCATGATCACCGACTTCGAGCTGGCCGACGACGACCGCCAGCGGCTCATCTACACCAAGGAGCAGCTGCTCGCGCCGCTGCTGCCGGGCATGGAGCAGCCGCCGCACCCGATGCGCCTCGGCGAGTCCGAACAGGACTACTACGTCAACGGTCCGGCCCTCGCGCAGGGAGAGACCAAGTGAGCGCGCTCATCCTGGCCCAGCAGGCGGGCGAGGTCACCACCGGCGAGGCCGTCGCCTTCTGGATTCTCGGGCCGCTGGCGCTGGCAGGCGGTCTGGGCATGATCTTCGCCCGCAACGCCGTGCACTCGGCGCTGTTCCTGGTGATGACGATGCTGAGCCTCGGCGTGCTGTACATGGTGCAGCAGGCGCCGTTCCTCGGCTTCGTGCAGATCATCGTCTACACCGGCGCGATCATGATGCTGTTCCTGTTCGTGCTCATGCTCGTCGGGCGCGACTCCTCGGACTCGGTGGTCGAGGTCCTGCGCGGGCAGCGGCTGTGGGCCACCGTCCTCGGGGTCGGCCTCGCGGTGCTGGTCGTCGGCGCGCTGGCCCGGTCCCTGACCGAGGTCACCCCGCTGGGACTGGCGGGCGAGATGGCCAACGGCGGCGACGGCAACGTGGCCAACCTGGGCAGGGCGATCTTCACCGACTACCTGTTCCCGTTCGAGCTGACCTCGGCGCTGTTGATCACCGCGGCCATCGGCGCGATGATCCTCGGCCACGTCGACCGCGCCAAGGCGGGCAAGCGCAGCCAGCGCGAGCTGATGCTCGCCCGCTTCCGCGGCGAGCACGACCGCCCGTCGCCGCTGCCCGGCCCCGGCGTGTTCGCCACCGCCAACTCGGTGGCCACCCCGGCGCTGCTGCCCGACGGCTCGGTCGCCCCCGAGTCGCTCTCGCGGCTCATCGACGCCACGGTGGCCGAGACCCTCGACGACGACCGCAAGGCCGTCGCGGGCACTGTCCCCGGGCCGGACGCCCGGGCACTGGCTCCTGGCAAGGAGGACGGGCAATCATGACCCCCACCTACTACCTGCTGCTCTCGGCGCTGCTGTTCACCATCGGCGCGGTGGGCGTGCTGGTGCGGCGCAACGCCATCGTCGTGTTCATGTGCATCGAGCTGATGCTCAACGCGGTGAACCTGTCGCTGGTGACCTTCGCCCGGATCAACGGGACGCTCTCGGGCCAGGTGATGGCGTTCTTCGTGATGGTCGTGGCCGCCGCCGAGGTCGTGGTCGGCCTCGCGATCATCATGTCGATCTTCCGCACCCGCAGGACCGCGTCGGTCGACGACGCGAACCTGCTGAAGTACTAGGGGGAACTCGGTGACGGGAAGCATCAACCTCGCTGCTGAGGTAGTGCCCGCGACCGGCATGGCGTCGATGGCGTGGCTGCTGCTCGTGCTGCCCGCCCTCGGCGCGGCCGTGCTGCTGCTCGCCGGGCGCCACGCGCGGCGCTGGGGGCACCTGCTCGGCAGCGCCACCATCGTGGCCTCGTTCGTCCTCGGCCTGGTCATGTTCTTCGAGACCACGGGCGTGGGCGCGGAGAAGCGCACCCAGGACCTGTTCCTGTTCGAGTGGATACCGGTCCAGGCCCTCGACGTCGACTTCGGACTGCGCATCGACCCGCTGTCGCTGACCTTCGTGCTGCTGATCACCGGTGTGGGCGCGCTGATCCACATCTACTCGATCGGCTACATGGAGCACGAGGAGCGTGATCGCAGCCGGTTCTTCGCCTACCTCAACCTCTTCGTCGCGGCGATGCTGCTGCTGGTGCTGGGCAACGGGTTCGTGACCCTCTACTTCGGCTGGGAGGGCGTCGGCCTGGCGTCCTACCTGCTGATCGGCTGGTACCAGGGCAAGGGCTTCGCGGCCACGGCGGCGAAGAAGGCGTTCCTGATGAACCGGGTCGGCGACGTCGGCCTCGCGCTGGCGATCTTCCTGATGTTCACGCACATGGGCACCACCCAGTACACCGAGGTCTTCGCCCAGATCGGCGAGCAGTCCACCGCGGTGATCGTGGCGATCGGCCTGCTGCTGCTGCTCGGCGCGTGCGGCAAGTCCGGCCAGTTCCCGCTGCAGGCGTGGCTCCCCGACGCGATGGCGGGCCCGACCCCGGTCTCGGCCCTGATCCACGCGGCGACGATGGTGACCGCGGGCGTGTACCTCATCGCCCGCTCCAGCCCGATCTACTCGCTGCCGCAGGCCGCCGACGCGCGCCTGGTCGTGATGATCGTCGGCGCGTTCACGCTGCTGCTCGGGTGCGTCATCGGCTGCGCCTACGACGACTTCAAGAAGGTGCTGGCCTACTCCACGGTCAGCCAGATCGGCTACATGATGCTCGCCGTGGGCCTCGGCCCGGCGGGCTACGCCTTCGGCATCCTGCACCTGCTCACGCACGGCTTCTTCAAGGCCGGGCTGTTCCTCGGCGCGGGCTCGGTCATGCACGGCATGAACGACGAGGGCAACATCCGCCGACTGGGCGGGCTCTGGAAGAAGATGCCGATCACCTTCGCCACGTGGGCGTTGGGCTACCTGGCGCTCATCGGCTTCCCGTTCACCGCGGGCTGGTACTCCAAGGACAAGATCATCTATGCCGCCTTCGGCGAGCCGGGCTGGCGTGGCTGGGTCTTCGGCGGGGTCGCCATGCTGGGCGCGCTGCTGACCGCGTTCTACATGACCCGCCTGCTGATCCTGGTGTTCCTCGGCAAGCCGCGCTGGGAGAATCTCAAGAGCGAGGACGGCAAGGCCTACCACCCGCACGAGTCCCCATCGACCATGACGATCCCGATGATGGTGCTGGCTGTCGGCTCAGTCCTCGGTGGCGTGCTCCTATACACGACGTTGCCGCAGTGGCTGGCTCCGAGCGTTGGCGAGGTCGTCGAGCGTGACGGGCTGATCTCGTACGGCATGGTGGAAATCCTGAGCCCTGTCGTCGCGCTGATCGGCGCGGTGATCGCGTACCTGGTCTTCGGTCGCAGCCCGCAGCCGGTCGAGCGGCGTGAGCGGGTGTCCTTCCCGGTGCGGGCCGCGCGCGCGGACCTGTTCGGCAACCACCTCAACGAGGCGCTGTTCGCCAAGCCGGGCATCTGGCTGACCAGGGCGCTGGTCTTCGTCGACAACCGCGGTGTCGACGGCCTGGTCAACGGCATCGCCGCGGGTCTCGGTGGCAGCTCCGGGCGCCTGCGCCGCACGCAGACCGGCTTCGTGCGCTCCTACGCGCTGTCCATGCTCGGCGGATCGATCCTGGTGATCGCCGCACTGCTGATGGTGAGGTTCGCATGACATCCACGGCCGACTCCTGGGTGCTCTACGCGCTGCTGCTGGTGCCGCTGGTCGGCGCGGCGGTCGTGGTGGCCCTGCGCGGCAACGACCACACCGCGAAGCTGGCCGCCCTGGCGTTCAGCGTCGTGGAGCTGGTGCTGGCGGGCGTGGCGTGGGCGCTGTACGACCCGGCGGGCGAGCGGCTCCAGCTGGGCAGCACCGTGGACTGGATTCCCGCCTTCGGCGTGCACATCGCCTGGGGCGTGGACGGCATCGCGCTGGTGATGATCGCCGTCATCGCGCTGCTGGTGCCCATCGTGATCGGCGCGGGCTGGGCCGACCGGCTGCCGGAGGGCCGCACCAAGGGCGGGTTCTTCGCGCTGATCCTGCTGGAGCAGGCGCTGACCGTCGGGGTGTTCGCCGCGACCGACGTGTTCCTGTTCTACGTCCTCTTCGAGATCATGCTGATCCCGATGTACTTCCTGATCGGCTCCTACGGCGGGGTCAACCGGCAGTACGCGGCGGTGAAGTTCTTCCTGTACTCCTTCCTCGGCGGCCTGATCATGCTGGCGTCGGTGATCGGGGCGTACTCGCTCTCGGCCGACAAGCTGGGGCAGGGCACGTTCCTGTGGGAGGAGCTGGTCGGGGTCGTCGCCGCGGCGCCGCTGTCCACCCAGGTCTGGATCTTCCTCGGCTTCTTCACCGCCTTCGCGGTCAAGGCGCCGCTGGTGCCGCTGCACACCTGGCTGCCCGACGCCACCTCCGCCGCGCCCATCGGCGTCGCGGTGCTGCTCGTCGGCATCCTGGACAAGGTCGGCACGTTCGGCTTCCTGCGCTACCTGCTGCCGATGACCCCCGAGGCCAGCCGCGAGCTGGCGCCGCTGGTGCTGGTGCTGGCCGTCGTCGGCATCATCTACGGCTCCCTGCTGGCCGCGGGCCAGTCGGACATGAAGCGCTTCGTGGCGTACGTGTCCATCGCCCACTTCGGATTCATCGCGCTGGGCATCTTCGCCTTCAGCACGCAGTCGCTGGCGGGCTCGGTGACCTACATGGTCAACCACAGCATCGCCACCGGCATGCTGATCCTGGTGCTGGGCATGGTGATCGCCCGCGGCGGCTCCACCCGCATCGCCGACTACGGCGGCATGGCCAAGCTGACCCCGCTGCTGGCGGGCATGCTGCTCATCGCCGGGCTGGCGAGCATGTCGCTGCCGGGCACCAACTCCTTCATCAGCGAGTTCCTGGTGCTCGTCGGCTCGTTCCCGAACGCGCCGGTGTACACGATCATCGCCACGGTCGGCATGATCCTGGCCGCGCTCTACGTGCTCTGGCTCTACCAGCGGATCATGCAGGGCCCGCTGCGCGGCGACGCCATCATCGGCGCCGCGGGCGGACCGGGTGCGGTGATCGCGCCGGAAGTCGGCGCCAAGAAGGCCATCCTGGACCTGTCCGGGCGCGAGAAGCTCGTCCTCGCCCCGCTGGTCCTGCTGATCGTCGCGCTCGGAATCTTCCCGAAGCCGGTGCTGGACGTCGTGGAGCCCTCCGTGGCGGCCACCATGTGCGAGGCCGGTCTGGTCGACCCGGTGCAGTCCGATGAGGAGCAACCGCAGTGTTCGTGAAATTGCTGGCCCAGGAACCGCTGCCGGTGCCCGAGACGACCGGGATCGAGCCGCCGCCCGTCGGCGCCATCTGGCCGGTGCTGATCATCCTCGGCGCCGCCTGCGTCGGCGTGCTCGTCGAGGCGTTCCTGCCCCGCCACCAGCGCTGGTCGGCCCAGGTCGTGCTGACCCTGCTGGCCGTGGTCGGCGCGGGGGCCGCCCTGGCGGGCTACCTCGTCGACGCGCCCGCGGGCGGTGAGCTGGCCATGTACGGCACCATCGCCGTCGACGGACCGGCGCTGTTCCTGTGGGGCACGCTGCTGGCGCTGTCGGTGGGCGCGGTGCTGCTCATCGCCGACCGCTCGGTCGAGCCGGGCGGGGCGTTCGTGGCCACCGCGGCGATCCGGCCGGGCACGGTGCAGGACCGCGCGCAGGTCCAGTCGACCGGGATGCAGACCGAGGTCTTCCCGCTGACGCTGTTCGCGCTCGGCGGCATGATGATCTTCTGCGCGGCCAACGACCTGCTGACGATGTTCATCGCGCTGGAAGTGCTGTCGCTGCCGCTGTACCTGATGTGCGGCCTGGCGCGTCGGCGCAGGCTGCTGTCGCAGGAGTCGGCGGTCAAGTACTTCCTGCTCGGCGCGTTCGCCTCGGCGTTCTTCCTCTACGGCGTCGCCCTGCTCTACGGCTACTCCGGATCGGTGCGCCTGGCCGACATCGGCGCCGCCGCGGCGGGCACCGACCGCTCCGACACCCTGCTGTTCGCCGGTCTCGGCCTGCTCGTGGTCGGCCTGCTGTTCAAGGCGTCCGTCGGCCCGTTCCACACCTGGACCCCGGACGTCTACCAGGGCGCCCCGACCCCGGTCACCGCGTTCATGGCCGCCTGCACCAAGGTCGCCGCGTTCGGCGGCATCCTGCGGGTCCTGCAGGTCGCCTTCGAGTCGACCAGCTGGGAGTGGCGCGGCGTGCTGTGGGGCGTGGCCATCATCTCGATGGTCATCGGCGCGGTGCTCGGGCTGACCCAGACCGACGTGAAGCGGATGATCGCCTACTCGTCGGTCGCGCACGCGGGCTTCCTGCTCATCGGCGCCATCGCGCTGACCGAGAAGGGCCTGTCCGGCACCCTGTTCTACCTGCTGACCTACGGCTTCACCACGCTGGCCGCCTTCGGCGTGATCAGCCTGGTGCGGGGCCCGGACGGCGAGGCGACGCACCTGTCGCAGTGGGCGGGGCTGGCCAAGCGCTCGCCGCTGGTGGCCGGGGTGTTCACGTTCCTGCTGCTCGCCCTGGCGGGGATTCCGCTGACGTCGGGGTTCATCGGGAAGTTCGTGGTCTTCGAGGCCGCGATCGCCGACGGCATGGCCCCGCTGGTCGTCATCGCCCTGGTGGCCTCCGCGGTGGCGGCGTTCTTCTACCTCCGGGTGATCGTGCTGATGTACTTCAGCGCGCCCGCGGAGGACGGCCCGACGGTCACGGTGCCCGGCGCGTTCACCACCGCGGCGATCACCCTGGGCGTCATCGTGACGCTGCTGCTGGGCGTCGCCCCGGCGTTCGCCCTGGACTGGGCCGCCGGCGGGACGTTCGCGATCCGGTAGGGACTCGTTCGTCAGGCGGGCGCGGCCGGACCCCCGGTCGCGCCCGCCTCTTTTTGTGGGACGAGCGCCACGCGGTGTTCCGGCGGCATTCGTCTGAACTGGGCGAAGTCGGGCAAGTAGGCTCTGAGACTGTGTCTGCCACCGAGAACTCGGCCGTTCTGCCAGCGTCGCTGGGACTCGACCACGCGGACCCGGCGCTGACGGCGGCCGTCATCGCGGGTCTGGCGAAGGTCGAGGACGTCCTGCGCACCACCGTGCACAGCGACGTGGACTACATAGACGACGCCGCGCTGCACCTGGTCCGCGCGGGCGGCAAGCGCTTCCGCCCGCTGTTCACCCTCGTCGCCGCCGAGTTCGGCACCGGCGCGACCGACGAGGTGATCGCCGCGGCCGCCGCCGTCGAGCTGGTCCACCTGGCCACGCTGTACCACGACGACGTCATGGACGAGGCCACGATGCGCCGCGGCGACGCCAGCGCCAACGCCCGGTGGAGCAACTCCATCGCCATCCTCACCGGCGACTTCCTCTTCGCCCACGCCTCGATGCTGGTCGCCGACCTCGGCCCGGCCGCCACCCGGGTGATCTCGGAGACGATGCGCGAGCTGGTCACCGGCCAGATGCGGGAGACCATCGGCGCGCGCGGGGCGGACCCCATCGAGCACTACCTGTCGGTGATCGCGCAGAAGACCGGCTCGCTGATCGCGACCGCGGGCCGCTTCGGCGCGATGTTCGCGGGCGCGCCCATCGAGCACACCGAGGTCCTGCAGCGGGTCGGGGAGGTCGTCGGCGCGGCGTTCCAGCTCTCCGACGACGTCATCGACATCGCCTCCCCCGCGGCGGAGTCCGGCAAGATGCCGGGCACCGACCTGCGCGAGGGCGTGCGGACCCTGCCGATGCTCTACGCGCTGGCCGACGACCCCGACCCCCGCCTGGTGTCGCTTCTCGACGGTCCCATCACCGACGAGGCCGCGCTGCAGGAAGCCCTGGACCTGCTGCGGAAGTCGCCGGGGCTGGAGCGCGCCCGGCAGACCCTCGATGACTACACAGCGCGCGCGGACGCCGAACTCGCCATCCTTCCGGAGAGCCCGGCGCGCGAGGCCCTGCACCTTTTGACACGCTACGTGGTCGAGCGGACGCACTGAGCGCTATCACGGCGCAATCTCGGCGGGGTATCGGAATGGGCTCTGTGATTCGTTCGCGGAATCCACCGGCTGGCGCACGGCACATCAGGAGGCGCAGTAGCCTCTCCTAGTCTTTCAGCGACGGTCTGGCGCGATGTGTGGCAGGACCGGGAGGGAGAAGAGGCACGATGGGGTTGTTCGGGGAGGTGTGGCTCTGGAGCCTCGCCAGTTTCCTGGTCGGCGCGCTCCTGTGCTGGGCGCTCGTTGCCCGACCCGCCCGCAGGCGTGCCATCGAGCTGGAGGAGAGCCTGGCCGACGCGCGCAGGCGCAAGCCCTCCTATGAGGACGCCGCGCCGGCCGCCCTGCTCCCCGGGTTCGACCGCTCCGACGCCGCGCGCCGGGACGACGGGTACGCGGACTACCTCGACGCCGAGCGCTCGGCGGACGCGCACGGCTCCCGCGCCGAGCAGTCCCCCGACTCGCGCCCCGAGCGCTCCTTCGACTCCGGGCGTTCCTTCGACCCTCAGCCCTCCTCTGACTCCGGGCGCTCCTTCGACTCCGGTGGCTCCTTCAACTCCGGTGGCTCTTTCGGCTCCCGGCCCGACTCGCGACCTGACTCGCGGCCCGGCTCCCGGGGGCCCTTCGACTCCCGCGCGGCGGACTCGCCCGATGAGCTGACCGCGCCGCCGGAGCCCGCCCACGAGCCCGCCGAGCCGCCCGCGATCACCCCCGTCGAGACCACCCAGCTGATGGCCGCCCCGCCGGTGGCCTCGCACGAGCCGGTCGCCGCCCCGCCCGAGGTCGACTGGTTCCCCGCCGCCGAGCGCTTCGACGCCTCCCGCCTCGACGCCGACGACCGGGCCGACGACCGGGCCGACAACCAGGCAGGCGACCGGGCTGATGACCGGCCAGGCCACCGGGCCGCCGATGACCGCGCCGATGACCGCGCCGACGACCGGGCCGACGAGCACTTGGTCGACGACCTCCCCGACGACGCCACCACCGCCGACGAGCAGGACGACGACCGGGCTGATGACCGGGCTGATGACCGGGACGGCGACCGGTACGCCCGCGGCGGCACGATCTTCACCCAGCACACCACCCCCATCCCGGCCGAGCTGATCCGCAAGATCGACGAGGACGGCTCCCTGGTCGACGACCTCGATGACGCCGACAGCGCCGACGGTGCCGACAGCGCCGACGACCTCGACGGGATCGACCCCCACCGCGGCCACTTCGCCGACGCCCTGACCCCGGACGACGAGGAGGAGTGGGCCACCTCCCGAGGCGCCCACAGCCTCGACGAGCCCGACAGCCCCCGGGACCCGGCCACCACCTACCTCCCTGCCCTCACCCCCGCCGTCGCCACCGCCGACCCCACGGAGAACGGCCACGGCCCGGCCACCCGGCACGAGCCCGAGCGGCGCCCGGACCACGAGCCGACCGTCTACACCCCGGCCCTCGGCCACCGCCACGACGACGAGGACCAGCCCGAGCCCGACGCGGCGCACGGCTCGCGCAGGCCGGAGCCGGGCCACGCCCTGCCCAAGCGCCCGGAGCGCCAGCCCGAGGCCACGGTGTACGCCTCCGCGCCCGAGCTGGACCTGCCCAAGCGGCATGAGCGTCAGCCCGAGCCCGAGGCCACGATGTACGCGCCCGCGCCTGAGCTGGATTTGCCCAAGCGCCGTGAGCGCGAGCCTGAGCCGACCACGTACGCCCCGCCCGTCCGCGACAGCCGCGAGCCCGAGCCGTCGATGTTCGAGCCCGCCACGCCGGTGGAGCCCGCGCGCCGCGAGCCGGACCCGGCGGTCTTCGCGCCCAGCGTGCCCGAGCCCGTCGACGAGGAGCCGGACCCGGTCATCCCCGACCCGGAGGCCGCGCCGCAGCTGCCGGGGTCGCTGCCCAAGCGGGTGCCGAAGAAGCCCGGCGACCGCTTCCCGTTCGGGGTGCGCACCTCCACCCCGGCAGGCCCGTCCGTCCCGTCGCAGACCGGCTCCGCCACGCCCTCGGTGCCCCGCCAGGGCTCCGACGCGGAGCGGTCGCGGTCGCTGTTCGAGCCCATCCGCCCGGCCGACGAGGCCGCGAGCGCGGCCAAGGCGCCGGTCCCCGCGGTGAGCAAGCCGCGCCGCGGCCGCGCGGCCCAGGTCTCGCCCGGCGGCGTGGACACCTTCGTCCCGCCGGGGCCCTTCGGTCCGGGCTCGGCGATGCCGCTGCCGGGCGGGCACTCCCCGTCCAGCGAGTACCGGGTGAAGGCGAGCGTCACCGCGCTGCGTTATTGCTCCCCCGAGTCGGCGAAGTTCGACCGCACGGTGGCGGAGGTGTGGTTCCGCTCGGTCGCCGACGCCGAGCGGGTGGGCTTCCGACCGCTGGCCTGAGCCGTTGGCCTGAGCCGGTTCGGCTCGCGGTGATCGTTGCGGGGTGATACAACGAGGGTCGGGCTAGGAGGGCTGTGGTGCGTCGACCACTCGTGCTGTGTGCGCTGTCGTTCCTGTTGGGGATCGCGGCCGTGTGGCTGTGCAGGCAGCGCGAGATCCGCGAGTTCTCAACGGACGCCCGCGCCGTCGTCGACCCGCCGACCGGGGGCATCCCGGTGCCCACCGCCGAGGGCAGGCTGTCCGGCACGCTGGACGGGCTCCTCGACGACGACGCGCTGATCGACCAGGACGACTACGACGAGCGGTGGTCCGCGGTGGAAGTGGCCCCCGGGCCGTACCCCGGCTCCGCGCTGCCCCTGCCCGACGGCGGCGCGCCCTCGGACGAGTACACCGTCAAGGGCATCGCCGAGCACTTCCACACCACCGAGTCGCCGCAGTACCCGCGGGTGCGCGCGCAGCTGTGGTTCCGCAACCCGACCGACGCCGAACGGGCCGGCCTGACGCGCTGGGACACGTGAAACGGGCCCTCCCCCGATGGGGAGGGCCCGCTCGTCACGACGTGGCCTGCTCAGCCGATGACGGTCCAGGTGTCCTTGCCGTGCAGCAGGGCCCGCAGGTCGGTCTTCTTCGCCGCCCTGGCCTCGGCCACCTGGGCCCTGGCGAGGTCGTCGTAGGTCTCCCTGCGCACCGAGCGGAACACGCCCGTCACGGTGTGGCTCAGGTCCTGCGTGGACAGCCGCGACAGCGCGAACGCGTAGGACGGGTCGGTGGCGTGGGCGTCGTGCACGACCAGCGCCGCCTCGCCGACCTCGGCGACCTTCGCGACCTCCAGCGACCCGAAGCCGGAGCGGACGACGCCGAACTCGCCCTCGGCCCCGAACCGGATCGGCTTGCCGTGCTCCAGCGGGATGAGCCGCCGCTCGGCCTGGCCCGGCTCCTTGAGGGCGTCGAAGGCGCCGTCGTTGAAGATCGGGCAGTTCTGGTAGATCTCCACCAGCGCCGAGCCGCGGTGCTCGGCGGCCTGGCGCAGCACCTCGGTGAGGCCCTTGCGGTCGGAGTCCAGCGCTCGGCCGACGAACGTGGCCTCCGCGCCCAGGGCCAGCGAGACCGGGTTGAACGGGAAGTCCAGCGAGCCCATCGGCGTGGACTTGGTGACCTTGCCCGGCTCGGAGGTGGGGGAGTACTGGCCCTTGGTGAGCCCGTAGATCCGGTTGTTGAACAGCAGGATCTTGAGGTTCACGTTGCGGCGCAGGGTGTGGATCAGGTGGTTGCCGCCGATGGACAGCGCGTCGCCGTCACCGGTGACCACCCACACCGACAGGTCCGGCCGCGCGGTGGCCAGGCCGGTGGCGATGGCCGGGGCGCGCCCGTGGATGGAGTGCATCCCGTAGGTGTTCATGTAGTACGGGAACCGCGAGGAGCAGCCGATGCCGGAGACGAAGACGATGTTCTCCCGCTTGAGCCCCAGCGACGGCAGGAACGACTGCACGGCGTTGAGCACGACGTAGTCGCCGCAGCCGGGGCACCAGCGCACTTCCTGGTCGGACTTGTAGTCCTTGGCCTTCTGCGGCTCGTCAGCGGTGGGAACCCCCGCCAGGCCGGGCAGACCCAGGTCGATCGTGGTCACGCGGCATCGGCCCCTTTCACGAAGTCCAGCAGCACGCCTTGCAGTTCCTCCGCCATGAACGGCAGGCCCGCCACCTTGGTGTAGCTGATCGCGTCCACCAGGTAGCGCGCGCGCAGCAGCATGGCCAGCTGGCCGAGGTTCATCTCCGGCACGACGACCTTGTCGTAGCGGGCCAGCACCTCGCCGAGGTTCTTGGGGAACGGGTTCAAGTAGCGCAGGTGGGCCTGGGCCACGTCGTGTCCGAGCTTGCGGACCCGCCTGCACGCCGCGCCGATGGGCCCGTAGGAAGACCCCCAGCCGAGCACCAGCGTCGTCGCCGTGCCCGAGGGGTCCTCGACCTCGAGGTCGGGCACCGTGATGCCCGCGATCTTGGCCTGGCGCAGCCGGGTCATCCGGTCGTGGTTGTCCGGGTCGTAGGAGATGTTGCCGGTGCCGTCGGCCTTCTCCAGCCCGCCGATGCGGTGCTGGAGGCCGGGCGTGCCGGGCACCGCCCAGGGGCGGGCCAGGGTCTCCGGGTCGCGCAGGTAGGGCAGGAACTCGCCGTCGGCGCCGTTGGGCTCGGTGGCGAACTGCACCCTCAGGTCGGGCAGCGTCGACAGCTCGGGGATCAGCCACGGCTCGGAGCCGTTGGCGATCGCGCCGTCGGAGAGCAGCAGCACCGGCGTGCGGTAGGCCAGCGCGATGCGCGCGGCCTCCACCGCCATGGCGAAGCAGTCGGCGGGCGACTGCGGGGCCAGCACCGCGACCGGGGACTCGCCGTTGCGCCCGAACAGCGCCTGCAGCAGGTCGGCCTGCTCGGTCTTGGTCGGCAGGCCGGTGGACGGGCCGCCGCGCTGCACGTCGATGACGATGAGCGGCAGCTCGGTCATCACCGCGAGGCCGATGGTCTCCGACTTCAGCGCGATGCCGGGACCGGAGGTGCTGGTCACGCCGAGCGCGCCGCCGTAGCTGGCGCCCAGCGCGGCGCCGATGCCCGCGATCTCGTCCTCGGCCTGGAAGGAGGTGATGTTGTAGTGCTTGAGCTTGCTCAGCTCGTGCAGGATGTCGCTGGCCGGGGTGATCGGGTACGTGCCGAGGAAGATCGGCAGCGCGGACTGCTCAGCGGCGGCGACGAGCCCGTAGGCCAGGGCGGTGTTGCCGGTGATCTGGCGGTAGGTGCCCGGGTTGAGGTTCGCGGGGGCGACCTCGTAGGTGACCGCGAATGCCTCGGTGGTCTCGCCGTAGTAGTAGCCCGCGCGGAAGGCCAGCACGTTGGCCTCGGCGATGTCGGGCTTGCGGGCGAACTTCTCGCGCAGGAACCGCTCGGTGCCCTCGGTGGGGCGGTGGTACATCCAGGAGAGCAGGCCGAGGGCGAACATGTTCTTGCAGCGCTCGGCGTCCTTCTTGCCGAGGCCGGTCTCGGCGAGGGCGCCCTGGGTGAGGGTGGCCATCGCCACCTCGTAGACCTGGTACTGGGCCAGGGAGTCGTCTTCGAGCGGGCTGGTGTCGTAGCCGACCTTCGTCAGGTTGCGCTTGACGAACTCGTCAGTGTTGACGATCAGGGTGCCGCCGGGGGGCAGGTCGGCGATGTTCGCCTTGAGCGCGGCCGGGTTCATCGCCACCAGCACGTCGGGGCGGTCGCCTGGGGTGAGGATGTCGTAGCTGGCGAAGTGCACCTGGAAGCTGGAGACGCCGGGGATGGTGCCCTGGGGCGCCCGGATCTCCGCGGGGAAGTTCGGCATCGTGGACAGGTCGTTGCCGAACGCCGCGGCTTCCGAGGTGAACCGGTCGCCGGTGAGCTGCATGCCGTCACCGGAGTCACCGGCGAACCGGATGACCACCCGGTCCAGCTTGGTGACCTGGGCAGGCTTGGCAGCCGACCCGCCGTCGAGACTAGTGCTCATCGATCCCTCTCTCCTGGCCGCCGCCGCGACGTCTGCGAGGGTAGTACGGCCCTCCAGGCTCCTGGCCAAGCGTGGCCACCGGGTGCCCAGTATCCCGGTCTACCTGATATGTACCTGATGTTACTGTGACTCGCGGTAACAGTATCCCGGATGTCGGACGCGGTGTCCGATGTGTGGATTGTCTCAGCCCGGCTTGGTGATCCGCGCCTTCATGGCTGCCAGGAGCGCGGCGAACTCGGGCGTCTCCATGGAGGCCACCTGGGCGGTCAGCTCCGCGGCTATGGCTCCATCATGCCCCGACATCGCCGCGGTCGCCCTGAGCGTCCGCTTGGTGGACATCACCAGGTCGCGCGGGGCCGCCGCCGCTGGTGCGGCCAGTGCGACGGCGGCGGCGACGAGGTCGTCGTGGTCGCCGTCGACGGTGTCGAGCACGAGCCCGAGCCGCTTGGCCTCCCGCGCGTCGGGGACGTGCTTGAGCAGCGTCATCGCCGCGGCGGCCTGCGGGCCGACGACGCGCTGGAGCATCCAGGTCATCCCGCCGCCGGGGTGGATGCCCAGTTGCAGGAACCGCGCGTCGAAACGGGCCTTCGGACCTGCTAGGCGCACGTCCGCGGCCAGGGCGAGGTTGAGCCCCGCGCCCACCGCGGCGCCGCCGACCGCGGCGATGGTCGGCAGCGGCGAGCGCGCGACCGCGAGGAACCCCGCGTAGATGCGCTTGAGCCCGTCCTCCTTCGACTGGCCGAGCACGGTCAGGTCGGCGCCCGCGCAGAAGGCGGGCGGCGCGCCGGTGACCACGATGGCGTTGACGGTGCCGTCCTCGGCGCACCCCTCGACGAGGTCGGCGAGGTCCTGGGACATCTCCAGCGTCAGCGCGTTGCGCCGGTCGGGGTCGTCCAGGGTGATGACGGCCACGCCGCCGCGGCGCTCGATCTGCACGGTCATGGCAGTCGAACCTAGCGAGGTTCCGGGGCGGGTGGGCGTTCCAGGAGTGTGGAAAGCACCACCGTGGAGATGGTGCGCGAGACCATGTCGACCGCGCGCAGGCGTTCGAGGGCGTCCTCGAGGTGGTGGATGTTGGCCGCCCGCAGGTGCACTATCGCGTCGGCGGCGCCGGAGACGGTGTAGGCCGCGACCACCTCGGTGAGCGGTTCGAGGCGCTGGCGGATGCGGTCGGGGGAGACGTTGCTGTCGCAGAACACCTCCACGAAGGCCTCGGTGCCCCAGCCGAGGGCCTCCGGGTTGACCACCGCGGTGAACCCCCTGAGCACCCCGGCCTCCAGTAACCGGTCCACCCGCCGCTTCACCGCGGGCGCCGACAGGGAGACGACCTTCCCGATCTCCGCGTAGCTGGACCGCGCGTCGGCAACCAGCTGCGCAACGATTCGCTGATCAATGGCATCCATACGCAACATTATGTATGGATAGCCGCAACGCAGCGACATTGTTCGTTGGTTATCCGCACCCTTACATTTCGATCCATGACCACAGCGTCCACCACGCAGTCCACGGTCGTGCTGTCCGTGGCCGAGCGCGTCCCCACCACGCGCCGCTACTTGATGTGCGAGCCCCGCCACTTCACCGTCGAGTACGTGATCAACCCGTGGATGGACCCGACCCGCCCGGTGGACACCGCTCGCGCGGTGGCCCAGTGGTCCACCCTGAAGTCGGCGTACGAGTCGCTGGGCCACACCGTCGAGACCATCGATCCGGTCCCCGGCCTGCCCGACATGGTCTTCAGCGCCAACTCCGGCACCGTCATCGACGGCCGCGTCCTCGGCGCCCGCTTCCGCGCCCCCGAGCGCGCCGCCGAAGCCGACCACTACCGCCGCTGGTTCCTCTCAGCCGGCTACCGCGACGTCACCATGCCTTCCCGCATCAACGAGGCCGAAGGCGACCTCACCTGGACCGGTGACGTGCTGCTGGCGGGCACCGGCTACCGCACCGACCCCGCCGCCCACGCCGAAGCCCAAGAGGTCCTGGGCGTCCCGGTCGTCTCCCTCCAACTGGTCGACCCCCGCTACTACCACCTGGACGTGGCCCTGACCGTCCTCACCGAAGCCACCCCCACCCGCCGAGCCCACGTCGCCTACTACCCCGACGCCTTCTCCCCCGGCACCCAACGCGTCCTGTCCCGCCTCTACCCCGACGCCATCCTCGCCACCGAAACCGACGCCGCCTGCCTGGGCCTCAACGCCGTCTCCGACGGCCGCAACGTCGTCGTGGCCACCGAAGCCACCCACCTGATCGGCTCCCTCAAGGCCCACGGCTACACCCCCATCCCCGTCGACATCTCCGAACTCCGCAAATCCGGCGGCGGCCCCAAGTGCTGCACCATGGAACTCCGGGGCTGACCGGCTGCCACTCCATCGACGGAACCTGGGCGACACGGTCGCGGTTGCGTCGGTGGGTGGCTGCTGTGAGGCCAGAATCCGGCGATGCACAGGGAATGCGTCGCCACCGCGCTCATTGGCTACGGGCGGTTGAGCGTGGGGCTGGTGGACAACTACGCCCGGCTGATCCAGGAGTTGGTGGATCGGTGCCTCTGTCCTCGGTGCGGGTGGGGGCCGAAGGCGGAGTGGGAGCACGTGTCGCGGGTGGTGGGGGATGGGTGTCTGCGGATCTGCGGCGAGTGCGCCGATCACGAGGGTATTGAGGAATTGCGCAGTGGCGTGGTGCCGCCGATCGTCACGTGGCCGACGCTGGGGAGCCGGGCGGCTCGGCGGGGGTGACGAGCAGGGGCTTTCGCGTGGCAGCGTGCTCTGGGGCCGAACGCGGAAGCAGTACCGGGGTGTCGGCGGCCACCGGCAGGCACGCGAAGATGGGCGGTGATGAACACCGACCAGCCCCGCAAGCGTTCCCGCAGGCCGGAGCCCCGCCTCTGGCGCGTCCCGGTGGTCGCCGTGACCCGCCTCACCCCCCGGATGGCCCGTGTGACCGTCCAGCACGAGTCGCTGGCCGCGTTGCAGGACGTGCGGACCGACCAGAACGTGATGCTCTACCTCTACCCGCCCGGCACCGACCTGCCCGGCACCCTGGCCGACGCCCGCGCCCGCTGGTCGCAGATACGGCCGCTGACCAGGACGTACACCATCGCCCGCCACGACGAGGCGACCAATGAGGTGGACTTCGACTTCGTCCTGCACGGCGACAGCGGACCGGCGTCGAGGTGGGCCGCCCGCGTCCGGCCCGGCGACGAGGTGATCTTCGTCGGCCCCTCGCCCGCTTATCAGCCCGACCCGGACGCCGACTGGTACCTCCTCGCGGGCGACGAGACCGCCCTGCCCGCCATCACCGCGATTCTGCGGACGGTGAACAAGCCCGTTCGGGCGTTCGTCGAAGTCGCCGACACCGGCGAGGAACAGCCACTGGAGAACGTCGTCTGGCTGCACCGCGACGGCGTCCCCGCGGGGGAGAGCACCGTTCTCGTCGACGCCATCCGGGCCGCGGATCTGCCCCCCGGCCTGCCGGAAGTCTGGATGGCGGGGGAGCGCGCCGCCATGCTCGCCGTACGCGCGCACCTGTTGTCGGAACGGGGTTTCCCGCGCGCCCGAGTCCGGCCGACGACCTACTGGCGCCGGGGTGAGAGCGGCAACTAGCGGAACCTTCCCCGCCCGCGATCCGTTGGTACATCGGACCGAAGGGGGGAAAGCGCATGCACCGCGAGGGATTGCGGGCCGCCCTGCTGCTCGGCGCGATCACCGCGCTGATCCTGCTGTTCGGCGCCCTGTTCGACGTGCTCGTGATCGCCGCGGTCGCCGTCATCGCGGTCAACGCCTACGCCTTCCTCAACTCCGGCCGCGGCGCCCTGCGCGCCATGCGGGCCCGGCCGGTCTCCGAGGCCGAGCAGCCCGCGCTGTACCGCGTCGTGCGCGACCTGGCGACCAAGGCGCGCACCCCCATGCCCCAGCTCTACATCAGCGCCACCGCCGCGCCCAACGCCTTCGCCGTCGGCCGCGGGCCGCGCAGCGCCGCCATCTGCTGCACCACCGGCTTACTGGAGCTGCTCGACGAGCGCGAGTTGCGTGGCGTCTTGGCCCACGAGCTCTCCCACGTCTCCCACCGCGACACGCTGGCCGCGGGGGTGGCGGGCGCGCTGGCGGGCGCCGTCGGCCTGGTCGCGGGCGCCGCCGCCGTCAGCGGCCTGTTCGGCGACGACGAGGACGACAACCCGATCGCCCTGCTCGCCGTCGCCGTGCTCAGCCCGGTGGCCGCGACGATGGTCCGGCTGGCCGTGAGCCGCACGCGCGAGTACCGCGCCGACGCCGAGGCCGCCCGCCTCACCGGTGACCCCTTAGGTCTGGCGTCGGCGTTGGACAAGCTCGACAGGGGCACGCGCGTCGCGCCGCTGGCCCCCCAGCCCGCGCTGCTGTCGCAGGCCCACGTGATGATCGCGAACCCGTTCCCGGCCGGGGCCCGGCAGGCCCGCCGGTTCGCCACGCACCCGCCGATGGCCGAGCGCGTCCGGCGGCTCAGCCGGTAGCGCCCGCCGTCTTGGCCACGCTCATGACGTACTGCCCGTAGCCGGACTTGGCCAGCTCCAGTCCCAGCGCGTACGTCGCCTCGGGGGTGATGAACCCCTGGTCGAGGGCGATCTCCTCAAGGCAGGCCACCCGGACGCCGGTGCGGTGCTCCAGGGTCTGCACGAACTGCCCGGCCTCCAGCAGCGAGTCGTGCGTGCCGGTGTCCAGCCAGGCGAAGCCGCGGCCGAGGTCGACCAGCTTGGCCCGGCCCTGCCGCAGGTACTCCAGGTTGACGTCGGTGATCTCCAGCTCGCCGCGCGCCGAGGGGGTCAGCCCGCGGGCGATCTTCACGACCTGGTTGTCGTAGAAGTAGAGCCCGGTGATCGCCCGGTTCGACCGCGGCTGCTCGGGCTTCTCCTCGATGGAGACCAGCCGCCCGGCCGCGTCGACCTCGCCGACGCCGTAGCGCTCGGGGTCCTTGACCCGGTAGCCGAACAGGGTGGCCCCGTCCAGCGTGGCCAGGCTCTCCTGCAACTGCTCGATGAAGCGGTGGCCGAAGAAGATGTTGTCGCCGAGGACCAGGGCCACGTCGTCGTCGCCGATGAAGTCGGCGCCGATGATGAACGCCTCGGCCAGGCCGTTGGGCTCGGCCTGCTCGGCGTAGGCGAAGCGCATCCCCAGGCGCGACCCGTCGCCGAGCAGTCGGCGGAAGTTGGGCAGGTCCACCGGGGTGGAGATGATCAGCACGTCCCGGATGCCCGCGAGCATCAGCACCGAGAGCGGGTAGTAGACCATCGGCTTGTCGTAGACCGGCAGGAGCTGTTTGGACACCGCCTGGGTGATGGGGTGTAACCGGGTCCCGCTGCCCCCGGCGAGGACGATGCCCTTCATCACGCGCTCCTACTCGTTGGCTACCAGATTGATTCTGTCTCCCCCGACCCCTCCAGCCGCTCGCGCTCGGCTCGAAGTGTGAGCAAGTCGGCCCGCACGTCGCAGGCCCGGTGGAAGCGGTTGCGGTCGCGCATCGCCAGCGCCAGGTCGATCGCCTGGTTCGCGCACGCCAGCCTGCGGTCGATCTCGGCAAGGCCGAGATGCCCGGCCCGCGCCATGGTTTCTCGCATGGTGTCCTCCGATCCCTCTTGAGGTCACCATGCGCTGGGGCGGACCGGGTTTCCGCTCTCAGCGTGCGAAGTTACCGGTAGTTGGTGAACTGCAGGGCAATGCCGAAGTCCTCCGACTTCAACAGTGCGATGACGTCCTGCAGGTGGTCCTTCTTCTTGCCGGAGACCCGCAGCTGGTCGCCCTGGATCTGCGCCTGCACGCCCTTGGGGCCGCCGTCGCGGACCTTCTTGGCGATCTCCTTGGCCTTCTCCGACGAGATGCCCTGCACGAGGCTCCCGGTGACCTTGTAGACCTTGCCGGAGAGCTCGGGCTCCTCGACGTCGAAGGCCTTCTGCGAGATCCCCCGCTTGATCAGCTTCTCCTTGAACACCTCGATCGCGGCCGCGCACCGCTCCTCGGTCTCGGCCTGGAAGGCGATCGCCTCCTCCCCGGCCCACGACACCTGCGCCCCGGTGTTCCGGAAGTCGAACCGCGTGGCCAACTCCTTGGCCGCCTGGTTCAGCGCGTTGTCGACCTCCTGCCGGTCGACCTTGCTCACCACGTCGAACGACGGGTCCGCCACGTGCCTCGCACCTCCGTGCCATAACCAAGCTGGTAGAGCCTCGGATGCTACCGCCAGCCCCACACCGGGGTACCCGCTGGAACCCACCCCCGCCCATTCGGTAAGGTCTCCCCGTCCGGCCACCACCGGACCCCGGCGGGTTGCCCGAGCGGCCAATGGGAGCGGACTGTAAATCCGTCGCGAAAGCTTCAGAGGTTCGAATCCTCTACCCGCCACAACAGCAGAGACATCCCCGTGACCAGTTCGAACAGGTCGCGGGGATGTTTTTGTGTGGTCCAGCTGCGTCCGGCTTGTTGGCGTAGAGGCAGAGCTAGAGAAGGTTGAGGAACTCGGTGGCCGTCAGGCCGGCTTGGCGGAGGATTGAGGCCAACGTCCCGCGCTTGACTGTGCCGTGCATCGGGACGATGACCGTGCGGCCGTCCGCGTGACGGTAGACAGCATGGCTGCCCTTGGTGCGCGTGTGCTCGAAGGCCAGGGATTCGAGCACGCGGGTGAGCTTGCGGACCGGTAGGTCCGACAGGGCAGGGCTCACGCGGCTGTTCCGGGTACCTGGAACGACGTCACCAACGGAGTCGAGGTGATCTGAGGGTCGGGAACTTCGGACAGGTACAGCTCCACGGCTTCGCGGAGGCTGGCCAAAGCCTCCTGGATCGACTGGCCCTGACTGGCCACGTCGACCTCCAGGCACTGCGCGATGTACCAGTCTTCCTCTTGATGCACCGCCGCGGTCAGCGTCCGATCGCTCGTCATGCTAGCCAGTCTCGCATCTACGAACGCCCACGTCAGCCCCGGTCACAAGCCCGTAGGACGCAGCAGACAGCTCGCCACAGCCCTTCCCAGCCGAGCTCCTTGGCAGGCCGCCAGCCCCGGGCGCTCTTCGCCCTTCTGTCCTTAGTGGAATATCATGGGTGCGAGTTTGGGTGCGAACCCATGCCGACGACGCCTCCACGGTTGTCCCTGTTACCTGTTCAGGTGGTCTTTGCCCACGTAACGGCCCGCACTTTCGCAGGTCAGCCGCCTGTAAATCCGTCGCGAAAGCTTCAGAGGTTCGAATCCTTACCCGCCACAAGCTGGTCTGACCAGCATGAGTAACGAAGCCAAGATCGAAGACGCTCGCGTTCGGTGATCTTTGGGTGCGACCCTCAGGACTTTCCTGGGGGTCGCTTTCGTTGTGGCCGATGGGCGCGTGGGCGAGGGATGTCGAGTTGGGTGTCGTGCGACCGATCGGTGGTTGTGTCTGAGGCTCGGTCATCTCTTGAGAATCGGAATGGGTGCGGAAGTGGTGGGCGAAGGTCGTCGAGGTTGGGCGAGTACTCGCGCCTGGGCTGGGTTTCTTGCTGGGTGCGGCACTGCCGCTGGCGGGACGTGTCTCGACGATCGGCGTTCTCGTGGGCGGCCTGGTGAGTCTTCCCAGGTCCGAGGTGTTTCTCTGTTCGTGAGTTGCCGGGCTGCTCCGGCTACACTTTGCTCATGACCACGCCGCCTGCGAGCAGGAGACGTCACGGGGCTTCTGGTGTTCATCGCCGGCTCAGTTCCCGTGGGCGCCTGGCGGTCGGGCACGTGTCGGTGCCGGAAGGGCTGATCAAGTCCGTCAGGGTCGCAGGGGTGGCGCGCAAGGCCAAGGATGTCGTGTCTCGTCGTGCCGAGGCCGCTCTGGTCGCCTCGGGCGGCATGGTGGGAAGGGCGACTGCGGTGACCACGCTTCAGTCGATGGCTGCGTCCGGGGAGGCGATCGCGCCGTCGGTCCGTGGCCCCATTCCCGTGCCTCCGCCGCAGGGGAGCCGACGTGTGAACGTGTCGGACCGGTTGGTGGCCGATCGTGACGAGGAGCGTTGGTGATCTACCTCGACTCGTGCGCGGTCATCAAGCTCGTGCACAACGAGGACCACAGCTCCGATCTCGTCGCGTGGCTCAACGCGACAGGTCGTTCGGGTGCGCAGCTCGTGTCTTCGGTGTTGGTGGAGATCGAGACGGTCAGGGCGCTTCGTCGCAGCGCTCCTGCGGCGTTGCCGGGGATTCCGGCCGTGCTGGCTCGGCTGTATCGCGTGCAGATCACTGACGTCATTCGGGCCACTGCGGGCGCGTACCCGGAAGCGACTCTGCGAACGCTCGATGCGATCCATCTCGCAACCGCTCAGGTGATCGTCTCCGAGACGGCAACGGCGCTCTCAGCGTTTGTCACGTACGACAAGCGGCTTCTTGACTCGGCCATTGCGGCAGGGCTGCCCGTAGCCGCGCCGGGCATGCTGGCGTAGGTGTATCTCCACAGAGGACCGGCATGGGTGCGAGTTTGGGTGCGAACTCCGGCCAATGGTGCCTTCACGCCTGTCGTCGCTACCTCATCCGGGTGGCCTGTGCCCAGGTGGGCGACTGCATCGTCGCAGGTCAGCCGCCTGTAAATCCGTCGCGAAAGCTTCAGAAGTTCGAATCCTCTACCCGCCACAACAGCAGAAGCGCCCCCGTGATCAGTATGGAATAGTCACGGAGCTTTGCTTGTTTGGCGGAGCTAGAAGGTGCGTGAAGGGGCGACGATCGTCGATTGGTCTTAGCTGGCCACGTCGATCTCGAGACACTGGGCGATGTACCAGTCCTCTTCCTGGTGCACTGCGGCGGTCGGCGTTCGGTCGCTCATACCGACAGTGTTCGGGCTTGTGCGAACGTGCTGCCACCGGAGGCGTGGGTATGTGGTGGGCCGTGTGGTCGTGAGTGGGGCGGGGCCCGGGTCTCGCTCCCTGCAAGCGTGGCCCGGGCCCCTGGAGCCCCCGCGCGCGTGAGGGCGGCGGCGGGGGGATTCTGTTTTTAACCGGTGGCGATTGGATTGGGTGAGGAATTCCTATTAACCGAATCCGATTAGGCTTTTCGGCCTGTCGCGCTGGGCCGTTTGGACGTTCGTCGTCTGGCGAAAAGAGCAGGTGGGAGGGGGGTCGCCTGGACGGGGGGTGTTCGAATCGAACAAGCTGGTTAGATTTCCCCATTGTCCGGGAATGATCTTGCGGGAGTCCGAGTCCATGAGACCCAAACATCGCCTGTTGCCCATTCTGCTCACCCTGTTCGCGGTCACGTCACTGGCTCAGGCCGCGCATGCCGATCCGCCGGAGCGGCCGGTCAAGGAGCCGCCTGTTGTCGTCGCCCCGCGGGCGCAGGGTGGTCCAGTCGCGGGAGCGCCCGTCTTCGACATGCGGGAGGGGGAGGGGCTCAAGGTCGACGAGATGACCGTGCAAGGGGTCTACCTGCCCTTCAACTTCACTTTCAGCTTCGGCTACAGCCTGAACTCCCGGACCTTCTGGCCGTCCTACGACGGCCGCGCCTGCGTCAACCTGCGCGGGACGGGCAGTGCGGAGCCGACGTGGTGGGGCCGGGAGATCCGGGTCGAGATGTGGAACGCCTACGGGACCGACACCAGGGTCGGGGCGACGGTGCGCTACTCGGTCAACGGCAACTACTACGGGTACTGCTGGACCGGCCTTTACCCCTACCACGAGCACTACTTCCGCCTGGTCAAGGACTGGGGTGGCAGCAAGAGCGTGTGGGGCGACGGCTGGGCGTCGACCTGACGGCGGCGGCGGGTGGGTCATTCCGGGCTCACCCGCCGAGCGGTTTCCCGAGCGGCGGCGGCCGGGTCGACGGCACGTTCCAGGCGCCAGCCCGGCCCGTCCTCCACCACGCGGCCCACGGTGACCGTGATGTCGCCGCGCACCAGCAGCACCCGGTTGCCCGGGCTGACCTCACCGCTCGGCAGGAACCGGCCCGCGTCGGTGACGGTCCCGGTGACGCCGGAGTGGTACATCCGCACCTCGCCCAGCGCCGAGAGCCGGGTGTCGACCAGACCCCCTGACGCGACCACCCCGAGCAGCCCCGCCGAGGTGACGATCAGATCCCCCGCCGACGCCCCGTCGGCGACCAGCCCCTCGGCCACGGAACGCAGCCCCACCGGACCGGTCACCGGGTCCGCGGTACCCGCCGCGGGCACGACGCCGCCGAGCGGGCCCGCCTCGAAGCTGCTGTTCCACGCCCCGACGCCCGCGGGCACCTGCGTCCACACCGCCCCGTCGGCCCCCGGCACCGGGCCGCCGATCGGGAAGTCGATCTCCGAGGACCGCAGGCTCAACCCCGCGCCGGGCGCGCCCAGCCCGAAGGCGACCCCGCTGACCTCGTCGCGCGGGTCCGGCCGGGCGGCGATGAACCCGATCCCCGGCTGACCCGCCGTCACCCTGGACGTCGCCCGCAGCAGCAGGGTCGACGTGTCGATCTGGCGCCCCACCGGCGTGGTGACGAAGGCGACCGCCCCCTCGGTCGAGGCCATCGCCACCACGGCGAAGTTCGCCGTCCCGAAGTACTCCGGCGCCCCGGCGAACAGGGCCCGCACCGCCCCCGACGGCCGGTGCGGACTCCTTCGCCAGACCGCCTCGGCGCGGGCCAGCAGGTCGGCGTCCTCGGCCAGCGAACCGCGCATCGGCCACTCGGCCACCGCGGGCACCGCCGCGGCCGGGATCGACGGCGACTGCGCCCCCCGGGGCACCAGCACCGCCCCGACGATGGCCACCAGCACCACCCCCAGCGCCGCGACCGCCTGCATCCGGTGCTGCCGCTGCACCCGGCGCCGCTCGTGCACCCGGCGCAGGACGAGGTCGGCTCCCCGGGGGGCGACCAGCACCGACCCCGACTCCTCGCGTAGCCGGACCACGGCGGGGTCCTGCTCGTCGACGGTCATCTCCCCCTCCTCCTCCCCGAGTAGTCCGAGAGATCCGACGATCCGGCCGCGCCCTGCTCCAGCTCCCAGATCTCCCGCATCCGGGCCAGACCCCGGCTGGTCAGCGACTTGACCGTGCCCACGGCGCAGCCCAGCTCCACGGCGGCCTGCGCCTCCGAGAGGTCGAGCACGACCCGCGCGACCACCGCGGCGCGCTGTCGGGGCGGCAGCTTCTGCAACACCACCAGGACATGGTCGCGGCTGACCACCGCGCCCGCGATGTCTGTCATGTCCAGCTGCTCGGCGATCTCCTCCGGCGCGACCGGCGCCGCCTTCTTCGCCGCGCGCAGGAACTCGTTGTAGATCGCCTTGCGCACGTACGCGACCGCGTTGTCCGCCTGCACCCTGCGCCACCGCTTCAGGCAGCGCAGCAGGGCTTCCTGCACGACCTCCTCGGCGTCCCACTGCCTGCCGGTGAGCATGACGGCGTACCGCAGGAGCTGGGGGTAGCGCTCACGCACGAACTCGTCGAACTCCGGCTCCGCGCGCACAACCCACCTCCCCCTCCGCCTGGCTCACCCCCTAGACCGGGGGACCCCTCGGAAAGGTTGCCGCTCCGTCCGGTCGTTGCCTAGGCGTTACGGTCGGCGCATGCGGCCCGCCTTCCACCTCGCCATCCCCGTCGACGACCTCACCGCCGCCCGCGCCTTCTACGGCGAGGTCCTCGGCTGCCCCCAGGGCCGCGACAGCGACACCTGGGTGGACTGGGACCTGATGGGCCACCAGCTCGTCACCCACCTGGCCCCGAAGGGCCCCGAGGCGAGCAACCCCGTCGACGGCCACGGCGTCCCGGTCCCGCACTTCGGGCTGGTGCTCGACGTCCCCGCCTTCCACGCCTTGGCCAGGCGGCTGCGCGCGGCGGGCGCCGGGTTCGTCATCGAGCCCTACGTCCGGTTCGAGGGCCTGCCCGGCGAGCAGTGGACGATGTTCCTGCGCGACCCGGCGGGCAACGCCCTGGAGTTCAAGGCGTTCGCCGATGAGTCCCAGATCTTCGCCCGCTGAGCGCCGCCGCGCCCGCACCGCCGCCCAGGGCCTGGCGGGCGAGCGCGCGAGGACCCCGGTCGAGGCCGTGCGCCGCGTCCTCGCCCTGCAGTCCCAGGACGTCCGCGCCGCCCGGCTCGCGATCCGGGCCCGCGGCGACGGCCTGACCCGGCACGGCGTCGACGCCGCCTGCGCCGACGGCACGCTCGTGCGCACCTGGGCGATGCGCGGCACCCTGCACGTGCTCGCCCGGGAGGACGTCTCCTGGGTGGTCGGCCTGCTCGGCCCCCGCTTCGCCCACGCGGGCCGCGGCAGGCGCGCGCGCCTCGGCCTGACCGACGACCTCTGCGCCCGCGGCGTCGAGGTGATCACCGAAGCGGCGGCCGCACCCCGGACCCGCGCCGACCTGGTGGCCCACCTCAGGGCCGCGGGCATCGACCTGGACCCGCGCACCCAGGCCCCGGCCCACCTCATCGCCTACGCGGCCATGACCGGCGCGGTCGTCCGCGGCCCGGACGTCTCCGACAAGACCCCGACCTACGTCCGCGCCCCCGGCACGACCGCGTTGGACGAGGACACCGCCCTGGCCCGCCTGGCCCAGCGCTACCTCGACGGCCACGCGCCCGCCACCGCCGAGGACTTCGCCGCGTGGTCCGGCCTGCCCCTGGCCAAGGCCCGCGCCGGATACGCCCAGGCCGAGCCGCCCGCCATGGCCGACCCCGGCCCCTCGGTCCGCCTGCTCGGCCACTTCGACGACTACCTGCTCGGCCACAAGGACCGCGAGCTGATCGTGCCGCCGCGCTGGTCGGCGCTGGTCTTCCGCGCGGGCATGATCATGCCGGTTGTCCTGGCCGACGGCGAGGTCGTCGGCACCTGGAAGAACCTCTCCGAGCACCTGGTCGAGGTCACCGGGCCTGTCCCGGCGGACTGCCGCGCCGAAGTCGCGGACCTCGGCCGCTTCCTCGGCGCCGAGGTCAGGCTGCGCGAGTAGCTGACCGTCGCGTGCGAGACGCGCCACATCCCCGGAAAAACAACGTTAGGCGGTACCGCGACCCGGTCTCGGGGTGAACGCTCGGCGTGGTTGTGTCCCCCTGTAACTGAGACACGTGCCCCTGTCGCCTGATCGGGGTACAGTTTCTCCGCCGTCGCCGACCAGGCTGTCCGAGGAGGTCGTATGCCGGACCACCCCGGAGCGCGGGAACCGCAGCCGCAGGCCGAGGCCCAGAACTGGCCCGCTGAGGAAGCACCCAACCGGCTCTTCTTAGCCTTCTCGATCCTCATCCTGGTCTCCGCGGTGATCGTCGCGGGCCTGCTGTCGTGGTGGCTGCCGCAGCCGGACAACCAGGCCGTGTGGGTCGGCCTGCTGCTGGCCCTGGGCTTCCTGCTCGCCGAGCAGCTGGCGATCAACGTCGACGTGCGCAGCGGCGTCTCGTGGTCGATCACCTTCTGCGAGATCCCGCTGGTGATCGGCCTGTTCGTCGCCCCGTTCGAGGTCGTGCTCGCCGCGCACCTGCTCGCGGGCGTCGGCACGCTGCTGATCCGCAGGGTCCAGGACCGCATCCTCTACAACGCGGGCGCCATGATCTTCGAGATCTGCGCCGCGTTCGCCGTCGCCAACTGGCTCAACGACCTGCTGGAGGGCATCGCGCCGTCGTGGACCGGCGTCGTCGCCGGTGCGCTCGCCGCGCCGCTGTCCTCGACCCTGCTCGCCCTGGTCTGCGTGCGCATCCTCGGCCGCAGGATGCGCCTGGGCGCCGCCGCCCGCCTGTTCCTGCGCACCCTCGTGCTCGGCCTGGTCAACGCCTCCGTCGGCGTCGTGGGCTACCAGGTCGCCGTGTACGCCGAGTGGGGCTGGCCGCTGCTGGTGCTGGCCCTGTCCGGCCTGGGCGCGCTGTACATCGCCTACTCCGGCCTGCTGCGCGAGCAGCGCGACCTCGAAGCGCTCTCCGAGGTCAGCCTCATGGTCGCCCGCTCGGGGCACCAGGCCGCCGCCAAGCCCTCGCTGGGCGTCGCCGACCCGACCGAGGGCACTGACGTCACCGACGCCGACGAGTGGCAGGTGATCGCCGACCGGGTCAAGGACCAGCTCGGCGCCGCCCGCGTCGTGCTGCGGCTGCGCTTCGACCCGAACACCCCGCTGCACACCGTCGTCTCCGGCGACGACCTGCCCGCCGAGACCGTCGACCTCGACGCGGCGGGCCCGCGCGCCGACGCCCTGCTGCGCCTGCCCGGCGCGCACGTGCGCCACTTCCGGCGCGTGGACTCGGTGCCCGAGGTCCGCCAGGGCCTGCTGCGCCGCGGCGTCGAGGAGGCGCTCGTCGCCCCGCTGCGCAGCGCCAGCCACCTGCTCGGCGTGGTCGAGGCGCACGACAAGCTCTCCCGCTGGCGCGGTTTCGGCCAGGCCGACGTCCGGCTCATCGGCACCATGGCCAGCCACCTCGCCACCGCGCTGGACAACCGCCGCCTGCTGGCCACCCTGCGCCACGACGCCTACCACGACCCGCTGACCGGGCTGCTCAACCGACCCGGCTTCCGCCGCACCGCGGGCGACCTGCTGCGCACCAAGCCCGACTCGGTGGTGCTGCGCATCGACCTCGACGTGCTGCCCGCCGTCAGCGACGCCCTGGGCTACGCCTGGAGCGACCGGATGATCGTGGCCGCGGGCCGCCGCCTGCGCGACGCGCTGGGCCCGGAGGTGCCGCTGGCGCGGCTGGAGGGCGGCGCGTTCGCCATCCTGCTGGCCGACACCGACGCCGAGCAGGCCCACGACGCCGCCGAGCGGCTGCGCAGCGGCCTCACCGCGCCGTACCCGGTCGACCGGCTCACCGTCGAGGCCGGGTCGGTCGTCGGCTACGCCAGCCCGCACACCGGCGAGGCCGAGCACGGCGTGGAGCTCGACGTCGACGCCCTGCTCCAGCGCGCCGACGTCGCCCTGCGCGCGGCGCGCTCCTCCGGGGAGGCCGTGCGGGCGTACCTGCCGACCATGGGCCAGATCTTCCTGCGCCGCTTCCAGCTGGTCACCCAGTTCCGCCAGGCGCTGGAGACCGGGCAGGTGAAGGTGCACTACCAGCCCAAGGTCGCCCTGCCGAGCCGCCAGCTGCTCGGCGTGGAGGCGCTGGTGCGCTGGCGGCACCCGGAGTTCGGCAAGCTCGACCCGGACGAGTTCGTGCCCGCCGTCGAGGCCGCGGGCCTGGTCGACGCGCTGACCGGGTTCGTGATGGACCAGGCGCTCATGCGGGTGCGCAAGTGGATGGACCGCGGCCTGCGGATCTCCGCGGCGGTCAACCTGTCCGTGCGCAGCCTCGACGACGCCACCTTCCCCGACCGCGTCGCCGAGGCCCTGGCCCGCCACGAGGTGCCGCCGGAGCTGCTGACCCTGGAGCTGACCGAGTCCGGCGTCATGGCCGACCCGCAGCGCGCCCTGCCGGTGCTGCGCGCGCTGCACTCCCTGGGCGTCGTGCTCGCGGTGGACGACTTCGGCACCGGCTACTCCTCGCTGGCCTACCTGCGCCAGCTCCCGGTGGACGAGGTCAAGATCGACAAGAGCTTCGTGCTCGGCATGGGCACCGACCTCGGCGACCACGCCGTGGTGCGCTCCATTGTGGAGCTGGGGCACTCCCTCGGCCTGACCGTGGTGGCCGAGGGCGTCGAGGACGACCTGGCCCGCGACCAGCTGACCGCGATGGGCTGCGACGTCGCCCAGGGCTACCTGATCTCCCGGCCCCTGTCGGAGAGCAGGCTGGAGGCGTGGCTGCAGGCCCGCACGACGCAGGCGCGCGGCGTCCGGGATGAGATGGTGCTCACCTTGTTGACCTGACAGGCCCCCCGGTTTTGGAGCCAGGACCGGGGCTGTGTAAAGTATCCAGCGTCCCCAGGGACAAGGCCCCTTTAGCTCAGTCGGCAGAGCGTCTCCATGGTAAGGAGAAGGTCTACGGTTCGATTCCGTAAAGGGGCTCGGTGGGACCAGGCCGCGATACATAGCAGGTAGCTGCCACGTATCGTGGCCTTGTTCCATGCCAGGCGGTGTAGCTCAGTTGGTAGAGCAAGCGGCTCATAATCGCTGTGTCGTCGGTTCAAGTCCGGCCACCGCTACGCGACGGGCGAAGTGTGTCGGCGGATAGCGCCGAACGATCGCTGCGCCATTTACCCTGGGGGCGGGCCCCCAGACCCCCAGCCGGGGCGTGCCCCGGCTCCGCGTTCGAGAGGTTTTGCTGTGGCTGCGACAGACGTGCGACCGAAGATCACGCTCGCGTGCGAGAGCTGCAAGCACCGCAACTACATCACCAAGAAGAACCGGCGCAACGACCCGGATCGCCTGGAGATGAAGAAGTTCTGCCCGAACTGCGGCAAGCACCAGACGCACAAGGAAACCCGCTGACCCTCAGCGCCTAGACACCTCCTCAGGGCCGTCCCACCACTGGTGGGGCGGCCCTGAAGCGTCTGCGGGTAGCCTTCCGCGCGTGGCTCTGGACCCCAAGTTCGTCGGCCGTACCTACCCGCGCACCGCGGAGTACGAGGTCAGCCGGGAGAAGATCAAGGAATTCGCCGCCGCGATCGGCGAGGACAGCCCCCTGCACACCGACCCCGACGCCGCCCGCGCCGCCGGGCACCCGGACGTGATCGCGCCGCCGACCTTCACCACGATCATCAATCTGGCCGCGATCAACGCGATCGTCACCGACCCGGCGCTGGGCCTGGACTACAGCCGGATGGTCCACGGGGACCAGACCTTCGTCTACCACCGCCCGGTCGTCGCGGGCGACCACCTGGTCGCCGACGGCGCCATCGAGACCATCTCCCGGCGCGCGGGCAACGACTTCATCACCCTGCGCGCCGACATTTCCGACGCCGGTGGCGCCCCCGTCGTCACCGCCCGCGCCCAGCTCGTCGTGCGCGACCCCGAGGAAGGCAGCGAATGAACCCGGTCGAGATCGGCGACGAGCTGCCCGCCATCGAAGTCCGCCTCACCCGGGCCGACCTCGTGCGCTACGCCGGGGCCTCGCTGGACTTCAACCCCATCCACCTCAGCGAGCGCTTCGCCAAGGCCGTCGGCCTGCCGGACGTGATCGCCCACGGGATGCTCACCATGGCCCTCGCCGGGCGCGTGGTGACCGCGTGGGGCCGCGGCGAGCTGCTGGACTACACCGCCCGGTTCACCCGTCCGGTGGTGGTTCCCGACGACGACGAGGGCGCGGCGCTGACCGTGGCGGGCAAGGTGGCCGCGATCGACACCGCCGAGGACGGCGCCCGGGTGGCCAGGGTCAACCTGACCGCGCACTTCGACGGCCGGACCGTGCTGGGCAAGCCGATCGCCAGGGTGCGGCTGCGCGACTGAGCCCCCGGCGCTGCCGCCCGGGGCCGCCCGTCGTAGATTCGGCCGCGTGACGGCTTCCGACCTCATCTCCTTCGCCCGTGGCGCCCCGTCCCTCGACATCGTCGATGTCGACGGGCTCAAGGCCGCCGCGGACGCCGCGCTGACCGCCGACCCCGGCGGCGCGACCGCCTACGGCACCGCCATCGGCTACCCGCCGCTGCGCAGGCTCCTCGCCGAGCGGCACGGCGTCGCCGAGGACCAGGTGCTGGTCACCAACGGCTCCATGCAGGCCGACGCGTTCCTCTTCGACGAGCTGGTCGAGCCCGGCCGCCCGGTGGTCGTCGAGCGCCCGACCTACGACCGCACGCTGCTGGGCCTGCGCGAGCGCGGCGCCGACGTGCGCGCGGTCACCCTGGCCACCGACGGCATCGACACCGAGGAGCTGGCCGTCCTGCTCGACGGCGGCCTGCGCCCGACGTTCGCCCACGTCATCCCGAACTTCCAGAACCCCGCCGGCTACACCCTCAGCGCGGCCAAGCGCGCGCGGCTGCTGGAACTGGCCGCCGAGCACGACTTCATCGTCTTCGAGGACGACCCGTACGGGCAGATCCGCTTCGCGGGCGAGGCGCTGCCGACGATGCTGGAGCTCGACGCCGGGGCCGGGCGCGTGGTGTACGCCAGCTCGTTCTCCAAGACCGTCGCCCCCGGGGTGCGCGTGGGCTACCTGGTCGGCCCGGCCGACCTCATCGCCCGCATCCGGGTCCGCGCGACCAACACCTACATCTCGCCGAACATGCTCGCCCAGGCGATCGTCTACCGGTTCTGCGTGGACGGCGGCCTCGAGCGCTCGGTGGCGACGGTCAACGCCGCGCTGCGCGAGCGGGCCACCGCCCTGTGCGACGCGCTGGCCAGGCACATCCCGGACGCGACCTTCACCAAGCCCGACGGCGGCTACTTCATGTGGGTCGAGCTGCCGGAAGGGGTGAACGTCGGCGAGCTGCTGACCGCCGCCGAGCAGCGCGGGGTCACCTTCGTCAAGGGCACCGACTTCCTGCTCGACGGCGGGGAGTCCACGCTGCGCATGGCGTACTCCGGGGTGCGGGTGGAGCAGATCGAGGAGGGCGTCACGCGGATCGCCGACGCCCTGCGCTCGCTGCGGGTCGGCGCCTCCTGAAGCGATGATCGGGACTCGGTTTCGGCGGCGCGGCGCGGTGCCGTAAAGTGGCCGACGCGACTCGACGAGCCTGCGGTTGGCCGTTCCGGCAGCGGAGCGGCTAGGGTGGGCAAGTCGAATGCGTCCAAGCGCGGTCCAGCGGTATCGTCTCCGCCGGGCAGCGAAGGGGTGTAGCTCAATTGGCAGAGCAGCGGTCTCCAAAACCGCAGGTTGCAGGTTCAAGTCCTGTCGCCCCTGCGTTTGACGTCCGGTGCGGTTGACCGTCGCACCGAGCGATGGGTCAGCACACCGAGCGGAGGAACTGGCGTGGCCGACGAAGTGGAGCGGGAAGACGGGCAAGAGCGCCCTTCTCGTCCGGCCAACGCCGCGTCGCGGCGTGAGCGCCGTGGTGCGGCTCGCCCGGCGGGCCGCCCGGACGGCGAGACCGAGAAGGTCCGCGGCAAGGCCAAGCCCGCGGGCAAGCCGGACAAGTCCGACGCCGACGCGGTGGGCCGCAAGGGCAAGCCGACGCCCACGCGGGACCGCAAGGACGACCGGACCGGCTTCTTCAGCCGGATCGGCCGGTTCCTCCGCGAGGTCGTCGCCGAGCTGCGCAAGGTCATCTGGCCGACGCGCAAGCAGATGATCGCCTACACGGCCGTGGTGCTCGTGTTCGTCGCCTTCATGATCGCCCTGATCTCCGGGCTCGACCTCGCGCTCGGCAAGGGCGTGTTCTGGCTCTTCGGCTGATGCCGCGCCGAGCCGGACGCGTGATGGACGAAAGGAAGCGGGACCAACAGTGACCTCCGAGAACGGCGCCGTCGGCAGCAAGCTGACCAGCCTGCCCGATGACGACGAGGTGAGCCAGGACGCGCCCGAGGGCGCGGCGGACACCGAGTCGGGGCAGGCGACCGAAGCCGCCGAGGACGGTCCCGACGCCGCCGGTGACGACACCGACGGTGATGACGGGGACGACGCCGACTCGGCCGACGAGACCGGTGACGAGACCTCCGCCGACGAGACCTCCGGTGATGAGGCCGTTGGTGACGAGTCCGCCGGTGACGAGCCCATCGGTGACGAGGCCGTCGCCGAGGAGCCGGAGCCCGTGGAGGAGCCGGAGGCCGACCCGGCCGCCCAGATGCGCGACGCCCTGCGGCGCGCCCCTGGCGACTGGTACGTCGTGCACTCCTACGCGGGCTACGAGAACAAGGTCAAGACCAACCTGGAGACCCGCATCCAGACCCTGGACATGGAGGAGTACATCTTCCAGGTCGAGGTGCCCACCGAGGAAGTCACCGAGATCAAGAACGGCCAGCGCAAGCAGGTGCAGCGCAAGGTGCTGCCCGGCTACATCCTGGTCCGCATGGAGCTCAACGACGGCTCCTGGTCCGCGGTGCGCAACACCCCGGGCGTGACCGGCTTCGTCGGCGCCACGTCCAAGCCCTCGCCGCTGACGATCGACGAGGTCCTGAAGTTCCTGCTGCCGCAGGTCGAGCGCGAGAAGCCCAGCGCGGGCAAGGCCGCCGCCGCGGGCGCGTCCCGCTCGACGGTCGAGGTGGACTTCGAGATCGGCGAGTCGGTCACCGTCATGGACGGCCCGTTCGCCACGCTGCCCGCGACGATCTCCGAGGTCAACGCCGACCAGCAGAAGCTCAAGGTCCTGGTGTCGATCTTCGGCCGCGAGACGCCGGTCGAGCTGTCGTTCACCCAGGTTTCCAAGATCTGAGTCCGCAGTACGTATCCGCAGTACGTGGGAGGGCCGGGCGCGGTCCGCACCACAGCTGATCCATGAGTCGAGGAGCAGAGCAATGGCACAGCGCAGCAAGGCCTACCGCCAGGCCAGCGAGATGATCGACAAGACCAAGCTGTACACCCCGCTCGAGGCGGCGAAGCTGGCCAAGGACACCTCCAAGGTCAAGCTGGACGCCACGGTCGAGGTGGCCATGCGCCTCGGGGTCGACCCGCGCAAGGCCGACCAGATGGTCCGCGGCACCGTCAACCTGCCGCACGGCACCGGCAAGACCGCCCGCGTGATCGTCTTCGCGGTGGGCGACAAGGCCGCCGAGGCCGAGGCCGCGGGCGCCGACGTGGTGGGCGCCGAGGACCTGATCGAGCGCATCCAGGGCGGCTGGCTGGACTTCGACGCCGCGATCGCCACCCCCGACCAGATGGCCAAGGTCGGTCGGATCGCGCGCATCCTGGGCCCGCGCGGCCTGATGCCGAACCCGAAGACCGGCACGGTGACCCCGGACGTCACCAAGGCGGTCAACGAGATCAAGGGCGGCAAGATCAACTTCCGGGTGGACAAGCAGGCCAACCTGCACCTGGTGATCGGCAAGGCGTCCTTCGACCAGGAGAAGCTGGTGGAGAACTACGCCGCCGCGCTGGACGAGATCCTGCGGGCCAAGCCGTCGGCGGCCAAGGGCCGCTACGTCAAGAAGGTCACCTTCACCACCACCATGGGCCCCGGCATCCCGGTCGACCCGACCCGCACCCGCAACCTGCTCGAGGACGACGCGCAGGCGTAAGGCACCCCACCGGAACGGCCCCGCACTCGTGGCGGGGCCGTTCCGGCGTCTCTAGGCCGTGTTTCAGGTGTGGAGCACGGCATAGCCGCGCGCCAGTCCGGCCCGCTGGCGGCACGGGCCGGATACGCCCGAATACGACACCGGTATGAGGGCGATCCGTCCGCACCGCCTGCGGCCGGACTGATCACGACTCTCCCGCACCCCACACCTGAAACACGACCTAGGCGCCGTTCTTCATCCGGTCGAGGAATTCCAGCAGGACCACGGCGACGACGATCACCGCGACCGACACGATCCACCACCACGGCTCGGGCAGGCGCAGCGGGAAGGCCAGGAACGGCTTCCAGTCGAACACCCTCGACACCAGCGGCAGGACTCCCTCGTAGACGCCGACGATGAACACCGTGGTCTGTAGGCCCTCGATCCCCCTGCGTTCCATTCACCAGAACCTAGTGGTGGCCGCCAATTTCGCCCATGGTGGACGGTGCCGCTACCGGCAGTCGGACGCCTCCTTGCGGTGGTCGGTGATGATCCACTGGTTGCCGCGGGAGCCGGGGATGACGCGCAGGGTGAACTCGCCCAGCCGCGGTCCCTGGCGGATGTCGAGCTCGCACGAGGAGACCACGACGTTCCCGTCGGCGTCGGGGGTGAGCTTGACCGAGGCCGGGAAGTAGGGGCGGGCGTAGTCGCTGGCGTCGGTGACGTCGGCGTGCAGGTCGCGGATCGCCGTCGGGCAGTCGGCGGCGTTGACGTGGTCGGCGAAGCGCTCGGCCAGCTCCTCGGTCTCGAAGCGGGTGCAGGCGTCGGGGAGGGTGGCCTGGGCGACGTTGTTGTAGATCATCCGGATCGCCTCGCGCGGGGACTCGGCGAAGAGCACCGTGCGGGTGGTCTTGTCCCCGCCGGTCTCGGAGGCGGGCAGGTCCTCGTCGGGGTTGCCGAAGTAGTGGTCCACGGCCCAGCCCGCGGCGATGACGACGGCCAGCAGGACGGCGAGGCGGCGTACCCACTTGTTGAACAGGACCTTGCGCCACAAGGGTTTGCCGCGCCGGGGGGGCGGCTCGGCGCGCGCGGGCTCGCCGGGGCGCTGGGCCTCCTCGAACTTCTGGAACTCCTGGAAGCGCTGGTAGCGCTGCCACTGCTCCGGGTCGTAGGACTCGCCCCGGATGACGGGCGGGGGTCCGGGTTTGTCGGGCTTCTCGTCGTCGGCCACGGACCCATCATGCCGTGTGGGGTGGGGCGGTTTGGAACGCGCGCCGGGCGGCGCGTACTCTTGCCGAGGTTTCACCGAAGACCGCTGGTTCCTCTCCGTCCGGAGAGGTGAAATGCCCCGAGTGGGCGGCCCGCGCAGGGGGAACGGGTTGTGGTTTCTCTCAACGCCCCGTGCCGTCTGCGCCGGGGCGTTCGTCGTCTCCGGGCACCAGTGTCTGCCCAACGAGAGGAGGCGACCATGGCGAAGCCCGACAAGGTGGCCGCTGTCACCGAGATCGCGGACCGTTTCCGCAGCAGCTCGGCGGCAGTCGTCACCGAGTACAGCGGCCTCACCGTCTCGCAGCTCACCACGCTGCGTCGCGCTCTCGGCACTGGCGCGTCCTACCGCGTCGCGAAGAACACCCTGGTCAAGCGTGCCGCCGAGGATGCGGGCGTCACCGGCCTGGAGAGCCTGTTCGTCGGACCCACCGCGATCGCCTTCATCGAGGGCGAGCCGGTGGACGCGGCCAAGGCACTGCGCGATTTCGCCAAGGACAACAAGGGTCTGGTCATCAAGGGCGGCTACATGGACGGCCGCCCGCTCACCGTCGACGAGGTCACCCGCATCGCGGACCTCGAGTCGCGTGAGGTGCTGCTCGCCAAGCTGGCGGGCGCGATGAAGGGCAACCTGAGCAAGGCCGCGAGCCTGTTCAACGCCCCGGCGTCCCAGGTCGCGCGCCTGGCCGCCGCCCTGAGGGACAAGATGGCCGACGGCGCCCCCGCCGACGCCGACGAGTCCCCCGCAGACGAGTCCGCCGCAGCCGAGAGCTGATCCACCCACCCGGAATCCCGCGCCCGGCGTACCGGGTGTGCAAGTGAAAGGACACGCCACCATGGCGAAGCTCAGCACCGACGAGCTGCTCGACGCTTTCAAGGACATGACCCTCCTGGAGCTGTCGGCGTTCGTGAAGCAGTTCGAGGAGACCTTCGAGGTTTCCGCCGCCGCTCCGATCGCCATCGCCGCCGCTGGCCCCGCGGGCCCGGCCGCCCCGGCCGAGGAGGAGAAGGACACCTTCGACGTCGTCCTCGAGGGCGCTGGCGACAAGAAGATCCAGGTCATCAAGGTCGTCCGCGAGGTCGTCACCGGCCTGGGCCTGAAGGAGGCCAAGGAGCTCGTCGAGTCCGCTCCCAAGGCCATCCTGGAGGGCGTCAAGAAGGACGTCGCCGACGCCGCCAAGGACAAGCTCGAGGCTGCCGGCGCGAAGATCAGCGTCAAGTAGTCCCAGCTCAACCGCTCGCACGAAGGCCCGGCCCCACCAGGTGCCGGGCCTTCGTCGTTCCGGTTCAACACCGGGTGTTGCACCTGCCGGAGAAGGTCCACACTTGATGAGTGCCTACCGAGAACTCTCGACACACGATCACCGAGGGGTACAGGGCGTTGCGTGAGTCAGCCGAGGCGCGCCGGGAAGCGGTGGCGGTCATGTTCGGAATGGTGAAGGACGTTTTCGGCCCTACCCACCTGGATGACCTGCGTGCCGAGTGGCCCTCGTGATCGTTCTGGATGCCTGCGCGCTCATCGTTCACATCTAGGAATTGGACATACGGCACAAGTGTTCGACCTGCTCTTGACTCCCTGCGTGGGTGTCACACGAAGTTGTTCCGCCGGATGGCGGGTGGGTGTGTGCCATGTCATAGCCTCCGCGGACGGGGCAAGGGCTGGACGGGTACGTTCTGAACTCGGCGGTAACTTCGGCAGTAACCAGTGTGGGTCGTCGTCGTTGCACCTGAAGACACCTCTGCGGCGGGCGGTCGGGAGGGTGGCGGGCAGGCGGGAGGTGGCAGATGGGCGCCGAGGTGGTCATCGAGGGGCTGACGAAGTCCTTCGGGAGGCAGGCCATCTGGCGTGACGTCACCCTGAGCCTGCCGCCCGGTGAGGTCTCGGTCATGCTCGGCCCGTCGGGCACGGGCAAGTCGGTGTTCCTCAAGTCGATGATCGGGCTGCTCAAGCCCGACCGCGGCAAGTGCGTCATCAACGGCGTCGACATCGTCACCTGCTCGGAGTCGCAGCTCTACGAGGTCCGCAAGCTCTTCGGGGTGCTGTTCCAGGACGGCGCGCTGTTCGGGTCGATGAACCTGTTCGACAACGTCGCCTTCCCCCTGCGCGAGCACACCCGCAAGTCCGAGGCCGAGATCAAGCGGATCGTCCTGGACAAGCTGGAGATGACCGGCCTGCAGGGCGCGGAGATGAAGCTCCCCGGAGAGATCTCCGGCGGTATGCGCAAGCGGGCGGGGCTGGCCCGCGCCCTGGTGCTGGACCCGGAGATCATCCTCTGCGACGAGCCGGACTCCGGCCTCGACCCGGTCCGCACCGCCTACCTGAGCCAGCTGCTGATCGACCTCAACGCCCAGATCGACGCCACCATCCTCATCGTCACGCACAACATCAACCTCGCCCGCACGGTGCCGGACAACCTGGGCATGCTCTTCCGCAAGGAGCTGGTGATGTTCGGCCCCCGCGAGGTGCTGCTGACCAGTGACGAGCCGGTCGTCGAGCAGTTCCTCAACGGCCGCAGGCTCGGGCCCATCGGCATGTCCGAGGAGAAGGACGCCGCGACGATGGCCGCCGAGCAGGCGCACGCCGACGCGGGCCACTCCGACGGCTCCTCCGACGAGGACCTGCGCGGTGTCGTCCCGCAGATCGAGCCGACCCCCGGCCTGCCCGAGCGCAAGGGCGTGCGCCGCCGCAAGGACCGGGTCATGAGCATCCTGCACTCGCTGCCGCCCGCCGCGCAGGAAGGCATCATCGCCTCCCTGACCCCCGAGGAGCAGGTGCGCTACGGCGTGCACGCCCGCACCAGGCCGAGCCCGCGCCCCCGCCACGCCTTCAGCGGCTCGCTGGAGGACACCGACGTCGCCCAGCTGCCCCGCGCCGACTGGCGAACCGCGCGATGACCGCGGGCACGGCGCGGGCGGGCTTCCCCGGGGCGGGGGCGCTGCGCGAGACCGGCAGGCTGTTCGCCCTCGGGCTCGACGTCGCGGTCAACATCTTCCGCGGGCCCTTCCAGTTCCGCGAGTTCGTCCAGCAGTGCTGGTTCATCGCCAGCGTCACGATCCTGCCGACGGCGCTGGTGGCCATCCCGTTCGGCGCGATCGTCGCCCTGCAGCTGGGCACGCTGATCGTGCAGCTGGGCGCGCAGTCGTTCACCGGCGCGGCCAGCGTGCTGGCGATCATCCAGCAGGCCGCGCCGCTGGTGACCGCGCTGCTGGTCGCGGGCGCGGGCGGCAGCGCGATCTGCGCCGACATCGGCTCGCGCACCATCCGCGAGGAGATCGACGCGATGGAGGTGCTGGGCGTCTCCCCGGTGCAGCGCCTGATCGTGCCCCGCGTGCTGGCCGCGATGCTGGTCGCGGTCCTGCTCAACGGCCTGGTCAGCGTGGTCGGCGTGATGGGCGGCTACTTCTTCAACGTGGTGCTCCAGGGCGGCACGCCGGGGGCGTACCTGGCCAGCTTCTCCGCCCTCGCCCAGCTGCCGGACCTCTGGATCAGCGAGCTCAAGGCGCTGATCTTCGGGTTCATCGCGGGCGTGGTCGCGGCCTACCGGGGGCTGAACCCCAAGGGCGGGCCCAAGGGCGTCGGCGACGCGGTCAACCAGTCCGTGGTCATCACGTTCCTGCTGCTGTTCTTCGTCAACTTCGTGCTGACCGCGGTGTACCTGCAGGTCGTCCCGGCGAAGGGGAGCTGAGATGGCGCCCATGGACACCGCCCGCAAGGCCGCCGAGCGCCCGCTGCGCGCCCTCGACGACCTCGGCGACCAGCTCTCCTTCTACGTCCGCGCGCTGGCGTGGATTCCCCGCGCCCTGCGCCGCTACACGCGCGAGACCATGCGCCTGCTCGCCGAGGTCAGCTTCGGCAGCGGCGCGCTGGCCGTCATCGGCGGCACGGTCGGGGTCATGGTCGGGCTGACGGTCTTCACCGGCGTCGTCGTGGGAATGCAGGGCTACGCGGCCCTGGACCAGATCGGCACCGCGGCCTTCTCCGGCTTCGCCAGCGCCTACATCAACACCCGCGAGATCGCCCCGCTGGTGGCCGGTCTCGCGCTCTCGGCCACGGTCGGCTCCGGCTTCACCGCCCAGCTCGGCGCCATGCGCATCTCCGAGGAGATCGACGCGCTGGAGGTCATGGCCGTCCCGAGCCTGCCGTTCCTGGTGACCACCCGGATCATCGCAGGCTTCCTCGCGGTGATCCCGCTCTACATCGTCGGCCTGCTGACGTCCTACCTGGCCTCGCGCACGATCATCGTGCACTTCTACGACCAGTCCGCGGGCACCTATGACCACTACTTCAACCTGTTCCTGCCACCGGAGGACGTCTTCTGGTCCTTCGGCAAGGTGCTGATCTTCGCGGTCATCATCATCCTGTCGCACTGCTACTACGGCTACACCGCCAGCGGCGGCCCCGCGGGGGTCGGCGTGGCCGTCGGCCGCGCGGTGCGCATGACCATCGTGACCGTGGCGCTGGTGAACTTCTTCATCGGCTTCGCCATCTGGGGCACCACCACGACGGTGCGGATCGCCGGATGAGCGCCATCGCGGGCACGGTCAGGCGCAGGCTGTGGGGCCTGGCGTTCATCGCCGTCATCGCCGGGCTGGTCAGCCTGAGCATCGCCACCTACAACAAGGCGTTCACCCCGGTCGCGACGGTCACGCTGACCACCGACAAGGTCGGCAACCAGTTGGCCGTGCACTCCGACGTGAAGGTGCGCGGGCTCATCGTCGGCGAGGTCCGCCGGATCACCCCGACCGCGACCGGCGCGGAGCTGGAACTGGCCATCGACCCGGACAAGATCGAGGTCATCCCGGCCAACGTCTCGGCGCGCTTCCTGCCCAAGACCCTATTCGGCGAGCGCTACGTGGCCCTGCAGATCCCCGAGGACCCCGCGCTCACGCCCCTGACCGCGGGCACGGTGATCGCCCAGGACGCCTCGGCCGAGGCCGTGGAGCTGGAGGACGCGCTGGAGAGCCTGCTGCCGGTGTTGCAGGCCGTGCAGCCGCAGAAGCTCTCCAGCACGCTGACGGCCATCTCCACCGCCCTGCGCGGGCGCGGCGAGCAGCTCGGCGACACCCTGGTCGAGCTGGGCGAGCTGGTCGGCGAGCTGAACCCGCACCTGCCCCAGCTGCGCGCGGACCTGGCCAAGCTGGCCGAGGTCAGCGACACCTACACCGTGGCCGCGCCCGACCTGATCGCGGCGCTGGAGGACCTGACCGTCACCTCGGCCACCATCGCCGAGCAGCGCGGCAACCTCGACGCCGTCTTCGCCTCGGTGACCACCGCCAGCCGCGACCTCGACGCCTTCCTGCGCGCCAACCGGGCGAACCTGATCATGCTCGCCGACACCTCCCGGCCCACCCTGGAGACGCTGGCCAGGTACTCCCCGGAGTACCCGTGCCTGCTCAAGCTGATGGCCGAGAACGTCGACGCCCTCGATGTCGCCTTCGGCAAGGGGACGAACAAGCCCGGCCTGCACGCCACCATCGAGGTCACCGTCAACCGCGGCCCGTACAGGCCCGGCGTGGACGAGCCGCGCTACGAGGAAGACCGCGGCCCGCGCTGCTACGAGTTCGAGGACTTCCCCTCGCCGTTCCCGCAGGCCCCGCCGGACGGCCCGCTCAACGACGGGTCGTCCTTCCCGCCGCCCGCGCGCCCGGCCGCCGACGGCCTGCTCCCGCCGCAGAACACCGAGAAGACCACCCCCAGCGCCGCGGGGGACGGGCTCGGGCTGCCGAACTCGCCGGAGGAGATCGCCTTCGTGAACACGCTGCTGGCCCCCGGCATGGGCGTCGAGCCCGCCCAGGTCCCGACGTGGTCCACGCTGCTGCTGGGCCCGGCGCTGCGCGGGTCGGAGGTGAGCTTCCGGTGAGGAGCCTCGCCGCGCCGCTGGTGAAGCTGGCGCTGTTCATGGTGGTGACGATCGCGGCCACCGCGGTGCTGGCCATCAGCATCGCCAACGTCAACCTCAGCGAGACCGTCTCCTACAAGGCCCGCTTCACCGACGCCACGCTCCTGCTGCCCGGCGACGACGTGCGCATCGCCGGGGTGCGGGTCGGGCAGGTCGAGGACGTGTCCATCGTGGACCGCGACCAGGCGATGGTGGAGTTCTCCGTCGCCGCGGAGCGCGCGCTGCCCGCCTCGGTCGGCGCCCAGATCAAGTTCCGCAACCTCGTCGGCCAGCGCTACGTCGCGCTGAGCCAGGGCGTCGGCCCCGACCCGAACGCGGTGCTGGAGCCCGGCCAGGAGATCCCGCTGGAGCGCACCCGCCCGGCGCTGGACCTGACCGAGCTGTTCAACGGCTTCAAGCCGCTGTTCCAGGCCCTCTCGCCCGACGAGGTCAACCAGCTCAGCTACGAGATCATCCAGGTGCTCCAGGGCGAGGGCGGCACGGTGGAGTCGCTGCTGGCCCACACCGCGTCGCTGACCAGCACGCTGGCGGCCAAGGACGAGGTCATCGGCCAGGTGATCAGCAACCTCAACGGCGTGCTGGAGACGGTCAACGCCCGCGGCGAGAAGCTCTCCGAGGTGCTGGTGCAGGTGCAGCAGCTCGTCAGCGGCCTCGCCGAGGACCGCGAGCCGATCGGCGAGGCCATCGACGCCATCGGCGGGCTCGCCCAGACCACCTCCGGCCTGCTGACCGAGGCCCGCGGCCCGCTCAAGGCCGACATCGCCCACCTGGGCACGCTGGCCGACACCCTCAACGAGCACGAGCCGGTCGTCGAGCACTTCATCCAGTTCCTGCCGAAGAAGACCGCCGCGCTGACCCGCACCGTCAGCTACGGCTCGTGGTTCAACTTCTTCCTCTGCGAGGCCTCCGGCGACGTCGGCGTCCCCGGCCTGGTCACCCAGCCGATCAACCTGCCGCTGCTGCCCGCCAACCAGGGGAGGTGCACGGAGTGAAGTCCTTCCGCTCCCGCAACCCGATCCCGATCGGGATCGTCAGCCTCCTGGTGATCGGCCTGGTGCTGCTCGCCGCGGTCAACTCCGACGACCTGCCGGTGATCGGCGGCGGCACCACCTACAGCGCGGAGTTCCGCGAGGCCGCGGGCCTGCAGTCCGACGACGAGGTGCGCATCGCGGGCGTCAAGGTCGGCTCGGTCTCGGACGTGGAGCTCGACGGCGACCGCGTGCTGGTCTCCTTCAAGGTCAAGGACGCCTGGGTCGGGGACCGCAGCCGTGCCGACATCAAGATCAAGACGCTGCTGGGCCAGAAGTACCTGTCCCTGGAGCCCGACGGCGGCGACGTCCTCGACCCGGGCACCCGCATCCCGCTGGAGCGCACCACCGCACCGTACGACGTGCTGGAGGCGTTCCGCGGGCTGGCCGAGACCGTCAACGAGGTCGACACCGAGCAGCTCGCCGAGAGCTTCGAGGTGATCGCCGAGACCTTCGCCGACACCCCGGAGGAGGTCCGCGACGCCCTAGGCGGCCTGCGCGCGCTGTCGAAGACCATCAGCTCGCGCGACACCGAGCTGGCCCAGCTGCTCAGCAACACCCGCCAGGTCAGCCAGACCCTCGCCGACCGCGACGCCGAGCTGGTCAGGCTGCTCACCGACGGCAACCTGCTGCTGACCGAGATCAACAACCGCAAGAACGCCATCTCCACGCTGCTCACCGGCACCCGCACGCTGGCCACGGAGCTGCAGGGCCTGGTGAAGGACAACGAGCTGCAGCTCGGCCCGGTGCTGGAGAGCCTCGACCAGCTCACCTCGATGCTCCAGCGCAACCAGGACTCCCTCACCGAGGGCATCAGGAAGTTCGCGCCGTTCGTCCGCCAGCTCAACAACGCCATCGGCAACGGGCGCTGGTTCGACAACTACATCTGCGGGCTGCTGCCGCCCTCACTGGGCCCGGTCAACCAGCCCGGCTGCCTGGGGGACCCGAAATGAGCACCTTCGCCACCAAGACCGGGCGCGACCTGGCCCGCACCGTCGCCATCGCGTGCGTGCTGGGCCTGGTGCTGGCCACCGGGCTCTGGTACTTCCTGCGCGAGGCCAACGAGCGCTCCTACACCGCGCTGTTCACCGGCACGGTGGGCCTCTACGAGGACAACGACGTGCGGGTGCTCGGCGTGAAGGTCGGCACCGTGGAGGAGATCACCCCGCGCGGCGACGTCGTCGAGGTGCGGATGCGCGTGGACCGCGCGGTGGAGGTCCCCGCCGAGGCCCAGGCCGTCATCGTGGCCCCGTCGCTGGTCTCCGACCGCTACGTCCAGCTCACCCCGGCCTACACCGGCGGCCCGACCCTGGCCCAGGGCGCGCTGATCCCGCGCGAGCGCACCGCGACGCCCCTGGAGGTCGACGACCTCTACGCCAGCCTGACCAGGGTCAGCGAGACCCTGGGCCCCAACGGCGCCAACCGCGACGGCGCGCTCTCGGACCTGCTGACCACGCTGGCGGCCAACCTGGAGGGCAACGGCCAGGCGCTCAACGACACGGTCAACCAGCTCGGGCAGCTCAGCACCACCCTGTCGGGCAACTCCGAGGACCTGTTCGCCACCGTGGAGAACCTGCAGCGGTTCACCACCACGCTGGCGGGCAGCGACCAGGCGGTCAACGACTTCAGCGCCCAGCTCGCCGAGGCGTCGCGGTTCCTGGCGGGGGAGCGCGACAGCCTGGCCGCCGCCGTCGACCAGCTCGGCATCGCCCTGGCGGTGGTGCAGAAGTTCGTCAACGAGAACCGCGGCGCGCTGAAGTCCAACGTGGACAAGCTGGCCTCGATCACCCAGGTCCTCGCCGACCAGCGGGCGGCCCTGGCCGAGACGCTGGACATCGCCCCGCTGGCGCTGAGCAACGTCGTCAACTCCTACAATGCCGCCTCGGGCACCCTCGACGCCCGCTCCAACATCAACGAGCTGACGCAGCCGCCCATCGTGACCCTGTGCAAGCTGATCCGCCAGACCCCGCCGAAGGAGGTGCCGCCCACCCTCGCCGACCTGTGCGACCAGCTTGCCCCGGTCGTGCAGGGCGCGGTGCCGCTGCCCTCGCCCGCACAGGTCATCGAGGGGATGCGCAGCGGCAAGCTGCCGATGCTGCCGCTGCCGCTGGCGGGCGACCCGCTGAGCCTGGGGGGCAACTGATGGGCCGCCGCACCGGACCGGCCAGCCGCACCAGATTGGCCTTCCGCACCGGACCGGCCTTCCGCACGAGGCTGGCCGCGATCGCCGCGAGCGCCCTGCTCGCCTCCGGCTGCGGGTTCACCGGCATCTACGACCTGCCGCTGCCCGGCGGCGCCGACCTCGGCGACGAGCCGTACTCGGTGCGCGTGCAGTTCCGCGACGTGCTCGACCTGGTGCCGCAGTCCGCGGTCAAGGTCAACGAGGTCGCCGTCGGCCGGGTCGACACCGTGGCCCTGGCCGCCGACGGCTGGACCGCCGAGCTGACCGTGCTGGTCAACGGCGACGTCGAGCTGCCCGCCAACGCCTTCGCCAAGATCCGCCAGTCCAGCCTGCTCGGCGAGAAGTACGTCGAGCTGAGCGCGCCCCCGGCCGACCCGCGGGGCGTCCTGGGCGATGGCGACCTGATCCCGGTGGAGCGGACCAACCGCAACACCGAGGTCGAGGAGGTCCTGGGCGCGCTGTCGATGCTGCTCAACGGCGGCGGCGTCGAGCAGCTGCGCGACATCGCCACGGAGATGAACGCCGCCCTGGCGGGCAACGAGAGCGACCTGCGCGCGCTGCTGGAGAACCTCAACACCACCGTCGCCACCCTCGACGCGGGCAAGAACGACATCACCCGCGCCCTCGACGGCATCAACCGCCTCGCCGCCACCCTCAACGCCCAGCGCGACCAGATCGCCGGGGTGATCGACAACATCGGGCCCGGCCTGGCCGTGCTGCACGAGCAGCGCGCCCAGCTGGTGACCATGCTGCGGAGCCTGGAGTCCCTCGGCGGGGTCGCGGTGGACACCGTCAACCGCAGCAAGGCCGACCTCGTCGCCGACCTCAAGGCGCTCGCCCCGACCCTGCAGAAGCTCGGCGAGGCGGGCGCGGACCTGCCCAAGTCGCTGGAGCTGCTGCTGACCTTCCCGTTCACCGACCAGGCGGCCAAGGGCGTCAAGGGCGACTACTTCAACCTCTACCTCGAACTCGACCTCGACCTGACCAACGTGCTGGACAACCTGGGCCGCAGCAGGCAGAACCCGCTGCGGGACCTTGGCCTGCCCGAGCAGCTGGGCGGCATCGCGGGCGGGCGCGACGGCGTGCCGGAGAACGCCCCGGCCCCGCTGCCGCTGCCCCCGGTCAGCACGCCGACCCCGCGGGCGCCCGCGCCGCAGGCCCCGCCGCCGGGCGGGGCGCCGAGCACCGGCATCTTCGACGTCCTGCTGGGAGGCGGTGTCTGATGCTCACCAGGACGGTGCGGCTGCAACTGGTCGCCTTCTTCGTCATCGCCGTGCTCGCGGTGACCTACGCGGCGTTCCGCTTCACCGACATCGGCCGCGTCTTCGGCGTCAACGGCTACCGGGTCACCATGGAGCTGGCCGAGTCCGGCGGCATCTTCACCAACGCCGAGGTCACCTACCGCGGGGTCAACGTCGGGCGGGTCGGGGAGATCCGGCTGACCCGCGCGGGCATCGAGGTCGACCTGGACATCGAGCCCGCGGCCCCGCCGATCCCGGCCGACCTCGACGCGGTGGTCGCCAACCGCTCCGCCGTCGGCGAGCAGTTCGTGGACCTGCGCCCGCGCCACGACGGCGGCACGGTCCTGGCCGAGGGCTCGCGCATCCCGGCCGGGCGCACCAGCGTCCCGGTCGGCACCGACAAGGTGCTCCGCGACCTCGACAGCCTGGCCTCCTCGGTGCCCACCGACGCGCTGCGCACCGTCGTCGACGAGCTGGACCGGGCGTTCGCGGGCACCGGCGACGACCTGCAGGCCCTGCTCGACAGCACCGGGGAGTTCACCGCGGCGGCCCGCGCGGCCATGCCCGCGACGGTCAGGCTGATCGAGGACGGCGCGGTCGTGCTGGACACCCAGCTCGCCCAGTCCGGCAACATCAAGAGCTTCGCGGGCGACCTGCGCCTGCTCGCCCAGCAGCTCAAGGGCTCCGACGCCGACCTCCGCGAGCTGATCGCCGTGGCCCCCGGCGCGTCGGCCTCGATCAGCGGCCTGCTGCGCGAGTCGGGGCCGGGCCTGGGCGTGGTGGTGGCGAACCTGCTGACCACGTCCAACCTGATGGCCACCCGGGTCGACGGCCTGGAGCTGGCGCTGGTGGCGTACCCGGTGGTCGCCGTGGGCCCGAAGACGGTCGTGCCCGGCGACGGCACCGCCCACCTTGGCCTGGCGCTGAACCTGTTCGACCCGCCGCCGTGCACCCGCGGCTACGAGGCCACCGAGCGGCGGGCGGGCAACGAGGTCACCGACGTGCCGGAGAACGCCAGGGCGTACTGCGCCGAGCCGGTGGGCAGCCCGATCAGCGTCCGCGGCTCGCAGAACGCGCCCTTCGGCGGCAAGCCCGTGCAGCCCAGCCCCGAGCAGGTCGACGCGAGCAAGGACCGCCCGAGCGAGCAGCTGGCCGAGGTGGCCGCGGCGAGCATCCCCGGTGTCGCCAGCGGTCCCGGCATCGGCAGTCCCGCCGGTCTCGCGGGCCTGCTGGGCCTGGGCTGAGCCGAGTATCTACTCTGGAGCGTCATGACCGAGCAGGACGTCGACACCGCCGACACCACCGACACCGCTGTCTCCGAGGAGGCCGAGTCCCCTGTGGAACCGTCAGCGGGCTCTCGTGTGGACTCCCCGGACCAGGGGAGCGCGGGCGAGCGGTCGTCCGGCAGGAACCCCCTGCGCAACCCCGTCGTGGTGGCCGCCGTCGCGCTGCTCGGGCTCTGCGCCGCGGCGGCTGTCTGGTTCGGCGTCGCCTGGGTCCGAGCAGAGGCCGACGACGCCCTCGACACCGCCCGCGCCCGCGACGAGGCCGCCCGGACGGGTGAGCAGGCCGTGCTCCTCTTCCACACCATGGACCACAAGTCCGTCGACGCCCAACTCGCTCTCTGGGTCGACGCCTCCACCGGCGACATGCTCGACCAGCTCGAGCGCGGCAAGGGCAGCGCCAAGGCGATCATCGAGCAGCGCAAGCGGATCTCCACCGCGACCGCCTACAGCACCGCCGTCATCGACCTGAACGACACCACGGGCACGGCCACGATCATCAGCGCCGTCCACCAGAAGATCAGCGAGGACGACGCCGCCCCGGTGGACAAGTACCTGCGCGTGCAGGCCGCGCTCCAGCGTGGCGAGCAGGGGTGGAAGCTCACGGGCATCGCCTACATCGCGCCCACCCCGGTCGGCTGAGAGGAACGCCCGTGCCCACGCCCCCGCGCCGCCGCCCCGCCGCCGGTCCGCCGTCCCCCCGCCGCCCCAAGGTGGCGGGCCTGCGCAAGCCCGCTCCCCGCCCCGACTCCCCGCCGGACCTCCCAGCCCCGAACCCCGCGGCCAGGGACGTCACGAATAGGGACGTTGCAGGCAGGGACGTTGCTGGCAGGGACGTTGCTGGCAGGGACGTTGCTGGCAGGGACGTTGCTGGCAGGGACGTTGCTGACACGCGGCGACAGGACGCTCCGGAGCAGGACCCGCGGACGCCGACTGTCCACACCCCGCCTGGTGTCATCCCCCCGGCGAGCACCTCTGCCCCGAAGCCCGCGGGCAAGCCCACCGCTGACGAGCCCGCCGATGGGTCCGCCGACGAGACGGTCGACGACGAGCCCGCCGAGGACGAGACGGCGGCCCCCGAGGCGGCCCGCGCCGACGAGTCCACCGACCTGGACGAGCCCGAGAACGCGTCGCTCGTGGCCTCCGATGGCCTCATCACCGCAGCTCCGCCCGCAAATAGTGACGAAGCTCACGAAAATAGTTCCACCGACGACGGCGCCCCTCGGCGCCCGTCGCCGACTGGCAAGCGGCGCGCCACCGGCCGTCCCGCGCCGTCGGACCTGCGCGGCGCCGAACGGGCGACCAAGGGCGTGACCAGGCGAAAGAAGGTCGACCCGGCCCGTTCCAGCCTCAACCTGGCCGTCGCCCTGGCCGTCTCCGCGCTGCTGTTCGCGGCGCTGGGCCTGTGGTTCAAGGGCCAGGGTGACCGGCTGGCCGAGGGGTTCGACCGCTCCAACGCCGCCTTCGTGGAAGCGGCCGCCACCGCCGAGGTCAAGACCAAGATCATCTCAGCCCTGGAGCGGGCCCTGTCCTACGACTACAGGGACCTCGACCGCACCGCCGCCGCCGTGGACGAGGTCCTCGCGGGCAAGGCCATCTGCGAGTACGAGGCCATGTTCGGCCAGCTCAAGGAGCTGGCGCCCGCCCAGAAGCTCGTCCACACGACGATCGTGCGCGAGCTGGGGGTGCGCCACCTGAGCGAGGACCGGGCCGAGGCGCTGGTCTTCATCGACCAGACCTCCACGCGCGTGGAGGACGAGCAGTCGACCGCCAGCGGGGCGCAGTTGACGGTCAGCGCCGAGCGGGTGGGCGGTACCTGGAAGATCACCGCGTTCGACACGTTCGACCAGCCCCTGCCCAACGGCAGGCCCATGCCGCAGTGCTGAGGCGGCGTACGCGCGAGTGCTCGCACTGCGCGGGCTAGCACGGGTGTTTATGCTGGTCAAGCCGTGATCGGCGAACGGCAGGACACTGCTGCAAAAGTGGTTTCGTTGGCGTGGCATCTTGACTGCGGGGTGTGCTGGGTTCAGGCTGTATCCGAGCAGTGGGTTCCGATCAGGAGGGCCGAGTGAGCGCGGGCCTCGACAGTCGCCCTGTCAGTGGCTAGACTGCCCCTTTGCGCTGCCCATTTTCCGCACGCCCTTTGCCGAGAGCTAGGATGTTGGGCACCACGGCACCCTTGACAGTTGCGTGAGCTGTTGCTAACGCGGCTGTCGACCGCTCATAGTCCTGGAAGGACGCATCTTGGCAGTCTCCCGCGCGACCAAGGCCACGCTTGCGACCAACTCCACCCAGTCCGAGATTCCGGGAGCCCCCAAGCGGGTCTCTTTCGCGAAGATCCGTGAGCCCCTGGGTACTCCCGACCTGCTGGACCTGCAGATCCAGTCGTTCGAGTGGTTCACCGGCGCCGAGGCGTGGTTCCAGCGCCGCGTCGACGCCGGCGAGGAGCAGCCCACGGGTGGCCTTGAGGAAGTCCTCAACGAGATCTCCCCGATCGAGGACTTCTCCGGGTCGATGTCTCTCTCCTTCTCCGACCCGCGCTTCGACGAGGTCAAGGCCTCCGTCGAGGAGTGCAAGGACAAGGACATGACCTACGCGGCGCCGCTGTTCGTCACCGCCGAGTTCACCAACAACACCACTGGCGAGATCAAGAGCCAGACGGTGTTCATGGGTGACTTCCCGGTCATGACGGACAAGGGCACGTTCATCATCAACGGCACCGAGCGTGTCGTGGTCTCCCAGCTCGTCCGCTCGCCCGGTGTCTACTTCGACACCAACATCGACAAGACGACCGACAAGGACGTCTTCTCGGTCAAGATCATCCCCAGCCGCGGCGCGTGGCTGGAGTTCGACGTCGACAAGCGCGACACCGTCGGCGTGCGCATCGACCGCAAGCGCCGCCAGCCCGTCACCGTGCTGCTGAAGGCGCTGGGCTGGACGACCGAGGCGATCCGCGAGCGGTTCCACTTCTCCGAGACGCTCCTGGCGACCCTGGAGAAGGACCACACCGCCGGAACCGACGAGGCGCTGCTCGACATCTACCGCAAGCTGCGCCCTGGCGAGCCGCCGACCAAGGAGAGCGCGCAGACCCTGCTGGAGAACCTGTTCTTCAAGGACAAGCGCTACGACCTGGCCAAGGTCGGCCGCTACAAGGTCAACAAGAAGCTGGGCCTGGTCACCCCGAACTCGACCGGTGTGCTGACCGAGGACGACATCGTCACCACGATCGAGTACCTGGTCCGCCTGCACGCGGGCGACACCACGATGACCTCCGGCGCCGACGAGAACGGCCAGGGCGGCGTCCAGGTCCCGGTCGAGGTCGACGACATCGACCACTTCGGCAACCGGCGCCTGCGCACGGTCGGCGAGCTGATCCAGAACCAGATCCGGGTCGGCCTGTCCCGCATGGAGCGCGTCGTCCGCGAGCGGATGACCACCCAGGACGTCGAGGCGATCACCCCGCAGACCCTGATCAACATTCGGCCCGTCGTGGCCGCGATCAAGGAGTTCTTCGGCACCTCGCAGCTCTCCCAGTTCATGGACCAGACCAACCCGGTCGCGGGCCTGACCCACAAGCGCCGCCTCTCGGCGCTGGGTCCCGGCGGTCTGTCGCGGGAGCGCGCGGGCATGGAGGTCCGCGACGTCCACCACAGCCACTACGGCCGCATGTGCCCGATCGAGACCCCGGAAGGCCCGAACATCGGCCTGATCGGCTCGCTGTCGAGCTACGCGCGGGTCAACCCGTTCGGCTTCATCGAGACCCCGTACCGCAAGGTCGTCGAGGGCCAGGTCACCGACCAGGTCGACTACCTGACCGCGGACGAGGAGGACCGCCACGTCATCGCGCAGGCCAACGCGCCGATCGACGAGCAGGGCAACTTCCTCGAGGAGCGCGTCCTGGTCCGCAAGAAGGGCGGCGAGGTCGAGTTCATCGAGCCCTTCGACGTCGACTACATGGACGTCTCGCCGCGCCAGATGGTCTCCGTGGCCACCGCCATGATCCCGTTCCTCGAGCACGACGCGGCCAACCGCGCGCTCATGGGCGCGAACATGCAGCGCCAGGCCGTCCCGCTGCTGCGCAGTGAGTCCCCGCTGGTCGGCACCGGCATGGAGCTGCGCGCCGCGGTCGACGGCGGCGACCTGGTCACCGCCGAGAAGGCGGGCGTGGTCGAGGAGGTCTCCGCGGACTTCGTCACGATCATGGCCGACGACGGCTCCCGCCGCACCTACGGGATGCACAAGTTCCGCCGCTCCAACCAGGGCACCTGCATCAACCAGAAGCCCATCGTGAGCGAGGGCCAGCGCATCGAGGTCGGCCAGGTCATCGCCGACGGGCCGTGCATCGAAGAGGGCGAGATGGCCCTCGGCAAGAACCTGCTCGTGGCGATCATGCCGTGGGAGGGCCACAACTACGAGGACGCGATCATCCTGTCGCAGCGCCTCGTGCAGGACGATGTCCTGACCTCCATCCACATCGACGAGCACGAGATCGACGCCCGCGACACCAAGCTGGGCGCCGAGGAGATCACCCGGGACATCCCGAACGTCTCCGAGGAGGTGCTCGCCGACCTCGACGAGCGCGGCATCGTGCGGATCGGCGCCGAGGTCAGCGCGGGCGACATCCTGGTCGGCAAGGTCACCCCCAAGGGCGAGACCGAGCTGACCCCGGAGGAGCGCCTGCTGCGCGCGATCTTCGGTGAGAAGGCCCGCGAGGTGCGCGACACCTCGCTGAAGGTCCCGCACGGCGAGTCCGGCAAGGTCATCGGCATCCGGGTGTTCTCCCGCGAGGACGAGGACGAGCTGCCCCCCGGCGTCAACGAGCTGGTCCGGGTCTACGTCGCCCAGAAGCGCAAGATCCAGGACGGCGACAAGCTCGCGGGCCGCCACGGCAACAAGGGCGTCATCGGCAAGATCCTGCCCGCCGAGGACATGCCGTTCCTGCCCGACGGCACCCCGGTCGACATCATCCTGAACACCCACGGTGTGCCGCGACGGATGAACATCGGCCAGATCCTGGAGCTGCACCTGGGCTGGTGCGCGATGCAGGGCTGGTCGATCGATCCGGACGCCGACTGGGCCAGCCAGCTGACCGAGGAGCTCTACGAGGTCGAGCCGAACACGAACACCGCCACCCCGGTGTTCGACGGCGCCAAGGAGACCGAGCTGATGGGTCTGCTGGCCGCCACCCGGCCCAACCGCGACGGCGAGCGCATGGTCGGCGCCGACGGCAAGGCGCAGCTGTTCGACGGCCGCAGCGGGGAGCCGTTCCCGCACCCGGTCGCCGTGGGCTACATGTACATCCTGAAGCTGCTGCACCTGGTGGACGACAAGATCCACGCGCGCTCCACCGGCCCGTACTCGATGATCACCCAGCAGCCGCTCGGTGGTAAGGCGCAGTTCGGTGGCCAGCGCTTCGGTGAGATGGAGTGCTGGGCCATGCAGGCCTACGGCGCGGCCTACACGCTGCAGGAGCTGCTCACCATCAAGTCCGACGACGTGCTCGGCCGAGTCAAGGTCTACGAGGCGATCGTCAAGGGCGAGAACATCCCGGAGCCGGGTATCCCGGAGTCCTTCAAGGTGCTCCTCAAGGAGCTGCAGTCGCTGTGCCTGAACGTCGAGGTGCTCTCCAGCGACGGTGCCGCGATCGAGATGCGCGACACCGACGACGAGGACCTCGAGCGGGCCGCGGCCAACCTGGGAATCAACCTCTCCCGCAACGAGTCGCCCTCCGTGGACGACGTCGTCAACTAGACCTCGCCGGCCGGGGTCCCCTGTGGACCCCGGCCAGCGCCGATCCCCCTGGCCATTGACCCATTATGGGGAGAAGGAACAGCCTTGCTGGACGTCAACTTCTTCGATGAGCTCCGCATCGGCCTGGCGACCGCCGACGACATCCGTCAGTGGTCGTTCGGCGAGGTGAAGAAGCCCGAGACCATCAACTACCGGACTCTCAAGCCCGAGAAGGATGGTCTGTTCTGCGAAAAGATCTTCGGTCCCACCCGGGACTGGGAGTGCTACTGCGGCAAGTACAAGCGCGTGCGCTTCAAGGGCATCATCTGTGAGCGCTGTGGCGTCGAGGTCACCCGCGCCAAGGTGCGCCGCGAGCGGATGGGCCACATCGAGCTGGCCGCCCCGGTCACCCACATCTGGTACTTCAAGGGCGTTCCCTCGCGCCTGGGCTACCTGCTGGACCTGGCGCCCAAGGACCTCGAGAAGATCATCTACTTCGCCGCCTACGTGATCACCTCGGTGAACACCGAGCTGCGGCACAACGACATCCCGACCCTCGAGTCGGAGATGGGCGTCGAGCGCAAGCAGGTCGAGAACCGCCGCGACGCCGACATCGAAGGCCGCGCGCAGAAGCTCGAGGGCGACCTGGCCCAGCTTGAGGCCGAGGGCGCCAAGAGCGACGTGCGCCGCAAGGTCAAGGAGGGCGGCGAGCGGGAGATGCGCCAGCTCCGCGACCGGGCCCAGCGCGAGCTGGACCGGCTCGAGGAGATCTGGAGCACCTTCACCAAGCTCGACACCAAGCAGCTCATCGCCGACGAGATGCTCTACCGCGAGCTGATCGACCGCTACGGCGACTACTTCACCGGCGCCATGGGCGCCGAGGCGATCCAGACGCTGCTGCGCGACTTCGACGTCGACGCCGAGGCCGACATCCTGCGCGAGACCATCCGCTCGGGCAAGGGCCAGAAGAAGCTGCGCGCGCTCAAGCGGCTCAAGGTGGTGGCCGCCTTCCAGGCGACCCGCAACTCGCCGATGGGCATGGTGCTGGACTGCGTGCCGGTCATCCCGCCGGACCTGCGCCCGATGGTGCAGCTCGACGGTGGCCGCTTCGCCACGTCCGACCTGAACGACCTCTACCGCCGGGTGATCAACCGCAACAACCGGTTGAAGCGGCTGATCGACCTCGGCGCGCCCGAGATCATCGTCAACAACGAGAAGCGGATGCTCCAGGAGGCCGTCGACGCGCTGTTCGACAACGGCCGCCGCGGACGCCCGGTGACCGGGCCGGGCAACCGCCCGCTCAAGTCGCTCTCGGACCTGTTGAAGGGCAAGCAGGGCCGGTTCCGCCAGAACCTGCTCGGCAAGCGCGTCGACTACTCCGGCCGCTCGGTCATCATCGTCGGCCCGCAGCTGAAGCTGCACCAGTGCGGCCTGCCCAAGGCGATGGCGCTGGAGCTGTTCAAGCCGTTCGTGATGAAGCGGCTCGTCGACCTCAACCACGCGCAGAACATCAAGTCCGCCAAGCGGATGGTGGAGCGCGCGCGCCCCGCGGTGTGGGACGTGCTCGAAGAGGTCATCAACGAGCACCCGGTGCTGCTCAACCGCGCGCCCACGCTGCACCGCCTCGGCATCCAGGCCTTCGAGCCGCAGCTGGTCGAGGGCAAGGCCATCCAGCTGCACCCGCTGGTGTGCGAGGCGTTCAACGCCGACTTCGACGGCGACCAGATGGCGGTGCACCTGCCGCTGTCGGCCGAGGCGCAGGCCGAGGCCCGCATCCTCATGCTGTCGAGCCACAACATCCTGTCGCCGGGTTCCGGCCGCCCGCTGGCCATGCCGCGCCTGGACATGGTCACCGGCATCTACTACCTGACCACGCTGAAGCCGGAAGGCATCGGCGCGGGCCGCGCGTTCTCCTCGCCCGCCGAGGCGATCATGGCCTACGACCGCGGCGTCATCAGCCTGCAGTCGCCGGTCAAGATCCGCATCACCGACCGCACGCCCGGACCGGGCATGGTCGGTGAGGACTGGACCCCCGGTACGCCGTGGCTGGCCGAGACCACGCTTGGCCGCGTGATCTTCAACGACCTGCTGCCCGCGGACTACCAGTTCATGAACATCCAGCTGGCCAAGAAGAACCAGGCCGCGATCGTCAACGACCTGGCCGAGCGCTACCCGATGGTGGCCGTGGCGCAGACGCTGGACCGGCTCAAGGACGCGGGTTTCTACTACGCCACCCGCTCCGGGGTCACGATCGCCATCTCCGACGTGCTCGTCCCGGCCGCCAAGCAGGGCATCCTGGACGACTACGAGGCCAAGGCCGACACCGTCGAGAAGCGCTACCAGCGCGGCCAGCTGTCGCTGACCGAGCGCAACAGCGAGCTCGTGCAGGTGTGGGCCAAGGCGACCGACGAGGTCGCCAAGGTCATGGAGGACAACTTCCCCGACGACAACCCGATCCCGATGATCGTCAAGTCGGGCGCGGCGGGGAACATGACCCAGATCCGCCAGCTCGCGGGCATGAACGGCCTGGTCACGAACCCGCGTGGTGAGTTCATCCCGCGGCCGATCAAGGCCAACTTCCGCGAGGGCCTGTCGGTGCTGGAGTACTTCATCGCCACGCACGGCGCCCGCAAGGGTCTGGCCGACACCGCGCTGCGCACGGCGGACTCGGGCTACCTGACCCGGCGTCTGGTCGACGTCTCGCAGGACGTCATCGTGCGCGAGGTCGACTGCGGCACCACCCGGGGCATCTTCATGCCGCTGGGCACGCAGAACGCCGACGGCTCGGTGCTGCGCCACCAGCACGTGGAGACCGCGGTCTACGCGCGCTGCGTGTCCGAGGACGTCGCCGACGCCGAGGGCAACGTGCTGCTCAACCGCGCCGACGACCTGGGCGACCCGGCGATCGAGAAGCTGCTGACCTCCGGGGTCACCCGGGTCAAGGTCCGCTCCGTGCTGACCTGTGAAGCCGCGATCGGCGTCTGCGCGACCTGCTACGGCCGCTCGATGGCGACCGGCCTGCTGGTCGACATCGGCGAGGCCGTCGGCATCGTCGCCGCGCAGTCCATCGGTGAGCCGGGCACGCAGCTGACGATGCGCACCTTCCACCAGGGTGGTGTGGCCGGGGACGACATCACCACCGGTCTGCCGCGTGTGCAGGAGCTGTTCGAGGCCCGCCAGCCCAAGGGCAGGGCCCCGATCGCCGACACCGACGGCCGCGTCCGCATCGAGGACGGCGACCGCTACTGGAAGATCACGATCATCCCGGACGACGGTTCCGAGGAGATCGTGATGGAGAAGCTGTCCAAGCGCCAGCGCCTCGCGCTGGGCCCGGACGGCCCGCTGGCGGACGGCGACCACGTGAGCGTCGGCCAGCAGCTCCTGGAGGGCACCCCCGACCCGCACGAGGTCCTGCGCGTGATGGGTCCCCGTGAGGCGCAGCTGCACCTGGTGGACGAGGTCCAGAAGGTCTACCGCGCCCAGGGTGTGTCGATCCACGACAAGCACATCGAGGTCATCGTCCGCCAGATGCTCCGCAGGGTGACGATCCTCGACTCGGGAGCCGCCGAGTTCCTGCCCGGCGCCCTGATCGAGCGCGCCGAGTTCGAGTCCGAGAACCGCCGCGTGGTCGCGGCTGGTGGCGAGCCCGCCTCCGGCCGCCCGGTCCTGATGGGCATCACCAAGGCGTCGCTGGCCACCGACTCGTGGCTGTCGGCGGCCTCCTTCCAGGAGACGACTCGCGTGCTGACCGACGCGGCCATCAACGGCCGCAGCGACAAGCTCGTGGGCCTGAAGGAAAACGTGATCATCGGCAAGCTGATCCCGGCCGGTACCGGCATCAACAAGTACCGCAACATCCAGGTCCAGCCCACCGAGGAGGCCCGCGTGGCCGCCTACGCCATCCCCAGCTACGACGACGGGTACTACACCCCCGACGTCTTCGGCACGGGCACCGGCGCGGCAGTCCCGCTGGACGACTACGACTTCGGCCGCGACTACCGCTAGTCGCCCCGAGTCACCAGGACAGGCCCGCGAGCACCAGCTCGCGGGCCTGTCCCTTTTCAGCGATCGGTGCGACCCGCCACCGCGAGTGGTCTCGGCTCGCTGGTGCGGAGGAATGCCGCTGTGGCGATGAGGATGGCGGCGAAGGACAGGACGTAGATGTTGCCTGCCAGCAGTTCGCCGGGGAGGCCCAGGCGGGTGTCGAGGGACGCCAGGCCCGATGGGGGGATGAGGTTGGTCTCTGGGTCGGGGAAGCCGGTGAGGACGGCCAGGGCGGAGGCGCCGAGGAGGGGGGTGAAGACGGCCGCGCCGCGGTTGCCGGTGGTGGCCAGGTGGGCGCCGTGGAGCAGGAAGGGGACCAGCCAGATCCAGTGATGGGTCCACGAGAACGGGGAGACGGCGGCGCCGGTGAGGCCGCACAGGGACAGGCCGAGGACGTCGTTGCCCTGGGTGTAAGCCTTGTGGGCCAGGAACAGGCCCGTGGCGAACGCGGCCAGGGCCAAGGTGAGCCACGCCGCGGTCGCGGGCGTTCCCTCGCCCAGCAGGCGGGCCACCGTCCCGCGCAGCGAGTGGTTGCTGCCCGAGGCGATCGGGTTGATCCGGCTCACCTCGCCGAACGCCCCCCGCAGCCAGAACCGGATGGACTGGGCGGGCATGAGCGTGAAACCGATCGCGACCGTCGCCGCGAGCGTGCCGACGGCCACCGCCGCCGCCCGGTACCGCCTGGTCACCAGCAGGTACACCACGAAGATCAGCGGCGTGAGCTTCACCGCCGCGGCGAGGCCGATTCCCACGCCCTGCCACTTCCGGCCGCGGTTGCGCAGCAGGTCCCAGACGATCACCGCCATCAGCACGAGGTTGACCTGGCCGAGGGAGACCGTGACCCGGACCGCGTCGAGCAGGAACAGCGCCCCGGTGAACAGCGCCACCACGTGGATGAGCGGGATGTGCGACGCGGGCCCGGCCAGTCGTCGCCAGCACCACGCGATCACCGCGCCGAGCAGGGCGACGTTGCCGACCAGCCACAGGTGGCGGATCGCTTCCAGGGGGATCAGCGTCAGCGGCGTGAACAGGATGGCGGCGAAGGGCGGGTAGACGAACTTCAGCCCGGCGGTGACGCCGCCCTCGTAGAGGGGCGTGCCACGCAGCACCGCCAGGGCCCCGTCGCGGTAGACCTCAAGGTCGACCATGGGCCAGTAGCCCTTGGACCAGATCGAGACGCTGGTCGCGTGGAGCACGCCCGCGATCGCCAGGACAGGAAAGCCCCACCGGGTGATCCAGTGCGTGTTCTCCGCCTGCCTCATTGACCGCGCGCGGTCGGCGTTCGCGTTTCCACTGCGCTCCCAGGCCTGTTCCGCATCAGCCGCGTTCCCGACTCGGGAGCGCGTTCCGGCCCACGATGCACGACATCGGTGGGGTCGGCGATTCGGACGGCCCGGGTCAGGCGGTCCAGACCTGGTGGGCGGCGGTGAGGGCGGCGGCCTGGTACGGGGGGAGGAGCTTGCCCTCGACGACCACCTCGATCTGCCACTTCTCCCGCAGGTCGATCCACAGCGTCGAGGTCAGGCCCGCGTACGCGCGGAGTTCGTCGGTTCCCACCGCGACCTGCGCGACGTACAGCCAGGTCGCGCCGCCCGGCGCCCCCGGCAGGGGCTGGCGCCACGCGCGGCGCAGGCGGCGGGCGCCTTGGCGGGGGGCGGCGGCGGAGAGCAGGTGGTCGGCGCGGGTGGGGTCCGGCGCGCCCGGGGGGGCGGTCGGGCCGAAGCGGTACGGCAGCGGCGGGGCCGTGTCGATGTGGGGGACGGTGTCCAGGTCCGGGTTGGCCGGGTCGCCGAGGAGTGCGCGGATGAGGTCGCGCTCCTCCTGGGTGATGCCGACGCCCTCGTGCGCCAGGTTCAGCAGCAGCGCGTTCTCGGCGGACTCGTCCTCGCCCACCGAGTAGTCCTCGCGCACGGTGCCCAGGACGTCGTCGGAGAGCCTGCCCGCCAGCAGCGCGCACACGGCCGTCGCCGCTGCGTAGGTCTGCACGTCCACGGCGCCCTACCTCGGTTTCCTGTACTCGCCCAGCTCGGTCGTGGTGACGTTGCCCTGGGCGTCCTGGACCACTCTGATGACCTTGTCGCCCTTCGGGCCTTCCCACGTCCAGCTGCCGCTGCCGCCGACATCCGGGTGACTGTACCGAGGCGGGTTGCCCTGCGGCACGCCCTTGGGGGCGGGGTTGGGCGCCGGGGGATTGGTGATCACGCCGGGGTCGGCGCTGTTCACCGGGAACGCCGTGCGGATCTCGCCGTCGGCGAAGACCGTCGTCCTGATCGCGACGCCGTCGACGCGGCCCTCGTAGTTGTAGGCCCAGCGCTGGTTGCCGTCGGCGTCCTTGGTCAGGTACGGGCCCTTCACCGGCGGTCCCTGCTGGGTGACCTGGTGGGACGCGTCGAGGATCTTCGGCCGGTCCCAGCTGCTCGGGAACTCCGTCTTGTTCGAGAAGCCGGTGCCCGCGAGGTGGCCGCCCTGCCTGCCGCCGTCGCCGGTGATGATGTGCGCTTCCGACGTCGAGTTGTGCGAGATCGTGGTCGAGTCGGGCGGCTGGATCGGCTTGGTGGCGGGCGGCGGCTGGTTCGTGCCCGGTGTGGTGGGCTGCGCCGCGCCCGGCTTGCCCGCCTGGGCGGTCTGTCCGGTGGCGTTCTGCGCGCTGGCGATGCCCGCGCCCGCGTTGACGCCGCCGTGGGACTGCGAGGGCTTGCCGCCGCCGGGGTTCTTGGGTTTCGGGGTCACGGCCTACCCGTTCAGGAGCTTGGTGAGGTTGGTCAGGCTGGCGACCAGGGCCATCGTGTACGTGAGGATGCGCCCGGCCCACTTGACCACCGCCGCGGCGATCTGCGCGGCGACCACCGGGATGGTCACCACGAACAGCGCCTCGACGGCCCACACGATCACCCGGGCGACGAGGTCGGCGATCAGGTCGCGGACGATCTCGCGGGTCAGCTCGACCAGCCCGCCCGCGCCCTCGGTGGCCGCCGCCAGCGCCGCGGAGATCGCGGCCAGCCCGCCGAGGGCGTCGACGTTGTTGACCATCAGCGCGCGGTAGGCGTCGGCGGCCTCGCCGCCCCACCCCGGCAGGTCGGCGTTGAGGTGGGCGCCGAGGTCGGTGGACATCGCGTGCAGCTCGGTGGCCATGTTGTTCCAGGTGGACGCGTGCGCCCGGACCACGTCGGGCTTGCCGGTCAGCTCGTCGAGCATCTCCCGCAGCGGTTCGAAGTACTCCATCGCCCAGCCCAGCCCGTTGGCCAGCAGCGCGCTGATCGGGTCCATCACGGAGGCGGCGGTCTCGACCCCGAGCGTCGCGCCCGCGAGGGCGTCGTCGACCCAGCCCTCGGTCTTGATCGCGTCGACCAGGCCCTCGATGCTGTCGGCCAGGCCGGAGCCGGTCCACGCCTCGCGGGAAGACCGGACCGGGGCGACCAGCGAGTCCTCGCTCATCGGGTCCCCTTGCCGTCGGCCGAGTCGATCATGGACGCGTTCGCGGCCTCGATGGCCTCGTACTCCTCGGCGCTGGCCCGCAGCGCTTGCGCGACCAGCGCCAGGTTCTCCTCCACCGACGCGATCAGCTCGTCCTGCCGGGCGTGCCTGCCCTCCAGGACGCCGGAGATCCACCCGCACAGCAGCCCGTAGGCCTGGTCGTCCTGCGCGATGTGCGAGCTGGCCGACTTCACGGCGGCGAACCGGTCCTGGATCGCCGTGATGTTGGCCGCGTGGGCGCGCAGCTGCTCGACGTCGACGTCGTAGCCCTCGGCCATGCTCAGCCCCGCCCGAAGTGGTCGCGGAGGTCGTAGTCCTCGTCGTCGGCGGGCTCCGGCGCCTGGCTGCCGCGCAGGTGCCGCCCGAGGTTGTCGGCGATCGCCCGCCCGGCCGCCGACTCGGCGCCCACCGTCTCGGCGATGATCTCCTGCGACCGGTCGGCCAGCCTGCTCCGCGCCTCGCCGAGGGTGGCCATGATCGTCTGGGCGACGACGGACGGCGCGACCCGCTGGATGCGGTCGGTCAGCCGCAGCTCCGCCAGCGCGCCGGTCGAGTCGACGGTGACCTCGGCCAGCCCGCCCGGGTCGCTCGCGGTGATCCGGACCTCCCGCAGCCGCGCGCTCATCGCCTGGGTGTCGGCGGCCAGCTTGTCGATCCGGCCCTTCCAGGCGGCCAGGCGCTCGCGGGCGCCGTCCGGGTCGAGGATGTTCCCGTCCATGGTCGGAGTCTAGGGAGTGCGGCGTCGGCGTGGAGGGGGAAAAGGATCACCCGCCGGTCAGGCGTTGTTCGCGATGATGTGTCAGCGTCCCGTGTAGACAGCGCCATTCGGGCGCGTCAAGTTCGGCCAACTTGGCGATACAGTTGGTGATTCATTGACGGAGCCGCGTTCGTCCGCCACCCTTCTGCGGTGTCCCACCTGTCCCCATCGGGAGGTACCGCATGATCCGCCGTCTCGCCCGGCTGTTATCCGTACTGCCGCTCATGGCCGCGACGATCCTCGCCACGATGGTTCTCTCCAGCACCCCTGCCGCCGCTGACGGCTGCTACACCTGGGGCCGCACGCTGTCCGAGGGGACGTCCGGGGAGGACGTCCGCCAGCTCCAGATCCGCGTCTCCGGCTACCCCGGCTACGGCGCGGTCCTCGGCATCGACGGCTCCTACGGCCCGGCCACCAAGGCCGCCGTCACCCGCTTCCAGCAGGCCTACGGCCTCGGCGCGGACGGGGTGGCCGGTCCCAACACCTTCAACAGGCTCTACGCCCTGCAGGACGACGACTGCACCCCGATCAACTTCTCCTACGCCGAGCTGAACAACTGCAACTCCACCTGGTCGGGAGGCGCGGTGTCGGCGGCCACGGCGAAGTTCAACGCCCTGGTCTCCATGTGGAAGCTCCAGGCCCTGCGCCACGCCCTCGGTGACCAGTCCATCCGGGTGACCAGCGGCTTCCGCAGCTACTCCTGCAACAGCGCCGTCGGCGGCGCCTCCAACAGCCGCCACCTCTACGGCGACGGCGTCGACCTCGGCTCCGGCCCGCACTCCCTGTGCCGCCTCGCCCAGCAGGCCCGCAACCACGGCTTCAACGGCATCCTCGGCCCCGGCTACCCGGGCCACAACGACCACACCCACGTCGACCACCGCCCCAGCCGCTTCTGGGACGCCCCCAGCTGCGGTATCTGACGGCAAGGTTCCCCCGGGACTCGCGCTCCCGGGGGAACCACCCCTGGCTGTCCGTCACCGCCCCTGCCACACGACACACGTCGGTCGCTTGCCCCCGTTTACCAGCAACTCCGCCATCGCCGCCTTGACGACGTCCAGCGGAACCTCGGAGTTGCCGGGGAAGTCGTGACCGGTGCCGAAGTAGCTGTACTCCACCCCATCGGGGCTGACCCGCTCCCCGACGCTGAACCACTCCGCTGAGTCATCACCGGGAATGGCGGCCCCACCCGAGTACCGAACCACGCCCAGCCCGGTGCCCTTGCGCGCGCCGATGATCACCTCATGGTCGGGCACGGCGTCGGTGTCTTCCGACGGCAGCGCGTAAACCGAGGCGGACTCGTGCTCCCAACCCGCCTCCAGCAATTCGGCGACGAACTCATCGATGTCCTCGACCGTGCGCAGACGCCTGACCGGCGCGTCGTTCTTATAGGCGACTTCGAGCACGAAGCCCATGTCTCAAGCCTTTCCGTGGTAGGTGCGTTTGCCGCCTGGCCAGTAGATCGTGATGGCTTGGCCGGGTTTGAGTATTTGGGGCAGCAGGACGTCACATGACCACCTGCCCGCCGAACACGGCACGTTGTTGAGGGCCAGCGTCACGTGTCGTGTCCAGGCGGCGCGCAGGCGAACGGTGAGCTTGACCTCGACATGGGTAGCCGCCCATAGCTTGCCCCGCGCCGGTGCGATACCCAAGGTGCGTAGCTCCTGGCACGTTCGTGATGTGTTCGAGTTGACCCAAGGCCACGTCGAGTAGCGCCAATGCGTGGCGCTACTCGGGACGGCTGCTGCCTTGTGTGGCAGCGGCCAATAAGCGGCGTGCTTCTGTCAGACAGCCATGCGCGTCCGTTGCCTGTCCACCGGACAGGAGAGCTGTCACCCGGTCCAACTCGGCCGCCACGTCCGAGATCGCCACCTGCCCACCCCGCTCATCGAGTCGCGGTCTCCGATGTTGGGAGCGGCTGATCGGCTAGGGCTTCAGGAAGCAGGGGAACCACCCGAAAGGGGGGTCCGTCTCAGCCGCACGTGTGACGGAGGGAAAGGCGGCAGCGGTGGGTGGGTTCACGGTCGAGCCGGGGGAGTTGGCGGGGTACAGCGAGTTGATGACGCGCAATGCCCAGCACTTCCTGACGATCAAAGACCACGCGGTGAGCAAGGGGGGTGACACGGCGGGGTTCACGGGGCTGTTGACGCTGCTGCACCCCGTGGTCACCGGGGTGGCCAACCTCTACGGCGAGACGCTCGACTTCGCGCATCGGGTGATGGCGAAGGACGCCGACAGCCTGGTGCAGGCCGCCGAAGCGTACGCCAGGACCGACACCGGCAACGGTGAGCGGCTGGGCCTGATCGAGCAGGGGATGAACACCCTGCCCGGCGTGACCGTCGCGGGCGGTGCCCGGTGACCGCGTACGCCGACGTCGAGGACCCCGCCGCCGCGCTGGCCGCCGGGGCCGAGGACCGGCCGGGCAGGCAGTCCACCCAGGAGCTGATCGAGAAGGCGGGCTGGAAGATCCAGGGCGTCAACTGGGTCTACGAGAAGGTCACCGGGGAGAACCTGGTCGAGTCGCTGATCAACCCGCTGCTCGGCGACTTCGAGAAGATCGACGCCAACGCCCACGCCTGGGACCAGGTCGCCAAGGCGATGGACTCCGTGCGCCGCAACCTCGACGCGGGGGCTGACCAGCTCGGGCAGCACTGGGACGGCGACGCCGCCGTCAGCTTCCGGCGCCGGATGGACACGATGTGGGCCGTCGCGGTGGAGGCGGACTCGCAGGTCGCGCGGATCATCGGCGACCGGTTCAAGTCGATGGCCAACACCTGCCGCACCGCGACCGGGCTCGCGCTGACGCTGCTGGACAAGCTCGTCAGCAAGCTGGTGGAGGCGGCGATGACCGCCTGGATTCCCGTGGTCGGCTGGGGCCGAGCGGTGTGGATGGTCTACGACGCCATCGAGATCGCCGACAGCATCCGCAAGATCATCATCTCGATCCAGACGCTGATCGAGGGCGTGCAGGGCATGGTCGACGGCATCACGGCGATGGGCACCGCGCTGATGAAGCTCAAGGACGTCCGCGACGTCAACGACCTGCTCGACGTGGTCGACGGCTACCAGGGCGGCAAGGAGAAGTTCGACGACGGCGCCAAGGCCGCCAAGTCCGGCGCGATCGGCGTCGGCCTGGGCGCCTACGGCCTGCACAAGAGCACGAGCGCGGCGGCGGGCCGGGGCACCCCGCCGTCCGGACCCACACCCGCGCCCGCCCCTGCTCCGGCCCCCGCGCCCGCTCCCGCGACGAGTGGAGCGGGCCGATGACCTTCCCCTACGACCAGGCCCGCCTGGACGCCCTCGTCGCCGACGTCGACGCCCGCATCGCCAACGTCGAGCGCACCGCCGCGGAGGCGAGCCGCGTCGGCAACCGCTCGCCCGGCCTGTCCGAGCAGGACATCGCCGCCATCGAGCGCCACGCCGCGAGCCCGCGGGCCCCGAAGGCGTTGCAGGACCTGGTGAAGCGGGTCAAGGAGGGCGAGCTGTCCTGGTCGGACATCGCCTCCGGCCGGGCGCTGGACGACGAGGGCGTCCAGCGCGCGATGGCCGCAGGCTTCGGTGACCTGCGCCAGGCCAACGACGCCATCCGCGAGGGCCAGGACGTCGAGGACGTCATCGACTCCCGAGGCGGCGACGACCCCGACGGCGGCCCGAGCATCATGCGCCCGTCCTGGTGACCTAGCTGGTGCCGGTGTTGGAGACGACGCCGTGGGCCAGTCCGGCCGCGATGGACAGCAGCCGGACCGGCCCGGTCACCTCGGGGCGGGGCCACAGGGTGTCCCGCCGGACCCGCTGGCCGTCGCGCTGGGTGAGTTCGCCGCGACGGAACATCGCCGTGTCGGCGAAGGTTCCCAGCGGGCGCCCGGCGGGGTCGGCGAAGGTGATCGGACGGGCCAGTCTCCGGATCATGGACCCCACCACCGCCCCGTCCGGGCCGGTCACCACGACTCGGCCCGCGAACAGCGCGAACCCCTTGGCGATGCCCAGCACTTCCCGGCCGTCGGGCAGCGTGACGGCCAGGTCGAACGGGCTGACCGAGGTGAACTCGGTGACCCGCAGCAGCCCCAGTGGACCGGGGCGCTTGCGCTCCCTGACACTGGCGAGCAGCCCGCCACCCTGGTCGTAGACGTCCACCGAGTACGTGGTGTTGAGCAGGGCCTTGCGGAAGCCGCCCGCCCGCTCGATCAGCAGGGCGGGCGCGGTCAACAGGTCCACGCCAGGCAGGCTACTTGGCGATGGGTTCGGCCAGGGCCGCGTTGGCCAGTTCCACGAACACCCCCAGGCTCTGGCGGCTGTAGGTGACCTCGACGTCATCGATGCGCCCGCCGCCGAAGACGAAGGCCACCTCGCCGTCGCCTGCCGGGTAGTAGCGCATCGGGCAGCCGTCCTCGATGCTCAGCCCCGCGAACACCTTCAGGTGATCAGTCATCGCTCCTCCAAGCCTAGTGAGTATTATCAAGCTACCGCTCAAGCTTGAGTGAGCATATGACCTGATTGGCTGAACTGGGCGAGGAGTGTCGGCAGTGGAACGAATGGAACCCTCAGCCCTCCGCTGGCTTGTCGGCGTGGAGCTGGCCGCGTATCGGACCCAGGCGGGTGCGACCAAGGCCGAGGCCGCCCAGGTGCTGGGCGTCTCGGGCGGCATGATCACCCACTTCGAGAACGGGAAGTACCGCCCCTCACCTGAGCAGATCGCTCGCCTGCTCGACTTCTTCGGCGCTCCCGCATACGACGTGGACCGGTTGTCCTGGTTGGTGGGCCGTTCGGAGCGCAAGAGCTGGCTGGCCCGGTGGGACGACGTCATCCCCGACTGGGCGCGGACCTACGTGGGTCTCGAAGGTCTGGCCTCCGACCTCATCGCCTACTGCCCGCTGCTGCTCAACGCACTCGTGCAGACGAGGGAGTACTCGGCGGGCGTGACGATGCCCAGCGCGCGGGTGCGGGAGGACCAGCAGGAACGCATGGTCAACCTCCGCATGGACAGGCAGAAGCGGGTGCTCGACCCGGACCGGCCGCTGCGCGTCACCACGCTCATCGAGGAAGCCGTCCTCGATCGCCGGATCGGCGGACCCAAGGCCAAGGAGGTCATGCGCGCCCAGCTCGGGCATCTGCTGGAGCTGGGGAAGCGGGACAACGTCGAAATCCTCATCGTCCCCACCTCGGTGGGCAGGCACGACGGGCTGGAGGGCAAGTTCACCGTCCTGCACTTCCGCAACGAGGACGGGTCGACCCAGGCGCAGTCCATCGCCTTCGTCGAGATTTCCGACGACGCCGTCTACGTGCAGGATCAGCGACAGGTAGATAATTACCTCCGTAGCGTCGCCCAGATTCGCGACGTCGCGCTGACACAGGCCCAGTCCGCCAGGGTGATCCGAGAGCGGCGGGCCGCGCTTGACTGACCCGGAGGTCCCCATGTGGCGCAAGTCCACCTTCAGCAGCAACGGCACTGACTGCGTCGAGGTCCGCGCCGACCTCGCCGCCCTGCGGGACTCCAAGAACGCGCATGGCCCCGCCCTGCCCGTTGACGTGCGCGGTCTGGTCGAGCTGGCCAAGCGCGCCTAGGAGCCGGTAGCCCGGTTGGCGGTACCCCCCGGTTTGGCCCTGGCCCGAGCCGGACGGTATCGTTGCTACTCGTGCCCGACCTATGTCGGGTCGGTCCGTGTGCCTGTGCCGTTAGGTCTGTCTTCCGTGGCGGACTTCTGCCAGTCGCCGGAGTACCTTCCGAACCCGTGGGGATTCGCTCTCCCACGGGTGCTCCGGGGGAGGGCGGCGACACGCCCGACCTCGGGGTACGGGCGGACATGCAGGAACCCGCTAGATACGCAGGCGCCCACCCGGGCGCGTTCCAGGAAGAAAGCCGGTCTATGCCCACGATCCAGCAGCTGGTCCGAAAGGGCCGCCAGGACAAGGTCGCCAAGCAGAAGACTGCGGCTCTCAAGGGGAGCCCGCAGCGGCGTGGCGTGTGCACCCGCGTGTACACCACCACCCCGAAGAAGCCGAACTCCGCGCTCCGCAAGGTCGCTCGCGTGAAGCTGACCAGCGGTATCGAGGTCACCGCCTACATCCCCGGTGAGGGTCACAACCTCCAGGAGCACTCGATGGTGCTCGTGCGCGGTGGGCGTGTGAAGGACCTCCCGGGCGTTCGCTACAAGATCATCCGCGGCTCGCTGGACACCCAGGGCGTCAAGAACCGCAAGCAGGCTCGCAGCCGTTACGGCGCGAAGAAGGAGAAGAGCTGATATGCCCCGCAAGGGACCGGCCCCGAAGCGGCCGCTGATCTCCGACCCGGTGTACAGCTCGCCGCTGGTCACGCAGCTCATCAACAAGGTCTTGGTGGACGGCAAGCGCTCGGTCGCCGAGCGCATCGTCTACGGCGCGCTGGAAGGCGCCCGGGAGAAGACCAGCACCGACCCGGTGGTGACCCTCAAGCGCGCGCTGGACAACGTCAAGCCGACCATCGAGGTCAAGTCCCGCCGCGTCGGCGGCGCCACCTACCAGGTGCCGATCGAGGTCAAGCCGGGCCGCTCCACCACGCTGGGACTGCGCTGGCTGGTGACGTTCTCCCGCGCCCGCCGCGAGAAGACCATGATCGAGCGCTTGACGAACGAGCTGCTCGACGCTTCCAACGGACTTGGCGCCAGCGTCAAGCGCCGCGAGGACACGCACAAGATGGCGGAGTCCAACAAGGCATTCGCCCACTACCGCTGGTGAAGCCAGCGGCGCCCGTAGCTGCTAGATAGGACAGGGGAAACACCCGTGGCACTCGACGTGCTGACCGACCTGGCCAAGGTCCGCAACATCGGGATCATGGCCCACATCGACGCGGGCAAGACGACCACGACCGAGCGAATCCTGTTCTACACCGGGATCAGCTACAAGATCGGCGAAGTGCACGACGGCGCCGCGGTGATGGACTGGATGGAGCAGGAGCAGGAGCGGGGTATCACCATCACCTCCGCGGCCACGACCTGTTTCTGGAAAGACACCCAGATCAACATCATCGACACCCCCGGCCACGTCGACTTCACCGTCGAGGTGGAGCGCTCGCTGCGCGTGCTCGACGGCGCGGTGGCCGTGTTCGACGGCAAGGAAGGTGTCGAGCCCCAGTCCGAGCAGGTCTGGCGCCAGGCGACCAAGTACGACGTGCCGCGCATCTGCTTCGTCAACAAGATGGACAAGCTCGGCGCGGACTTCTACTTCACCGTGAAGACCATCCGCGAGCGCCTCGGCGCCAAGCCGCTGCCGCTGCAGCTGCCGATCGGCACCGAGAGCGAGTTCATCGGGCTGGTCGACCTGGTCGAGATGCGGGCGCTGACCTGGCGCGGCGAGGTCCAGAAGGGCGAGGACTACACCATCGAGGAGATCCCCGCGGATCTGCTCGAGAAGGCCAAGGAGTACCGCGAGGCCATCGTCGAGGCCGTCGCCGAGACCGACGACGACCTGATGGAGCGCTACCTCGGTGGCGAGGAGCTGACCATCGCGGAGATCAAGCAGGGCATCCGCAAGATCGTCAACGATGGTTCGGCCTACCCGGTGCTGTGCGGCTCGGCGTTCAAGAACAAGGGCGTGCAGCCCATGCTCGACGCCGTGGTCGACTACCTGCCCTCGCCGCTGGACGTCCCGCCGGTCGTCGGCACCCTGCAGGACGGGGAGACCCCCGCCACCCGCAGGCCCGCCGTGGACGAGCCGTTCTCCGCGCTCGCGTTCAAGATCGCCGTGCACCCCTTCTTCGGCAAGCTCACCTACGTCCGGGTGTACTCGGGCAAGGTCGACACCGGCGCCCAGGTCATCAACTCGACCAAGGACCGCAAAGAGCGCATCGGGAAGATGTTCCAGATGCACGCCAACAAGGAGAACCCGGTCACCGAGGCGCGCGCGGGCCACATCTACGCGGTCATCGGCCTGAAGGACACGACCACCGGCGAGACGCTCTGCGACCCGCAGAACCCGATCGTGCTGGAGTCGATGACCTTCCCGGACCCGGTCATCCAGGTCGCCATCGAGCCCAAGACGAAGGCCGACCAGGAGAAGCTCTCCCTGGCCATCCAGAAGCTGGCCGAGGAGGACCCGACGTTCAAGGTCCACCTCGACGACGAGACCGGCCAGACCATCATCGCGGGCATGGGTGAGCTCCACCTGGACATCCTGGTGGACCGCATGCGCCGCGAGTTCAAGGTCGAGGCCAACATCGGCAAGCCGCAGGTGGCCTACCGCGAGACGATCCGCCGCAAGGTCGAGAAGTTCGAGTACATCCACAAGAAGCAGACGGGTGGCTCGGGCCAGTTCGCCAAGGTGATCATCGCGCTGGAGCCGCTGTCCACCGCGGACGGCGCTCTCTACGAGTTCGACAACAAGGTCACCGGCGGCCGTGTGCCGAGGGAGTACATCCCCTCGGTCGACGCCGGTGCGCAGGACGCCATGCAGTACGGCGTGCTCGCGGGCTACCCGCTGGTGGGTCTCAAGCTGACCCTGCTGGACGGCGCCTACCACGAGGTCGACTCGTCCGAAATGGCCTTCAAGGTCGCCGGGTCGATGGCGCTCAAGGAAGCCGCCCGCAAGGCGGACCCCGCGCTGCTCGAGCCGATGATGGCCGTCGAGGTGACCACCCCCGACGAGTACATGGGCACCGTCACCGGTGACCTGAACTCCCGCCGCGGCCAGATCCAGGCCATGGAGGAGCGCGGTGGCGCCCGGATCGTGAAGGCTCTTGTTCCGCTGTCGGAGATGTTCGGCTACGTCGGTGACCTGCGGTCGAAGACCCAGGGCCGGGCGAACTACTCGATGGTGTTCGACTCCTACGCCGAGGTTCCGGTGAACGTGGCGAAGGAGATCATCGCAAAGGCTACGGGGGAGTGACCCCGCACCGGAGCACCGCACGATAAGTGCGGGCTCTCCGGGGGGACTCCCCGGGGTCCGCACATCGACCCTGATGAGCCGCGAGGGGCGCAGACGGATTACCGTCTGCGCCCGTAGCGGAAGAAGAAACCAGTCCAGGAGGACAGTCCAGTGGCGAAGGCCAAGTTCGAGCGGACCAAGCCGCACGTCAACATCGGCACCATTGGTCACATCGACCATGGCAAGACCACGCTGACCGCGGCGATCTCCAAGGTCCTGCACGACAAGTTCCCCAACCTGAACCCCTTCACGCCGTTCGACGAGATCGACAAGGCGCCGGAGGAGAAGCAGCGCGGAATCACCATCTCGATCGCGCACATCGAGTACCAGACGGAGAAGCGTCACTACGCGCACGTCGACTGCCCGGGTCACGCTGACTACGTCAAGAACATGATCACCGGTGCGGCCCAGATGGACGGTGCCATCCTGGTGGTCGCCGCCACCGACGGCCCGATGCCGCAGACCCGCGAGCACGTGCTGCTGGCCCGCCAGGTCGGCGTGCCCTACATCGTGGTGGCCCTGAACAAGGCCGACATGGTCGACGACGAGGAGATCCTGGAGCTCGTCGAGCTCGAGGTGCGCGAGCTGCTGTCCGCGCAGGACTTCCCCGGCGACGACCTGCCGGTCGTGCGGGTCTCCGCGCTCAAGGCCCTTGAGGGCGACGCCGAGTGGGGCGCCCGCCTGCTGGAGCTGATGGACGCGGTCGACGAGAGCATCCCGCAGCCCGAGCGCGAGACCGACAAGCCCTTCCTCATGCCCGTCGAGGACGTCTTCACGATCACCGGCCGCGGCACCGTCGCGACCGGCCGCATCGAGCGTGGCGTCGTCAACGTCAACGAGGAGGTGGAGATCGTCGGCATCAAGGAGAAGGCGCAGAAGACCACCGTCACCGGTGTCGAGATGTTCCGCAAGCTCCTCGACCAGGGCCAGGCCGGTGACAACGTCGGCCTGCTGCTGCGCGGCATCAAGCGCGAGGACATCGAGCGCGGCCAGGTCATCGTGAAGCCGGGCACCACGACCCCGCACACGGACTTCGAGGCCAAGGTCGTCATCCTCAGCAAGGATGAGGGCGGCCGTCACACGCCGTTCTTCAACAACTACCGCCCGCAGTTCTACTTCCGCACCACCGACGTGACCGGCGTCGTGACCCTCCCCGAGGGCACCGAGATGGTCATGCCGGGCGACTCCACCGAGATGACGGTCAAGCTGATCCAGCCGATCGCCATGGACGAGGGTCTGCGCTTCGCCATCCGCGAGGGTGGCCGGACCGTCGGCGCGGGCCGCGTCACCAAGATCAACCAGTAGTTCCCGTCCGGGGTGGCCGAGGAGACTTCGGCCACCCCGGTTTGGATCGCCCCACACGCGTGTGGCATTCTTTACGGGTTGCTCGTAGCGGGGGCGGCCGGTCTGTGCTAGACCACCGGCCGCCCCGGCACGAGAGCCGGGGCCGCAGGGCCCTTCGGAACTGAAAAGCCCGTCCCACGGCGTTCCTGCCAGGGGACAGTTATGTGAAAGCACGGCGACACGCCCGACCGCGTGGACCGGACTGAGCAGGGCAGATCGGGTCCAGACATCCATTGACTTGTGAACAGGGAAGCGGCGCGGCTAACGCCTGACGGGCTCGCCGAGATCGCAACTACCGAAGAGGAACGGCAAGCCATCATGGCGGGACAGAAGATCCGCATCCGGCTCAAGGCCTACGACCACGAGGCGATCGACGCGTCCGCGCGCAAGATCGTGGAGACCGTGACGCGCACCGGCGCGCGGGTCGTCGGGCCTGTGCCGCTGCCCACGGAGAAGAACGTCTACTGCGTCATCCGCTCGCCGCACAAGTACAAGGACTCGCGCGAGCACTTCGAGATGCGTACGCACAAGCGGCTGATCGACATCCTCGACCCGACGCCCAAGACGGTCGACGCGCTCATGCGCATCGACCTTCCGGCGAGCGTCGACGTCAACATCCAGTAAGCGCGCGCGGCGAGGCGGAGAGTAACGAGAGCCATGTCTGACAGGCAGATGAAGGGAATCCTGGGCACCAAGCTCGGGATGACCCAGGTCTTCGACGAGAACAACCGGATCGTCCCGGTGACCGTGGTGAAGGCCGGACCCAACGTGGTCACCCAGGTGCGCAGCCAGGAGGTCGACGGCTACGCGGCCGTGCAGATCGCCTTCGGCGCCATCGCGCCGCGCAAGGTGAACAAGCCCGAGCGCGGCCACTTCGACAAGGCCGGGGTGACCCCGCGCCGCTACGTCGCCGAGCTGCGGACCTCCGACGCCGGTGACTACACCGTCGGCCAGGAGATCACCGCCGAGGTGTTCGAGCCCGGCACGATGATCGACGTGACCGGCACCACCAAGGGCAAGGGCACCGCCGGTGTCATGAAGCGCCACGGCTTCAAGGGCCTCGGCGCCTCCCACGGCACCCAGCGCAAGCACCGCTCCCCGGGGTCCATCGGCGGCTGCGCCACCCCCGGCCGCGTGTTCAAGGGCCTGCGCATGGCGGGCCGGATGGGCAACGCCCGGGTCACCACCCAGAACCTGACCGTGCACCAGGTCGACGCCGAGTCCGGCCTCATCCTGCTCAAGGGCGCCATCCCCGGCCCCAAGGGCGGCCTGGTGTTCCTCAAGAGTGCTGCGAAGGGCGGTGCCTGAGCATGACCAGCGTCGACATCAAGACGCCCGCCGGTGACACCGACGGCAGCGTCGAGCTGCCCGCGGAGATCTTCGACGTGCAGGCCAACGTGGCCCTGCTGCACCAGGTCGTCGTGGCCCAGCAGGCCGCGGCCCGCCAGGGCACGCACTCGACGAAGACCCGCGGCGAGGTTTCCGGCGGCGGCAAGAAGCCGTACCGGCAGAAGGGCACCGGCCGGGCCCGCCAGGGCTCGACCCGCGCGCCGCAGTTCGTCGGCGGCGGCGTCGTGCACGGCCCCCAGCCGCGCGACTACACCCAGCGCACCCCCAAGAAGATGAAGGCCGCCGCCCTGCGTGGCGCCCTCTCCGACCGGGCCCGCGCGGGTCAGCTGCACATCGTCTCGGCCCTGGTCGACGGGGACACCCCCTCCACCAAGACCGCGCGCAAGCTGCTGGAGTCGGTCACCGAGGCCCGCCGCGTGCTGGTCGTGCTGACCCGGGGCGAGGACATCGCCTGGGTGTCGGTGCGCAACCTGCCGCACGTGCACGTGATCGCGCCGGACCAGCTGAACACCCTGGACGTTCTGGTGAACGACGACATCGTCTTCACCAAGACCGCCTACGACGCCTTCCTTGCCGGACCGGTCAAGGCCGCCAAGGCCAAGGCCTCTTCCGCTGAGGTTGAGTCCGAGGAGGACAAGTGATCCCCGACCCTCGCGACATCGTGCTCGCGCCGGTGATCTCGGAGAAGTCGTACGGACTCCTCGAGGAGAACAAGTACACCTTCGTCGTCCGCCCGGACGCCAACAAGACCGAGATCAAGATCGCCATTGAGAAGATCTTCGCGGTCAAGGTGCTGAGCGTGAACACGCTCAACCGCAACGGAAAGCGCAAGCGCACCCGGACCGGTTACGGCAAGCGCAAGGACACCAAGCGCGCGATCGTCACCTTGTCCCCGGAGAGCAAGCCGATCGAGATCTTCGGCGGCCCGGCCGCGTAAGGACTGAGTAGACCAATGGGTATTCGCAAGTACAAGCCGACGACCCCGGGTCGTCGCGGCGCGAGCGTCTCGGACTTCGCCGAGATCACCCGCTCCACCCCGGAGAAGTCGCTGCTCCGCCCGCTGCACGGCCGCGGCGGCCGCAACGCGCACGGCAAGATCACCACCCGGCACAAGGGTGGCGGTCACAAGCGTGCGTACCGGCTGATCGACTTCCGTCGCCACGACAAGGACGGTGTGCCCGCCAAGGTGGCGCACATCGAGTACGACCCCAACCGCACCGCGCGGATCGCGCTTCTGCACTTCGCCGATGGCGAGAAGCGCTACATCATCGCGCCGGGCAAGCTGCGCCAGGGTGACCCGATCGAGTCCGGCCCCAAGGCCGACATCAAGCCGGGCAACAACCTGCCGCTGCGCAACATCCCGGTCGGCACGGTGGTCCACGCCATCGAGCTGCGCCCGGGTGGCGGGGCCAAGATCGCCCGCTCGGCCGGTTCGAGCGTGCAGCTCGTCGCCAAGGACGGCCCCTACGCCCAGCTGCGGATGCCCTCGGGCGAGATCCGCAACGTGGACGTTCGGTGCCGCGCCACGGTCGGTGAGGTCGGCAACTCCGAGCACTCCAACATCAACTGGGGCAAGGCCGGACGTATGCGGTGGAAGGGCAAGCGCCCGACCGTCCGCGGTGTGGCCATGAACCCGGTCGACCACCCGCACGGTGGTGGTGAGGGCAAGACCTCCGGTGGTCGCCACCCGGTCAACCCGGCAGGCAAGCCCGAGGGCCGCACTCGCCGCAACAAGCCGAGCGACAAGCTGATCGTCCGCCGTCGCCGCACTGGCAAGAACAAGCGCTGAGCAGGGAGGTAGAAGCAATGCCACGCAGCCTGAAGAAGGGCCCGTTCGTGGACGACCACCTGCTCAAGAAGGTGGACGCGCTCAACGAGTCGGGCAAGAAGACCGTGATCAAGACCTGGTCCCGCCGGTCGACGATCATCCCGGACATGCTGGGTCACACCATCGCGGTGCACGACGGCCGCAAGCACGTCCCGGTGTTCGTCTCCGAGGCCATGGTCGGCCACAAGCTGGGCGAGTTCGCCCCGACCCGCACGTTCAAGGGTCACATCAAGGATGACCGCAAGTCGCGGCGCCGCTAGGCACGAACGAGCAGAGAAAGAGCAAGGGGAACAGCGATGAACGCCCGAAACGACGCCGCGGCGACGGAAGAGCTTCCGTCCGCCATGGCTCGGGCTCGCTACGTCCGGATGACACCGATGAAGGTGCGCCGCGTCGTCGAGCTCATCAGGGGACGTAGCGCCGAGGACGCCTTGAGCCTGCTCAGGTTCACGCCGCAGGCCGCCAGCGAGCCGGTCGCCAAGGTGCTGGCCAGCGCCGTCGCCAACGCCGAGAACAACTTCGGCCTCGACCCGTCGACCCTGTGGATCTCCACGATCTACGTGGACGAGGGGCCGACGCTCAAGCGGTTCCGGCCGCGTGCGCAGGGCAGGGCCTACCGCATCCGCAAGCGCACGAGCCACATCACCGTCGAGGTCGAGTCGCGCCCGGTGGTTGCCAAGCAGGCCAAGGGCCGCAAGTCGAGCACGAAGGGCGGTGTCCGCTAATGGGACAGAAGATCAACCCGCACGGCTTCCGGCTCGGGATCACCACTGACTGGCGGTCCCGCTGGTACGCCGACAAGCAGTACGCGGAGTACGTGGCGGAGGACGTCAAGATCCGCCGCCTGCTGTCCAAGGGCATGGAGCGCGCAGGCATCTCCCGCGTGGAGATCGAGCGCACCCGTGACCGCGTCCGCGTCGACATCCACACCGCGCGGCCGGGCATCGTCATCGGCCGCCGCGGCGCCGAGGCCGACCGCATCCGCGGTGAGCTGGAGAAGCTGACCAAGAAGCAGGTCCAGCTCAACATCCTCGAGGTCAAGAACCCCGAGTCGGACGCCCAGCTGGTCGCGCAGGTCACCGCCGAGCAGCTGTCCAACCGCGTGTCCTTCCGGCGCGCGATGCGCAAGGCCATCCAGTCGGCCATGCGCTCGCCGCAGGTCAAGGGCATCCGGGTGCAGTGCTCGGGCCGCCTCGGCGGCGCCGAGATGTCCCGCTCGGAGCACTACCGCGAGGGTCGCGTCCCGCTGCACACGCTGCGCGCGGACATCGACTACGGCTTCTTCGAGGCCCGCACCACCTTCGGCCGCATCGGCGTCAAGGTGTGGATCTACAAGGGCGAGGTCGTGGGCGGACGCCGCGAGGCCGACGTGCGCCAGGCCGCTGACACCCGGCGCGAGCCGCGCCGCGAGCGGCCCAGCCGCCCGCGCCGTTCCGGCTCCTCGGGCACCACGCCCACCAGCACCGAGGCGGGTCGCGCCGCCGCGTCCGACACCCCGGCGGCCCCGGCCGCCGAGGGCACTGGCAACGGGGAGGGCTGAGCTGTGCTCATCCCACGCAAGGTCAAGCACCGCAAGCAGCACCGTCCGGACCGCTCCGGCGCGTCCAAGGGTGGCAACCGCGTCACCTTCGGCGAGCTGGGCATCCAGGCGCTGGAGCCCGCTTACGTCACCAACCGGCAGATCGAGTCGGCGCGTATCGCCATCAACCGGCACATCCGCCGTGGTGGCAAGGTCTGGATCAACATCTTCCCGGACCGCCCGCTGACCAAGAAGCCCGCCGAGACCCGCATGGGCTCCGGCAAGGGCTCGCCGGAGCACTGGGTGGCCAACGTGAAGCCGGGTCGCGTGATGTTCGAGATGACCTTCCCCAACGAGACGGTGGCGCGTGAGGCACTGCGCCGCGCGATCCACAAGCTGCCGATGAAGTGCCGCATCGTGACGCGTGAGGGTGGTGACTTCTGATGGCTGCCGGGACCACCACGACGGATCTGCGCGAGCTGACCGACGACGAGCTGGTGCTGCGCCTGCGGGAGGCGAAGGAGGAGCTGTTCAACCTCCGCTTCCAGATGGCGACCGGCCAGCTCGACAACAACCGGCGCCTGCGCCTGGTCAAGCAGGACATCGCCCGGATCTACACCGTGATGCGCGAGCGCGAGCTCGGGCTGTCGGTGTCCCCCGACGAGGCGACCGGTGAGGGTGCCGCATGAGTGACAACGTTGAGAACGCCGAGACCGTGACCGAGGCCGTCCAGCGGACCACCACCCGCAAGGTCCGCGAGGGCCTGGTGGTGTCCGACAAGATGGACAAGACCATCGTCGTGGCGCTGGAAGACCGCAAGAAGCACCCCCGCTACGCCAAGGTCATGCGCTCCACCACCAAGGTGAAGGCGCACGACGAGGAGAACTCCGCGGGCGTCGGCGACCGGGTCCTGCTCATGGAGACCCGGCCGCTGTCCGCCACCAAGCGCTGGCGGCTCGTGCAGGTCATCGAGCGGGCCAAGTAACCCAAGTAATCCAAGGCCGAGCCTGTCAGGTCGGCAATCTGGCAGGCCAGGAATGGTCAGGAGTTGACGTGATCCAGCAGGAGTCGCGACTGCGTGTCGCCGACAACACCGGGGCGAAGGAAATCCTTTGCATCCGCGTGCTCGGCGGCTCCGGTCGGCGCTACGCGGGAATCGGCGACATCATCGTCGCCACCGTGAAGGACGCCATCCCGGGCGCGAACGTGAAGAAGGGCGATGTCGTCAAGGCGGTCATCGTGCGCACCGTCAAGGAGCGCCGCCGCCCGGACGGCTCGTACATCCGGTTCGACGAGAACGCCGCCGTTCTGATCAAGAACGAGGGCGAGCCGCGCGGCACCCGCATCTTCGGCCCGGTGGGCCGCGAGCTGCGCGACAAGAAGTTCATGAAGATCATCTCGTTGGCGCCGGAGGTGCTCTGACATGAAGATCAAGAAGGGCGACACGGTCGTCGTCATCTCGGGCAAGGACAAGGGCGCCAAGGGCAAGGTCATCCAGGCCTACCCGGTGACCAACAAGGTCCTGGTCGAGGGCGTGAACCGCGTCAAGAAGCACACCCGTGTGTCGCAGAACCAGCGCGGCGCCCAGTCCGGCGGCATCGTGACGCAGGAGGCCCCCATCCACGTGAGCAACGTGATGCTGGTGGCCGACGGCCAGGCCGTCCGCGTCGGGTACAAGACCGCTGAAGACGGCCGCAAGGTCCGCATGGCCCGCGGCAAGGGCAACGGGAAGGAGATCTGATCATGACTACGACTGAATCTACCGACTCTGCCAGCAAGTCCGTGGTCGAGAAGATCATCCCGCGGCTCAAGACCCGCTACCGCTCGGAGATCAGCCCGGAGCTGACCAAGGAGTTCGGCTACCCGAACCCCATGCTGGTCCCCGGTGTCGTCAAGGTCGTCGTGAACATGGGCGTCGGCGACGCCGCCCGCGACGGCAAGCTGATCGAGGGCGCGGTCCGCGACCTGGCCACGATCACCGGCCAGAAGCCCGAGGTCCGCAAGGCCCGCAAGTCCATCGCGCAGTTCAAGCTGCGCGAGGGCATGCCGATCGGCGCGCGGGTGACCCTGCGCGGCGACCGCATGTGGGAGTTCCTCGACCGCCTGCTGACGATCGCGCTGCCCCGTATCCGCGACTTCCGCGGCCTCTCGGGCAAGCAGTTCGACGGCAACGGCAACTACACCTTCGGTCTCAACGAGCAGTCGATGTTCCACGAGATCGACCCTGACTCCATCGACCGCCAGCGCGGCATGGATATCACCGTGGTCACCACGGCGACGACCGACGCGGAGGGCCGGGCGCTGCTGAAGCACCTGGGCTTCCCCTTCAAGGAGAACTGAGCCGATGGCCAAGAAGGCGCTGGTTCACAAGGCGGCCAAGAAGCCGAAGTTCAAGGTTCGTGGCTACACCCGCTGCAACCGGTGCGGACGCCCGCACTCGGTGTTCCGCAAGTTCGGCCTGTGCCGGATCTGCCTGCGGGAGATGGCCCACCGCGGCGAGCTGCCTGGCGTGAGCAAGTCCAGCTGGTAAGGGACTAGTCCCCCTTCCCCGCACTACCCCGAAGATCGCCGAAGGCCCGATGCGGGAACCACGGCGAGAAAGGTTGACAAGGTCACCATGACGATGACCGACCCGATCGCAGACTTCTTGACCCGTCTGCGCAATGCCAACTCGGCGTACCACGACGAGGTCGTGCTGCCGCACTCGAAGCTCAAGGCCAGCATCGCCGAGATCCTCAAGCGCGAGGGTTACATCACCGGCTACCGCGACCAGGACGGCGAGAAGGGCAAAGACCTCGTCGTCGAGCTGAAGTACGGCCCGAACCGCGAGCGCAGCATCGCTGGCCTGCGCCGCGTGTCCAAGCCCGGTCTGCGGGTGTACGCGAAGTCGACCGGTCTGCCGAAGGTTCTCGGCGGCCTGGGCGTGGCGATCATCTCCACGTCCGGCGGTCTCATGACCGACCGGCAGGCGAACAAGTCGGGAGTGGGCGGGGAAGTCCTCGCCTACGTCTGGTGAGGGAAGGGGACTGAACACATGTCTCGCATCGGAAGGCTCCCGATCACGGTTCCGGCTGGCGTCGACGTCGCCATCGACGGCCGCGACATCAGCGTCAAGGGCCCCAAGGGCACCCTGGCCATCACCGTCTCCGAGCCCATCACCGTCGAGCGCGCCGAGGACGGCACGCTCGCGGTGACGCGGCCCGACGACGAGCGCACCAACCGCGCGCTGCACGGCCTGACCCGCTCGCTGGTCAACAACATGGTCGTCGGCGTCACCGCGGGCTACGAGAAGAAGCTGGAGATCCACGGCGTCGGCTACCGCGTCCTGGCCAGGGGGTCGGACCTGGAGTTCTCGCTGGGCTTCAGCCACCCGGTGAAGGTCTCGCCCCCCGAGGGCATCACCTTCACGGTGGAGAGCGCCACGAAGTTCTCCGTCTCGGGCATCGACAAGCAGCGGGTCGGCGAGGTCGCCGCGAACATCCGCAAGCTGCGCAAGCCCGACCCGTACAAGGGCAAGGGCGTGCGCTACGCGGGCGAGAAGATCCGCCGCAAGGTCGGAAAGACGGGTAAGTGATCATGAGCGCAACGACTGTGACCAAGCGCAAGCCGGTGGGCAAGGACATCTCCACCCGGCGCCGCATCGCCAAGACCCGCAGGCACTTCCGGCTCCGCAAGAAGCTCAGCGGCACCGCGGAGCGTCCGCGCCTGGTCGTGACCCGCTCATCGCGGCACATGTTCGCCCAGATCATCGACGACCTGAACGGCCACACCGTGGCCTCGGCGTCGACGATGGAGGCCGACGTGCGCGCGGTGGACGGCGACAAGAAGGCGCGTTCGGCCAAGGTCGGCGAGCTCCTCGCCGCCCGGGCCAAGGACGCCGGGATCGCCAAGGTCGTCTTCGACCGCGGCGGCAACAAGTACACCGGTCGTATCGCCGCGCTGGCCGACTCGGCCCGCGGGGCGGGGCTGGAGTTCTGATCATGACGTGCACTGACAAGGGAAGGAACGCCTGATGCCGGGACGTACGCGGCAGTTCGGCGGCGGCCACGGCGGCGGACAGGGCGGTCAAGGCGGTCAGGGCGGCGAGCGCGGTGAGCGCCGCGACCGCCGGGACCGTCGTGACGGCGGCGGACGCGGCGGGGCGGCCCAGGAGAAGACCCCGCACATCGAGCGCGTGGTCGCCATCAACCGGGTAGCCAAGGTCGTCAAGGGCGGTCGGCGCTTCAGCTTCACCGCCCTGGTCGTCGTCGGCGACGGCGACGGCATGGTCGGCGTCGGCTACGGCAAGGCCAAGGAAGTTCCCGCGGCCATCGCCAAGGGCGTCGAGGAGGCGAAGAAGAACTTCTTCCGCGTCCCGCGCATCGGCGGCACCATTCCGCACCCCGTGCAGGGTGAGAAGGCCGCGGGCGTCGTCCTGCTGCGTCCCGCCTCCGCCGGTACCGGTGTCATCGCCGGTGGGCCGGTCCGCGCGGTGCTGGAGTGCGCAGGCGTCCACGACGTGCTGTCGAAGTCGCTCGGCAGCGACAACGCCATCAACGTCGTGCACGCCACGGTGCAGGCGCTGAGGAACCTGCAGCGTCCCGAGGAGGTCGCGGCCCGCCGTGGTCTCCCGCTGGAGGACGTCGCTCCCGCAGGCATGCTCCGCGCCCGCGCGGCGGCTGCCGCCGCAGGATCGGGGAACTGACATGGCCAAGCTCAAGGTGACCCAGGTGCGCTCCGGCATCGGCACCAAGCGCAACCACCGTGAGTCCCTTCGTACCCTGGGTCTGCGCAAGATCCGCCAGACCACGGTGCGCGAGGACACTCCCGAGGTGCGCGGCCTCATCCACACCGTCCGCCACCTCGTCTCTGTCGAGGAGGTCGACTGATGGCTATCAAACTGCACCACCTGCGCCCGGCCCCCGGCGCCAAGACCGAGAAGATGCGCGTCGGTCGCGGTGAGGGCTCCAAGGGCAAGACCGCAGGCCGCGGTACCAAGGGCACCAAGGCCCGCAAGAACGTCCCCGCCCGGTTCGAGGGCGGCCAGATGCCGCTCCACATGCGGCTGCCGAAGCTCAAGGGCTTCAAGAACCGCTTCCGGGTCGAGTACCAGGTCGTCAACCTCGGTGACGTCGCGAAGGCGTTCCCCGATGGCGGCTCGGTCGACATCGCCGCCCTGGTCGGCTCCGGCCTGGTTCGCAAGAACCAGCTGGTGAAGGTCCTGGCCGACGGTGACCTCGCCGGGGTCAAGCTCGACATCACCGCGAACAAGTTCTCCAGCAGCGCGGTGGAGAAGCTCCAGGCCGCCGGTGGCACCGCCACCACGGTCTGAGCGCTGATGTGAGTCCATGGGCCGGGCACCCTCGGGTGCCCGGCCCATGGCGTTTCGACCCGGATTCACTTGCACGTGAAAGTGATGTTCGTCCCACTCGGCCCGCATCGCGCGAGTCGGTGGCGCCCTCGTAGCCGACGGGGGTGCGGGACGTCTCACACTTGCTGTTAAAGTCGTGGTCACGCCCCAGGGATTCCTGTCCCGGGGGTGGCCTTGGCCTGTCGGTGAACCCGGTGGGCTATGGTTCCCTGTTCCCTGCCGGCGGTCCCGCCGGCTCCGCAGTATCGCCTGCAGCGAAGTGCAGGCGACGCCGAGGAGGTTCCTGCGTGCTCAGCGCCTTCCGCTCGGCTCTTGCGACGCCAGACCTGCGTAGGAAGATCCTCTTCACCTTGGGGATCGTCGCGGTCTATCGCGTTGGAGCCGCCCTCCCGTCGCCTGGGGTCTCGTACCCGAACGTGCAGGAATGTCTGTCGCTCAACGAGGACGCCAGCCAGGGTGTTTTCCAGCTGCTGAACCTGTTCAGCGGCGGCGCCCTGCTCCAGCTGTCGGTGTTCGCGCTCGGCATCATGCCGTACATCACCGCGAGCATCATCATCCAGCTGCTGACGGTGGTCATCCCGCGCTTCGAGCAGCTGAAGAAGGAAGGGCAGGCGGGTCAGGGCAAGCTGACGCAGTACACCCGCTACCTGACCATCGCGCTCGCCGTGCTGCAGTCCACCGGCATCGTGGCGATGGCCGACCGCGGCCAGCTGTTCGGCCAGTGCCCGAACCCGGTCATCCCCGACAGCGACATCTTCAAGCTGAGCCTCATCGTGCTGACGATGACCGCGGGCACCGCCGTCATCATGTGGTTCGGCGAGCTGATCACCGAGCGCGGCATCGGCAACGGCATGTCGCTGCTGATGTTCGTCAACATCGCGGCCCGCATCCCGGTCGAGGGTGGCAACATCCTCAACCAGAACGGCCCGCTCGTCTTCACCGTGGTCTGCGTCTTCGGCCTGCTGATCATCGCCTCGGTCGTGTTCGTCGAGCAGGGCCAGCGCCGCATCCCGGTGCAGTACGCCAAGCGCATGGTCGGCCGCCGCATGTACGGCGGGACCTCGACCTACCTGCCGCTGAAGGTGAACCAGGCGGGCGTCATCCCGGTCATCTTCGCCTCGTCGCTGCTGTACCTGCCGGACCTGATCGTCAACCTGATCGGCACCGACGACTCCTGGTTCCAGCGCTTCGTCGGCAACTACCTGACCGACCAGTCGAACTGGGTGCACATCTCGGTCTACTTCGGCCTGATCATCTTCTTCACGTACTTCTACATCACCATCACGTTCAACGTCACCGAGCGTGCCGACGAGATGAAGAAGTACGGCGGGTTCATCCCCGGCATCCGCCCGGGCCGCCCGACCGCCGAGTACCTGAACTTCGTGTTGAGCCGGATCACGTTGCCAGGCTCGCTCTACCTTGGCACCGTTGCGGTTCTGCCGAACTTCTTCCTGGACCTCACCGGTGGCGAGGGGACCAACCAGAACTTCCCGTTCGGCGGGACGGCCGTGCTGATCATGGTTGGCGTCGGTCTCGACACTGTGAAGCAGATCGAGAGCCAGCTGATGCAGCGCAATTACGAAGGGTTCCTCAAGTGACGCGTGTTGTTCTCGTGGGCCCGCCCGGAGCGGGCAAGGGCACCCAGGCGAGCGCCCTCAGCGAGCAGCTGGGCGTACCGCACATCTCCACGGGTGACCTGTTCCGGGCGCACATCGCGAACAACACCGCACTGGGCAAGGACGTCAAGCGCTACCTCGACGCCGGGCAGCTCGTCCCGGACGAGGTGACCAACGAGATGGTCCGCGAGCGGCTGGCCCAGGCCGACGCCGAGGGCGGCTTCCTGCTCGACGGCTTCCCCCGCAACGTCGGCCAGGCCGAGGTGCTGGGGAAGCTGCTCGCCAACACCGACACCCGCCTCGACGCCGTCGTGGAGTTCCGGGTGGACGAGGACGTGGTGGTCCGGCGCCTGCTGGCCCGCGGCCGGGCCGACGACAGCGAGTCCGTCATCCGGCACCGGCAGCAGGTGTACCGCTCGGAGACCGAGCCGCTGCTGGAGTACTACTCGGGCGTGCTGATCAGCGTCGACGCCGTCGGCGAGGTCAGCGAGATCACCAGCCGCGTCCTGGACGCCCTGCGCTCTCGGACGTGACCGTAAGTGGGCTGTTCAGCGGCCTGGCGAAGTGGCGGGGTCGTATGATCGAGATCAAGTCACCCGGCCAGTTGGACGCGATGCGCGCCGCTGGCCTGGTGGTCCACCGGGCCCTCACCGCGGTCGGCACCGCGGTCAAGGCCGGGGTCAGCACCGGTGAGCTGGACGAGATCGCCGAGTCGGTGATCCGCGACGCCGGGGCCGTGCCCAGCTTCAAGGGCTACCACGGCTTCCCGGCCAGCATCTGCGCCTCGGTGAACGACCAGATCGTGCACGGCATCCCCAGTCGCACCCAGGTCCTCGCCGACGGCGACCTGATCTCGGTGGACTGCGGCGCGATCCTGGAGGGCTGGCACGGCGACTCCGCAGTGACGCTGTTCGTCGGCGCGCCCGCGAGCGAGGCCGACCAGCAGCTCTCCGACGCCACCCACGCCGCCATGCTGGCGGGCATCGAGGCGACCGTCGTCGGGGCCCGGCTGACCGACATCTCCTACGCCATCGAGCAGTCGGCGCTGGAGTCGTCGAAGGCGCACGGGCGCGAGTACGGGATCGTCCGCGAGTACGGCGGCCACGGCATCGGCAGCTCGATGCACATGGACCCGTTCCTGCCCAACCACGGCAAGCCCGGCAAGGGCCCCCGGCTGCGCGCGGGCATGGCCATCGCGATCGAGCCCATGCTGACCCTGGGCACCGAGGAGACCGTCGAGCTGGAGGACGGCTGGACGGTCGTGACCGCCGACGGCTCGCGTGCGGCCCACTGGGAGCACTCCATCGCGATCACCGATGACGGCCCCCGGGTGCTCACCGCCCCTCCGGAGTAGCAGGCAGCTCTCGGGCCGCGCCACCAGCGCTCAGTCGTAGGCGGTCCACGGATCTGCCCGGACGCGTTCGTCCACGGCCACGGCGTCCTGGCCGATGACGACCCGCCAGTCACCGTCGCGGACGGCGTCGATGATCTTGGACGCGGCGGCGGTGCTGGTCACGGGTCGGTAGCTCGCGAACAACGAGCCGAGGGCACGGCGCCAGGTCCGGGGCGGCGACGGCATCCCGGTGCGGACGTGGCCGGGCATGACCAGCACGGCGCCCAGGTGCGGGGCGTGTGCCCGGAAGTCGACCAGCAGCGACTCCGTGAAGCCCCGGACAGCGAACTTCGCCGAGGAGTAGGCGGTGTGCGCCGACCCGGCGCCCAGGCTGGCCCAGAGCGCGTTCACCGACGCGGTGTTGATGACGACTCCCTGGTCAGCCGCCATGAGCATGGGCAGGAACGCCCGAGTGCAGTGGTACACGCCGGACCAGGAGACGGCGAACGTCCGCTCCCACTCCTCGCGGCTGCCCGTGACGAAGGAGCCCCCGCCCACCACGCCCGCGTTGTTGAACAGCAGGTGGATCGCCTCGCACTCGTGCGCCCGCGCCACCTCGTCGCGGAACCGGCCGACGGCGGCCTCGTCGGCGATGTCGTGCGCGTGGCCCGTCACCCGGACACCGGGATTGGCCGCCCGAGCGTGGCGGACCGCCGCCGCCAGCTTGTCCTCGTCCACATCGCAGACGGCCACGTGGGTTCCCCGCCGCACCAGCTGGAGCAGGAGTTCACGGCCGATTCCCGACGCACCGCCGGTCAGCACGGCGACGCGGTCGTCGAAGGTGGTGAACGGCGCCATGGCGGAGGTCTAGCTGTACCCGGCGATGGCGTGCGGCACGTAGTGCTCGGTCAGCCTGGCCATCTCCTCGGCGGACAGCTCGACCTTGAGCGCGTCGACGGCGTCGGTCAGGTGGTGCGGCTTGGTCGCGCCGATGATCGGCGAGGTGACCGCGGGCTGGGCCAGCAGCCAGGCCAGCGCGACCTGCGCGCGCGGCACCCCCCGTTCGGCGGCGATGTCGGCGACGACCTGCGCGACCCGGCGGTCGGCCTGCTCGGTCGCCCCGTACAGCGCGGCCGTGACCGGGTCGCCGCCGGTGCGCGGGGACTCCGCGTCCCAGTCGCGGGTCAGCTTGCCCCGGGCCAGCGGGCTCCACGGGGTGACGCCGACGCCCTCGGCGTGGCAGTAGGGCAGCATCTCCCGCTCTTCCTCGCGGTTGATGAGGTTGTAGTGGTTCTGCATGCTGACGAACCGCGTCCAGCCGTGCAGGTCGGCGGTGTACTGCGCCTTGACGAACTGCCAGGTGTGCATCGACGAGGCCCCGATGTAGCGAACCTTGCCCGCCCGCACGACGTCGTGCAGCGCGCGCATCGTCTCCTCGATCGGGGTCTCGTAGTCCCAGCGGTGGATGATGTAGAGGTCCACGTAGTCCGTGCCCAGCCTGCGCAGGCTGGCGTCGAGCTCGCGCATGATGGCGCCCCGGGACAGCCCGCCCGAGAGCGGCCCCTCACCTATCGGGAAGTACACCTTCGTCGCGACGACGACATCCTCGCGCTTGGTGAGCCGCCTGATCGCCGAGCCGACGATCTCCTCGCTGGAGCCCAGCGAGTACATGTTCGCGGTGTCGAAGAAGTTGATCCCGAGTTCCAACGCCTGCGCGATGAACGGCCCCGCCTGCTCCTCGGCCAGCGACCAGGGATGCGTCCCCCGCCCCGGGTCCCCGTAACTCATGCACCCGAGGGCGACCCGCGACACCTTCAACCCCGACGACCCCAACCGCGCGTACTCCACGCCGTGCCTCCCCATCGACCCCAGTGATGCCGCCGAGCGTAGTGGCCACGGGCGCATGCGTATCGTATGCTTGACGTATGCAGACGAGCATGCGCGTGTCCACGGAGAACCGGGACGCCCTGGCCCGCATCGCCGAGACGGAACTGGGCGGCGTCTCCCTCGACGAAGCCCTCCGCATCGTGCTGTTCGAGCACGAGACCACTGCGGCCCTGGCCCGCCTCGCCGCCGACCCGGACCTGGCAGGCGGCTACGCCACCGAAGCCGCCGCCTTGGCCGACGTCGACACCACGGTCACGGAGTGACCCGACTGACGCCGTGGCAGGTCTGGTGGGCCGACTTCAACCCCCAGGTCGGCCGCGAACAGGCGGGCATGCGCCCCGCCATCATCGTCGGCACCGCCCTGGCCTGCAGGCTGCCGAACCGCCTGGCCCTGGTGGTCCCCTGCACCACCACCAACCGCGGCCTGCCGTTCCACCCCAGGATCACCCTCAACGACCGCCCCGGCTACGCCATGTGCGACCAGGTCAAGTCCATCAGCACCGACCGCCTCGTCAAACCCCACCCCGCCCACCTCACCCCCACCGAGATCGACACCATCCGCTTCGCGCTGCGCCAGATGATCGACGTGCGCTGAGGGCACGCTCGCATTTCAAGGGCTACGAGGATCTCTCGTAGTAGGCACCTCGGCGCTGGCCCCGTAGGACGAGTTGGCGGACTGTCGTGAGGCGGACGGCGGCTCAAGCAGTCCGGCCATGGGTTGCGAGCTCGCTCTTGAACCCGGCACCGAGTCTTCACCTGCAGTCATGCACCCGTCCGTGCCCGGTGAGGAGTCCCCGGCACCTCGCCTCACCGGCTGAGGTATGCATAACTATGAGCGCGCAGCTTCGGGGCTTGGCCGCTGCTTCATAGTTATGCATATCAGGTGTGTGACCGGGCCGGATTTGGGTAGTCGAACGAGGGTGCGTACACTAGTCCGGTGGCGCTGTGCAAGCGCCGTCTCTGTCGTGCGTGTCGCCCAGACGATGTAGCTGTTGCCTAGGCGCGCGGTCGGCAGTGTCAACCGACACCGTCACGAAACGCGGAGGACATGGGCAAGAAGGACGGGGCCATCGAGGTCGAAGGCCGCGTGGTCGAGCCACTCCCCAACGCGATGTTCCGCGTCGAGTTGGAGAACGGCCACAAGGTGCTGGCACACATCAGCGGCAAGATGCGGCAGCACTACATCCGCATCCTGCCCGAGGACCGGGTTGTCGTAGAGCTGTCGCCCTACGACCTGTCCCGCGGCCGCATCGTCTACCGCTACAAGTGACCCCCGGTCCCTCAGGGGCCGGGCCACTACTGCTGCCCCCAGGACTCCGGGGCACGCGGCCGAGCAGGAGAAACAGGACGTGAAGGTCCAACCGAGCGTCAAGAAGATCTGCGACAAGTGCAAGGTGATCCGCCGTCACGGGCGGGTCATGGTCATCTGCGACAACCTGCGCCACAAGCAGCGCCAGGGCTGAGCACTTAGAGCAGGCAGACGACCTCCCCATACCTGTCGGGCCACACGGGCCCGGCTCACGCCCGGACTTCAGGCCGGGTCCCCGACCTTGAGTCGGCCGGGGGCGGATGGGGAGAAGACCTGAGGACCACCGACAGGAGACAGAAGCCGCCATGGCACGACTCGCAGGCGTCGACCTCCCCCGCGACAAGCGGATGGAGATCGCGCTCACCTACATCTTCGGCATCGGCCGGACCCGCTCCAAGGAGCTGCTGGTCGCCACCGAGATCTCGCCAGACCTGCGCGTGAAGGACCTCTCCGACGAGGACCTGGTCAGGCTGCGCGAGTACATCGAGAACAACTTCAAGGTCGAGGGTGACCTCCGCCGCGAGGTGCAGGCCGACATCCGTCGCAAGATCGAGATCGGCTGCTACGAGGGCCTGCGGTGGCGCCGCGGTCTGCCCGTCCGCGGACAGCGGACCAAGACCAACGCCCGCACGCGCAAGGGTCCGAAGAAGACGGTTGCGGGCAAGAAGAAGGCCGGAAAGAAGTGAGCACGGGCCGCCAGACCGTGGTCGTCGCCCCGCAGAGGCGACGCAACCGGGCCTTCATGGCTCTCACCGTCGCGCCTCGCAGCAGCCGACCCGCCGCCCTGCGCGATCTTTACACGGACGCCGGATCAATCATCCGGCACGCGGCCCCCACCGTCACCACCTCGCGTTCGAAGTAGGAGACCTCGCCAGAAATGCCCCCCAAGTCGCGCACCGGCGCCGGAGTCAAGAAAGTCCGGCGCAAGGAAAAGAAGAACATCTCGCACGGACATGCTCACATCAAGAGCACGTTCAACAACACGATCGTCTCCATCACCGACCCGACCGGCGCCGTGATCGCATGGGCGTCCTCCGGGCACGTCGGCTTCAAGGGTTCGCGCAAGTCGACCCCGTTCGCCGCGCAGATGGCCGCCGAGAACGCCGCCCGCAAGGCTGCTGAGCACGGCATGAAGAAGGTCGACGTGTTCGTCAAGGGCCCCGGCTCCGGCCGGGAGACCGCGATCCGCTCGCTGCAGGCGGCGGGCCTCGAGGTCGGCACGATCCAGGACGTGACCCCGCAGCCTCACAACGGCTGCCGCCCGCCCAAGCGGCGCCGGGTCTGAGGAACGGGGAGGAGTAGAAAAACATGGCACGCTACACCGGCCCCGCGACCCGCATCTCGCGTCGGCTCAAGGTCGACCTCGTCGGCGGAGACCAGGCGTTCGAGCGTCGTCCCTACCCGCCCGGCCAGCACGGCCGCGGTCGGGTCAAGGAGAGCGAGTACCTGCTCCAGCTGCAGGAGAAGCAGAAGGCGCGCTACACCTACGGCATCTTGGAGCGGCAGTTCCGCCGCTACTACTACGAGGCCGCACGCCGCCAGGGCAAGACCGGTGAGGTCCTGCTCCAGCTGCTGGAGACCCGCCTCGACAACGTCGTTTACCGCGCAGGACTGGCCCGCACCCGCCGTCAGGCGCGGCAGCTGGTCAGCCACGGCCACTTCCTGGTCAACGGCAAGAAGGTCAACGTCCCGAGCTACCAGGTGTCGAGGTTCGACATCATCGACGTGAAGCCGAAATCGTTCCCGACGCTGCCCTTCGTGGCCGCCAAGGAGTCCGTCGGCGACCGCCCGATCCCGGGCTGGCTGCAGCTCGTCGCGTCGAACCTGCGCATCCTCGTGCACCAGCTGCCCGAGCGCGCGCAGATCGACGTGCCCGTGCAGGAGCAGCTGATCGTCGAGTTCTACTCGAAGTAGTGCGCAGCGGGCTGGCGGCCCCGGGTCGCCAGCCCGCCGTGAACTTTGCGTCAGGCGTCAAATAGCGGGCGCCTTTCCGAAAGGAACAACCAGAAGTGCTTATCTCACAGCGTCCTTCCCTGGCCGAGGAGCCGGTCAACGAGACCCGCTCCCGCTTCATGATCGAGCCGCTCGAGCCCGGTTTCGGCTACACGCTGGGCAACTCGCTGCGGCGCACGCTGCTGTCCTCGATCCCCGGCGCCTCGGTGACGAGCATCCGCATCGACGGCGTGCTGCACGAGTTCACCACCGTCCCCGGGGTGAAGGAGGATGTCACCGACATCATCCTGAACCTCAAGGAACTGGTCATCTCCTCCGAGGAGGACGAGCCGGTCACGATGTACCTGCGCAAGCAGGGCCCCGGCGAGGTCACCGCCGGTGACATCGTGCCGCCCGCGGGCGTCACGGTGCACAACCCGGACCTGCACATCGCCACGCTCAACGGCAAGGGCAAGCTGGAGATCGAGCTCGTCGTCGAGCGCGGTCGCGGCTACGTCCCGGCGATGCAGAACAAGCAGGCGGGCGCCGAGATCGGCCGCATCCCGGTCGACTCGATCTACTCGCCGGTGCTCAAGGTGACCTACAAGGTCGAGGCCACCCGTGTCGAGCAGCGCACCGACTTCGACAAGCTCGTGCTGGACGTGGAGACCAAGCCGTCGATCACCCCGCGTGACGCGGTCGCCTCGGCGGGCAAGACGCTGGTGGAGCTCTTCGGGCTGGCGCGCGAGCTGAACGTGGACGCCGAGGGCATCGAGATCGGCCCCTCGCCGCAGGAGGCGGACACCATCGCCGCCTACGCGATGCCGATCGAGGACCTCGACCTCACGGTCCGCTCGTACAACTGCCTCAAGCGCGAGGGCATCCACACCGTGGGCGAACTGGTCTCGCGCAGCGAGGCCGACCTCCTGGACATCCGCAACTTCGGCGCGAAGTCCATCGATGAGGTCAAGATGAAGCTGGTCGGCCTTGGCCTCGCGCTCAAGGACAGCCCGCCCGGATTCGACCCGACCGCCGCGGCCACCGACTACTCGGCCGACGCGGGCTGGTCCACCGGCGCGGACGGCGGCACCGACGACGGCCAGGACTACGCGGAGACCGAGCAGCTGTAACGACCCCCCGCCGCAGCGGGGGATCGCAACACCAAGGAGCACGTAATGCCCACCCCTACCAAGGGCGCCCGGCTCGGCGCGGGCCCGGCCCACGAGCGGCTGCTGCTGGCCAACCTGGCCACCTCGCTGTTCCAGAACGGCCGGATCACCACGACCGAGGCCAAGGCCCGGCGCCTGCGGCCGTACGCTGAGCGGCTGATCACCAAGGCCAAGCGCGGCGACCTGCACAACCGCCGCGAGATCATGAAGGTCATCCGGGACAAGGACGTCGTCCAGCGCCTGATGACCGAGATCGGCCCGTTCTTCAGCGACCGTGCCGGCGGCTACCTGCGCATCATCAAGGTGATGCCGCGCCGTGGTGACAACGCCAGCATGGCCGTCATCGAGCTGATCCAGGAGAAGACGGTCACCGCGGAGGCCGAGGCCGCCCGCAAGACCAAGTTCGCCTCGGACCAGCCCAAGGCCGTCGAGTCCAAGGACGAGACCGCCGACGAGGCCAAGGTCGAGGAGACCAAGGCCGACGAGGCCACCGAGGTGCACGACCAGGACGCCGACGCGCCCGAGTCGGCCACCAAGGACGCCGCCGAGGAGCCCGCCGAGGGAGCGGACACCAAGGACAAGTCCTGACCCCGCAGCACCCGGGCGAGCCCGCCATCCCCCCTGGGGATGGCGGGCTCGCCCGCTTCCGCCTCGACATCGCCTACGACGGCGCCGACTTCTCCGGCTGGGCCCGCCAGCCCGCCCGCCGCACGGTCTGCGGCGTCCTGGAGGAGGCCCTCGAGCGCGTCCTGCGCCGCCCGGTCCGGCTGACGGTGGCGGGCCGCACGGACGCCGGTGTGCACGCCAGCGGGCAGGTCGCCCACGCCGACCTGCCCGAGGAAACCGACCCGGCGCACCTGGTCTTCCGCCTCTCCCGCGCCCTCCCCGCCGACGTCCGGGTGAGCGCCGCGCGGGTCGTGCCGGACGCCTTCGACGCCCGCTTCGGCGCGCTGCGGCGGCACTACGCCTACCGCCTGACCGACGCCCCCTGGCGGGCCGACCCGTTGCTGCGCGGCCACGTCGTCACCTGGCCACGCCCCCTGGACCTCGACGCCCTGAACGCCGCGTCGGCCCTGTTGGTCGGCGAACACGACTTCGTCGCCTTCTGCAAGCGCCGCGAAGGCGCCACCACCATCCGCGAACTCCAGCGCCTGGAGTGGACCCGCGACGCCGACCTGCTGACCGCCCACGTCTCGGCGGACGCCTTCTGCCACTCCATGGTCCGCAGCCTGATGGGCGCCCTGCTGGCCGTCGGCGAGGGCCGCAAACCCCGCGACTGGCCCGCCTCCATGCTCTCCGCCACCCAGCGCCCGTCGGAGATCACGGTGGCCCCGGCCCACGGCCTCACCCTGACCAGGGTGGACTACCCCCCCGACACCGCCCTGGCCGCCCGCGCCGAACTCACCCGCAACGTCCGCACCCGCTGAGACCTCCCCTGGCCGTGAGCCTGAGCGTCACGGCGCGGAGGGACCGGTGGACATGGGAGCGGCCACCGGGTTCCGGGGGAACCCAGTGGCCGCTCGTATCAAAGATGTGCTGGTCGGGACGGTTTAGATGTCCAGGGTCCAGCTGTTGATGTAGCCGGTGTCAGCGCGGTAGGTGTCGCGGACCGAGAGGCGCCAGGTGCCGTTGGCCTGCTCCGAGGAGAGGTTCACGGTGTAGGTGGCGATGACGTTGTCGGCGCTGTCGGAGGTGCTGCTGTTCTTCAGGCGGTAGGACGTGCCGTCCGGGGCGATCAGGTCGATGACCAGGTCACCGCGGTAGGTGTGGCGGATGTCCACGGCGACGGTCGAGGTGGCCGACGCCGCACCGGCGCAGCCGGAAACCGTGATCGAGCTGGTGACGGCCGAGCCGAGGTCCGGGATCTGGACGTCGGTGCCGTTGGTGACCGCCGCGCAGCCGGGGGGCGGCTCGGTGCCGCCGGTGCCGGTGAACAGCAGGAGGTTCGGCGAGCCGGTGCCCGGGTTGGTGATCTTGTTCGGGGTGGCCGCGGCGAGGATGGCGCTGTTCACCTGCGACGGGGTGGCCGCGGGGTTGGCCGCCAGGTACAGCGCGATGCCGCCCGCGACGTGCGGGGAGGCCATCGAGGTGCCGCTGATGGAGTTGGTGGCCGTGTTGCCGGTGTGCCACGCCGAGGTGATGCTCACGCCGGGCGCGTACAGGTCGGTGCAGGTGCCGTAGTTGGAGAAGCTGGCACGCGCGTCGTTGCGGTCGCTGGCGTTGACCGTCAGGGCCTCGGCCACGCGGGCGGGCGAGGAGTTGCAGGCGCTGACGTTGGAGTTGCCCGACGCCAGGGCGTAGGAGACGCCCGCGGCGATCGAGTTGCGCACCGCGGTGTCCAGGGCGGTGGAGGCGCCGCCGCCGAGGCTCATGTTGGCGACAGCGGGCTTGACGTGGTTGCTGGTCACCCAGTCCACGCCGGCGATGACGCCCGCGTTGGTGCCCGAGCCCGAGCAGTTGAGAACCCGGACCGCGTGCAGCTTGACGCCCTTGGCCAGGCCGTACGCGCCGCCGCCGACGGTGCCCGCCACGTGCGTGCCATGGCCGTTGCAGTCGGTGGCGTCGCCGTCGTTGTCGACGGTGTCGCGGCCGTGGACCGCGCGCCCGCCGAAGTCGGAGTGCGAGGTCAGGATGCCGGTGTCGATGATGTACGCGTTCACGTTCGACGCGGTGGTCGAGTACGAGTACTTGCTGTTCAGCGGCAGGTCACGCTGGTCGACGCGGTCCAGGCCCCACGACGGCGGGTTCAGCTGGTCCGCGGCGATGGAGACGACCTGGTCGGCCTCGACGTAGGCCACGTCGGGGTTGGCGGCGAGGCGCTTGGCCTCCTTGGCCGACATGGTGGCCGAGAAGCCCTTGATGGTGGCGGAGAAGCGGTGCTTGACCTTGCCGCCGTGGCGCGCGGCAAGCGCGTCGGCGGAGTTGCCCTGGGCCGTGACGCCGTCCTTCATGACGACGATGTAGCTGCCCTCGATGGCGGTCGCCTGCTCGGCGCCCAAAATCTGGCCCTCGGCAGCGCTTGCGGGTGCGGTGATACTGATACCGGCGGCGACGGTGGCCGCCGCGGCGATCCCCACCCCCGCGAGTCGACGCAGCGACTCGGCGCGAGACTTACCCATTCTTCGATCTCCTTGGTGCAGGGAGCATGCGGCACCAGGCCCTCGTGGTCAGGGGCCGCAGGCTGGTCGGGAGATATGTGGTGCAGCAGGGTGTCCGCGCGGACGAACTCACAGTGATTTATGGGTGACAACGACCGCAAGAGTGCGGGGTGTATAAAGCTGTCCACTTATGAACAGATGACCACGTTTTGGGAACGGTTTGGACTGGATGGGCTATCTAGGCGGCTGTTCGGCCTAGTCACCTCGTCGGACCGGGCCCAGGATCTGCTGTTCCTTCTGGGTGGTGACCAGTCGCAGCGGACGCCACAGGTTGCGGCCCAGCGCCACGACCTGGTCGTCGGCCAGCGAGGTCAGCTGCTGCACCATCGGCGGCGGCAGGCGCCACACCCGCGCGGCCAGCTGCGCCTGGCCCACCGGCAGCCGCTGGAGGAGCACCAGGTCAGCGGCGTTGGCGGTGGCCCCGGCCTGCGGGTGCATGTACGGCAGCACGTACACCGTGGTCTGCCACGGCGAGCGCGGCGGGAACAGCTCCTGCGGGGTCGGCCCGCCGTCGTGCACCACCAGCAGCGGCCCGTCCTCCGACGGGCGCGGCAGCTCCACCGGGCTCAGCCGCCGGATCTGCACCAGCGGCGCCGGACGGCCATCCGGACCAGTGCCCGCCGCCTTCTGGAGCACCTGCCACGCCGCGGGGCGCCCGGTGGCGATGACCACCCACGCGCCGACGGCCATCGCCCGCAGTGCCACCTGGCGCGCCAGGTACAGCCCGCCGACGATCACGATGCGCGTCGGCGCCGGGCGCAGCGCGGAGATCGTCAGCGGCTCGCCCTGCAGGCCGGAGCCCAGCACCATCCCGCCGCGGTCGCCCGAGGGGCTCACCGCGTCGAGCATCTCCGGGGACACCATGAACTCCGGGGCCACGCCCGCGCTGGTCCTGGTGTCCATCAGCCTGCTGGACCCGCTCATGCCTGTCCTCCCAGCGGCAGCGTCGCGGCGAGCCCGGCGACCTGCAGGCCCCGCAGCGGGGTCAGGGTGATGCCGAGCCGGTCGGTGATGCCCGCCAGCCGCTCGTCGGCCAGGCCCAGCTCGTCGGGGTTGCGGGCGCTGACCCGCACCAGGCCGCGCAGGCCGACCTGGCCCTCGTCGGCGCCGGGGGAGATCGACATGGCCACCGTCGCCGACAGCGCGCGCACGCCGGTCAGCGCGTTGAGGCTGTTGGCCACCTTGCCCTGCGGCCAGCCGGTGATCGCGTAGCTGGCGTGGCCGATGCCCGCCGCCGTCACGCCGGTCCAGCGCTCCCGCAGCGACACGCGCGCGGTGGAGGCCGCGACGCCGGTCAGCTCGGCGGCGGAGAGCCCGGCCTTGAGCAGTTCGTCGGGGTCGAGCGGCCGGGTCGGCACGCCGCGGGACTCCAGGGCGTTGCGCACCCGGGAGAGCGCGCCGATCAGCGCGCGGTGGGCGCCGACGACGCCGCCGCCGCGCTCGCGCACCGCCGCCGGGCAGCGCCGCGGGTCCAGCCGCAGCGCGACCCACGTAGTCCTGCGGGCCGCGGCCGACAGCGGGCCCAGCACTTCGAGGTAGGACGCCAGCGCGGGGGAGTTGGGGGGCAGCGCCGCGCTGCCGGGGTAGCAGTGCCAGATGACCTGGATGGCGTCGAGCACGACGCCGCGGTCCTCCAGGCAGGGGGCCAGCGCGCCCAGCGGCAGGTTCGGCGTCGCGCCGACCTGGCTGACCAGCGCGGGGGCCGGGTCGACCAGCAGCACCGCGGTCCAGGTGCCCTCGTGCCACGCCAGGCCGACGGGCTTGCGCTCGTGGTCGACGCCGTGGGCGACGACCAGGTCGGGGACGGCCAGGCGCAGCAGGCTCACCCTCGGGTCGTCGGGGCCGGTGACCTCGGCCTCGCTGCCCGGCGCCATCTGCTCCATGGTGACGGTGCCGGTGGGCTTGGTGACCCGGGTGTGCGAGCGGACGAGGTAGCGCGCGGTGACCGTCACCCACTGGGTGAACCACCGGCCGCGCCAGCGCAGGAACGCGACCACCAGTGCGACGACGGCGATGCCGATGGAGACGTAGAGCAGGTCTTGGCTGATGGCCAGCAGGACGAGGCCGACCCCGACGCCCAGCTCCAGCACGACCAGGTTGGCCACCGGGAGCGGTCCGAGGCTCGCCCCGCGCGTCCGCCGCCGGGCCGCGACCCGCGTCGGCGGCGGTCCGGCAGGAGCGGCGCCCGATGACCGGCCGCCAGGACCGCCAGGACCACCGGGGCCACTAGGTCCGCTCGGGCCACCAGGTCCGCCGGGGCCACCAGGTCCGCTCGGGCCGCCAGGTCCACCGGGTCCACCGGGTCCGCTCGGGCCACCGGGTCCACCGGGGCCACCAGGTCCGCTCGGGCCACTGGGGCCGCCGGGTCGGCTGGGACCGGGACCACCAGGGCCTCCGGGCCCACCAGGACCGCCGGGGCCTCCAGGTCCGCCAGGTCGGCTAGGACCGCTGGGACCGCTGGGGCCACCGGGCCTGCCCGGTCCCCCTGGACCGCCGGGGACTCCAGGACCGCCGGGGACTCCAGGACCGCCGGGTACCCCTGGACCACCGGGTCTGCCAGGTCCCCCGGGACCGCCCTGCCCGGGACGGGGTGGCTGTCCCGGCGGTGGTGTCCTGCCCTGGCGCGGCGGAGTGGTCACGGACATCCGATCGATCATTCCCCTAGTGTCGGTCGCGGGTTCGGCGGAACCCGCATACGGCGCAGGGCCGTACGACTATCCTGCGGAACCGTACCGCGACGGGGAGAGCTGCGAGCCGAGAATGCCATCAACACCGACGACCAAGTCACAGGTTCAGGCATACCGTTTCGTGCTGCGCAGAATGCAGTCGGCGCTGGTCCGCAAGGACGCGGTGATGCTCCACGACCCGATGCGCACGCACACCAGGGCCACGGCCGTGGGCATCTGCCTCGGGGCGGTCGGGATGATCGCCATGTTGATCTGGGGCCTGCTCAGCCCCGCGCCGAGGGCGCCGAACGAGGACAGCATCATCGTCGCCCAGCCCTCGGGCGCGGTGTACGTGCTGCTGGGGAATTCCCCCAAGGGCAAGGTCCTCATCCCCACGTTCAACGTCGCCTCGGCCCGGCTGCTGATGATGGCGCGCAGCAACCCCGCCGCCGCTGAAGGCGGCCAGGCCGCCGCGGGCGCGACCCCCACGGGCGACCTGCCGAAGCCGCAGTTCATCCCCGACGACAAGCTGGTCGACATCCCCCGCGAGCGCCTGACCGGCATCCCGGACGCGCCCCAGCTGCTGCCCGCCCAGAACCAGCGGATCTCCGACAACTGGGCGGTCTGCGACGAGTACCAGCTCGACGACAGCCTCAACGACGCCGCCAGCCAGGACAAGATCGAGACCACGGTCATCGCGGGCCAGCCCACCCTCGGCCCGGAGCTGGCGACCAACACCGCGCTCCTGGTGCAGGCGCCCACCAAGAAGCACTACCTCGTCTACCGCACGCCCCCCTCGGCCAACCGCCCGAACACCAGCACGGTGCGCGCCGAGGTCGAGATGACCGACACCAAGGTGACCAGCGCGCTGCGGCTCAACCCCGCCGACGCCCGGCAGATCACCGTCGGCCTGCTCAACGCCATCCCGGAGGCGACCAAGCTGAAGGCGCCGCCCATCCCCGGCCGGGGGGAGTCGGCCAACACCGACGTCGGCAAGCCGGTCGGCTCGGTGATCGAGGTCGACGCCCCCGGCGGCGCCGAGTACTACGTGGTGCTGCGCGAGGGCGTGCACAAGATCAAGTGGTCGACCGCGAACCTGATCCGGTTCGACCTGACCGCGGGCGGCGCGGAGATCAGCAAGGTCGCGCCGGACCAGATCGCGGGCAAGGTGGTGCAGGGCAAGATCCAGGAGTCCGACTTCCCGGAGAGCCTGCCCGAGGTCCTGACCCCGGTCAGCTTCCCGGTGGTGTGCCTGGGCTGGGCGATCGTCGGCGAGGGCCCCAACGCCGAGGGCCAGACCAAGGTGCACGTCGGCAAGGTGCTGCCGGTCCCGCCGACCCCCACCGGCGAGCTGCCGATGGTCGACGTCACCAGCCCCAACGCCGACAAGAACCGGATCGACCACTTCTACATGCCGCCCGGCCGCGCGGCCGTGGTGCGCGGGTCGGTGTCGTCGGAGGACTTCCAGACCGGCCCGATCTACCTGATCTCCGACCGGGGCGTGAAGTTCGGCGTCCCCGACGCCGCGACGGCCGCCGCGCTGGGCCTGGGCACGCAGAGCGCCGCGCCGGACGCGATCGTGCGCCTGCTGCCCAACGGCGCCTCGCTCAACGCCCGCGACGTGCTCCAGACCTACGACACGGTGCCCGTGGCGCCGGGCCAGTTCGCCGAGCAGCCCGCAGGCAACGGCCAAGCAGGCGGTTGATCAGGCCGGGTTTCCGGTGTGGGGTGCGGCATAGCCGCGCCAGTCCACGCGCTGGCGGCACGGCCGGATACGCCCGAATACAACACCGGTATTAGGACGATCCGTCCGCACCACCAGCGCGCGGACTGATCACGACTCTCCCGCACCCCACACCGGAAACCCGGCCTAGGGGAACCGCCCCGGAGCACCTACCGTCGGAAGTGCGGCGAAGGAGGTTGTCCACGATGGCGGTCATCAAGGTCGATCCCGACTGGGTCGGCGACTACGCGAAGAAGGTCGCCGACGCGGCCACCGAGCTCTCCGAGGGCGCCACGGTCCTGAACACCGCGCCCCTGGGGCCGGAGGCGTTCGGCTCCCTGGGCCGCACGGTCCGCACGGCGGACGCGTACATGCGCGCCGCCGAGGCGCTGCGCGGGCAGCTCACCCGGGGTGTCGACGCTCTGACGACCGCCTCGGAGAACCTCGCCGAGGTCGCCGAGAAGTACCGCGCCTCCGACGACGACGGCGCGGTCGCCCTGCGCCGCAGCGGGGGTGAGTGATGCGCGTGGCGATGGCGGGCAGCCCCGGCGGCGGCCCCGGTGGTGGCCCTGACGGCGTCGACGTCGAGACCGGTGTCGGCCCGTACCTGGACTTCCTGAGCAGGCTGTGCGCGGAGCTGGGCGTGCCCGACCCGGTGGAGGAGTACTTCGCCCCGGTGCTCGGCCGCTGGAGCGACCTGCACGCCGAGGCGGCCCGCTGGCGCGCGGTCGGCGCGACCGCCGAGCAGGTGAGCGCGGGCCTGACCGCGCCGCTGGGAGGGCTCGACGCCGCCTGGCAGGGCGCCGACGCCGACTCGTTCATCGAGTACATGAACCGGGTCGGCCTGGCGGGCAACGACATGGCCGACGCGATGACCGCCATGGCGGAGGTGCTGGACGAGACCGCCGAGGGCCTGCGGGAGATCGTGGTGACCCTCGCGGACATGCTCGTGGACACCGCCGACACCGCGAACCAGACCAGGTCGGCGCCGGGCATGGGCGACGACCGGACCCGGCTGTACCTGGACCGGATGCGCGAACCCGGGCGCGAGCTGTTCGAGTCGGTGCGCCAGGTGCTGGAGGCGCTGGTGCGGCTGTGCGAGGGCATCGACGGCTCCTCGGCGTTCACGGGCACGGCGATGGCGCACCGGTTCCCGGAGGTGGACTGGGCGGTGGCGATGCCGGAGGTCAAGCCGGTGGAGGCGGAGTCGCCGTCGTCGGCGGCCAGTGCGGGTGGTGCGGGCGGTGCGGCGGGCTTTGGCGGCTCGGCCGGTGGTGGCGGCGGCGGGTTCAGCGGGGGCGGTGGTGGGGGCGCGCCGACTCCCCAGCCGCTGGCGGCGGGCGGTCACGTGATGGCGGGCGAGGCGGCGCACACCAAGCAGGCGCCTGCCGCCGCTGCCGCTGGCGGCGGGCAGGGCGCGGCGGGTGCGGGTCGCGGCGGCATGGGCATGGGCGGGATGCCGATGATGCCCATGGGCGGGGCGATGGGCGGCCAGGGCGGGGAGGAGGAGTACAAGCCGCGCAACCGGGTGCAGGGGAACCCGGAGGACATCTTCGGCAAGCCCGGCAAGGCGTCGCCGTCGGTCATCGGCGACGACTGACGGGGTCAGACGGACGCGATGAACCTCGACCAGGCGGTCGGGGTGAGGTGCAGGACCGGGCCCCCTGGGGGTTCTTGGAGTCGCGGACCTGTACCTCACAGGTGCTGCGGTACTCCACGCAGTTATCTCCACCCGCGTTGCTGAAGCTGCTCTTGGTCCAGCCGGTCATGCGGCACTCCACGCACTGGTCACTCGCGCCAGCGCTGAAGCTGCTCTTGAACCATCCACTGTCCACAGTGCTCATTCCTCCTGAAGCTTCCGGCGAATGAAATCAACAGTAGCGCGGTGATCCAGAGCCAATTCCTGAATCCTCCGGAAGGCTCGGAGAAGGGCAGCGACGTCGGATGCGCTGTCGACGTACGTGGACGGGCCGTAAGCCCCGGGCGTGAACGCCACTGGCGGTGCCGCGCCGTCGAAGTCCAGAATCACGATCGAGCCGTTCGGCGAGGGATTCCGCACCCAGCCCGGACGCAGCACACCAAGGCTGAGCTTGGGATATAGGCGGCACAGGTAGAGCAGGTGGTCGCACTGCTCCTTCAGCAAGTCCACCTCGGCTTGATCTGAGCTGTCGAAGGCCAAGGCGTCTTCGGTGAAGACGAATTGCAGGTCCTTGGGCGGCCGTGACTCCAGTACCTTCACCTGCCGCTCGCGCCGGAACGTGACACGACTCTCCGTGATCGCTTCGGACGATTCCCAGAACACGCCGTCACCGGAGTTGATCACGGCGCGGATGTATTGGGGCGTCTGCAAGATCACCGGGATGATGCCCGGTTCGTAGCTGTAGAGGGCGGCGGCGTCCGCCTCCATATCGGCGAGCCGTTGGAACGAGCCGGGGAGGTTGTCGGTGTAGTGATTCGTCCGGCTGCGGCGCTTGCGGGTCCGGGCGGTGACGCCCAGATCGAGCAGCGTGTCGCGCTCCGCGCCGTGGACTTCGAGGAAGTCGAGCGCCATCGCCAGTTCCTCGGCGTTCAGCGTGGCGCTGCCGTCCTCGACCTTGCTGATCCTGGTCGCCAGGTGCCCGATCGCCTCGCCCACTTCCTGCTGCGACCGCCCGAGCGCGGGCCGCCCACCGGTCTCAAGAAACTCCCGCAGCCCCCGCCGCACCTGCTCCACGTCCACCTCGACATCGGCGCGCACCTCACTGAGGTTGCCCATGTACACGTACTCCACAAAGGACTCGGGGTCCCCGTCTCCCTTGGTGCTGCCACCGTCCGCGGCGTGATACTGGATGAAGCCCTTCCCCTGCCCCAGACCAACCTCAAGCACGGGAAGCCGCTGCCCCTTGACGTTGACCTGGATCATGGCCCCACAACGATGGTCTTTCGTCTCGACCAGCACGCGCTCAACAAGCGCATCAAGATCCTCAACAGTCCGCAACACATACGCCGGTTCCCCAGGCCCGTAATCGTTCTCAGCAGCCTGGTCGTACCACGCCTCTAGCTCGACCACGTCTGCCCTCCTGTGAAGGTCTTGCGGTAGTTGCTGGGTGTCGTTGTTGCCTTGCCGGAGCCTGCGCGGTTGGGCACCGGGCTGCTGGGTACAGGGCTCGATGGTGCCGACGCCCGACCACCGGCGATGTTAGTCAGGTACTGCTGGATCAGCTGTCGCGCCTGCTCCACCTGTTGGTAGACCTGACCAAGCTGGTGCTTGGCGTGGCCGAGAAGGGCGATGGCTTGCCCGGCTTCCGGCCGCAGGCTGCCGTGGGTCGCGGCGGCGACGACGCGTTCAGCCTCGTCAATCAGCTGCAACGCTTGGGCGAGGGGCGCGAGGTCGAGGGCGTGAAGCACCCGGCGCAGATCGGCCGCCACCTCCTCGACCGACATACCGCGCCCCCCGTGCGGCCAGTCAGGCCGAGGTCACCGCAGACGTCTTCACGCCTGCCCGCGGGGTTCGGCCCGGAGCTCCGGGCGGCTGCGGCGCACGGTTTGCACGACGAAGAGGGTGAGGAGCAACAGCAGGACGCCGCCGCCCGCGCCGATCATGGCCACCTGCATCGGGGTCCAGTCCTTGGGGACGGCGGGGGGCATCTGCATCCGGACGTCCACCGCCTCCTCGGGCGGGACGTTCTGCTCGGCCGGGATCATCGTGGTCAGGGCGCCGATGGGGTTGATCATGCCGTAGCCGACCAGGTTGTCGTGGCCGCCGGGGGCAGCGGGGTGCGAGGCGGTCACCTTGATGCGCTCCATCACCTGGCGGGCGGTCAGGTGATCGAACCGCTCCCTGATCAGCGCCGCCAGGCCCGCCACGTACGGCGCGGCGAAGCTCGTGCCCTGGATGGTGTTGCGCTGGCCCTGCTGGACCTGCAGGTTCGCCAGCCCCCGGCCGGACGGGTCCAGCGAGATGATCTCGGTGCCCGGCGCCGACACGCTCACCCACGGCCCCTGCACGCTGAACGGGGCCGGGTCGCCGTTGCGGTCCATCGCGGCCACCGAGATCACGTCGTCGGAGAACCACGGCGGGGTCACGATGTGGGAGGGGCGGTTCGGGTCGGTGCCGTTGCGCGAGTCCGGGCACTCGTCCTCGCCGGTGTTGCCCGCGGAGGTCACCAGCACCGCGTCCTTCTGGTCGACGGCGTAGCGCACCGCCGCCTGCAGCGCCAGCTCACCGGAGTCGATCACGTACTTGGCCGCGGGCCTGCACCGGTTCACCGACATGTTGATCACCTGGGCGCCGGAGTTGGCGGCCAGCACGACCGCCTGCGCCAGCGTGTCCAGGTTGCCCGCAGGCTGCTCCTGGGGCCGGGGGACCTGCGGCGTCGGCGGGGGCGTGCCCCGGTAGTTGGCGCTGGACTGGCGGATGCTCAGGATCGTCGCCTCGGGCGCGATGCCCTTGAACCCGATCCCCAGCTCCGCGGGCGGGTTCGCCGCGATGATGCCCGCGACCTCGGTGCCGTGGCCGTCGCAGTCCAGGAGTCCCCGGTCGGCCTTGATGACGTAGTCGCCGATGCCCTCCAACCGGCCGCGCAGGAACTCGTGCTCGGCCACCCCGGTGTCGATGACGGCGACCTTGATCCCCTTGCCGGTGGCGAACTTGTGCAGGGTGTCGAACTGCAGCCGGGTCTGGCCCCACGGCTTGTTCTTCAGGTCGACGTTCTGGTTGAGGCTGGAGATGCACTCGGTCTTCTTGACGTAGGGCAGGTTCGGGTCCGTGCCCGTGGGGACCTTCGTGTCCGGCGGCAGCGGCGGCGGGGTCGCCCCCGCGGTCGCGGGCGGGGCCTGCTGGGCGAGCGCGGGCTGCGCGGGAACGGCGAGAGCCAGCGCGGCCACGCACAACAGGGCCGGATAACGCCAAGCCGGGGACCGCACGACCACTACCCGCCGATCTTGAAGTTCACGTGCCGCAGCACCGAGTACAGGTTCATCACCGCCAGCGACAGCGGCAGCACCACCGCGATGCAGATCGCCTCGAACACCTCGACGCTGCGCCGCAGCGGCGGGGAGAACCGCTGGTTCGGGAACACCACGCCCAGCACCAGCGCGCCCGCCGCGACGATCACCAGCGCGCCGAAGACCCACAGCAGCCGGGAGAACGTGTCCATGGACATCAGCCAGCCCACCAGGATGCCGCCCGCGGCGAGCATCCCGGTCGCCAGCAGCGCGATGGCCTGGCTGCCGTTGGCGTAGGTCCGCGCGCGCAGCAGCAGCACCAGCGTGGCCACCACGCCCAGCGTCACGCCCCACGGCCCCTCGGCGGTGGCCGAGACGATCGCGCCGATCGCCGCGGTCAGGCCGCAGCCGACGATCATGCCCGTCATGTACTCGTGCGCCAGGCCCGCGCGGCGCTCGATGGAGCGGTAGTCCGGGAAACCGGTGTCTTCCTTCAGGTCCTCCGCGCTGCCCGGCACGTTCGGCAGGGGCAGGCGGGCCAGCTGGATCGTCAGCCGGGGCAGCAGCGAGAGCCCGGCGAGGGAGACCGCGACCGCGCCCGCGGCGATGCCCGGCGCCGGGTGCGCGATCAGCGTGGCCATGCCGAAGGTGAGCACGCCCAGGACCGCGGCGGTGCCCGCGGCGACGAACGTCGTCACGCCCGCGCCGATCAGCATGATCGAGGCGGAGGCCACGATCAGCACCAGCGCGGAGGCCAGCAGCAGCGAGGGCCGCCCCGGCGTCCCCGGCACGATCGACAGGCCGCTCACGAAGGCCATCGGCAACCCGCCCGCCGCCGCGATCAGCACCCCGGTCGTGCGCTCCTGGTACGCCCGCGCGAACACCGCGCCCAGCGTCACCGCGATCACCGCCGCGACACCTGCGGTGATCGCCGGGCCGAGGTTGCCCCCGCCCGCCATCGGACCGGCCAGCAGCACCGCCGCCGCGCCGGTGATCAGCGCGAGCGCGCCCGCGATGTGGCCGATGCGGCGCGCGGTTTCCTTGGTCCAGGGCCGGTAGCTGTCCGGGGCGGACTCGGCGATGGCGTCGACGACGTCGTCGTAGAGCGGGGGCGGCGGGTTCTCCGCGCGCTTGCGCAGCTGGAGCATGTCGCCGTCGACGATGCCGAGCGAGCCCAGCGTGCGGCTGGGGTCCAGCGGGGCGTCGCCGAGCTTGGCCAGGCACCAGCCGCCGTGGCGGGCGCCGCCGTCGGGGGTCGTCTCCTTGGCCATCTCCAGCAGCATCGGCAGCAGGTCGGCCACCGCGACGTCGGCGGGCAGCGCCACGTCGATGCGCGTTCTCGGGGCCACCACCGTCACCCGGCTGAACACGGTCGTCCCCGTTGCCACCTCGCTGCCCCCTTGCCGCACGACGTGTCCCGGCGCTCGCGGGACGGCCCCTAGTATGGCCGGACCGGTCCGCACGGGTGAGCCGGTTCTGGATAAACGGACCGCGGGGGCCGAAACCACATGGCGGAGTCCAGCATCGCCCACAAGGTGCTCCCGATCCTGCTGGTGGCCGGGGCGCTGGGCGGCGCGGTGCTCGCCGCCAGGGTGACCGGGGAGTTCGCCGCCGCCCTGGTCCCGCTGGCCTTCGCCGCGGCGGTCGCGGTGTCGAGCTGGGCCGCGGCGGGCCGCGTCCTGCCGGGCAGGCTCGCGCTGGGCGTGGTGCAGGTCGCGGCCGGGCTGGCGCTGGGCGGCGCGCTGTTCGTCCACGGCGGGCGCGACCCGCTGGCGACGGTGTCCGGGTTCCTCCTCGTCGTGCCCGCGCTGGTCCTGATGCTGACCAGGCCGGTCGACACCACGCCGCGCCCGGCCACCGCGTACGCGCCGGTGGTCGCCGCCGGGCTGGCCGCGCTGCTGCTGGCGGTGCGGTTCATCGCCGAGTCCGGCGACGCCGGGTCACTGCTGTTCGGCGGTCTCTACCTGCTGGTCGCGGTCCTGCTCGCGGCGTCGGGCGGCGCCGAGGGCCCGGCCCGGTTCGCGGTCGGCGCGCTCGCGGCGGCGGTGTCGGTCGGGCTGCTGTACTTCCTGGCGATCAGCGGCGCGGGCGGGCTGCCGGTGCTCCTCGCCGCGCTGTTCACCGCCTCGGCCGTGGCAGGCATCGGCCCGGTTGGCAAGCCCCGTTCGGCCGAACCGGCGGACGACGACCGCCCGGTTCGGTAGGTTCCTCAGGCGAGTCCTGCCTATGACGTAAAGAGGTGTCCTCCCGGTGAGCACGCTGCAGTTCAAGCGATCGCCGCGCATGGCCGCGCCCCGTCAGCCCGGCGGCGAGGTCCACCTGGAGCCGCCGCCGGAGGTGCCCAGGGTCATCCCGGGCAGCATCGTGATGAAGCTGCTGCCCGCGGTCATGATCGTGGCCTCCATCGGGATGATGGTCTTCATGTTCATGGTGGGCGGCCGGAACCCGATGTCGCTCATGTTCGGCGGCATGTTCCTGATCTCCACCGTGGGCATGATGGCCAGCGGCATGGGCGGGCGCGGCGGCGGCCAGAAGAAGGCCGAGATGAACGAGGACCGCAAGGACTACCTGCGCTACCTCGGCCAGATGCGCGACCGGGCCCGCGAGGCCGCCCTCGACCAGCGCGCCGCCCTGGAGTGGACCCACCCCGACCCGCAGGCCATGTGGTCGATCGCCACCAGCCGCCGGATGTGGGAGCGCCGCCAGGCCGACCCCGACTTCTGCCACCTGCGCGCGGGCCGCGGCTCGCAGCGGCTGGCCACCCGGCTCGTCCCGCCGCAGACCGGCCCGGTCGACGAGCTGGAGCCGATCGCCACGCTGGCGCTGCGCCGGTTCGTGCGCGCCCACTCGATCGTCCCCGACCTGCCGATCCAGGTCGCCATCCGCGGGTTCGCCGCCGTCGGCATCGCGGGCGAGCGCGAGCAGGCCCGCGGCCTCGCCCGCGCGCTGCTGGCCCAGCTGGTCACCTTCCACAGCCCCGACGACGTGCTGGTCGCCGTGGTCACCGCGGGCAAGGCCAAGCAGGACTGGGAGTGGGCCAAGTGGCTGCCGCACGCCCAGCACCCGTCGATGGTCGACGGCATCGGGCAGCTGCGGATGATGGCCGGGTCGCTGGCCCAGATCGAGCAGTGGCTCGACGAGGAGCTGCGCGACCGGCAGCGGTTCACCCGCAACGCCCCGCCGCAGCCCGACCAGCCGCACATCGTGATCGTCCTGGACGACGGCGAGGTCACCCGCGAGGAGCAGATCATCCTGGAGGAGGGCCTGGTCGGGGTCACCCTGCTCGACCTCTCCGACTGCCTCGGCACGCTGACCGCCCGCCGCGGCCTGCGCCTGGTGGTCGAGGGCGACAAGCTCGGCGCGCGCAGCGCCAGCGGCGTGGAGTGGTTCGCCTCCCCGGACACGCTGACCGTCGCCGAGGCCGAGGCGCTGGCCCGCAAGCTCTCGCCGTACCGACTGGGCGCGGGCCAGGCCGACGCGGGGGAGGAGGACGCGCTGCTGTCCAACCCGACCCTGCTGGAGCTGCTGGGCATCCCCGGCGACCCGATGACCTTCGACGTGCAGCAGGCGTGGCGCCCGCGGCCGGTGCGCGACCGCTACCGGGTGCCCTTCGGCATCGGGGAGTTCGGCCAGCCCGTCGAGCTGGACATCAAGGAAGCGGCGATGGAGGGCATGGGCCCGCACGGGCTGTGCATCGGCGCGACCGGCTCCGGCAAGTCGGAGTTCCTGCGCACGCTGGTGCTGGGCATGCTGGCCACGCACTCGTCCACGACGCTGAACTTCGTCCTGGTCGACTTCAAGGGCGGCGCGACGTTCCTCGGCCTTGACGACGCCCCGCACGTCTCGGCGACGATCACCAACCTGGCGGGCGAGATCACCCTCGTCGACCGCATGAAGGACGCGCTCGCCGGGGAGATGAACCGCCGCCAGGAGGCGCTGAAGAACGGCGGCAACTTCAAGAACGTCTGGGAGTACGAGAAAGCGCGCGAGAACGGCGCCGACCTCGACCCGCTGCCCGCGCTGTTCATCGTCGTCGACGAGTTCTCCGAGCTGCTCTCGGCCAAGCCGGACTTCATCGACCTGTTCGTCATGATCGGCCGCCTCGGCCGCTCGCTCCAGATGCACATGCTGCTGGCCTCGCAGCGCCTTGAGGAAGGCAAGCTGCGCGGCCTGGACTCGCACCTGTCCTACCGGATCGGCCTGAAGACGTTCTCCGCGGCGGAATCCCGCGCGGCCATCGGCGTCCCGGACGCCTTCGAGCTGCCGTCCATCCCGGGCTCGGGCTACCTGAAGTACGACACGAGCACGATGGTGCGCTTCAAAGCGTCCTATGTGTCCGGTCCTTATCGGCCAGCGGGAATGCAGGCCGCGGGCCCGGTCACCGCGGTCAGCGGCGACCGGCGCGCCAAGCTGTTCGTGCCGGACTACGTGGAGATCGCCAAGGAGCCGGAGAAGCCGGTCCTGCCGGTCAAGGAGGAGCCCAAGCCGGAGAGCGGCCAGGAGGCCAGCGAACTCGACGTCGTCGTCGCGCGCCTGGTCGGGCAGGGCCCGCCCGCGCACGAGGTGTGGCTGCCCCCGCTCAACGAGCCCAACTCGCTGGACACGCTGTTCCCGCCGCTGCAGCCCACCGAGGACCGCGGCCTGTCGCCGGTCGGCTTCTACGGCAACGGCCGCCTGCAGATCCCGCTGGGCATCATCGACAAGCCCTACGAGCAGCGCCGGGACCTGCTGTGGGCGGACTTCTCCGGCGCCGCGGGCCACGCCGCCGTCGCGGGCGGCCCGCAGTCGGGCAAGTCGATGCTGCTGCGCACGATGATCATGTCGATGGCGCTGACCCACACCCCCCAGGAAGTCCAGTTCTACGCCGTCGACCTCGGCGGCGGCACGCTGGGCTCGCTGGACGGGCTGCCGCACGTCGGCGGCGTCGCGGGCCGCCTCGACCCCGACAAGGTCCGCCGCATGGTGGCCGAGGTGACCAGCCTGGTCACCGAGCGCGAGGGCCGCTTCCGCGATCTGGGCATCGACTCGATGACCGACTACCGCAACCGCAAGCGCCGCGGCGAGATCGCCGACGACCCCTTCGGCGACGTCTTCCTGGTCGTCGACGGCTGGCTGAACTTCCGCCAGGAGTTCGAGAGCCTGGAGATGCAGGTCGTCAACCTGGCCGCGCAGGGCCTGTCCTACGGCATCCACGTCGTCGTGGCCGCCAACCGCTGGGCGGAGATCCGCCCGGCCCTCAAGGACCTGCTGGGCACCCGCTTCGAGCTGCGCCTCGGCGACCCGTCGGAGTCCGACGTGGACCGCAGGGTCGCGGTGAACATCCCCGCCGGGCGCCCCGGCCGCGGGCTCTCCCGCGACAAGCTGCACTTCCTGGTCGGGCTGCCCAGGGTCGACGGGTCGAGCAACCCCGACGACGTCGCGGGCGGCGTGCAGGACGCGGTGGCCCGGATCAAGGGCGCCTGGCGCGGGCGCGGCGCGCCGAAGGTCCGCCTGCTCCCCGACCTCATGGCCTACCAGGACCTGCTGGCCCAGGACCAGCGCCGCGACACCAAGCTCGTCCCGATCGGCGTCAACGAGGACGACCTGGCCCCGGTGTACCTGGACTTCGACGCCGAGCCGCACTTCATGGCCTTCGCCGACGGCGAGTCCGGCAAGACGAACCTGCTGCGGACCATCGTGCGCGGGATCATGGACCGCTACACGCCGAAGGAAGCGGTCATCATCCTGGTCGACTACCGGCGCACGATGCTGGGCTTCGTCAACACCGACCACCTGCTCAGCTACGCGGTGTCGTCCAACCAGCTGGGCGACATCGTCAAGGACGTCCGCGGCTCGATGCTCAAGCGCCTGCCGGGACCGGACGTGACGCAGGAGCAGCTGAAGAACCGCTCGTGGTGGAAGGGCCCGGAGCTGTTCGTCATCGTCGACGACTACGACCTGGTCGCGCCACAGGGCAACAACCCGCTGCAACCGCTCTCGGAATTCCTGCCGCAGGCCAAGGACGTCGGCCTGCACATGGTGACCGTGCGGCGCACCGGCGGCGCGTCCCGGGCGATGTTCGACCCGATCCTGGGCAAGCTGAAGGAGATCGCGAGCCCCGGCCTGGTCATGGCGGGCAGCAAGGACGAGGGCGCGCTGCTGGGCACCGTCAAGCCCTCGGCGATGCCGCCGGGCCGCGGGACGCTGGTCGGCCGCAAGGTGGGCCAGGCGCTCATGCACGTGGCCTGGATTCAGCCGGACTGACCCGAGGGGGGCAGTACTGTCGCCCCATGAACCAGGACTTCGCGGAGTCCGTCGCCCGGTTCCGCGCGGATCTCGCCTCGGCCGTCACCCGCTCCCGGCGGGCGGCGGCCGAGGCGCGCGCGGATTCCGCCGCCCTGCGGCGCGAGATCCAGCGAGCCGCGGACGCGGAGAAGGACGCGCCCAAGCCGGGCCCTCCGTCCGATCCGGACGACGACGATTTCTCCGACCACCAGATCCTCATGCGCCCCTAATGGATGCTTTCGCACACGCGGTTGGGCGCTGACCTGCGGGTTCCGCGTTTCGGCGTTAGCGGGAGCAACTACCTGAGACCAACTGCAACCCGGGTGGAACCGAACCTGGCATGGTCACAGTCGTAAGGGGCGTACGGACGAAGAACGTACGAGCCAACCACTATGTAGGGGGTCACTCCCAATGGCCGGATACGGTGTTTCTGTAGAAGAGATGGCGAAGGCCGCGGTCGACGTGGACAACGTCAACCAGGAGAGCCAGGACGCGCTGAAGAGCCTGTACGGCGCTCTCAACCCGCTGCGGGACAACTGGAAGGGCCAGGCGTCCGTCGCCTTCAGCACCCTTCTGCAGCGCTACCAGGACGACTCCCGCAGGCTGCACGACGCCCTCCAGGCGATCTCGGAGCAGCTGAAGGAGTCCAACGCGGCGTACGTGCGCCAGGAGGAGGAGTCCTCCCAGTCCCTCAGCAACATCACCAACGTCCTCGGCGGCTGAGTTCGGCCCTAGTGCCGGCGAACACCAACACCAGGCTTATCCAGTACAGGGAGAAGAACTCAGATGAGTGAGATCAGCGTCAACTTCGCCGAGGTGGCCAACGCCGCCCAGTCCATCAACAGCACCTCCGGCCAGCTGGAGGGCCTGCTCAGCCAGCTGAAGAGCCGCCTGGCCCCGCTGGCCGCCGGTTACACCGGTGCCGCCTCCGAGGCGTGGAACGCCAAGCAGGCCGAGTGGGACAAGGCCTACGACGAGCTCAAGCAGGTCCTGTCCAGCATCGGCATGGCCGTGCAGCAGGCGGGCGACAACTACGAGGCGACCGAGAAGGCCAACGCCTCCCGCTGGGGCTAAACACCCCCACTGGGGACGAGCACCTCGATCGAGCCCGCGCGGCCGCCGGACCCGGTGGCCGCACGGGCTCGTTGTCTGTGCCGAACCGCCCCGGACCGTCGTGTGAGGGGACCCGTTTTGACCCTCGCCGAGCCCACCGGGTATCTTCTTTCTTTGTTGTGCGGCGCGGGGCGTGATGCCCGACTGGGTTGGTTTGGTCGGGTGGCGTTGCGCGCCCCGGGTCGGCCCGTCTGACCTGGGGTGATGCCCGCACAGGTGCCCATGACGCAAGTTGACAATGAGGTAGACCCGTGCCCACGTACACCCCGAAGCCCGGCGAGATCGACCGCGCTTGGCACGTTGTCGACGCCGAGGACGTGGTGCTTGGCAGGCTCGCCACGCACGTCGCGACCCTGCTGCGCGGCAAGCACAAGCCCACCTACGCCCCGCACGTCGACACTGGCGACTTCGTCGTCATCGTCAACGCCGAGAAGGTGGCGCTGACCGGAAACAAGCGCGACACCGCGTTCGTCTACCGGCACAGCGGCTACCCCGGCGGTCTGCGCAAGCGCTCCTTCGGCGAGATGCTCGACACCCGGCCGGAGCGGCTGCTGGAGAAGGTCGTCAAGGGCATGCTGCCCAAGAACAAGCTGGGCCGCGCCCAGGCCAAGAAGCTGAAGGTCTACGCGGGTCCGAGCCACCCGCATGAGGCGCAGCAGCCCAAGCCGTTCGAGATTGCGAAGGTCGCCAAGTGAGTGAGGACGTTGTGACCCCGGCCGAGGCCGAGGACACCCCCGAGGTGAACGAGGCCCCCGAGACTTCCGACGTCGCCGTCGAGGAGACCCCGGAGGAGGCCCCCGAGGCCACCCAGGATGACGAGGCCGTCCAGGACGACGAGGCCCCGGCCGACTCGTTCGAGGCCATCGAGGCCGAGGACGAGGACGACGAGGACGCCCCGGCGCTGCCCCGGCTGACCGCCGAGACCGCCCAGACCGTCGGCCGCCGCAAGGAGGCCGTGGTGCGGGTGCGCATCACCCCGGGCTCCGGCAAGTTCCTCCTCAACGGCAAGACCCTGGAGGAGTACTTCCCGAACAAGGTGCACCAGCAGCTCATCCGTGAGCCCCTGGTGACCGTCGAGAAGAACGAGGCCTTCGACATCCGCGCCAACCTGCACGGCGGCGGCATCACCGGGCAGGCGGGCGCGCTGCGCCTGGCCATCGCCCGCGCGCTGATCGAGCTGGACAGCGAGGACCGGCCGCCGCTGAAGAAGGCGGGCTTCCTCACCCGTGACCCCCGGGTCAAGGAGCGCAAGAAGTACGGCCTGAAGAAGGCCCGCAAGGCCCCCCAGTACAGCAAGCGCTGACCTCCGGGTCATCGGCTACCGGTCGGGAGCAGCACGCCTCGTGCTGCTCCCGTTTGGTTTTCCACCCCTTTTCTCTACTCAGCGGAGGTTTCCCAGTCCATGGCCCGCCTGTTCGGCACCGACGGTGTGCGCGGTCTCGCCAACGCTGAGCTGACCCCGGAGCTGGCGCTGTCGGTGGCCGCGTCGGCCGCCAGGGTGCTCGCCGCCCACGACCGCACGCACCGGCCGGTCGCCGTCGTCGGCCGCGACCCGCGGGCCAGCGGCGAGATGCTCCAGGCCGCGGTGTGCGCGGGTCTGGCGTCCGCGGGCGCCGACGTCATGCAGGTCGGCGTGCTGCCCACGCCCGGCGTGGCGTACCTGGTGGGCGACCTGGGCGCCGACCTGGGCGTGATGATCTCCGCCTCGCACAACGCGATGCCCGACAACGGCATCAAGCTCTTCGCCGCGGGCGGGCACAAGCTCCCCGACACGCTGGAGGACGAGATCGAGGCGGGGCTGGGCTCGACCGCCGACCGCCCGACCGGCGCGGGCGTCGGGCGGGTGTACGACATCAACGACGCCGTCGACCGCTACGTCGAGCACCTCCTCAAGGCCGTCCCCAACCGCCTCGACGGCCTGCGCGTCGTGGTCGACTGCGCCAACGGCGCCGCGTGGGCCGCGGCCCCCCGCGCCTACCGGGAGGCGGGCGCCGAGGTCATCGCCCTGCACGCCCTGCCCGACGGGGAGAACATCAACGACGGCTGCGGGTCCACCCACCTCGACGACCTCCGCGCCGCGGTCGTGGCCGAGGGTGCCCACCTGGGTATCGCCCACGACGGCGACGCCGACCGCTGCCTGGCCGTGGACGCCACCGGCGCCGTCGTCGACGGCGACCAGATCATGGCCGTGCTGGCGCTGGCGATGAAGGACGCGGGTGAGCTCGTCGACGACACCCTCGTCATCACCGTCATGAGCAACCTGGGCCTGCACCTGGCGATGCGCGACGCCGGTGTGGCGCTGCGCACGACGGGCGTCGGCGACCGCTACGTCCTGGAGGAGCTGCGCGCCTCGGGCCTGGCCCTGGGCGGCGAGCAGTCCGGGCACGTGATCATCCCCTCGCACGCCACCACCGGCGACGGCCTGCTCACCGCGATGCGGCTGATGGCCAGGATGGCGTCGACCGGGCGCTCCCTGGCCGACCTCGCGGGCGTGATGGCGAAGCTGCCGCAGGTGCTGGTGAACGTGAAGGTGGCGGACAAGGCCGCCGTCGCGTCCTCTCCGGAGGTCAGCGCGGCCGTCGCCGAGGTGGAGGCCGAGCTGGGCGACACCGGCCGCGTGCTGCTGCGCCCCTCGGGCACCGAGCAGCTCGTGCGGGTGATGGTGGAGGCCGCGAGCCAGGACCTGGCCCAGGCCGCCGCCGACCGCCTCGCCGGCGTGGTCGCCGCCGCGCGCTGATCCCCTTCGCGTCCGCAACCGATCCGGAACCGCGGCCCCGCCCCGCCCATCGCACCCCTGAACTCGCGGCAAAGGGACCGTCCTGGTCAGACCGGACGAGTACCCTGCGCACCAGGGGCCGGGTCACCGGAAGGGGAGAGCTGTGGGCAGTGGCGGTGGTTTCGACTACGACGCGGACGCGGTCCGCGGGTTCGCCGCGGTGTTCGCCGAGGCGCAGGCGCAGGTGTCGATGATCCAGTCGGACCTGGCGCAGAGCACCGCCAAGGCGCCCGACTTCGGCAAGACCTGGGCGGGTGTGCAGGGCGCGGAGTTCGAGCAGTACTGGCAGGCGCTCACGGCCGACCTGGGGAACCTGGCCACGCACCTGGGCGAGATCAGCGCGAGCCTGAACCAGGGCACCGATCTCGTGGTGGAGTCCGACACCTCCGGTTACAGCAACTTGAAGAAGATCGAGGAGCGGACCGGGCAGCCGCCCGCCGACACCCAGTACGTCTGAGCGTCTGGCTTTTAGGGGGTAGCAGTGGATTTCGAGAAGCCGGACGCTTACCAGGCACTGGTGAACAAGGCCGTCTCGGCGGGCACCAGGGGCGAGGCGTGGGACGAGATCGGCGACCGGCTCAACTCCGGCGTCGACCAGGTGATCCCGGCCTATGACGCCAAGCTGGAGCTCAACCTCAGCCCGAAGACGCCGGAGAAGCGCCAAGAGGTCAACGAGCTGCGCTGGGGGAAGGTCAAGAAGGACGCGCTGCGGCTGGAGGGCCTCGCCGCGGCGATGGAGAACATCGTCTCGGTCGTCAAGGGCGGCAAGGACAAGCTCGCCCACGACTGGAAAGGCGAGTCGTTCGAGGCGTTCAAGGTCGCCGTCGAGCGGGTGGAGAAGACCCTCACCGACTACGCGGGGGCGTGCAAGACGACCGCGGGCGGGCTCACCTCGGCCATGGACGGCGCCGAGCAGCTGTACTCGCAGTACGCGGACAACAGCGTCGGCATCTTCGACTTCAGCAGCTTCCCGAAGGCCGACGACTGGAAGAAGGTCACCCAGGGCGACCTCGACCAGTTCGCCGAGACCTGCGACGACTGGCACGAGTGGACCTTCAACTGCGACAAGGACGACGGCGACGCGCAGGCGATGATCGGCAAGCTCGCCACGCCGGAGATGCTGGAGTGGTTCGACTCCAACGAGTGCGACGAGAGCGGCGACAAGGTCAGGGGCATGGCCGACGACGTCGTCAGCAAGTCCGAGGAGACCAGGCAGCAGATCCGCGAGAAGATCCACAGTTGGTACGTCGCCACCGACGACCTCAAGGACCAGGTCACCGAGCTGCAGGACGCGGCGCTGGACAACCTGCGGATCATGGCCGAGCTGAAGGTGTTCGGCCTGATGAAGGTGCCCGGCGCGCCCAAGGGCGACGGCACCGACGGCACTGGCACGGGGACTGGCACCGGTACTGGCACTGGCACGGGGACCGGTACTGGAACTGACAGCGGTACTGGGACCGGTAGCGGTACGGGTAGTGGGACTGGGAGCGGCACCGGCTCGGGAACGCCCACGCCTGCGACCCCCATGCCCACCCCGGCGACCATGCCCTCACTGGAGGAGCTGACCGACCCGAGCGCGACCGATCCCAGCGCGACTGACCCCAGTGCCACCGATCCCAGCGCGACCGAGCCGCCCACGCAGGGCACACCGGGGCTCGACGGCAGGCCGGAGACGGTGCGGATCTCCGAAGACGGGCGCACCATCGAGGTCACCAGCCCGGACAGCCAGGGCCAGGTGACGGTGACCGTCGACGACGGCAGCGGCACCCCCAAGACGTACACAATGGACTTCGGCGCCGCGCCGACGCCCGGCCTTCCCGGCGGTCCCGCGCAGGGTCCCGACGGCGCGCAGGCACAGCCCGCCTTCGGTCCGGAAGGGACTCCCGCCGACGCGGGACAGGCGCCGGGCGCGGAAGGCGACCTCATCCGAGCGGGCGAGGACGGCAGGGCCGTCATCTCCGACCCGCCCACGACCATCACCGCCGAGCGGCCGGGCGGCGGCGACATCGTGGTGGTCACCGTCGACGACGGCACCGGCGCGAAGCCCACCACCTACACCCTCGACTACTCCGACCCGGCGCAGTCACCCACCCCGGCCCCGGACGGCGCGGGCGGCCAGCCCGGAACCACCAGGCCGGACCCCCTGACCGCCCAAGCAGCCTTCACCGAACCCGGCCAGACCAGCGGCTTCGCCGAGCCCGGCCAGACCAGCGGCTTCGCCGAGCCCGGCCAGACCAGCGGCTTCGCCGAGCCCGGCCAGACCAGCGGCTTCGCCGAGCCCGGCCAGACCAGCGGCTTCGCCGAGCCCGGCCAGACCA